>JBDSMH010000101.1:0-132401 GCA_039915945.1 Acidimicrobiales bacterium | reverse complement strand
GTCGGGCCACAGTCGTTGCTGGGCTCGGCCGGTGAGCCGGGTTCGGCGAACGATCAGGCGGCGCGTCACCTTCTTGTTGCCGGTGCCGGTGGTGTAGTCGCATTCGGCGACCTGTGCTTCGCCGTCGGCTCGGAAGTGCGTTCACGTCCGTCGAGCATGCTCGATAAGGTGCCCGCCATGGTCATCGCTGAACGCTTCACCGGTACGTCGGTGCGCCGCAAAGAGGATCCGAGGATCCTCACCGGACGGGGCAACTACGTTGCCGACATCGAGTTACCCGGCATGCTGCACGCCACTTTCTTGCGCAGCACCGTCGCCCACGCCCGCATACGCAGCATCGACGCGAGCGCGGCTCGACAAGCGCCCGGCGTGATCGCCGTCTATACCGGCGAAGACCTCGCGCCCCTCATCGTCGCAGGCCAGGTCGGCATCGCGGGAAGGTTCCACGTCCCGGGGCCCAGCTTTCTCGCCATCCCGACCGACAAAGTCAGGCTGGTCGGTGATCTCGTGGCGCTCGTCGTGGCCGAGACCCGCTCCCTGGCCGAAGACGCGTGCGAATTGATCGAAGTCGACTACGACGAACTCCCCGCCATCGCGACCGCGACGCAGGCGTTCGATCCGCTCGCTCCGTTGATCTTCGACGACGCCGAAGGCAACATCGCTGGCGGGCCGAACACCGTGAGCCATGGTGACGTCGATGCCGCGTTCGCCAAGGGTGACCGAACCCTACGAGTGACGCTGCACCAACACCGGCACCAGAACGTGCCGATGGAGACGCGGGGCGCGGTGTTCAGCTACGACGACGAATCCGAAGAACTCTCGGTGTGGATCGCGTGTCAAGGCGTGCACAACGTCCGCGACACACTGGCCGAGCTCACCGGGATCCCGGTAGAGAAGATCCGCGTGCGCACGGGCGACGTCGGTGGTTCGTTCGGACTCAAGATCGGCGCCTACCGCGAAGACGTCGCGTGCGCCGCCGCGGCGAAGCATCTCGGTCGGCCGGTGAAGTGGATCGAGGACCGATCCGAGCACATGGCCGCATCGGGCCATGCCCGCGAAGAACAGTTCGATGTCGAAGCGTCGTTCACCGACGCCGGCGACATCCTGGGACTCACCGTCGACATGACGATGGACTGCGGCGCGTACCCCGGCATCGGCTCCCTGCTGCCGCATCTCATCGGATCGCTGGTGCCCGGCCCGTACAAAGTCGAAGCGCTGCGGTTCTCCTTCAAGTCGGCGATCACCAACAAGGCGAGCTACGTCGCCTACCGCGGGCCATGGGCCGCCGAGACGTTTGTGCGTGAGCGCGTCATCGATCTCATCGCCCACGAGCTCGGCGAGGAGCCGCTCGACATCCGGTTGCGCAACGTCGTCACGAGAGATCAGCCACCGCTGACAATGGTGACGGGCCGACCGCTCACGGGCATCACCATCAAGGAGTCGCTCGAGCGACTCGCAGAGATCATCGATCTCCCCACGTTCCGCCAGCGTCAGCTCGACGCACGCGCCGGCGGCGTCTACCTCGGCTTGGGCATGGCGTCGTACATAGAAGCTGCACCCGGGCCGAAGGCCGGTGGCAATCCGGTAGGTCGCGAAGAGATACGCATGCGTCTCGACGACGACGGCACCGTGGTCGTTCTCACGGGACAAATGCCCCACGGGCAAGGCCACGAGACGACGCTCGCCCAGATCGCGGCCGACCAGTTCGGCGTGGCGTTCGACGCGGTGCGCGTCGTGGCCGGCGATACCGCCGACTCGCCCCCGGGGTCGACCGGTGGCAGTCGCGCAGCCACGATGGCCGGCGGCGCGACCCTCACCGCGGCGCGTGCACTGCGTGCACGAGTGCTCGACGTCGCGGCGCACCTCCTCGAAGCGAGCGTCGACGACCTCGTCATCGTCGATGCAGGTGTCTCAGTGCGCGGCGTTCCCAGTAGTGCCATCCCACTCGCCTCGATCGCCGTGGCCGCGCGGACACCGGGGCGGGTGCCCGAAGAACTTGCGCAGGGCCTCGACGTCAGCCTCGTCTACGAGGGCGGCGAGGGCGGTTGGTCGGGTGGGACGCACTGCTGCATCGTCGAGGTCGACATCGCAACCGGTCTGATACGCGTCGATCGCTACATCGTCGTCGAGGACTGCGGCGAACTCATCAACCCGGCGATCGTCGAAGGACAGATACGCGGTGGCGTCGCGCAAGGTATCGGCGCGGTACTACTCGAGAAGTCCGCCTACGACGAGAACGGCCAGTTCCTCGCGACGACGTTCATGGACTATCTCTTGCCTACGACTCTGGATGTGCCCACCATCGAGATCGTCCATCTCGAGACCGTGCCGCTCGACCCCGACGTGAACTTTCGCGGCGTTGGCGAGGGAGGCATGATCGTGGCGCCCGCGGCACTGTGCAACGCGATCGAGGATGCGCTTTCACCGTTCGGCGTGACGATCACCGAGCAGCATCTGCCTCCCGCGCGCCTCCTCGAACTCATCGGCGCCATCAGCCCCGAATAGCACAAACGGCCGACGGCCGCCGCGGGAAGCGTCTTCCCGCAGCGGCCGTTCGAGCCTTATTTCACGACCTTGATTTCACGACCTTGGTTTCACGACCTTGGTTTCACGACCTTTGGCGGCGATGGCTACTTGTCGATCCACGCCTTGTCGAAGATCACGCCGGCCCGGTGGGTCTGCTTCATGCCCTTGACGCTGCTCGGCCACGCGATGAACTCTTCGATCTTGCCCCACGGCAGGGCGGGGATCTCGGCCGTCATCGTCTCGGCGATCTTCTTGTACGCAGCCTTCTTCTCGTCGTCGGTCTTCGCTTGGCGGATGTCTTTCAGCGCCTGATCGACGACGGTGCTCTTGAAGCCGATGCGGTTCGTGGGACTGTTGCTCGAGAAGTTCTGCGCCAACGCCCACACCGCTCCATCATCGGGAGGAATCGCCAGACCCCAGCCGGTGACGTCGAAGTCCTTGAGCGTGCTCACCTGCGAGATCTGACCCAGCGTGTCCTTCGAGGTGTCGAGGGTGACCGTTATGCCGACGGCCTGCAACATCGTCTGCACCGTGAGGCCGATGGCGGCGGCGGTGGGCGAGCTGTTGTAGAGCAGTCGGAGCTTGGCGTCCCAGCCCGCCGCCTTTGCCTCATTGACGAGCTTCTTGGCTGCTTCGACATCGAACTTCGGGCCGGCCACGTCGGCGAACCAGCGGAAATCACTCTGGAATAGCTGACTGCCGACCAGACCCTTGCCCCAGTAGCCGCGATCGTTGATGACCTTGGGATCGACCGCAGCCGCAATGGCTTGGCGGATCTTGGGGTCTTTCGTCGGCGGGTTGGTGGCGATGATTCCGTCAAACTTGCCGACACACAATGGCTCGGGTTTGCCGGCGGCGCAGGTGACCGAGACGCCCTGGTTGATGAGCAACAGGCCGCCACCTTGTTCGAAGGTCGATACACCGTCGAACTTCTTTTCGTGCGCGGCAGCGACGGCAGCCGGGTCACGCAGGAAGGCCATGTTGAACGTGCCCGTCGACAACGCGTTGAACGTCTGGTCGCCACCGGTGTCGGCGATGCTGTTCACGAACTTCAGACCGTCGAGATAGGGCGCGCCACCGAAGTAGTCAGCGTTCTTGACCATCGTGATCGAATCTTTGGTCTTGTAGTCGGTGACCTTGAACGGCCCGGCACCGACCGGCTTGGTGTTGGTCTCGCAGGTGCGCACGTCTTTGGTCGGATCACACTTCTTGATCGACGTCGGTGACGGGATCAGCGACGCTTCGGCCGCCAGCGCGAACTGAAACTCGGCCACGATTCGGTGAGTGTGAACTTCACCGTCAACGCATCGACCACGTCGATGCTCTTGACGAGCGTCATGTACGCGCCCGACGACGTGGAGTTGCGCGGGCACGCATAGAGCTCGGCGCACGGCGGCGCGCCGGCGATACCCGAGCGGTGCCGGTTCATACCGAACTTGACTGCTTCGGCGTCATACGCCGTGCCGTCGGTGAACTTGATGCCCGACTTGAGCTTGACCGTCCACTCGGTAGAGTCGGCGTTGGCGGTCACCGATTCGGCGGTGTTGGGCTCGTACTTGCCGGTCTGCACGTTGTAGCGGACGATCGTGTCGTAGATCGCCGTCAGCTCGATGTAGCCCGTGACTCCGTTGCCGGTGGAGACGATCGGATCGAGACCCGCGGTCTCGGAGAACGTGCCAAAGGTGATCGTCCCCCCGGGGACCGGCTGTTTCGTCGTCGTCGCCGGCGTCGTTGCGCCGGGCACCGTCGGCGAGCTGCCGCTCTCCTTGTCGTCGCCACACGCGGTGGCCACCATCAGCAGTGCCAGCACGGCACTGATCCATAGGCGCTTTCGTCTCGCGGTCGGTTCCCCCTTGCGGAAATCTGTCGCCGCCGCCGAACAACCGAGCCGGACTTCGGACCCCCGCCCCGACGACGCAGTCGCGCAGCGTAGCGCCAAAATCAATCGCTTGCTTGTCTTAACCCAACCGCTTGCTTGATCGGGGCCAACCGCTTGCTCGACCACGGGCGCGATCAGGCTCCGCCGCCGCCGAACTTCGTGTCGTTGGCGCCCCTGTCAGGTGACGCGGGCGCGGGCGACGTCGCGCTACGCCGTGGTGACGGGTGCTGTCGCCGCGTCGATGTCGGACGGGCCGGCAAAGTCGACGGCGGAGACCACCATCGAGGTGAGCATCGCCGACCCGACGAACGTCGCGAACGGTGCGTCAGCCGCGTCGCGCCCGGCCGCGATGCGCACGAGCTTGGCAATGGGCGCCATGCGTGTCGCGTCGAAGAGATACCAACGCCCGTCGAGATACGCCTCGAAGAATCCGTGAAAGTCGGGCGGATCGAGCCCGACCGCGTAACCGGACACATAGCGCGCCGGAATACCCATCGCACGACACAGCGCGATGCCGAGGTGGGCATAGTCACGGCATACGCCGGCCGCCTCGACGAGCACATCGACGGCAGTCGTCGACGAGTCGGTGCTGCCCGCGATGTAGGTCAAGTGGTCGTAGATCCAGTTGCAAATGCCGGTCACTCGCTCGAAGCCGGGCGAGAGCGTGCCGAATGTGCGGTTGACGAAGCGCAGCAGCTTGTCGGATTCGCAATAGCGGCTCGGGCTCAGCAGACCGATCACATCGGCCGGCAGCTCGGCGAAAGGTGTCTCACGCGATGGATTTTCGTCGGCGATACGGGCGTCGAGCCGTACGGTGGCGTCGTAGGTGAGCGAGAAAGGCCCCGGTTCGACGGTCACGCGAAGGATCTCGTGGTGGTCCATGTCGATCGGCAGCCGCTCGAATGGCAGGGCGGGCTCGAGGGCGACCCGTTCTTCGATCACTGTTTGGTACGTGCTGCTCGCGGCGAACACCGCAAAGATGAAGCTGCTCGTTTGTTCGATGTTGTAGTGCAGCTCGCTGTGCACTCGGATGTTCGTCATTGCAGTCGGCTTTCCTCGGACCAGACCGCGTCGGCCCACGAGTCGGGAAAGTCAGTAAGCGCACCTTGAAGCCGCTCTTGCCAATACGCCTCGGCATCTTGAAGATCAATGGCGACGAAACGCTGCGGCAGCAATGCACCACGGCGGGAGTCGAGCACGAGCAGATCGAATGGGTAGCCCACGTCGACCGTGCTGGTGCGTGTCGCGTCGAACGCAAGGTAGGCAAGCGCAACGGCCTGTCGGATCGGCGTGTCGAAACGCAGGAGACGGTCGAGGATGGGTTTGCCGTAGGCCGATCGTCCGACGATGAAGCTCGGCGAGTCGGTCGTGGCCACGACCCAGTTGCCTTCGGGATAGACGAGGAAGAGCTCGGGCGCCGCGTCGCCCGGAAGTTGGCCGCCGATGATGGCGTGCGAGTCGAACTTCAACCCACCGGCCATCAACGAGGCGTTATCCTCGTCGCGCACTTGCTTGAGTTGATCACCGTACGCGGTCACCAATTGGTGCATTCGCTCACACGGCTCGGACAACGCCGCCAGCTCATCTTCCAGACGCAGCACCGTCTTGTCGCGAATCGAGCGCAAACCCGAGGTCATCACGAACGCTCGGCTGCCACTGTGCTCGATCACCGACAACTTGCCTTTGTTGGATGTCTGGTGGCCGCGTACGACCTGCGTGTCGGCGAGCGCAACGAGGCCACCCTCGACACGGATACCAACAGCAAAGGTCATCCGGGGAGTCTAGGAGCGTGCCTGTTCGCTCCCGCCGCAGCATTCGCGCTGAAGACGGTGCGATGAATTCGCGACGGGCGCGTCGTCTCCACATGAGCAACGATGACACCAACACCAGGAGGCATGATGAGTTTCTTTCCGTACCTGTTCTTTGCCGGCAACTGCCGTGAGGCGATGACCCGCTACCACGAGATCTTCGGCGGCGAGATCTTCGTCATGCGCATGGGCGATGCCCCCGATACCGCCGACTTGCCGCCCGAGAAGGCCGACCTCATCGTCCACGCTGCCCTCATGATCGACGGCGGCATGCTCATGGCGTCCGACGACCCGATGACCGACGGGCCGATCACCGTTTCCGGCATTCAGGTTTCCGTCAGCCCGAAGACGGCCGACGAGGCCAGCCGTGTGTTCGATGCGCTCGCCGAGGGCGGCCAGGTGACCCAACCACTCATGGCAACGTTCTTCTCGCCCGCTTTCGGCATGTGTGTCGACCGCTTCGGCACGCCGTGGATGATCTCCGCCGCGGATCCCAACGCGCCGAGCGCGAACGCGTGATCGGGGTTTGAGTTCTGTGCGATACATGGTCGCACAGGGCTCAACTCAGGCGGACACGCGGATTTACCAAGTTGTCCATACCGCGTTTCGGCTCGCCACGACTCGCCTCGTCGACGCCGCCGAAAAGCTGGAACCGTCCGAGCTCCAGCGCGAGAAGTTCTCTGCGTGGGTGAAGCCACTGCTCGTCTGATCGAGCTCGCCGACTGCGCTACTTCGCGATGTAGGCCTTGTCGAAGTGCACGATGATCTCTCCGTTGAAGGTGAGGCCGTGCACGTTGTTGCCCCAGACGACGGTCGGTTCACCCGCCCGGATGATTGCGCTCGGTGCGGTGTCGTTCCAGATGGTCTGCATCTGGACCGGGTTGTCTACGACGACGCGGGCAATCCTCTTGCCACCAACTTTGCCGAGTACGGCATTCCGAGCGCGGCCGAGTTCCCGAGCTTCGATGTGCGAACGACGGTTACTCCCACCCACATGAATCCGCTCGGCGTCAAAGGCATCGGTGAATCCGGTACGATCGGCGCGACCCCGGCGGTTCAGAATGCAGTCATCGATGCACTCGCCCACCTCGGCGTCACGCACATCGACATGCCGCTCACCTCCGAACGAGTCTGGCGATCGATCGTCGATGCGACTGCTCAGGTCAGCACGCCGTCGAAGAACAACGTGACGACGTGGCCCACGATCGCATCGGAGTCCAACTGACCGCCGGCCACTTCGAGCCCGAGGTGGCGGTTCGAGAACGCGGCCACGAGCAACGCGTACAGGCCGAGCGCAATGGTGGTCGGGTGCAGATCAGATCGCAGCGACCCTTCGGCTTGGCCTGCCTCGATGAGCTTGATCCAAAGCGGAGTGATTGCGTTGGCCTGATCGGACAGTGGCCGCAGTAGGACGCTTTCGTCGATGAGGCGACGGTCTTGAAACAGGATCAAAAAGGCGTCGCGATATTCGATGGTGCACTCGACCGCAGCCTGGAAGCGGGCTCGCAGGTGATTGAGCGCGCTCTGGCCGGGCTCGGGCGGTTCGCTGAGCACGTCGCGCAATGCCGCCAACGCCGGGCCCAATACGAGCTCCACGATTTCTTCTTTCGCATCGAAATGCGCGTAGAGGCTGCCGCGCCGCATTCCGACTGCGTCACCGATGTGACGCAGTGATGCGCCGTCGATGCCCCGCTCGGCCATGAGGCGACCGGCCACGCCGACGATCTCGGCTTTGCGGTCGGTCATGGGGACCATGTGCTTGTCACGACCCAGATCTCGATCTGCCGCGTTGCTCATGTCTCCCGACCCAACGATAGCGGCGGGCCGTCCCCCGATCGTGGCTTGCCTGCGCTCATGCGCAGTATGCGCCACCATTGACATGCAGAGTGGTACCGGTCGTGAAATCACTGCCCGGCCCACAGAGGAACACGACCGCGGCGGCGATTTCCGACGGATCGGCGAGACGCGGCGGCTGGATCAGTACGCCCGATTGCACCGCTTCACGAAGTTGTGCCTCGGGTCCGCCGATTCCTTTTTCGACCATCGGCGTCAGCGTGGTTCCCGGGGCGACGTTGTTCACGATGATGCCGTGCTCGCCGGCCTCGACCGCGAGTACCCACGAGAACGCGAGGAGGCCGCCTTTCGACGCCGCGTAGGCCGCGGTGCCGGCACTGCTGCGATACGCGGCGCGCGACGTGATGTTCACGATTCGTCCGCGGCCCCGGTCGATCATCGACGGAAGCACGGCTCGACAGACGAGGAACGCGCTCGTCAAGTTGATCGAGATGACCTGATGCCACAATTCGTCGGGGTGGTCAACGACGCGCGCGACGCCGCCGACACCGACCGCATTCACGCAAATGTCGATCTTGCCGAAGCGGTCGAGCCCGACCGCGACCGCTGCGGTCACGTCGGCATTCGTCGCGACATCCGAGCGAACCGCTATGGCCTCACGACCAGTTCGACCTACCGACGTCGCGGTCGCACCCGCGGCGTCCATGTCGCGATCGACCGCGATCACATCGACGCCGCGCGCGGCGAGCGCCAACGCGACGGCCGTACCGATGCCTCCACCCGCTCCGGTGATGAATGCAGTTCGTCCCTCAAGGTCCATCGGGAGTTTCCTCACGTCGTCGCGCAACCATTGGCACTTCGAAACCGGCGGCACGTTCGATCATGGTCAGCGTGGCGAACGAGCGCTGCGCTCCCATTCCTGCGGCGAGTGCTTCGACGAAGCGTTGGTGCGCGGCACCGGTTGTCGAGAGCGGCACATCGAGCTCACGGCCGGCAGCCAGAGCCATGGCGATGTCCTTTTCGGCCAACGCGAGCGCGAACCCATCCCCTTCGAACTCACGAGCCAACATGCGAGGACCCGTTCGCACATGTGTCGCGGCGACACCGGTCCGCTCCAGCATCGCCAAGAGAACCGACGGATCGATACCCGCCTTCGACGCGAGGACCACGCCTTCCTGGAACAGCACTTCACCGCACAGATACAGCTGATTGTTGACGAGCTTGGCGACGGTGCCCGTGCCTACGGCGCCGAGGTGCAATACAGGATCGGCGAACGCCTCCAACACGGGTCGGGCGAAACGAAGGTCATTGCTGCTTCCGCCGACCATCGCGACGAGAGTCCCGGCGTTCGCGCCGGCACTGCCCCCCGAGACCGGCGCGTCGAGAAACCCGAGGCCGGCTTCCGCGCACTGATGGGCAACTTGATACACGGTGTCGAGCCCGTTGGTCGTGTGATCGACCAACACCGCGCCGGGCTTCATGTGCGCCACGACACCACCGACGCCGTTGACCACTGCGTCTACCTGTCGCGGACCCGGCAGCGACAGGCAGATCACCTCGGCGCCGTCGACGACCTCGGCGACACTCCCCGCCCATCGTGCGCCGGCCTGCTCGAGGGCCGCCGCGACGTCACGGCGCTGGTCGTGGACAGCGAGTTCGTGACCGGCGCGGTGGATGCGTAGGGCCATCGGGCCGCCCATGTTCCCCAACCCGATGAACGCAACCCGCATCACGGTCCCCTAACAGTCGACTGTCGGTCTAGTGCGTCAGGGCCGGTCCTTGGCCGAACCGAGATTCCAAGAAATTCCCTAAGTTGTGACCGCAACGCGCCGATGAGTCGGGCAACGGGTGCCGACATCCACCTATTGCTGGCTTCCGGACGGTGCTCGACTCGTCGTCGTGTTCGTTCCGCAGTGGCTTGTTCAGAAGGTCGTTTCCCGCTCGGGGTAATCAAAGCGGGGCGGTGCTGCTGGTGGTGATGCCCCTGCAGCCCGAAACGAGCTTCAATGACTGCTTCCTCTCGGACGGCACGTCTGCTTCGCGCAGTCCTTGCCGTATCCACCTTGGCCGCCGTAACGCTCGTGGTCCCGACTCGCGCCGACGCGGCAGCGCCTGCTGCGATCGATCTTGGCGCCGCGGCGCCATTCGCGATCCTGGCGGGTGCCTCGGTCGGCAACACCGTCACGGGAGACGTCACCGTTGTGCGCGGCGATCTGGGTGTACTCGCCCCGACCGGTCTCGTCACGGGATTCCCACCAGGGCTGGTGCGGGGCACCTTGCACGCGTCGGGCGCCGCTGCGGTCGTGGCCGCGCACGCCAGCCTTGTAAGCGCGTACGCCGAGGCAGCCGGACGGGCGACCGACTTCCCGCTCGCAGCAGACCTCATCGGGTTGACGTTGCATCCGGGCGTGCACACGAACGCAGCTGCCGTTGGCAACACCGGCACGGTGACACTGAATGGCGACGGCAACCCGAACGCAGTGTTCATTTTTCAGGTAGGCGGAGCACTGACAACCGCCGCCAGTTCCAAGGTCATTTTGACTAACAGTGCGCAGGCGAAGAATGTGTTCTGGCAGGTGGACGGCGCCGGGGCAATCGGGGCCGGATCGAGTTTCGCTGGCACTCTGATGACAGCAGCCGCGATCGGCGTTGGCGCCGGCACGACCTTCAACGGTCGAGCGCTCGCCAGGACCGGCGCGATCGCCACCGACAGCAACCAGTTCTACTCCGCCCCGCCAGTTGTTACTCTCGACGGCGGCGCAACGGCGATCACCACCACCGACACTCCCGTTCTCACGGGCCACACATCGGTCGACCTACCGGCGTCGATCACCGTGACGATCGGGTCACAGCCGTTGACTACTACGGTGCAGAGCAACGGCACCTGGACCGTGACCGCGGCGCCCATGAGCAACGGCGCCTACACAGTCAACGCGACGGTCGTCGACGCGGTGGGCAACATCGGATCCGACAGCCAAATGCTCACGGTCGACACGGTGCCACCAGTCATCGGCTTCGACGATGGACCAACAAGACTGACGAACGATGCCACGCCGACGATCGTCGGGTCCTCCGATGTCCCATCGATGTCGGTGGTGACGCTCACCGTCGCGGGCCAGACTCGGACAACACTTGTCCAAACAGACGGATCATGGAACATCACGCCGACGACGGTTGCCGACGGCACCTGGACCGTCACCGCATCGGTCGTCGACGAAGCCGGAAACCCAGCGAGCGAGACGCAGTCGTTGGTTGTCGACACCGTCGCGCCGTCGGTAACGATCATCGGCGGCGCGAACGCGTTGACCAACGATCCTTCCCCCACGATCAGCGGATCGTCCAGCGATTCGGGCGCGTCGCTGACACTCTCGGTCTCTGGCGTCGTGACGTCGTCGAGCGTGCACGGTGACGGAACCTGGTCCGAGAACGCCGCCGCGTTGAGCGACGGCGTGCACCCCATCGTGGTCTCGGTTACGGATGCCGCGGGCAACACCAGATCGGCAACCCAGTCACTCACCATCGACACAGTCGCTCCCGGTATCTCGATCGCGGGCGGCGGCTCCGTGTCGACCGATGACCAAACGCCAACGATCGCCGGCGCTACACCGGCAGCGGTCGCGTCGGTCGTGACCGTCACCGTCGCCGGCCAAACCCGAACCGCGCTCGTGCAGCCTGACGGCACGTGGAACGTAACGCCGACGACGCTCTCGTACGGGACCCACGTCGCAGTCGCGTCCGTCGCGGATCCGGCCGGCAACATCAGCACCGCCACACAAACCATCGCCGTCACCTTTTCGGCAACGTCACCGACAACCACTGGACCGCCGACAACCACCGCGCCACCGACAACCCAGCCGATAACGCCCACACAACCGGTGGCGGTGGTAACAGTGGGCCCGAAGCGCGTTTTCGACACGCGCATCGGGTTTTCACCGGGCGTACTTCGTAGCGTTCCCATGGCGCAGATCGGGCGCACCCTCGAGCTCGCGGTACAGCTCACCGATCTCCCCGGCTATGTGCCGGCCAACGGTGTAGGCGCGGTGTCGCTCAACGTGACGGTCACCAACCCCGAGGCCGCAGGTTTCTTGACCGTGTACGCGTGCGGCGTGCGAGAGGCGGTGTCGAGCGTCAACTTCAGCATCGCACAGACAGTCGCCAACGCAGTGATCACACCGGTTTCTTCGACCGGCACCGTGTGCTTCTACGCGTCGTCGCTCGCAGACATCATCGTCGATATAAACGGCTGGCTACCTAGCGGTCAGGCGTTCACCCCGATCGGACCCAAGCGACTGTTCGATACGCGCGTCGGCGCGAACGATCAGCTGTTGGGATCCGTGGCCAACGTACCGATCCCGAGTGATGGCATGATCGAGGTGAATGTGACCGATCTCGCGGGGTTCGTTCCCGCCAGCGGAGTCGATTCGGTGTCGCTCAACGTGACCGTCACGAATCCAGCTGCCGACGGGTTCATCACTGTGTACGCGTGCGGGACCCGGGCGGCCGTGTCGAGCGTCAACTACGTAGCAGGTCAAACCGTCGCCAACTCGGTAATCGCTCCGATCTCGCCGCGGGGCACCATTTGCTTCTACTCGCAAAGCAAGACCGACCTCGTTGTCGACATAAATGGTTGGTTCAAGACATCAGCCGGATTCGTCGGGTTCAGTCCGCAACGCCTTTTGGACACGCGAGTCACCGAACCCGACGCATTGCGGGTAGTCCCCAAGTCGAAGCTCGGTGGCGACTACATATTGCAGGTTCACGCGACAGGGCTTGATGGCCTTGTCCCGGCGGCGGGCGTTGCTGCCGTGTCCTTGAACGTCACCGTCACCGACCCGTCTGAAGCGGGCTTCGTCACTGTCTATGCATGTGGCGTGCGCGAGCAGGTGTCCTCGGTCAACTATTCGCAGAGACAGACGATCGCCAACGCAGTGATCGCGCCGGTCTCCACTGTGGGAACCATCTGCTTCTTCGCTCACGGATTCACAGAACTGATCGTCGATATCAACGGATGGTTTGCGTCTGCGTCCTGACGGGCAAAGGCGTTCATGGCGAAGCAGTGGACCGTCAACGTACCCGCGAGCGCGCACGTCGGCTGTTCGGGCTGGGCTTACGACGATTGGCGCGGTGTCGTATACCCCGACGGGCTCGCGAAGCGAAAGTGGTTCGCGCGCTACGCATCGCTCTTCGAGACAGTCGAGTTGAACACCACCTTCTACCGATTGCCAAACGTCTCGACGGTCGAGCGATGGGCGGCAGAGGCGCCCCCCGGCTTCGTCTATTCGATGAAATTGGGCGCGTTCGGATCACATCGAATGAAGCTCATCGATGCCTCGTCGTGGCTACCCAACCATCTCGATCGAGCGCGACGGCTGGGGCCTGCACTTGGACCGACGGTTGTCCAATTACCGCCTCGATGGAAGCGCAACGTCGGACGCCTGGACGAGTTCCTGACGGTCGCCATAGCTATGGCACCGGAGCTGCGATGGGCAGTCGAACTGCGTGACCCTTCATGGCTAGATGACGACGTGTTCGACGTGCTTCGACGCCACGGTGCCGCGCTGTGCCTCCACGACTTGCTCGAAGATCATCCGTGGATTCGCACCACCGACTGGGTGTACGTCCGCTTCCACGGACCCGCTGCGATGGAGAGGAAATACCACGGACGCTACGGTCCTCGTCGGCTGGAGCCGGCGGCCTCGCTGATGAGCGATTGGCTCGCCGGTGGACACGATGTCTACGCCTACTTCAACAACGACTACGAAGGTCATGCGGTCGCCGACGCGCTATGGCTGGTGCAACGCCTCGCGTGCGCCGAGTGAAATCAGCTTTCGAGCGAACTCGAAGTAGTGCCGCCGCTGCTGCGTGAGATGCCGCTGCCGGCGGTCGGGTCCACGGCCGACAAGCACGCTCGAGGCCAAGTGGTGGTCGTCGGTGGCTCGCGTGAGACGCCAGGCGGCGTGCTGCTCGCGGGCGAAACATCATGATGACTACCTGATGCGCAACGATCATCACCCGTTGGCCGCTGTGTTCTCGAGTGACGCTGTCGAGCACGCTGCGCACTCGCAACGCCACGTCGCACCAACTCTCGCCGCCGGGAGGACGATGGTAGAACTTGCCGATTCGACTGCGAGCCTCGACCTGCTCGGGATACTTCGCTTGTATCCCCGCCTTGGTCAAGCGGTCGAGAACGCCAAATTCGCGCTCTCGCAACCGTTCGTCGAGAACCGACGGCAGGTCGAGCCCCGCGGCCGCCAATGCGAGCGACGCGGTGCGCTCGGCGCGCACGTAAGGCGACGTCAAAACGACCGACGGTGCCCGACGGCCGAGGGACGCGAGCCAAAGGCCGACGGCCCGCGACTGGCGCTCGCCGAGTTCGGACAGAGGTACGTCCATGTCGCGCTGTGCGATATCGATCAATGGGTGGCCGTTGGCCTCGGCGAAGTCCCGAGCGACATTGCCCGCGCTCTGGCCGTGACGAACAATCAATAGTGATTCCGGCCACCGGTCGTGTTGACGCACTCGGCCCTCTTACCCGCGCGTCTACCCGCTCAAAACTACGCGAGGGCACCGATCACAGTTCGGGGAGTTTTTGCTGGAGTCCGATCAGCGGCGCGAGCGGGTCGCCGACCTCGTTCAGGCGTGCCCCGATGTTGGAGATCGTCCAGTTGTCGGGCCGGAGGTCGGGATCGTCGAGTTCGTGCCAATGGATCGGCACGGACACGGGCGCTCCCGGCGCCGGCCGTACGCTGAAGGCAGCCACGAGCGTCTTGTTTATGGCGTTCTGCGTGTAGTCCAGCCGCGTGAGACCTTTCCGTTTCGCCACCTCCCATTCCCAACTCACCATCTCGGGCACTGTGTTGCCGATGAGGTGCGAGAGCTTCTCGACCCAGGCCCGCGTGTCGTCGAACGTGTAGCCATCGGCCACGGGGATCAGAATCTGGATACCGCGCTTGCCCGTGACCTTGGCGCCCGCCTTGATGCCGAGATGCTCGAGAGCGGTGCGGTGCAATCGAGCGAGCACGATCACATCATCGAACGTGCTCTTCGCGCCGGGATCGATATCGATCATGGCCCAGCTCGGTTGGTGCGGAGCGCGCGCGGTCGATGTCCACGGATGCAGCTCGATAGCTCCGAAGTTCGCTGCCCACGCAAGCGCCGCCGGCGAGTCCAACACTGCATACGTACCGGTCTCGCCTTCATCGGCGTCGGCGTAGTCCCAGCGGCGAAGCCATTCGGGGGCATGTGATGGTACGGCCTTGTGCCAGAAACCCTTCTTGTCGATGCCGTCGGGAAATCGGTGGAGATTGATCGGTCGATACGCGACGTACGGCAAGACGACCGGCGCCACTGACGCGTAGTGCCGAATCAGATCGCGCTTCGTGTAGGCGACGTGACCACCGGTTGCCGGAAAGAGAACCTTGTCGAGGTTGGTGAGCCGCAACGCGAGACCACCGATCGACCATTGACCACTCTTGCCCAACGCATCGAGGCTCTCGAGTTCCGCATCGCTCGCCCCGTTCCAGAGTTGTGTACTCGACCATGTTGCCGCGGGCGCAGCACGTACTTCATCATTGGTGCGCGCTGATTTCACCGACCGCAGGTGGTCCTCGGGGTTCCACCCTTTCACGGCCGCGTCGTCGTGTTTGTGCATGAGCAGCCATTGCTCGCGGTCGCCGGGTTTCCCGCGCCGCACGAGAGCGAATCGGCCGGCCAACTTCTCTCCGAAGAGATCGAAGTGAAGACTTCCGGCCGTGACCGCCGCAAGGGGGTCAAGTCCTTCAGCGAGCCGCCACGTTCCCCAATCCCACACGATGACATCGCCCCCGCCGTAGTCCCCCTGCGGGATGACGCCCTCAAAGTCGAAGTAGTCGAGCGGATGATCTTCGACATGCATCGCCAACCGCTTCACGTCAGGGTCCAACGTCGGCCCTTTGGGCACCGCCCAACTGAGGAGCACTCCCGCTGCTTCCAGTCGCAAGTCGTAGTGCAGGCTCGACGCCCGGTGCCGCTGAACCACGAACCGGTTGCCGTCAGGCAACGGCGCGCTGGTCGCTCCATCGGGCTCGGGCGTCGACGCGAAATCGCGCTTTCGTCGATACGTCGAGAGACGATCGGTCTTCGGGGCCGAAGCACGCTTCGCGCCTTTGCGCGCGCTCGCTGGCGAATTCATTGCCGCGTCATACCCAGGCTGCGCACGAGCAAACAGCTGGCTCGTCATGCGCCGGAGTCGGCTTGTGAGCGATCGGACTTCACCCGTATGACACCCGCAGTCGCAACTGGCGCGGAAGTGAACAACGGTACGGTCCTCGAGTGGACACTGACGACCTCGAGTTCTTCGTTGATGTGGTGCACGAAGTGATGGACGAGGGCCTTGCGCCATCCCTACGACACATCGCTAGTCATCTCTCGCCCAAAGGCCGAGAACTCGAAATCATGGACGCGCTGCAATTGCTGGTTGCCGATGGCCGACTTGTCAAAGTCGGCGCCATCTTGTCGTTCGATGGCAACGATCACGCCACCGACCTCGACCTTTTCTATCCCGCGTCACCGCACCGTTCGGGCTCAGGCACCGCCTGTGTGGTCGATCAGCCGGCGCACTGAGAGCGCACTGAGAACACGTCTCAGTCGAATCCGTCTTCGAACGCGAGATGATCGGCAAATCGCTCGACCTCGGGCGACGGACCGCTTTCGGTTTGTTCCTCCGCTGGCATCGGGGTGCGCGGCGGCAGCACGCGCAACTCCCCGTCTACGCGGACGATCCAACCGTGCAACGGCACGCACAGGCGCTCGTCAGCGTCACCAGCAAACAGCTTTGGCACCAACACCGAATCGCCGGCCACAGTGCAGGTCGCGTTGACGAAGCGTTCGATGTCGGCGAGGTTGTCGCCGGTCCATTTGACGCTCTCGAGCAATTCGGGTGTCGCTTCGCCGCTCATACGGCCACCTTTGCGCTGACTACCGAATCACACGCATCAACGAGTGCGCGCGCCAATCGACGAGGATGGCGGATGGGCGCAAGGTGACCCGAACGAACTTCGTGGATCGTCGCTCCCGGAATCGCATTGGCAAGGGCGCGCTGGCGCCAGGGGATGATCACTGCGTCACGAGTCGTGAGTACTACTGCAGTCGCGACGTCGACCGAGTCGATCCAAGGCCGAGCGTCGAACTTGGCGGCGGCCTGTAGAGCCGAACCAAGCACCCACGGCTCGATCTGTGACCGGCGCGCGACGTCGGCGCGAACATCCGGGTCCGAGATGCTGCGCAGCAGATACTCGACCGCGGCGACGGGAGGTCCAACGGGACGCGCGGTCAAGCCGCGCCGCCAGCTGGTGCCCATCACCGGTGCCGCGCTGAGCGCCCACTCGACCGGCGTCAGCGGGAAATGCGCGGTCGCGCCCAACACGAGTCCACTGACGCTCTCTCGCCCGCGGTGCCACAACGTCTGCGCGATCAACCCACCGATCGAGTAGCCAACCGCGATGAAGCGACCGAGGCCGAGTGTGTCGGCAACCGTGCGCACGTCATCGGCGCATACTTCCAATGAGAAGTGGTCTTCCACCGGAAGGCCTGAGCCATGACCACGCAAGTCGAACGCGACGACTCGGTGGTGCTCGGCCAGCGGCCCATACGTGCCATGCCAACACGAGTCGCTCGTCATGCCCAAACCATGCAGCAAAACGACAGGCGGACGCCCATGGTCATTGACCGAGTCGCGTACGGGCACCATGACGCCCGAGACGTTGACCATCCGCTCAGCCGGTATCGACGCCATCTGGTTCTCAGCCGACACGTTGCTTTGCTTGCAGAATTCGAGCACCGAGCAGTTCGAGTTGCTGTTGTGTCGCGGCGTCGCCGAGCGCGGGAAGAATGTTCTTCTCCTCATCGGCCACATGCTGTCGCACGATTTTGCGCAACGCCCTGAACGCGTCGACGAGGGGCGCGCCTTCGAGCGTCGTGAGTGCGTCGATTTGTTTCTTCACCGCAGAGTGGGCGATCGACGAGCGCTCGATCATGGCCGCGTTACCCATTATCTCTCCGACCATCGGGTACAGCGCGGCCTGTTCGGCGTCGTCGTGCGCTTTCAACTCGCAGACCACCTGACCGATGACCGTTGCATTGCCGGTCTCGTCGAATTCCGCAAGCAGCGCATCCACCGTTCTATGGTCGGTGAGAATGAGGTCAATTCCGTTCGGCATTTCAGACCGCCTGTTCCGGTTCACGAGTGGGGTGTGTGGCAGCGCGTTCCCAATGGCGATGCACTGAGAGATCAGCAATGACATCCTTGGCAAACTTGCTGTTCGCCTTCGGCGCGATTGCCACACCGGGCCCCACAACGTCGATGCCCGCGTTGACGAGGAGATCCTCGCCGTCGCCCCAAGCGGCGATCGGCTTGAAGTGGCGAAAGGCGCTCTGCACCCACGTGAGAACGGCCGGGTTGTCCGCGAGCCCCGCGCCTGCGGCAACTACGATCGCATCGGCTTCGGCCGAACTCGCTGTGTGGAAGGAACGGTCGACGGGGAGTTCGTCGCGACGCCGCGCCGGCCCTGCGATCACGCCCTTGTGGGTGGCGACGACGTGGGGAACCGCGCCAGCGGCAATGAGTGCTGCCTGCAACGTCCGGATGCCGGCGAGATCACAACCGTCGTTGGCGAGAATCTGCACGACTCGTCCGTCCACCGGGTAGGTGTTATCGGTGACCATGGCCAACGCCGGTGACTCTTCGAGGCCCCCGGTTGCGTCTGGCACTGCCGCTAGATCTCGGTCCGCGTTTTCTTCGTCGTCGGCTGCGCCCCGCGGTTCATCGGGAAGTGTCGGCGACGGCAAACCGAGGCCGATACAGACGCGCCGTGCGAGCTCCAAATCGACCAGCGAGAGACGCAACACCATGCGTTCGACCACTGCCGGTACTTCGACGTGGCCGAGTTCGAAGGTGTAGGCATCGACGATGTGATCCTGCTCGGGCTCGCTCATGCTGTTCCAGAACAGCGTTGCCTGCGCGTACTCGTCGTCAGGACCGCGTTCGCGAACCTTTGCGCCTTGGATCATCCGTGGCACGTGGATGTAGCCACCGTCTTCGGCACCAGCGAGGAAAGGACAACCGCCGCCCACCGCATTGGGGAGGTACGGCGTCTTGCCGTGATGCACCGCATGCTGGTGGAGACCATCTCGGAAGTTGTCGTTCACAGGTGCATGTGGGCGATTGATCGGGATCTGCGAGAAGTTCGGTCCACCAAGGCGCGTGAGCTGCGTGTCGAGATAGCTGAACATGCGAGCGTGCATCAGCGGATCATCGACTACCTCGATGCCCCGGACGAGATGACCCACGTGGAACGCGACTTGCTCGACTTCGGCAAAGAAGTTCGCCGGGCAGCGGTTCAACGTCATGCGGCCGATCGGCTGCACCGGAACGAGCTCCTCGGGCACCAACTTCGTCGAATCGAGCAGGTCGATGCCGTTGAAGTACTGATCCTCGCTGTCGGGCATGACTTGTACGCCGAGTTCCCACTCCGGGAACGCGCCGCCACCGATCGCGTTGTAGAGATCGCGGCGGTGAAAGTCGGGATCCACTCCGTTCAGCGTGAGCGCCTCGTCCCAGACGAGACCATGCACACCGAGGACCGGCTTCCAATGGAACTTCACCAAGTTCGTCTGGCCACTCGAGTTCACGAGCCGAAACGTGTGAACGCCGAACCCCTCCATCATTCGATAGGAACGAGGAATGGCACGGTCCGACATTGCCCACATCAACATGTGTGGCGACTCGGGAAGCATCGACACGAAATCCCAGAACGTCGTGTGCGCAGTTTGTGCCTGCGGTATCTCGCGGTCGGGTTCCGGCTTTGCCGCGTGGATGAGATCGGGGAACTTGATTCCGTCCCGAATAAAGAACACCGGATGTTGTTGCCAACGAGATCGAATACTCCCTCGTCGGTGTAGAACTTCACCGCGAAGCCGCGGACATCGCGGACTGTGTCGGCCGATCCCCGTGAACCAACCACCGTGGAGAAGCGGGTGAACACGGGCGTTACACGACCGGGCTGTAAAAAGTCAGCCGAGGTGATATCGACACCGGTGCCATAGGACTCGAACACGCCGTGCGCCGCAGTACCCCGGGCGTGCACGACGCGCTCGGGGATCCTCTCGTGATCGAAGTGCGTGATCTTCTCGCGCAGATGGAAGTCGTCCATCAGCGTGGGGCCGCGACTGCCGACCTTCAACGAGTCGTCGGTCTGAGCCAGGCGCTGGCCTTGAGCCGTGGTCAGGAAATCGCTGTCCTGCGCCGGCACTTTGCTCACCCTGGGAGCGAGGATCGGCTGTCGCGCTTCGTTCGTCGTGACGCGCCCGCGCGCGCCCTGCTGATCCCGAGTCGTACGCGCTGGATTGGATCGAGGCTTCGCTTTCGCCATCAGTCGACCTTTCGTTGCAAGCGCCCGTGGGGAGGAGCGGCGCGCACTCATTCCCAACTCGTCCAATTCGAAACGGTGAAATCACACAATCACCCGGGCCATACCACTTGCGCGCCCATTCGGGCCTTGATTGCCTTCTAGCGCCGTCAGCTGGTGGACGGCGAACTCGACGTCGCCACTGCCTCGGAGCTCGCAACCGTGGCCCCTTCCACTGGCGACCTCATCGTCGACGTATCAGAGTTGCGGTTCGTCGACGCGGCGGGACTGCGGACGCTGATCGCACTGCGTGAGACTGTCCAGGCTGCCGGCGGGAGCTTTCGCCTGCGAGGGTCGTGCGCTGCACTCGCGAGAGTGCTGGATATCTTGCAGGGAGACTTCGCGACATAGCCGACCATGTCGCCACGACAGGGGGTTCCCTTAAGGAATGAGCAATGTGGCGTCCAACCCTGGACTCGGGGTACGCGTCGGACTGTGCGGGTGGACGATCGCCAGGTCTGCGTACGTCCGTCGATTCCCGCTCGTGGAGGTTCA
This sequence comes from Acidimicrobiales bacterium, assembly GCA_039915945.1. GTDB lineage: Bacteria > Actinomycetota > Acidimicrobiia > Acidimicrobiales > WLNW01 > DATLFA01. Next base: position 111,456 of record JBDSMH010000101.1, on the reverse strand, counting down.
GCACACCTTCTACGAGCCGCCGGCCCCCGATCTACTGAGGCGATGGCGAGCCGAGGTGCCCGCTGACTTCGAGTTCACGACGAAGGCGTGGCAACTGGTGACCCATGAGTCGACCAGTCCCACGTATCGCCGACTGAAGCGACCGCTGCCTGACGAACACCGACGGCAAGTGGGCGCGTTCCGGTCTACGCCGGCCGTACTGCAGGCGTGGGACCGAACGCTCGAGTGCGCACGATTGCTGCACGCGACCTCCGTACTTCTTCAGTGTCCCAAGAGCTTTCGACCGACAGCGGAGAACGTCGCACAGATGACGACGTTTCTGAGCACAGTTGCTCGCCCTGAAGGACGGTTGCTTTGGGAGCCGCGCGGCGAGTGGCCTGATGCGTTGGTGCGCGAGTTGTGCCACAGCCTCAATCTGGTTCACGTCGTCGACCCAATGGTCAACGAGACGGTGACACCCGAGCAGACGTATTACCGACTGCATGGCACGACCGGAGCGCGGCACGTACACACGACGCAGGAACTTCGTCGACTCTACGAACTCGTCGTCGAACGGCGTAACCCGTACGTACTGTTCAACAATCTGCCGCGCGTCGACGACGCCGAGCGCTTCCTACGCCAGTTCTGACGCCGGCGGGCGCACGCATCCGGGAGCTCGCCTGCTGACCAGGCAGGGTGGCCGTAAAGCACCCGCGGTATGCCTCAACTTTTGCACAACGAGCCGATCGGAGCTTGCACAGCCCGCAAACCGTATGCCCGCCCAGACCCTACGGCGCATCAACTGTAGATCAAAGGAAGTCGCGCAGTGGAACAGTCGAACGCGTTCAGCGTCCAAGTTGGCGAGGGTCACGTGAAGGTAACCGGCGAAATCGACGTGACGACGACGCCCATAATGGTCGAAGCAGTGATGCGAGCGATGACGGTCGAGCTCGATTTGAGCGAAGTCACGTTCATCGACTCCTCTGGCCTCTCGGGGCTGATCAACCTCCGCAACAGTCGCGGCGCGCTGCAAATCGTGGCCGTCAGTCCACCCGTGCATCGATTGCTGGAGTGCACATGCCTGACCGAGTCGCTACTCACGCACAACCGCGCCACGGGCTCAACGCGGTGAGATAGCGCAACGGGTACGAAGCTTGCGCGCGCCATTGAAACCCTACGTCGAGCATCGCGTCAGGCTGCCGTGTCAGTCCAAGAGTGCGTCCAAGGCACGATCGTTTGCGCGCGACGCTCTCCGCGCGGGTGGCCTCGACGGACTCGTCGAGGACTGCCAATTGCTGGTGAGTGAGCTCGTGACCAATGTCGTACTGCACGCGGGTACCGACATCGACCTTCGTTGTTGCACCTTTTCCGACGCGGCCCGCTTCGAAGTACGCGACGGATCAACGGTGTTGCCCGGCATTCGCCACTACCACGTGGCCTCCGCAACGGGCCGAGGCATAGGCCTCGTCGACGCGATCGCTACTCGGTGGGGCGCCAACCCCGAGCAGCACGGCAAAGTGGTGTGGTTCCAGATCGGAGAGACCCAGGCGTCGCCGCCCCAGCCCGAAGCTTCTGTGCGTCGCAATCGTCGCGCGGATGATTTCGTGGTCCGTTTCGACGGCTTGCCGGTCGCGCTGGTGCGCGCAACGGTTGAACACGGCGACGCGCTGCTACGGGATCTCGCAATGATCGACATGTCGAAGAACTCGGACCCGGGCGCGTGGCGGAGCCCGCAGATCGATCTCACCCCCGTGCTCGAACCGGTGCACAACGCGCGCGGCGACGGCTTACGAGTCGTCGATGTGGATGCGCGTTTCCCGCACGGGGCCGGCAAGGCAGCGCTCGAACGGCTGACAAGGATCAACGACGGCGAAGAACTCGCGAAGGCTGGGGGCATGTCGGTGTCGGCCGGCTCACCAGAGTTGACCGCATGCCGAGCGTGGCTGCTCTCCGAGATCGCGCTGCAGGCAGAAGGCGCAAGTCCAACGCCGTGGAAAGGTCCAACGATCTCGACGCCACGATGTGACAGATGATCCAGTGAGAAAATCATGATGCGTCGCGGATGATGTTGGTGGACACTGCTAGGCCGCTACGGTCGAAGGTTCGATGAGTTGCGGGATATCGCAACGTCACACCGTGCGTAGACCGGTGACAAGAGTGAACGACCAGGATGTCCAGGTGACAGCGAATGACGTATATGGATGACAGTTCTCAGTCGGCGGTGCTTGCCGAAGGGCTGTTCAAGTCGTTCGGCGAGACGCAAGCCCTCGTCGATGTCGACCTCCGCGTCGATCGGGCCAAGGTCGTGGGACTGCTCGGGCCGAACGGTGCGGGCAAGACGACAGCCGTGCGCGTGCTCACCACACTCATCAAGCCCGATGCGGGGCGCGCCTTCGTCGACGGCATCGATGTCGTCGCCGACCCGCAGCGGGCGAAGGCCCGCATCGGCCTGACAGGACAATACGCAGCAGTTGACGAACGGCTGACGGGGTTCGAGAACCTCCAGCACGTCGGTCGGCTGTTTCACATGCGGCTCCCTGAAGCTCGCGAACGAGGCCGCGAACTGCTCGACCGCTTCGATCTCGCGGAGGCGGGCGACCGCGTCGTCAAGGGTTTCTCGGGCGGCATGCGGCGCCGCCTCGACATCGCGATGAGCTTGATCGCTCGGCCGTCGGTGCTGTTTCTCGATGAACCGACCACTGGTCTCGACCCGCGCGCGCGGCAGTCGGTGTGGGAACTGATCGACGAGCTCACTCGCGGTGGGACGACGACGTTGCTCACGACGCAGTACCTCGACGAGGCAGATCGGCTGACCGACGAGATCGTGGTCATCGATCATGGCCGGGTGATCGCTCGCGGCACGAGCGACGCACTCAAGCTGCAGGTTGGCGGCGACGTGCTCGAGGTCAGTGTCTCGTCGTCCGACGCGGCGCAACAAGTGATGTCGGCGCTTGCCGGGCTTGCCTGTGGCGAAATCCTGATCGACCGCGAAGAGAACGGACCCCTTCGGACGGTCCGTGTTCCGGTCGTCAAAGTGTCCGGGATGACGCCGAACGCCGTGCGGCAGTTGGACGCGGCGAATATTCCGTTCGTCGACGTGGTCGGCCGCCAATCGACGCTTGACGACGTTTTCTTCGCGCTCACCGGCCATGGTGCAGCTGAGGAAGTCCCCGACGTCGCGTTGGTGGATGGCAAACGGACGAAGGCGAAAGCGTCCAAACGCTCAAACGACAGGACACAGCCATGACAACCACCACTCACGACATACCGTCGACGTCTGACCTCACGGTCGACCGACGCGAGATCCCGACGGGATTCGGCTGGCTGATCAAAGACTCGTGGACCGAGGCCACTCGGCACCTCCGGGCGATCCCCCGCAACCCCGAACTGCTGATGTTCGCCACGATCCAACCGATCATGTTCATCGTGCTCTTCGTGTATGTGTTCAAGGGCTCGGTACAGGTGCCGCTCGATTACGTGCAGTACGTGATTCCCGGCATCTTCGCCCAGACGGTGCTGTTCAATTCGGCGTTCACGGGTGTTGGCGTTGCCGATGATCTGAGCAAGGGCATGATCGACCGGCTGCGATCGCTACCGATGTACCCGTCCGCCGTGCTGATCGGTCGGATCCTGTCCGACGTCGTCCGCAACATCTTGACCTTCGCAGTCATGCTGACCGTGGCGTTCGTGATCGGGTTTCGGTTCGAAGGCTCGTTCTTGGCCGCGATTGCGGCAACCGGGTTGATGTTCATGTTCAGCTTCGCGTTCAGCTGGATCCAGGCGCTCATCGGGCTCTCTGTAGGCTCGGTCGAGGCCGCCAACTCCGCTGGATTCATATGGATGTTCCCGTTGACTTTCGTGTCTTCGGCCTTCGTCGACGTCAGTCGCATGACCGGCTGGCTCCGCCCGATCGCCCGCAACAACCCGTTCACCGTCCTCACGAACGCGTGTCGAGCGCTCTACAACGGCTACGACGCCGGCAATGACCCGTGGATCGCATTGGCCTGGGCACTCGGCATCACTGTGGTGTTCGCGATCCTGACCACGCGCAAGTTCGCCAAATCGACAAGCGGCTAGCCCGCCCGAGAAGCGGCGCGCAGATGACGCAGGACACCGGCTGCCGCGCGCTCACCGCTGTACATCGCGCCCTGTGTCGACGCGGTGTCTCGGTGGTCGCCGCACACGAACAAGCCACCACCCAGCGCGACCCGTTGCTTCGGGCCGAACGGTGGACCTTGCGCGGGCTGCCCGTGCGCGATGACATCGGTGCGCAGGTGGTCCCAATCAGACGTGGTCGAACCGAACCACCGAGCAAGTTGGTCACGTACGCGAGCGGTGATGGTCGGGTCGAGCGCATCGGGCCCGGGCACCGCAGCCGCGATGAGCGCTCGGCCAGGCGGCGCGTACGACGGGGAGACTTCGCTCATCACGGCGACGTTCTTCGCCGGACCGCTGTTGTCGCCGTCGAGTATGAGCGTCCTGCCCGGCAGCGGTGCGCCGTACGCCGCGAACCAGCAGCACGCAACCGCTCGCGATCCGGGATCCGGCACGCGCGCGCCGAGCAACCGATGCGCCGAAGGGCCTTCGGTGGCGACGACGACGACCCGCGCCGCGAAGCGCTCGCCGTCGTCGAGCAAAACTCCCGATTCGTCGACTCGCGCGACCCGCGCGCCGAGTCGCACCGTATCGTCGGGCAACGTCGACTCGAGTTGCTCGGCCAACGCGCCCATCCCGAGCCGCGGCACGCCCGTGGCACCGATCGACAGCATGCGGAGTATCACGTCGAAGCGCCGGCTCGACACCTCGAGTTGCGGATCGAGTTGGATGCCTGCGAATAGCGGCCGCCAGAACGACTCGATCATCCTGCTCGAGAACCCTGCGTTCGCCAATCGCTCCGCGGTCGTCGTATCCGGCCGTCGAATCAACTCGCGAACATCGTGCCGGCGCACGTCGATGATCATCCGCGCCAGGCGGGCCTTGTCCGCAATGGTGCCGATCGGCGCGACCAGGGTTCGTGGGATCTGAAGGGGGCGACGCAACGGATCGCCGACCCGGTGAAAGTTTCCGCGGACGCGCACCAGCGCGCCCGGTTCGAACAGGCAAAGGTCGAGCGCATCCGCGTCGAAGCGCTTCTGCATCTGCGGATAGCCGGTGAGCACGATCTGGAAGCCACGATCGAGCAGAAATCCATCGACGCTGTCCGTACGCACGCGGCCACCCACGCCATCGGACGCTTCGAGCACCTGGCAGTCGACACCCGCTGCGACGAGATCCTGGGCGCACACGAGACCGGCGAGCCCCGCACCCACGATGACGACGTCGACTTTGCCTGCATCCGGAGTGCGCACCGCGACGTAGTACCCAACAAAGAGAAGGCCACACATGACCGAACCAGCGACACCACGACGGAACGCCGCGAGCACCGATTCCATTGCCTCCGGTGTCACGACGGCGCGCCTGGCGGATCTGCGCCGGTGGAACCTCGGCCTGACGGCGCTGCACGTAGCTCAGGCGGTGCTGATACTCGTGATGGCAAGCGACTTCGCCATCACCGTCACCTCTACCTACCCCCAAGGCCCACCGGGCACGCGGTTGACGACACCAGAGGGACTGTTCGCCGTCCGGATCGGCCCGGCCATCGCGGTGTTCTTGCTGTTGGCCGCGTTCGATCACTTCGCCACGGCCACCTTCGCCCGGCGCACCTACGAGAACGACCTCCGGCGAGGCATCAACCGGTTCCGCTGGGCGGAGTACTCGATCAGCGCCACGCTCATGGTGCTGCTGATCGCGTCGTACAGCGGCATCACGGACATCACCACCGTCGTCGCCATCGCCGGAGCGAACATCGCCATGATCCTGTTCGGCTGGCTGCAGGAACGCATGAATCCGCCCGGACGGACATCGACGACCATGCTGCCGTTCTGGTTCGGGACGGTCGCTGGTATCGCGCCGTGGGTGGCAATCGGGGTGAACGTCATCGGTGCCGACACCGTGCCCGGTTTCGTCTACGGCATCGTGTTCGCGGAGCTGGTGTTCTTCTTCAGCTTCGGGCTCAACCAGTGGCTCCAGTACGAAGGGATCGGCCGCTGGCGCGACTACGCCTTCGGCGAGAAGACCTATCTCGTGCTCAGCCTCGCCGCGAAATCCGTGCTTGCTTGGCAGATCTACGGCGGGTCACTCGCAAACTGATCTGTAGCGCCGGCGGGCACGTACTCGAGGATGCGACCGAGATCAGTGAAGCCCGCCGCGACATACACGCCTACGGCCATCTCTGTGGCCTGGAGGCTTGCTGTGGTGCATCCGCGTATCGCGGCGTCGTGCAGCAGCAGATGGGTGACCGCGGTCGCGATGCCCTGGCGGCGCGCGGGTTCGAGCGTCACCACGTTGAACACACCGCAGTCGCCGTCATGATCGAACGCCATCGCTGTGGCGACGCGCTCCTTCGCCAGTCGAGCGACCACGACACGGAACGCGCTCGGATCCACGCCACGAAGTAGCTCGGGTGCACCGATGATCTGCAAGTGGTCGAACAAGTCGGATGCAGCCAAATCAACCGCACGCGGCGCGTCGACCAGGTCGTCGAGTGAGCGACCCATCGCACGAGTCCACTCCGCGAGCGTGTAACCGCGACCGAGCAATTCGCGCGACATGGCGACGTCGCTCTCATGAACCCACGCGGCAAATTTGTCGATCCCGGCCGACGCGTACGCCGTCTCCAAAGCGTCGACCGCAGCACGACGTTCGGATGCCTCGAGACTACGGTCGAGCACTGCGTTGTTGTATACGGCTCGCTCGGGCTCGAACGGGAACACGGCGGCGGCGACACCCGGCTTTCGCTCCACTGTCGCGTCCTTCGACCCACTCGCGAACTGCTCCCAGCACGCGAGCAACGTCGCGACGCCACGGTCGTATAGATCGGCGCTGCTCCGGTCCATCGTGCCTTTGTCACCCTTCATGGCAGGCATGTTGGCACAACGCTTTGGCGTCGCTCGACCGCCGCGTAGCCGCCAGGGCAGCTAGTTTCGGGCGTCGAACGAGGAGTACATATGCCCGACACCGTCTTCTTACCCAACCGCATCGAGGTGACCCGGCCGATCCCGGCAACCGCCACCGCCATATTCGACATTGTCCGCAGCCCGGCAGGTCACGTGGCCATCGACGCGTCCGGGATGTTGCAGAGCTACACCGGTGAGCCGGCCGAGAAGGTCGGCGACACGTTCGTCATCCACATGGATCGGGAGTCGCTCAACGACTTCCCACTCGGCAAGTACGACGTGACGATCCACATCATCACCTTCGAGCGCGACCGCGAGATCGCGTGGGACCTCGGGCAAGCGATCGGTGTCCCGCACTTCTACGGATACCGACTCGAATCAGCCGACCACGGCACCACCAACGTCACCTCCTACTACGACTGGTCGAAGGTGACCGGCGACCTCAAGGAACGCTTTCCGATCGTGCCGGACTCCGCTCTGCGCGCAACGCTCGGAATCCTCGAGCGAACCGTCCGCCAAGGCCTCGAGGCCTGACGAGTTCGAACGGCCGAGGCGACCCGTACCTGACGCTGTGCCATCTTGCGGTGAGGCAACCGGGTGATCCGTTGATCGCGACCCTTGCACTGTTCGCGATAGTCGGGGTGTTCCTGATCGCGGTCGGTCGCCGGATAGGACGCGTTGCGTTCCTCATCGCGGCAGTCGCTCCGGCCGTTTCCGTTGTGTGGGTCTGCTCGAAACTCGGCCTCGTCGTCGATGATCAATTCGTGGCCGAACACGCAGCGTGGGTCGGCGATCTCGGTCTGTCCGTGGACCTTCGCCTCGATGCCATGGCCGCCACGATGACATTGATCGTGTCCGGGATCGGTGTGTTGACGCTCGTGTACGCGTGGCAATACTTCGCCGCCGATACGCCTCGGCGATCTGCTTGCGCTCGCCGGGGCGGTGTTGGTCCTGATCTCGGCCGTCGGCGTCGTCCGCTTCGCCGACCCGCTGGCCCGCATGCATGCTCTGGCAAAGGCGTCGACGCTCGGTGTGCTGCTGATTCTGCTGGGGGCCGGCATAAACCTCGCCGACATCAACGACATCACATCGGTCGCGCTCGCCGGCATCTCCACATCCTCACCTCGCCTCCCGCGTCGAACATGGTGAGTCGAGCGGTGTACCTCGCGCAGAACCAGCCAGTCAGTATCGACGTCGTCGACGAAGGCGCGGAACCACTCAATCTCCACGGATCAAGCGGGACCGACCCGAGCCTCTGACGCGCCTCACTCGTCGCTGCCAGGAGTACGAGTGCGGGGAACAAAGGTTCAGCGACTCGCGATCACGTCAGCAAGTTCGCGCATGGCCGTCATCGTGTCGGCGGTGACTGTGGTGAAGACCAACTCGTCGATTCCGTCGGCCTCGCATTTTGCGATGAAGTCGAGAATGGCCGGCGGCGAGGTCGGTGCGTTACTCGTCAGCGCGTCGTCGAGCAACGCCTTGTCGTAGCCGTAATAGGTGTGGGCATGCTTCACGAAGGCGTCGTGGGCACCAGAGCCGAGCGCGAAGTTGCACGCCGCGATAAGTCGGGGGCGCCCGGGCCGGCCGGCTTCGTCCCACGCCTCCTTCGCGATCGCGTAGCGCTCGAGGTGCACTGCGGTGTCGGCAGCAAACGCGAAGCTGCGCAGGCCATGCGCCATGCGACCGGCCCGGCGCAGGGCCGCCGGCACGAACCCGCCGATGATGACCTCGGGGCCGCCAGGAGTGAACGGAACCGGGCCCACCGGGTTGGTGCCGGGAAACGCGGGCTCGCCGCGCCAGATGCGCTGCATCGTCGCCAACTGTTCCTCGAAGCGCGCCCCGCGTCCCTCCCATGGCGCGGGCGACACCGCGAAGTCGGTCTCGCGACCACCGAGGCCCAAGCCGAGGCTGAGCCGACCCTTCGACAAGCGATCGATCGACGCCGCCTGCTTGGCCACCACGCCTTCTCGGTAGAGCGGCAGGCACAGCACCGACGTGCTGAGCCGCAACCGTGACGTGATGGCTGCGACGTACGCGAGCGCGGTGAGCACGTCATGGCATTCGTACGCGAGCCGGTCACCAAGGCTGAGGCTGGCGAATGGTCCGCTCTCGATCGTGTGCGCGAACTCAGCCAGCTCGTCTGCTTCGAGCGCCTTCATTGGGAGACCGACACCTATGTCCATGCGGACATGCTCGCGTGCTTGGACGACGCCTGCTCATGCGGCTCGACGCCGACGAGTGCGGGGCCAGTTCCAATTCGCGAACACCATCGACGTATGTGCATCCACAGTCCGCACCTGGACGTAGTACCGGGCAAACCCAATTGCCGGAGGCAACCAGTGTCCAGACTCCACCCATCGCTTCGTGCGCGGCTCCCGTTCCTCGTTGCCGGTTTCATTTCGTTCCTCTTCTCGGTGTGGCTGTACTTCGCGAAGGATGAAACGTCCGCCGGCATCTTCGTCGGTTTGTGGGTCCCATCGATCTATTCGTTGGGAACGCTGCTCCTCGCGCCAGTCGCCGAGGTCGCGCCACGGGTCAAGAGCGGGGCACGGCGATGAGCCAGACCGTCATCCTCAGTGTCGGATTCGTTGTCTTCGCGCTCACCGTTTGGGGCGCGATCATGGCCGGTGGCATCTGGTTCAGTCAGCTCGCCGAGTCGGACGACAACCGTTCCGGCCCGGGGCCTGTGATCGGCATCGGCATCGACGAGACCGACCGCCCTCCGCAGCGTCCTCGCCTGCCACCCGCGCGGCCCTTCGCGCCGCACGAATAGAGGCTGCTATGGCTCGTTACACAATCCGAATTCGCACGCCGTGGTCGCCCGCTGAATCGTTCGCGTACATGGCGGATCTCCGTAACTTCGCCCGCTGGGATCCGGGTGTGCGCACCGTGACGCAGACCAGAGGCGACGGCGGCGGAGCCGCGTCGGCATTCGACGTGACCGTTGCCGGCGTGCCCAAGGACATCGTGTTGACGTATCGCACCATCGATTACGAACCGCCGCGTCATGTGCTCGTCTTGGCGAGGAGCCGTGTGTTCACTTCCGAGGACCGCATCGTTGTGACGCCCGACGGCGACGGCAGCATCGTGGAGTACGACGCCCAGCTTCGCTTCAACGGCATCCTCGGCGTCGCCGACCTCGCACTGCGCCCGATCTTCACGCGCATCGCCGAACGCGCCGCGAAAGGACTCTGTGTCGCGCTCGAGGGCACCAAAGTGCAACAAGGCCACACCTGACCGAATCAGCGACAGCTCGCTGGTGTGAGCTGCGCTGAGTTGGTGCAGCGTGAGGGTCGGGCGGCTGTAACAGCCCGGCTTCTCGACCGCGTTGGCTTCTCGTCGGCGCAGCCCGAGAACGACGATCACTGCGCCATGGCCAAACACTCGCACCCGGTAGGGCGGCCGAGCACTCAGCGGCGCACTGAACCTGAGATCGGGCTCTCGAATTTCGCCAAGCACGCACTCGTGACGACGGCGAAGGCGGTCCACGCCGCCTCGTTCGGTACCGAGTACACGAAGGCCAGACCGGCAGCAGCGGCGTCGGCGCGCACTCTGGTCGCGACGGCAGTGCGGCAGAGTTGGCTGATTCGCTCTGAGAGGGTTGGCGTTGACGCCGCGGGATACGGGTCGCCCTCTTTGCCGAGCTCGACAATGGCGAATACTTCGAACCGATGAGGGTCTGCGCAGGGAACGGGGATCTCTGCGTTTTGCGCCTCTCCGTTCAAGCAGTCGCCGACGCGCAGTTCCATGCTGAGGCGTTTGTCGGCCGGCCGGTCGGGTCGGCGTTGGTTGGTGGGCGGAAGCGGTATGGGCCCGAGCGCGTCGTCGAGCAGCTGCCATTCGATGGTGAACGTCGTGAGCTGCTGGGCCAGTGCTTTGGTCTCTTCGCGCTCTGACGCGGCGGCGCGCACTGACGCCGTCACGTCGGCCTGGATACTGCTGACCGAGCCCGCGGCGTTCACCCGGATCTCCGCGGACGCGTCGCCCGCCAACGGTACTTGGGTGGGGAGCAGAATTCGACCGGCGGCGGACATCGAGACGTCGTTCGCGAGCGGGGCTGCGGGAAGTTGCACGCGGTAATGCTCAACTCCGCGTCGGTGCTTTCAACCCGCCAATTCACAACGCCTTGCGTCTTGACAGTGTCGATCGTGCCCGCCTCGATTTCCACGATCTCCCGATCACCGAATCGGAGACGCCACCGCAGCTCATACTTCGCCGGCCGCCGCATTGTTTGCTGTAACGCCGATGCGGTGGAGCGCGCCCACTCCACCCGCAGCGCGGGGTCGACCTCGGTCGTGGTGGAGGCTTCGCTCGGACGCACAGCCTCGCCCCCACCCGAGCAACACGCCGCAAGCATCGACAACGTCGCCCAACCCCAACAACCGGACCCACCCCATCCTGGCCACGCCACAATCGTGGCGCGATTCATCATCACCGTCGACTTCAGACTCTCAACTTTCGGTAACTACCCCGGCCGGTTCGGTGGACCGAGCGTTTCGAATTGATCGGGACAGGTAACGTCAAGGGTGACCCGGAGGCATTGATGTCCAACCCGATCTTGTCCGATAAGAACTTCCGTGTCGGCGGACGCGGCGCGTCCACGCTGCCGCCGCCGGTCGGATGGCACCCGCCAATCGACGATGGCCCGACGACGCGGGGGCCGACCACGACCGAGCGCATGTCGGTGGGCGGCGTCGTGTCGGCCACCGGGTGGCTGTTCGCGCTGCTGCTGATCTCGGCTGCATTCGGCTGGGCGGCAGTGCCCAGCGTCGCCCAGGGTGAGCCGATCGAGTTCCCCGGTATCGCGATGATCGGCGTGATCGTCGGCTTTGTCGCGGTGATCGCGTGCGTGTTCAAGCCGAACCTCGCCCGTTACCTCGGACCGGTCTACGCACTTGCGGAGGGCTACTTCGTGGGCGCGATATCGAAGGCCTACGAGAACTACCACGACGGCATCGTCGTGCAGGCCGCTGGCGCCACCGTGGCCGTGTTCGCGGTGATGCTCTTTCTCTACAGCAGCCGCATCATCAAGGTCACCGATAGGTTCCGCCGCATCGTCATCGGCGCCACCGTCGGCATCATGGTTTTCTACCTGGTGTCGTTCGTCATCAACTTGGTTGGCGGCAACGTGCCGTTCCTGCAGAGCACGTCGTTGTTCGGTATCGGGTTCAGCGTCCTCGTCGCCGGCATCGCAGCGTTCAACCTGGCGCTCGACTTCGACTTCATCGAGCGGGGCTCCCAGGCGGGCCTGCCCAAGCACATGGACTGGATGGCGGCGCTCGGGCTTGTCGTCACCATCGTGTGGCTTTACCTCGAGATCCTGCGACTGCTCAGCAAGCTCCGTTCGCGTTGAATCCCCTCGGCCCGTATTCGTTCAGGTCTGCCCAACCGGACGATGCGAATCAAGTAGGCGATCTCGTCGACGCCGCGTATACACACCATGTCGCGCGCATCGGAATGGTCCCGGGTCCGATGACCGATGACTATCACCGCGTGATCCGCGATGCGGATGTACACGTCGCTGAACGCGACGCAAACATCGTGGGAATCCTCGTTCTCGATGTGACCGACGAAGGCTTTGTCCTCGAGAACGTCGCAGTCCATCCGACCGAGTGGGGGAAGGGCCTCGGCACAGCGCTCCTCGCACACGCCGAGGATGAGGCCAAGCGCGCCGGATTCAGCTCCATCTACCTCTACACACACGAGAAGATGACGGAGAACCTGACGCTCTATTCGAAGATCGGATACGTCGAGTACGACCGACGATCGCTCGGAGACTTTTCGCGCGTCTTCATGCGCAAGCAACTCGAATCCACAGGAGCGCCGCGCACTGAGTGGAGCCAGCACCCCGAGTAACACTTGGATCGCCGATTCCAACTGGACCTACACCGGCGATTCTTCCCGTCGAGCCTCGCCGAACGGGTCTCTAGGTCAGGCCTCTGACCACGCAACTGGCTAGTCCTGATTCACGGTGATCATCGTCGCGACCATCGTGCACGGCCTTCCGTCCACGAGCTGCCACCCGTGCAAACAGCCCTGAATGACCGCACTGTCGCCTACGCCCAAACGCGTCGGCCCGTCCTCGAGCACCAAGTCGATTTGACCCTCAGTCACGAGGACAAGATCGATTGTCGGCGTTCGATGCAATGTGGGATCGGCCTCGGTGAACCGCACCAGGCGCCACGTCATCGCACCCACCGATGACGCCCACAGTTCCCACCCCTCGGGGCTGACATCACCACCATCGGTCGCCTGCGTGGCGGGAGACCCGAATCGCCACAACTCCGCGATCTCCACTCCCTTGAAGTTCATCAGCGCGTCAGGAGTACCTCTGGATAGCGCCACTGAACGACCCGAGCGGTCCTCACCGGCGACTACACGACTCGCCGTCAGGCCCATCGATGCGGCGGCGTCCTCGTTCACGAGGCGAACATTACGCAAGTTTGGGTATCACAGGAGACATCTTGGCTTCGATGAATGTCTCAGACGAGGCACGCCGGATGTGCTCGGGCTATGTCGTTCTCGACCGCGCGCGGACCAACAACTTTGGAGCGAAAGACGGGACTTGAACCCGCGACCCTCACCTTGGCTGTCGCTCGCCACGTTGTGTTGGCAAGATATTGGAAACCTCAGCCTGACTTTCGTTCACACGGTGGGTGTGCGCTGTACGAGAACGCGTTGTACTTTGCTCGGTCGTATCGGCAATAGCTCGAGCACGACGATCGGATCGTCATCGCTGACTTCGTCGCGTTACTGGGTCCGCTACGACACAACCGACGGTGAATACCTTCGGCGTCGCCCGCGCTTGCCTGCCACCTCTCGCTGGCGCGCGGATCAGCGTCTGTTCGGCGTGTTGGTCGCTTTGGCGCTTTATGGAGGTGGCGGTTGGCCGCCGAGCGCGCGCCAGACAAGTGCCGCGGTTCGGTAGGGCCATCGGCGTGGGGGCGGGTCGCCTGCTAGGGCGCGGGCGTACCAGTTGCCGGTGAGCATCGCCAGGGCGATGTCGAGATCGGCGTCGGCGTCGGCGTCAAGTAGACCGCTGTCTCGAGCGCGCTCGAGGATCTTGCGCAACCGCGCTCGTCTACGCGCGACAACGCGTTGCCGGTAAAGGGCAACAAGCTCGGGGTCCGTTGCGCTATTGAGCATCGTGCCGACCATCGACAGCCCGTCGGGTCGGCTGACACCGTTGCGGAACGCCTCGAGCTCGGCGACGAGGTCGGCGAACGGGTCGTCGCTCGGCTGGCGTTCATCGGCGCGGGCCATCGCTTCGATAGCGGCGGTGGCGAGATCGGCTTTGGACGGCCAGCGCCGGTAGAGGGCCTGGCGCGTCGTACCGGCCTCGTCGGCGATCGCGACCAGCGACATCGCTTCGTACCCGTGCTGGGCGAGATGTCGCCGGGCGATATCGAGGACGCGGTGGTCGATATCCACGTCTCGTGGCCGGCCACGCCCATCGTTCACAACTCTCAAACTACCCGATGAAATACAATACACTACTGTATTGTTATTAGCGACCAGCCTGCAGAAAAGGAGCTACAACATGGCCGCGTCGATCGACATCCTCCATCCAGATAAGCCAAAGCGAGTGCTCATCGTGGCATCGAACCCCTCCACGTCAACTCAAACCGGCTGGCCGATCGGATTTTGGTGGGCAGAGCCCACCCATCCCTACTGGGAGTTCGTCGAGCGGGGCTACCACATCACGATTGCGAGTCCCGACGGTGGCCCGCTCGTGGCCGATGCGTTCAGCGACCCCGAAGACCCATCCGGTTACTCAGCCCATGATCTGTTGAGCCTCGGGTTCAAGAGGAGTCCGACGCACGCGGCACTTCTCGACAACACCGTCGCGCTCGGCGACGTGTCGGTGGACGACTTCGACGCGGTGTTTCTAGCCGGCGGGCAGGGCCCCATGTACACCTTCGTCGACAACGCGGCACTGCACCACCTCGTCTCGACCTTCTACGAAGCAGCCAAACCCACCGCGATCGTGTGCCACGCGACATGCGTGTTGTTGAAGGCCACCACGTCGGACGGGCGGCTCATCGTCGCCGACAAGACCTGGACTGGTTTCGCCAACCGCGAGGAACAATTCGCCGACGACCTCGTCGGCCAGCGCATCCAACCGTTCCGGATCGAAGATGAAGCCCGCAAGATTCCTAACACCAACTTCGTCGTGAACTCGCCGTTCAAGGCATTTGCGTTACGTGACGGCAATCTCGTCACCGGTCAACAGCAATACTCCGGCGCCGCGGCCGCACGGCTCGTCGTCGAAGCACTCGGGCTCTGAGGAAACCGCCATGAACATCGCGATCATCGGCGCCGGCCGAGTCGGCACCACTTTGGGCGCCCGCTGGAACGCCATCGGCCACGACATCGTCTACGGAGTACGCGACCCGAACGATCCACGTCACGCCGCGCTCGGACACGTCACCACCCCGGCCGATGCGGTGCGACGAGCCGACGTCGTAGTCGTCTCGTTGCCGTGGAACAGTGTCGAAGCTGTCCTACGTGCAATCGACGTGGGCGACGCAGTCGTCATCGACGCCACCAACCCACTCGCGGCAGACGCCCGACAACTCGACGGACTCCCCCAACTCGCCGGCGCGCAACTGGTCGCCGAGTGGGTCCACAGCGCGCTGGTCGTGAAGGCCTTCAACACCACCGGCGCGGCCAACATGGCCGACCCCGCATACCCGGGGACCACGCCCGCAATGTTCATCGCCGGCGACGACGAGCGGGCCAAAGCCACCGTCGCCGCGCTCGCGCGCGAAATCGGCTTCGACGCCATCGACAGCGGGCCACTCGCCGCGGCGCGCGACCTGGAGCACCTCGCGATGATATGGATCCGCCTCGCCCACACCCTCAACAACGGGCCAGACATCGCGTTCGCGCTGCACCGCCGATGACGAATCGCCAACCACGCGGTGGGGCAGCGCGGTGCAAGTCGAACGGCGCGACTTGACCGCCCCGCGTGCCCTGTCGGCCGCACTTTCGTCGCCCCGAAATGCAACGACCGCGGATCGAAGATTCATGTTCTGAAATCGTCCGAATCCGCTGCATCTGAAACGGCGGCGCGGCCGTAAGAGCATGAAACCAATTCAATGGAGGAACAATGCTACGAAAAACAGTTGCCGCGCTGGCCATCTTCGTAACGGGTCTGACCTTCGCCACGGTGCCGGCTCAGGCGTGGGGCCAATCCGATGAGACCATCGTCGAGGTAGTGGTCGGCGCGAGCGGCGCCCCAGGCACATTCGATCGCAACCCGTGGGACTACGACATCCTGCGTGATGCGGTGATCGCTGCCGGTCTCGCCGACGCACTCGCAGGGCCGGGTCCGCTCACGGTGTTCGCGCCGAACGACTACGCGTTCATACGAACCGCCGCCGACCTCGACATCCGCGGCAGCGAAGCGCAAGTCCTCGCCGGACTCGCCGCCGCCTTGGGCGACAAGCTCGATGACGTGTTGCTCTACCATGTCACTGGCGGAGAACTTCGCGCTGGGGCCGTACTCCGCGCTGGCGACATCGAGACGCTCAACGGACAAACGTTCCACGTGGATGGACTTCGTCTCGTCGACAAGTCCGATTTCCGCGATCCTTGGCTCAACGTGTTCGCGCTCAACATTGACGCGAGCAACGGCGTGATCCATGGGATCACTCGGGTACTTCTGCCCGACCTCGCGAGCTAATTACGGGTGGACGTCGCCGTCGTCGCGATCTCGCAGCGCGGCGACACACTCGTGTGCCAACACTCGGCTCCCTTGGAGCGAGCGAGTCGTCCGCCGTGGCTCCCCACCGCGGCGGCCGGCTTCGAGCACGATCGACCGATGGCACATTCGTCGGTCAGCGGATACCGAATCGAGCCGCCGCTCGGTTGGCCGCGGTCGGGCCGGAGACCTGTCGCAACAGAAGGAGTCCGTCGACCACTGCGATCGCAGTTTCCGCTTCGCTGCGGCGTCGCTTGGCGGTCCGGTGAAAGATCATGGGCAACGTCGCCGAACGGCTGCGGTTGCCCGCGGTTCAAAGCAACCAACCTTGTGTTGGCAAAATGTTGGAAAGTCTCACTGCTTCGAGCGAAAATTCGATCGTGAATCTGAGGCGCAAGTCGATCACGGCTCTTCGGTCGATCTGCAATACCAGCGGCATTGATTGTCAGCGAGAGGCTGCGGGTGCGCCCGTGAGTGGGGCCTCGACGACTGGCGAGATGTCAGACAGTTCGACGTGTTCGTGCAGGCCGAATCGGCGATGGAACCGGCGCAGGGGCGCGGGCGCCCACCAGTTGGCTTCCCCGGCGAGGCGCATGAAGGCGGGTACGAGCGTGCCCCGCACGATCGTGGCGTCCATTACGACCGCGAGCGCGAGTCCGAGACCGAACAACTTGATGAAGCTGACCTGGCTCGTTCCGAAGGCGATGAAGGTGACGGCGAGGAGCGCCGCCGCCGCGGTGACGATGCGGCCCGTTCGTTCGAGGCCCATCGCTACCGAATGGGTGTTGTCACCAGTGCGGTCATGCTCTTCCTTGATGCGGGCGAGGAGGAATACTTCGTAGTCCATCGATAGTCCGAACGCGATGCAGAACATCAGGATCGGCGTTGTTGTATCGAGAATCCCGGTAGCAGTGAAGTTCAAGAACCCGGAAAGATGCCCGTCCTGGAAGACCCACACCATGGCGCCGAATGTCGCGGTTAGCGACAAGAGGTTCAACACCAACGCCTTGGCCGGCACGAGCAGGCTGCCGAACATCAAGAACAGCAGCACGAAGGTAGCGACGGCGATCAAACCCCCAGCCAGCGGCAGCTTGTCGACGATCGCCGCTTTCGTGTCGACCAACGCCGCTGATGATCCGCCGACGAGCGTAGAGAATCCGGTGTCGAGATCACGGATCGCGTGGATCAGCGACTCGCCTTCGTCGGAAACGGGCTCGAGGTTGGGAACAACCGACAGGTAGGTACCCGCGTCGCCGCCGTCGAACTGCGCTGACGAAGGGTTCGCCGGCGCGACATTCGCACCAGCCGCAAATGATCCGAGACGGGTGTCGACACGTTCGACTCCCTCGAGTTTGGAAATGGCGGTCGCGTAGTTTGTGAGCGCCGAGTCGTCGATCAATTCCGGGACGGCGATGCCGAACGCATCTGCTTCGTTGGAGGTGAACTCGGTGCGCAGGACATCCGCTGTCTGGCGGGCTTGGTTGCTGGTCGGCAACGCACGGTCGTCGGCGAGGCCGAAGTTCACGCCGAGAAACGGCAGGCCCAGCACGATCAGCAATACGGCTGCTCCGGTGCCGACACTGATCGGTCGACGCATCACCCACATGGCGATGCGGTGCCAGAAGCCGCTGCCTTCGTGGGGAGCAGGTCGGCGGATCAGCTTCCACGCGTCGACCTTCGTGCCCAGTGTGGCCAACAGGGCAGGCAGCGACACGATCGACGCGATCATGGCCACCAGCACCACCGCGACACCTGCGTAGGCGAAGGACCGCAGGAAATACAGCGGGAACACCAAGAGCGCCATGAGCGAGACCGCAACCGTCAATGCGCTGAACGCGACGGTGCGCCCAGCACTTTCGACTGTGCGCACGACGGCGGCTTCGACGTCAAGGCCTTTGTGGAGTTCTTCTCGGAAACGAGAGACCACGAACAACGAGTAGTCGATGGCGAGACCAAGGCCCATTGCAGTGGTGAGGTTGATCGAGAAGATCGACACATCGGTGATCGAGCCGAGGACGTACAAAGTGAGAAACGCACCCACGACAGCGATGGCGCCGACGAACAGCGGCAACGATGCGGCGACGACACTGCCGAACACGAAAACCAACAGGATCAAAGTGATCGGGACCGCGATCGATTCGGCAGTTGCGAGATCGCGCTCGATGACATGGCTGATCTCGTCGAAGACAGCCAGTTGGCCGCCGTACTCGATGGTGAGGCTTCCCGCGGTGTCGCCGATCTCGTCGCGCACTTCGGCGAATCGATCCGCGATCGCGTCGTCGTCTTCACCGACGATGCGGGCCAACACGAGCACCCGACCACCGTCGTCGCTGCGTAACGCAGGTGGGCCACCGAGCGACCAGTAGGACACCACGTTCGTGACGTCGCGCACGCCGACGAGTCGCTGCGTGAGCGCGGCGCCGTCAGCCGCCGCAGCCGCGCTGTCGCTGCCGCCGGACGCGGTGACGACGAGAACGAGGTTCGGGTCTCCGACACCGAGGCGTTCGTCGAGGTAGTCACGGGCCCGAGTCGACTCCGCACTCGGATCGTCGAAACCGCCCCCCTTCAGCTTCCCGAACACGCCCCCTCCGCCGACGACGGCGGCTATGACAAAGAACAGGCCGGTCAGCGCCAGGATCAGCCGACGACGGCGCACGCTCAGCAATCCAATGCGACGAAACATGAGAACCTCCACTTTTTTCCGGCAACGACGGAGACCGATGCACGCATCCGTCGGTAATTGAACAGTGTTTATACTACAATCGACGTTCAGTCAACATCGTTCAGCTCACGAACGGTGATTGACCGGCGACGTCTCGTATGGCACCGTCGAGTCTTGGAGGGAAGTCATGTCCGTACCGGTGAGCCGGCGCCAGCGACTGCGCGAAGAACTGACTGCCGATATCAAAGCGGTGGCGCTGAAGCAGCTCGCGGTGGACGGGCCACAGGCGGTAACCCTGCGCGGCATCGCGCGCGAACTCGCGATCAGTCCGGCGGCGATCTACAGCTATTTCGCGAGCCTCGACGATCTCTACAGCACATTGATCGCCGACGGTTTCAACGAGTTGGCGCAACAGGTCGAAGACGCGATCGCCCACTACTCCGACCGATCTCACCAAGACCGCATGCTCGCAGCCCTTCTCGCCTACCGCCTATGGGCTGTCGAGCATCCCGAGCTTTTCCGGCTGCTGTATTTCAGCCCGATCCCCGGCTACGAAGCGCCGCCCGACGGTCCGACGCTCGACGCGGCTCTTCGCGTCTCCGCCGCGTTCCTCGCGTTGCTGGTGGATGCCTGGCAATCCGGAGTCGGGCCGGACTTGATTCCAGGCCCGTACGTCGACTCGCACAAGTTTCAGGATCGCTTCCATTTGGCCATCACGTCCGACCAACTCCGTAGTTCAGTGAGTTGCTGGGGACAGTTCCACGGACTCGTGTGCCTTGAGGTCGGCGGCCACATCAACGCGCAATGGGCCGACCCCGCCGCGCTCTACGAAGCATCGATGCGCGCCATGCTGCGCCGTGCGGACCAAGCCGAAGCCTCCGCCGATCTCACGACGGCCAACGTGGCCGCCGCACTCGCGAAACGTTGGTAGCGAAGCACGCACGTGGTCCGGCGGGCTTTGCTATTGACAGGACGAGGCTTTGCGGCAGTGGATGCGAGGCGCCGGTGACGTCGGTGACCTTCGCGAACGCGGCGTCGACGGTTGGTTTGAGGGTGGCGTTGGGTTGGTCGATTGCCTTCGCGCCCGCTTTGGTCAACACCGAGTTCGCATCGAACCCTGCACAGATCGAAGCATCGACACGCCAAGGCAGATTCTTGATGGGCAGACAGATGGGCAAGATGGGCAAGATGGGCAACACCTACCGCCAATCGTGTCGCCGCGATGCGCCTAAACAGGACTTTTTGGAGCGGAAGACGGGACTTGAACCCGCGACCCTCACCTTGGCAAAAAAAAGGGACGGGATCACCGCTCGGCGCCGCACACGCCCGCACTCACCGCAAACAGTGCAGCGTTGCGGTCGCCTGCTGGTCAAAGCAACCCACGTTGTGTTGGCAAAATGTTGGAAAAGTCACCCGTGGCGGGCTGCGGCGTGCCTCGGTCGGGCCCACCAGCCCGACCGAACCCGAGCTGCGCCTTGGTGGCTATCGGCGACGCTTGATCGGTCGGCGCTCAGGCGGCAGGCAGCTGGGGGCCGCCCTCGCTGACCGTCAGGTGGCGCATCACCCGCCGGTGGTCCGGGTCGAACGGCTCCCGGCGGTGGAACACCGACCAGTTCGACCAGACCGCGCAGTCGCCCCCCTGCCACTCGTGCTCGAACACGTTGCGCTCGTCGGTGGCCGCCGCGAACAGCGCCGCGAGGAGTTCGGCGCTCGCCTCGGGTGAAAGCCCCAGCACGATCCCGTCGAAGATGCCGACATTGGGCCACAGGCTCCGCTCGAGGGACGGGAAGCGGGCCTGGACCACCGGGTGCACGACCGTGCGCAGCGACGCAAGGTGCTCCTCGCTCAGCTTGGCGTAGTCGAGGTCGCCCCGGAACGAGTAGCGCACCTCAACGTGCTCGATGCGCTCCCGCAGCCCGGGGGCGAGCGACCGGTACGCGGCGTGCAGGTCGCAGAACCGGGTGTTCCCGCCGGCGGGCGGGACCTCGACGGCGTCGAGCACGATGAAGTCTGTCGCAGGCGCCTCGAAGTTCATGTCGGCGTGCCATTCGATGACCCCAGTGCCGCCTGTGCCGCTCACGCCGTGGGCGTCCACGGTGTTCGACACGAGGTTGATCTCCTCGTAGTCGCGCAGGCGGGACAGGTCGGCAACGCTCGGTCGGAGCGGCCCCAGCCGCAGCCCGAACTCGCGGAAGGCCTCCGGGTCCGGCAGCTCGTGGCCCCGAAGGACCAGGACCTTGTGCGCGGCCAGCGCGGCGAGGAGCTCGAGGCGCACGTCGTCGCCGAGGCGCCGGTCGAAGCGCACGCCCCGCACCTCGGCACCACACGGTGCATCGAACGGACGGATCTCGATCATCGGCCCCCTGTTTGCGGCACCGCTACGAATGCGATGATCAATATAACGACGACCCAGGGCAGCCGGAGGCGAGCAGCTGCGGACGAAAGCGCGCGACGGCGATTGCAGCCACGTATCGGCCGCCACCAAGTCCTGAAGTCACACGTCATCAGCCCAACGCTCGGTCGCGCGCCTTGTCCGCTCGCGAGACTTCATCTTGTCCACAATCCGTTCAATTAATTCGAACGCGCGCTGATGCCTGCTCCGGGCTGTTACGCGTGGTCAGCGTTCGAGTACCGCCGCAACGATCGCGGCGACTTCACGATCGGGAAATCCGTGTCGATCTCGTAGCGGCCCACACGGCGTGCCTGCGAGATCGACCGACAACGCGACGAGATCGTCGGCGCCGTTCTCGTTCCGGCGCCAATTGGCCATGAAGGCAAACTCGTTCATGCTGCCCAAAACACTGCGGTCACGCGTCTTGTCGTATGACACCGCATTCATCGCACCCACCTCCTGCAAAACGAACTCGATGGGCGTCCCTATCGCTTCCAGGACGCGACCTAGCTGATCCGGAAATCTCCGAGCGAGCGCCGTCGCCGGAGCCAGACCAACGAACACCGGCAACAACGTCCGATCGTTGACAAACAACGCAACATGCGGCTTCCAGAACAACGCCGTCGCGTGCCAGTTCCCCAACACAGTCGAGGGCTGATCCCCCAACTCCACGATCGGCTGCTTCACCCGATCGAGCAACTTCTTCGTCGCGCAAATCTTGTACACAGCACAAGTATCGTCCGTCGCTACCCCAGGCTGCTCACGACATCCCTACACCCGCCCGTGGCAGCGGCGACTCAGACATGCATCAGTTCCAGCGCCAGCACAGACTGGATCGCGAGCCTTTGCCTGCCTCGTTGGTTACGCAGCGGGTGTGCGCCGGGCGAGGAGACGGCGCACTTCGCTGGGCTGTATCGGCAACAACTCGAGGACGACGATCGGATCGTCATCGCTCACTTCAAAGTCCCACGCAATCACTTTGGCAATCCACGTTCCGAGTGCGCTGCCGATCACGACCACGGATCCGGGCGTGACCAAGCGGACGTCGCGTGCAGTGTGTAGGCGGGTCCAGATGTTGCCGGCGTCGTCTTCTCGGTGGGGGTCCGCTATCAAATCGACGCCGAGTTCGGCTGCGCGTGCGTCGGGCGTGTGCTGCGACGCCAAGCGGTCAACGGTTTGCGCATCTACGTTGGTAACGGTCCACGTTGCGTCAAGAGGCTCCAACGGGTCACCTCCGGCGGTCCGCTGCGCGCCTGATCAGTTAGGTGCGATCGACAGGCGCTCGTCGTCGAACACGGCGGTGATCTCGACTCGTCCACCGAGTGCTTCCACGTAGCGCAGCAATGTCGAGAGGTGCAGATCGCGTTGATGCTCGAGACGCGACACACCCGACTGCGTCGTATCGAGGGCCTCGGCGAGCGCTTCCTGGGTGATTTCGCGGGCCCGCCTCAGCTCGGCGAGCGAGTACTCGAGTTGCTCACGCAGTGCGGCGGCGCGCTCTGCGTCGACTCGAGCGCGACGGACGGGGTCGCGGTCGATGCCGGCTTGCAGCTGCCGATAGTTCTTCAGTTTCGCCATCACACACTTCCTTTGCCCTGATCGAGTTCCTCGAGATACTCATCGAGGAGGTCATCGGCTACCGGAACCATTCGTACGTACCACGCATTCCAGTCACCGGCCTTGTCGCCGCCGATCAACAGGATCGCTTGGCGCAACGGATCGAAGGCGAACAACACTCGCAGGGTACCGTCGCTCGACGCTCGCAGCTCTTTCATGTTGTGATGCCGCGACGTCGCGATGCGATCCACCGCAGGACGACCCAATCTCGGACCGAACTCCGCGAGCAGACGTACCCGTGCGTCGAGCGCATCTTGCTGCGCGTCGCTCAGCTCGTCCCACCATGCCTCGAACTGATCGGTGTACAACACTTCCCACACCGACCGAGGATAACACCAACGCACTATTACTACAACGTGATATTGGCGCGCTCGTATGCCCCGCCGTCTCCGACGCCTCGTCCAAACCGGGCGCTCTACAATGACAATCATGGACGGCGTATCCGACTACGACTTGCGTTACGACCGCAACGAGGTCGGCGCTGATCTCGTTGTCGAATGCTGGATCTCGCAAGCCCACGCGCCGACGACCCCTTCTTCGACCCGCAACCCGGCGACTGGACACGCGTCGGCGATGACGAACTCGAAGCGCGCAAAGCCCGAGTCACACGACGCGACGCCAACCGAGTATGGGTCCAGGTCCAACTCGCGAACACCATCGACGCCGTCGCCTGAACGAACCATCACTTCGGCAGCCCACACGTCATCGGCCACGACCAACACTGACGCCGAGCGCCTCATGGCTCAGCTTGCTTGTTGCACGATCTGCCAGAGTGTTTGAGCGGCTGCTGCGTCGCCGCCGGGCACGGCGTGGGCGTAGCGATCAAGCGTGGTCGACACGCGTCGGTGATCCAACCGTCGCGACACGACAGCGAGCGGCACGCCGGCTTCGAGCATCTGTGTGGCCATGAAATGTCGGAGATCGTGAAGCCGGAACCGGCGCAGACCCGCTTCGCCGCGTAGTCGTCCGAATGCTTTGGTGACCAGGTTCTGTTTCCACGCCGCGGCGCCGTCGGTGTCGTCGCTGAACACGAACCCATCGGGATTCAGCACCCCGACATTGGCAGTGCGGCAGCGTTGCGCGTGTTCGACGAGCACCTCGATGCTGCCCGCGTCGAGGTCGACGACGTGGCGTCGTTTCGTTTTCGTCGTAGTGAGGACCGGCCCTTCGGCGCCTTCCACCCAGCCCGCGCAAAACGAGAGACGGCCATGGTCGAAGTCCACGTTGCGCCACCGCAAGCCCAACAGCTGCGAGCGGCGACCGCCGCTGAACGCGGCCACGACCACGAACGTGTGCAGCGCCGGGTCCCGACGGTGAACATGATCCAACAACACACGCACTTCGGCAGGCGTGGGCGGAGAGAGTTCCGGGGCGACGCTGACGATGCGATGGGCACGCTCCGCCGGGTTGTTCCAGATCCATCCCCAACGCTGCGCTTGGCCCAGCGCGGCGCGCAACACGACATGTACCCGAGCCAGAGTCCCTGCCGACAGCGGCTGACCCCGCATGCCGCCGCCGCGACGCAGCGAGGCGCACATCGCGTCGATCGCCGCTGGCGTCAGATCCCCCACCGCCACCTCGCCGATACAGGGGTGGAGATAGCGGTCGAGCACCGAACGGGTCTCGCGGATCGTCGTGGGCGCCCAACTTGTCGACGCGATCGCGAACCACGCCTCCAACAACTCGCTCATCGATGAACGCAGACCGACATCGTGGATCGAATGCGTCGACGCCACCATGACGTCGAGCTCGCGCTGCGCGTCAGCACGACTGCCGCGCACCGTCACCGAGCGGTAGCGGCGCCGCTTCGTCTCGGGATCGACCCCGACGAACACCCGTAGCTCCCACGATCCCGCACTGCGTTGTCGCATCGATCCCTGCATGACCCAAGACATCGGCCCGAAACCGATGGGCACGATGGGCATGATGGGCATGATGGGCATGATGGGCATGATGGGCATGATGGGCATGATGGGCAACACCATGCCAGCCACGCGCTGCCGCACTGCGTCTTATCAGGGCTTTTTGGAGCGGAAGACGGCACTTGAACCCGCGACCCTCACCTTGGCAATGAGATTGGTTCTCGTTTCTGGGGCGCAAACGCCCGGTTTCACCGCAAATTTGGATTCGTTGCGGTCACCTGCGGTTCACAACAACCCATGTTGTGTTGGCAGGATGTTGGAAAAATAGCAATCCTGATTTCGCTTACCCGGTGGGTGTGCGTTGGGCGAGAACCGCGTCGCACTTTGCTCGCTCATATCTGCGGCAACTTGAGCGCGACGACCGGATGCTCGTCGAGAGGTGCGGAGCGCGTTTGACAACTGAGATCACGCGGCTGAGACCGCTCGGCGGTACTTGCGCTGCGCTGCCTGTTTCGAAACACCGAGCATGGCGCCGATCTCGGACCACGATCGATTGGACTGGCGTGCCTCGAGGACCGCTTCGATCAGCTCATCCTCGAGCGATGCTCGCTGCTCCGCGAGCTCGGCGAGGTGACGCAGTACTGCGGTATCGACCGCCACCAAATCCTCAGGCTGCACCACGTCATCAGCCCAACGCTCGAGCGCTTTCGCCTTGTCCGCTCGCGAAACCTTGCTCATGGTGTCCACCATCCCTTCAAGAACCTCGACCGCGCCGGCATGCAATGAATAATCGCTTAGCGAAGGCTCGCCAATGATGCCGATACGCATGAACCATCGCCCCGTCGCGACACCGTGCTTGCGGTCACTCGCCTCGATGTCCACGTTGCCATGCTACCGGGCCCTCACGCAACGTCAACACATGTTGACATACGGTGCGAGAACCCACCGACCGCATCGCTGCCCCTTTTCGCCGCTGACGCCTGGCAAGTGTGGTCAGCGCTCGCGTACCGCGGCCACGAGCGCCGCGACTTCACGATCGGGAAATCCAAGTCCGTTGCGCAGCGGCCCGCACGGCGTGCCTGCCAGATGAACCGACAGGTCGACGAGCTCCTCCGCACCCCTCTTTATCCGCCTCCAATCGGCCATGACGGCAAACTCGCTCATGCTGCCGACGACACTGCGATTGCGCGTCTTGTCGTATGACACCTCACTCATCGCACCCACCTCCTGCAACCCGAACTCGATGGACACGCGGAGCGCTTCCAGGACGCGACCGAGCTGATCTGGGAATCTCCGAGCGAGCTTCGCCGCCGGAGCCAGCTCGACGAATACCGGCAACAGCGTCCGGTCGTTGACGAACAACGCAACCTGCGGCTTCCAGAACAACGCCGTCGCGTACCAGTCGCCCAACGCGGTCGAGGGCTCATCCCCCGACTCGTCGATCGGCTGCTTCACCCGATCGAGCAACTTCTTCGTCGCGCAAATCTTGTACACAGCACAAGTATCGTTCATCCCTACCCCGGACCGCTCACGACGCCGCGTTGACCTCACCCCTCCCGCCGCCCTCGCGTCGATCTCAGAACTGGTTGATACAACCGTCGAAAAAGCAATCGTTCCACGCCTCGCTGCGATCGGTGGGCGAGCTTGTCTTGGGTGATCTCTCTGGCCGCCTCAGCTCCGCGTCGACTCAAGCGCGACGAATGGAATCATGGTCGGTGTCGGCTCGAAGCCCGAGCTCAGAGGTGAACGACGAATGCGTGGGCTGCAAAGATATATCGGTGGTGAACATACTCACTCGAGATCAGCGCCGTGAGGGCGCCGGCGACACGAGCAGGCGCTGATGGCGAAGGTTGGGCTCGCCGCTTTGTTGACGCAATTGGATCACGCGTTGGAACGGGTCGGGCCCGACGGCGTCGCAGCCGCGCTGCGACGCCACCTCGAACAGTTGCCACCTTCGCAGCGCGCCGAGTTCGTCGCGATATTCGACGCGAGCGACCCGACCGCATCGAGTTCGCTTCTCTCGGAGATCGACGTGTATCTCCGCGGATTTCCCGACGCCGCGGAGGAACTTGCAGAGCAGCGATGGCGACGCGGGCGGAGAAGGCAAAACGACTTCGACGACGCTAACGACGACGAAGCGCTACAACGACACGGCATCGACGGTCTCTACGGCCGGGTCGGTGGGCGGTTCCTGGCCGGCGATTGGCCCACTGCGATCGCGGGCTATCGGCTCCTCTTCGACGCTGTCGTCGAGGCGACCGACAACCCCGAGGCCTATTCGGTCTCCGCCAGCGACGACATCGAACGCGAAGCCTTCGCACGCTTGCTGCGGGCCATCCTTACCGATCCGACCAAACCGATCGCCGAGCGGGCCGCCGAGGCGGTCGACACCATCGACACCTACCACCTCACCGGCATCGCGATGCCCTCCGTCGAGGAAGTCATCGGCGCGCGCCCACAGCCGTTGCCCGACGAAGCCGAAGTGCTACGTGCGTGGCTGACCCGATGCGAGAGGGCCGCCCGCGCTCGTGCTTCGTGGGATGGCCGCGAATTTCATCGACTCTCCGTCGAGTTGATCGCGCGACTCGACGGTATCGACGCCGTCGGCCGATTGGCGCGCGACGAGAGCTACCCCCATCGCCGCGGCGCGACGGCAGCGTGGCTCGACGCGCTCGAAGACGCCGACAGGGCCGGCGACGCGCGGGCCGCGTCGGCAGAACTACTCGCCACGATCGGCCCCTCGCCCGATCGGGCGCTACTTGCGGATCGCCTCGCCCGGCTACAACGCACTGACGGCGACGCTACGGGTTCGACGGCGGCCGATCTGATCGCGTTCGGCGACGAGCCCACCCTCACTCGGTTGGCGTGGCTCTGCCACGACACCAACGGTGACCTCACTGCGACGATCGCCCATCTCCACCCCGCCGCCGAACACGCCCACCCGAGCGTCTCGTTGGCAGTGGACATCCTCACCGGTCGGCTCGCAAGTCTGCTCGACCGAGTCGCATTCGAAAGGCGAAGCAGCGGCGGTGCCGAACCCGCCGTCGGCGCACTGCTGTTGTCGGCGCGCCCACCGGCCAACGACCTTGCCACCAAACTCGCCCGAGCCCTCGTCGAATCGATCGACCACACCCACGCGCAGCACTACCGCGGCATCGGACGCTCACCCAAGCGAAGCGACGACGATCCGCCCGCGCTGAGTCCCTTCCTGTTCGCGGCACTCGCCACCGTTGACGCCGAGCCCGAACACCTCGACGCCGCCCGCGAACTCATCGACGCCACCGCCGCGGCCGTACTCGGCGACAAGGACCGCCATCGCTACCACAGCGTCGCCCAACTCGTCGTCGCGCTCGCCCACACCCTCGCCGCGACAACCGGACCGGTCGCCGCCACGACGATCGCCGCTTACGACCAGCGATACAAACGATTCCGCGCCTTTCGCGACGAACTCACCAAAGCAGCCAAACACGCGCGCTGACGCATCCCTCCACGAACAGAGGGGAAGTTCAAACAGCAGCCGAGCGCGAACCGTTTGTTCGCGTGCGCCGCCACTTCCGAGTACCAGTGCCAAATTCCGCTCGGGGCGCCCTCGACGCCGCCGGTACGATGAGCATCGTGGACAGCGAATTCGACTACGACCTGCGCTACGACCCCAACGAGATCGGCGCTGATCTCGTCGTCGAATGCTGGATCTCGCAGAGTCCCCGCACCGACGACGCCTTCTTCGATCCCCAACCCGGCGACTCGATAAGAGCCGTCGATCACGAACTCGAAGCACGCAAGGCCAAAGTCACACGACGCGACGCCAATCGGGTGTGGGTCCAATTTCAGTCCGCCAACGCCTTCGACGCCGGCGCCTGAACGACCGGCCCACCGAAAGGGGCGCTGTTGGCAGCCGAACCCGTGATGAGTCTCGGGGTCCCCCGACAGCGCGGCTCGAATCGGGATCTCCTTGGAATCTCCGCCGCGCCTGCGTCATGCTGACCGACAGATATTTCGAACTGCTGCGAATACTACGAGTGCGCGTTGAGGCGAGGCCAGGATGGGAGGACAAGCAGAGCTGGCCACCCAACAGGCCGCCGACTTACTCAATGTGTCGCGGCCCTACCTCATCGATCCACTCGAAACGGGACGGCTCGCGTGCCGACGCGTCGGCAACCGGCGACGGATCCTCGCCGAAGACGTACTCGCCTATAAACGCACCGACGACGAGCACCGGGCCAGAATTCTCGACGAGCTCTCCCGCGAGTGCCAGCTCCTCAACCTCGACTGAGGCAACGTCGGCCCCGACGCGGCGCTGTTCCTAGCGATAGTGACAACAAATCAGAGAACGCGGATTCAGTCGGCCTGGCAGCCGCACGCAATAACGAGTTTGACCCCAACTCGTCGGGCCTTTCACGCCGCGATCGCAATCCGACAACAACCCGCAGTCGACACTTCAGCCTTTGCCAGCCGACTTGGCTACGCGGCGGGTGTGCGCCGGGCTAGGAGACGGCGGACTTCGCTGGGCTGTATCGGCAACAACTCGAGGACGACGATGGGATCGTCGTCGCTGACTTCGAAGTCCCACGCGATGACCTTTGCGAGGTATTCCCCTATTGCGGAGCCGACGACAACGGCGGCGCCGGGCACGACATCGGCGACGTTGCGAGCATGGCGTAGCCGCGTCCAGTTGTAGCCATCGTCGTTGACGCGATGCGGATCGCTGATGATGTCAACGCCAGTGTCGACGGCTCGGGGATCTGGCTCATGAGACGCGGCGAGACGGGCGACGACGTCGAGGTCGATCCGTTCGACATGCCAGGGATTCGCGGGCGCTGCAGTCATCGTTGCTCGGGTCCTCCTTGCTCACCAGCGTAGAACGGATTCGGCCGGAGCGGCCCGGCGATCTCGACGAGGCGGCGCGCGGCATCCGAAATTTCTTCCGAGGAGGCTGCCTGGTCGCGGTCGGTGCGTCCGCCCAGGAGTTGCACGTCGAAGTGATCGGCACGGGCGCCGGTCGCGAACACCGCGAAGCCGGCCTGGCGTAGCGAGTCGACCCGTGCCATGAGGTAGCTCTCGGCGGCGTCAAACCGTTCGAGAATCGCCAACGTCTCGTTGTCATCTTGGGCCGAGAACACCGAGACGCCGTAGAGGACTTCACGGCGGTCGCCGGCCGTGACTTCATAGGCCTCGGCTGATTCAGTCGCGGCCTCGGCGATGTCGTCGATCGTCGCGTCGACGTTCAACGGCGTCGCGCGGATGACAACGATCGTGTCGCCGGCGGGTTCGTCACGCAGCATTCGCAGTTTCCTGCGTCGCGGTGATGGGGGCGGCGTCACGACATCACGCTCGACTCCACGTCAGAATCGCGCAGTAGTCGCGCCACGACGTCGGCCGCGTCTCGGTCAGCGCCGGGAACACTGTGGGCATAGACGTTCAGTGTCGTAGATGCGCGGGCGTGGCCGAGACGCTCGGAGACCGTCACGACCGGACGCCGCGAGCCAGCATGGCGGTGGCCATGAAATGGCAAAGGTCATGCAAACGGAACGAGCCGATGTCCGCGCTGCGGCGGTAGCGAATGAACTCCTTGGTCACCCAGTTCGGGTGCCACGGCCTTCGCCCGTCGTCATCGGTGCAAAACACAAACGACTCGATATCGGCTTCGGCACATCGCTTTCGATGGCCGAGCAGCAGCGACACGGATTGGGCGTCGAGGGCGACACGTTTGCTGCGTCGGTTCTTCGTCGGTTGCAGGACCGGGCCGCCTTCGGCCTCGACGAGCGCGCGTTGAAAGGCCAGTGCGTGCGCGTCGAGGTCTAGGTCGCGCCAGCGCAGTGCGAGGAGTTGGCTGCGTCGCGCGCCGGTGCACGCGGCCAGATGGAGATAGAAATGAAATGCGGGGTCGCGGTCGCGCACGAACTGCAGCAACGCGGTGACTTGTTGCGGTGTTGGTGGTCGGATCTCTGCTGGTTCGACACGTGGCGGCTGCGCCAGCGAGGCGGGGTTCGTGTAGATCCATCCCCAGCGCTGTGCTTGCGCGAGCGCTCGGTGCAACACGACGTGGATGCGGCGCACGGTGCCGGGCGACAACTCGCGTTCGCTGTAGCGGCCGCGCAGGTTGCCGTAGAGCTCGTCGATCATCGTCGTCGTCAAACGCGCCAACGGAACTGCGCCGAGTCCGGGCAGAAGGTGACGGTCGATGACGCTGCGGGTCTGACGTCTGGTCGATGCCGCCCACATCGGCGACGCTGCCGCGTACCAACGTTCCAACAACTCCCCCACGGTGCCGTTGTGCGTGCGTGCGTGGTCGGGCTCGTCGACCAGTTCCGCGAGCGCGGCGCGGGCGTGGCGTTTGGTGCCGTGCACGGTGCAGGTCACATAGCGGGGATGCTTCGACGCGGCGTCGACGCCGCAATAGACCCGCAGCTCCCACGAGTCGCGGCCGCGTAGCCGCATCGATCCCACCACCGCGACGACGCTAGAAGTGATGGGCAACCCATGGGCGGATCATGGGCAAGGTCCCCGACGTCAATCTTCAGCCAGGTCGCTAACCAGGGCTTTTGGAGCGGAAGACGGGACTTGAACCCGCGACCCTCACCTTGGCAAAGTGCCCGGATCACCGCATCGAGCCGCAGACATCCGCTCTCACCGCAAACTGTGCAACGTTGCGGTCGTGTGCGGTTCAAAGCGACCCACGTTGTGTTGGCAGGATGCTGGAAATTTTGAACGGCTGATTCGAACGAGAATTCACGCTGGATTTCACGCGCCATTCCGGCTCTCGACGTCGATGACCTTCTCGAGGCGACCGCTAAAAGCCCCATCAGGCCCGGTACTGTCGATCTTGCGGTCAGGCCGCCGACGGCTTGAGTTCGGCGTGCTGAGCGATGGTGACACCGAGGGCGTTGGCGATGTCGCACAGGCGGGCGAGGCTGGTCGAGCGGTAGTCGTTTGATTCGTAGCGTTGGATCTGCTGTTCCGCCATGCCGAGAGCCTCGGCAAGCTGACGCTGCGTCCAGCCGCGTGCGATGCGCGCCTTCACGAGCACAGTGGATAGGTCCTCGAGCGATGCGGCCACGAAGACGGCCACCGTTCCGCCGCGCAGCAGGTCGAAGTCGACCAACTCGGCGCGCAGATCGTCGGCCTGGGCGCGGATCGCGTCGAGTTCGAGTCGTTCGAGCTTGGTGCGCGTGCCGGGGCGGGCCTCGATGTTCGCGGCGGCCTCCTCGAAGCGGTCGAGGTGCGCCTTGGTGGCCCGGTACTGCACTTCGTTGGTGATCATGATGAGTCTCCTTTCGAGAGGTGGATGACAACTATCCCTTTACGACTGGTGTCGCGTTCGTTCTGGAAGAACTCGGCGAACGACAGACCCGACTGCGACTCGGTCACGTTGGGGAACAGCTCCCCGCCGAACCGTGCTTTCTGCGCGGCTCGATGATCGGACAGATCCAACAGCACGGGATCGAGGGCGTCGAGATCGACGCCCTCGCTGTCCCAGCAGGCATCGAAGTCGCCGGGCTCATCCTTGGAAGTGACGAAGCTGCCGTTCAACCACACCTTCCGGCAGCCTGCCTCGCCGAGAAGTTCGATTGCCTCGGCGAGACCATCGAGCAGGCGTCGGCGACGTTCGGTCCATCCGAACCGATCGACCACCTCGTCCCACGACGCAACATGCTCACCCGGCGGCAGACGCCCACTCTCCGGATCGAACGCTGAAAGCACACCACAACACTATCATTGTGGTTGAGTTCCGGTAGCCCGACACACAGGAATCGTTCTCGACGCGGACGGTCGGAAGAGTCGACTGGTTCCTCGGTCGACCAAAACGCCGTCACAGAGCTTGCGTACGCTTACGGCGAGTGAACTACGACGAAATCGTGCACCTGCAGAGCAATCACCCCACGTGGAGGCTGCTACGCGCCAAGAATGCGGCCCTGGTGCTCAGCTTCGCGGGTCGGGTATTCGTCGACGCCAATGACAGTGACATCGCCGCGTCGGCACTCATCGCTGAACTCGACGATGAGTTGTTTGCCCTCAACCAACGACTCGGCGAGGACACATATCCAAAGGCGGCAGCGGCCTACCTGGACGACTGGGCGTCGTCCGATCAGGGCTGGCTGCGCAAGTTCTACCGGTCGGGCTCAGAAGAAGCGCGCTACGACCTCACGCCCGCCGCCGAGAAGGCGATTCTCTGGATCCACGATCTGAGATCGCGTGACTTCGTCGGTACCGAGTCCCGTCTCAACACCATCTTCGAGCTATTGCGCCAGATGGTTTTCGGCGCCGACGACGACCCCGAACGTCAGTTGGTAGAGCTTCGGCGTCGCCGGACACGAAAGCCTCATCGAGATCCATCGAGCTGCCCGATCCCGACGACCGCCACGTCGTCGCCGCTGCACTTCAATGCGGCGCGCAAGTCATCGTGACCGACAACATCAGCGATTTCCCGCAATCGGTCTGTCGCAACCTACGGCCTCGGGGCAACGACCTCACGCAAAGCGCACCGCCAGATTTCACATCCAGCCGCAAATGTTCACCGTGATGGTCGGGGTGGGAGATCATCGACCCGGTCATCGCCACGGAAATTTTCATCTTCGTGTCGCGTGTGCGCCGTCGTACGCGCTTTTCAGGGGCATGGAACACGAAGACCGCGATATACACGATCCAACGACCAGCCACTGCCCGTTGTGTTGGCAGGAATGTTGGAAACCCACCGGTGCTTCGCCCGAGGCCCTGCTCAAACTGCTCTGACCAGGTCTTTTTGGAGCGGAAGACGGGACTTGAACCCGCGACCCTCACCTTGGCAAGGTGATGCTCTACCAACTGAGCTACTTCCGCATGGCCGGTTAGCCAGCTTCGCATCATACCGATGCGAGCCCGCGCCAGGACAACCAATCTTTGGATCTACCCCGCGCCGGCCGCCTTTGACCGCACGACTGCCGCCATGCGCTGGGCCATCTCACGTTCGCCGATCTGGTCGATCGTGCTCGCGGTGCCGTCGTGTTGGAACACGAGCGAGGCCGTCTTGTCATCTTGCCAACCCTGCACCGCGAGGCCGGGCGTGAACGAGATGCTCAAAAGATCGGGCTTCCACTCACGATCATTGGCCATGATGACCCGCGCCTGGGTCACTGCGGCCGCGCCGTCTTCGCCACGGAAGCGGCCCGACACCAACACCTCGACCTGCTCACCGGGCTCGAGATGGCTGGCGATCAACAAGATCGCGGCCTTGCCCGATCGCCTCGAGAACATGCCGAGCGCGGCGACGTGCTGCACGAGCCCGTGGGGATCCGCCGGCCCTGTTGACACTGCGGCAGGCGGCGGTGGAGGCGGCGCGGCCCCAGCCGCGGGGGGCGGAGGAGGAGGCATAGCAGCCACAGGCGCAACGGGAGGCGCCGGTGGCACGGTGAAGACCGGCGGTGCGGGAGGGGCATCGAACGACGGCGGTGCCGGCGGCGGGTCGAACACGGGTGCCGGTGGAGGCGGGTCGAACGCCGGTGGCGGGTCGAACGACGACTGCGGTGGGGCAGCGAAGATCGGCGGCGCGGCTGGCGGGTCGAACGACGACTGCGGTAGCGCTTCGAACGACGCCGGTGCCGGTGCGTCGAAGGTGGGCGCCGGAGGCGCATCGAACACCGCCGGGGGCGGCGGTGGTGCGTCGAACGTCGGTCGCGCGGGCGAGTCGAACGTCGGAGGTGCTGGCGGCGCGGCAGGCGCCCCGAACGACGGCGGCGTGTCGGGAACCGGTGACGACTCTGGCAGCGACGCGAGCGCGACGTTGGCCATGGGTGGTGCCGGATTCGGCAACGGGGCGGTCATGGTGGGCGTTGCCGGCACCGACGGCGGCATCGGCGTTTGCCAGTCGTGACCGCTCGACGGGGGCGCAGGCGCGGGCATGGGCATCGTTCCCATCGACGGTGGCTCGGCCCGTTCGAACCCGAGTCCCTCGGGCTCGTGCGCGACCGGTGCGCTCCAACTATCGGGGCCCGAATCCAACGGAGCGGGCAGATCGAACACAGGCGCAGGGGGCGGCGGTGGAGGCGGCGCACTCAGGCTCGGGCCGGGAGGCGGCGGCGCGCTGAACACCGGTGCGGGTGCGGCAGGCGGCGCGGGCGGCACGCTGAAGACCGGCGCGGGCGG
This sequence comes from Acidimicrobiales bacterium, assembly GCA_039915945.1. Classification (GTDB taxonomy): domain Bacteria; phylum Actinomycetota; class Acidimicrobiia; order Acidimicrobiales; family WLNW01; genus DATLFA01. The sequence goes on along the minus strand of JBDSMH010000101.1, from coordinate 76,124 downwards.
TGCTGGCGCGGTAGGGGGCGCATTGAAGACCGGCGCCGACGGGGCGACGGGAGGAGGTGGGCTGAATACCGGAGGCGCAGGAGGATCGAACGCCGGAGGCGGCGGCGCGCTGAACACGGGGGGCGCAGGCGCGGGCGCCGGAGGTGGTGGCGCGTTGAACATCGGCGGCGCGGGCGCGGGCGCCGACGGAGGAGGAGGAGGCGGCGGCGCGTTGAACGCCGGCGGCCCTGCCGGAGGATCGAACGCCGACGGAGATGGCACGCTGAAGACCGGCGGCGGCGCGACTGCGGGAGGAGGCGGTGGAGGTGGAGGGGGCGGCGGTGGTGGCGGAGGCGGCGGAGGCGCGGCAGACGCGGGCGCATCGATCAACGGATTTGCGCGAAACGGCGACGGACCAAAGGGGTCGTCTACACCCTTGTCAACGTCCGGATCGTCAGTAGGCATGAAGAATCGACCTCCCAGTCGGGGCTCAGGGAGCTTTCGTTCACTTTACGTGATCGGCCGACACGCAGTGCTATTTACGGCGCGTCGTCAACTCTTGGGTCGCAAGTCAACCCGCAACAAGAGCACGCCGTTGTCGAGCGTCGCTTCGGCGTCCGCGATGATCGCGAAATCCTGAAAGTCGAGTTGCGCTTGATGGATGAAATGCGCTCGCTCTTCACCGGCGACCGGCGGCAGCGGACGACTCTTCACCGCGTCGGCGCGACGCCGGAACCGATCGATGAACGCCTCGAGATCGAGTGAATCAGCCATCGTTCATCCTCTCGTGACCGAGTTCCGTCAACCGTCATCCTTGACGATCGCATCACCGGTCGGTGACTGTCGACTGCGCATCGCCCGGTTGCGTCGTGGTGCGGGGCGAGGATTGGGCCGCCGCGGCGCAGCTTCGACGCTGCCTTTGGTCGGCTCGGCGGCAACGAATGGAACGCCCTCGGTCAACTCGGCCGGCGACTGCGCGACGGCACCCGTGCCCGACATGGCGCGCGGCAAACGGGCGGCGAGCGGCAGATCGTCGCGCGACGGCGCATCACCACGACTGCCGTTGGCGACAACCAACTCGCCCGTCGGCGCGTCGGCATCGGCGAACACCGACGTACCGGCAACGGCCGTCGCATAGATCTCGCGCGCCTCTTGCGTCAACGCTTCGCGCTGCTGGGCTTTGCGTTCGGCGACCTTCACCCGACGGCGCGGACGCGTGTTCCACCAATACAGCAACGTGAGCACTGCCGTCGCGCCCGCGATGATCTCGAGGGAACGCACCGCCGATCGCACCTTGGAACCGGCCGACGAGTTGATCACTTTGTCGATGGTTGTCGTCGGCGCACTCACGACCGCGCTCGGCGCACGCAAGATCGTCGTGCTCGACGCCACCACCAACTGCGGAGCGACGGTAGTGGGGACCGTCGTTGCGGCAGCCCTCGTCGTCGTAATCGTGGTGCGGCGCACCGTGGTGGTCGTTTCTTCGGTAGTGGCCGGCGGCTCGGTCGTCGTCGGCGCCAGCGTCGTGGTGGTCGCAGGCCTCGTCGTGGACGACGGCAGCACGTCGATCGGCGGCGGCGGCGGCGGATTGACCACCTGGGCGAACGCAGGGGCCGCGAAGAAACAGGCGAGCACCACCAGAGCGAAGGCGAACCCTGCCCGCGCTCGTGTCTTCGATTGTGACGGCCGCCGACTCACAGGATCCTCATCTGACTGACCGATAGATGGTAGTCGCCGATTTTGCCGATCCGGGGGCAGCGCGCCGAGACGTTCGTCCCGTCACCGCTGGCAGCGGGGGCAACTGAACGTGGTGCGGCCCCCGATCGTGCGCCGCTCGAGCGGACCGCCGCACCGGGGGCACGACGTACCGCGTGCCCTCGCCGGTTGGAGGTCGCCCGTATGCGAACCGCCGCGCTCACCCAGCACTCGCACCGTCTGGCGAATCGAACGGAGCAGCGCGGCGTACTCCCCTGCGTCGAGTTCGGATGCATCGCGCGCAGGGTCGATGCGGGCTCGCCAGAGCGCCTCGTCGGTGAGCAGATTGCCGAGACCGGCGAGCCGGCCCTGGTCCATGAGCCGCGCCTTGATCGGACCATGCGCGCCGGCCATGGCCGCCATGAACTTCGCCTTCGTCAGTGACAGCGCGTCGGGCCCGAGCGCGGCCTCATCAGGATCGAGCTCGACGCCACCGAGCCGGCGAGGGTCGATGACCGCCATCGCCCGCTCCCCCGCGAAGCGAAACTGCACCCGTTGCCATGACACTTCGAGCCGCGAGCTGCCGTATTCGAGACGATCGATGGCGGCGCGGCCGTCGACGATGAGGCGGCCCGTCATGCCAAAGCGCACGCCGACCGTCGGCCCATCACCATCGGTATCGAGCAGCATCAACTTGCCCACGCGGCGCGCCGCGACAAACGCCCGACCCACGACGGCATCGTGCAACACGGTGGCCGTGAGACCGCCTTTGAGATACCACGCGTCCGGCGCGTCGACGTCGATGACGCGCAGCCCGATCACCGCCTCGGCGTGACGACGATACGACTCGACTTCGAGGATCTCGGGCACTCAGCTCGCGCCTGCCGCGACCGCCAACGCCTGGACAAAATCGTCGATGATGTCATCGGGGTGTTCGAGCCCGCACGACACGCGAACGGTGCCGGGCGTGATGCCCGCGTCGGCGAGCTCTTCGGGCTCCAGACCGACGTGCGTGGTCGACGCGGGATGCGTCACCAACGTCTCGGGTCCACCCAGTGAGGTAGCGAGCTGGGCAATCTCGAGCGACTCGACAAAGCGCACGCCGGCATCGAGTCCGCCGCGCACGTCGAACGTCACGAGGCCGCCGCTGAGCTCCATCTGACGCTTGGCCAAGTCGTATTGCGGATGCGACGCGAGACCGGGATAGCTCACGCTGTCGACTTGCGGATGGCCTTCGAGCACGTCCGCGAGGCGCTGCGCGAGCTCGGTCTGACGACGCAACCGCACACCGAGCGTGCGCAACCCGCGCAGTCCGTTCATCGCGTCGAACGGTGACGCGTTCGCGCCTTGCAGCACCGCGAAGCCCCACAACCACTGCAACAAATCGGAGCTGCCCGCGACGACACCCAGTGTCGCGTCGTTGTGGCCGGCGATGGCCTTTGTCGCGGAATGCAACACGAGGTCGACACCGTGGAGCAACGGCCGCTGTACGAGCGGCGTGGCGAACGTCGAATCGACGACGGTCATCGGTCCCTTGATCGCACCGAGCTCTTCGAGATCGACGATGGCCAGCTTGGGGTTAGCCGGCGTCTCGGCGAACACCAACTGCGTCTTGCCCGGGCGCACGGCGGCGGCGAACGCGCCGGGCTCGGTTCCGTCGACGAACGTGACGTCGATGCCGAACCGAGGGCAGGCACCGAGCAGTAGCAACTGCGTGCCCGCGTAGAGCTGCTTCTGGGCGACGATGTGATCGCCTTTGGAACAAAGCCCCAAGATGACTGCGCTGATGGCGCCCATGCCCGACGCGAATGCGCGTGCATCTTCGGCGTGTTCCAAGCTGGCGATCGCTTCTTCGAAGCCACGCACCGTGGGGTTGCCGTAGCGCGAGTAGAAGCGGTTTGCGCCGGTGATGGTGGCCATGCGCCGGCCCTCGGCGACGGTGGGCGTCACGAACGTGGTCGTCGCCCAGAGGATGGGCGCGAGCGCGGTTTCGTTGTCGGCGCGGCCGGCTCGAATCGCACGCGTCTCGGGATGTAGTTCAGACATCGGTTTTCTCAATCCTCTTCAAGAAGTCGGCGATGATCGGCGCCAGGCGATCGAACTCGATCAAGAACCCGTCGTGGCCGTGGGGACTTTCGATGACGTGATAGTCGCTCGGTGTGCCCTGCGCGACGAGCAGTTCGTGAAACTCGCGTTGGAGATGCGGGTGATACAAGGTGTCACTCGAGACCGACACACTCAACGACGGCGCAACGATGCGGCGCGCGGCGTTGGCAATGCCGGAGCGGCCGCGGCCGATGTCGTGCAAGTCCATCGCCTTGTTCAACAACAGATACGAGTTGGCGTCGAAGCGGCGGGCGAGTTTGAGCCCGTGATAGTCGAGATAACCCTCGACCTGGAAGCGGTCCCACATCGCGAACGCGTCGATATTGTCGATGCGATCGCGATCGAATCGCGCTTGGAAGACATCGTCGCTGCGATAGGTGATCTGTGCGATCGCGCGCGCAACCGCGAGGCCCGCGTGCGGACCGTCGCCGTCGGCCGCGTCGTAGTACTCGCCCCTGCGCCACTTCGGGTCGAGCGCGAGCGCGGTGCGACCGACCGCGCTCCATCCGATCTGCCATGCACTCGCGGCCGCGCAACTCGCGAGCGGGACGATCGACCGCACACGATGCGGGAACATGACCGCCCACTCGATGACTTGCATGCCACCCATCGATCCGCCGATCACCGAGAGCCACCGGCCGACGCCGAGGTGGTCGGCGAGTCGCGCCTGCGCGCGGACCATGTCGCGGATCGTGACGACGGGGAACGTCGACGCGTACGGACGGGCAGTCACCGGGTCGATCGATGCCGGACCTGTGGTGCCTTGGCAACCGCCGAGCACGTTGGCGCACACCACGAAGTGGCGATCGGTGTCGAGCGGCCGGCCCGGGCCGATGAGGTCCTCCCACCAACCCGCGGTGGGGTGGCCGGGGCCCGACGCGCCCGCGGCATGGGAGTCACCGGTCAGCGCGTGACACACGAGGACGGCGTTGGACGCCGATGCGTCGAGTTCACCCCACGTCTCGAAGGCGACGGTGACCGACCGCAGCGAACCGCCCCCCTCGAGGGCGAACGGATGCTCGTGGGCGAACTCGAAGAACTGCCGCCGCCCCGCCGACAAGCCGGGACGCCACGCCCCGCTGGCCGGCACGTCGACCGGGAACTGACGCGGGACCGCGCCGAGCGAACGATCGGGTGTCGATCGTCCTTCGGTAGCCATTGCGCCTCCTCCCGGTGAAACAACCCCGGTGGACGGATGAGCGTACGAGCCAGGCGGCCGACGGCGAGGACGCCGCGGACACTTGTTGACCCTCGGGAGAGGGCCCACATCCCCGCCGAAGCGGGCTGGCACCTTGGCTGTCCGTCCCAGGTTGCCGGACCTCGGCGGCGTGCAAGCACGCGTCGAGGCCGCTCGTGATGTAGCCACCACTCAACACTGCGACAGCGGGCGAGTCAAGACACTTTCGGCAGGCGGGCCAGCCACCAGCCGGTCAGCGGCTCAACCGGCTGGAGGTAGGCGCCGCACATCGTCGCGCCCAACTCGCGCAGCAGCGCGACGCGGTCGCCGCTACCTGTCGCGGTCGCCACCGCCGCCGCCTCGGCCAACTCGGCGCCGCGGGCCCAGAGTTCGTCATCGAGGGGCACCGGCAAGCTGAGCAATTGGCGCGCCGAGAGCTTGATCGCGTCGATCGCCAGCGCGCTACCGGCGCCGAGGCGACAGGCCACCGCGGTCGCGACCGGGTTGGTCAGCGCGGCCGCCAATCGCCAGAGCGATCCGTCGGGCGGACGCAGCTCGATCACCGGTGTCAACGGCAGGCAATCACCGCGCTCGTCGACCGCGACCTCGATCACTTTCGTCTGCGTCGCCACCAACAGCTTCGGACCGTTGCGAGCGTCGGCCCACACCCGCATGCGGTCGTCGAGTTCGTCGAGGTCGACCACCGGCGCACAGAAGTCGCGGCGGGCGAATCGAGATGGGCGCGTGCCCCACCCGAGCCCCAGCGGATCGATCATGCCCACCGTGACGAGACGCATGGCCGCGTCGGGACGGTCGCCGCGCTCGTGCGTGGCATCGACGAATCCGTAGAACTGGTCACGAAAGCCCGACGTCGCGCGACAACCGATACCGGCAAGGTCCTGCCCTTCGGCCAACGTCACTGGCGGGATACCGAGCAGATCGTCGATTAGCGATGACCATTTCGATTCGCCGTCGCGAACGCGGACGCGCGATAGCGACGGCGCGGGTACAACCTCACGGTCGACCCAGCGGGCCACATCGCATACATCTCGGCGCGCGGCGCGGATTATTGGCGCGCAGACCCGCACGCTGGCCTCGAAGACTCGATCGCGCGAGAACCACAGTCCTTCGACCGTCGCCCGCGCGTCGATGACGCGTCGCACACCCTCGCTGTCGCGTGCGCTCAGGCACGATTGCGGTTGTATCAAAAGTACGAGACCGTCAGGCTGCACCAGTTCGAGGCCGGTGAGCATGAACAACGCGCTCGAATCGACATAGCCGCGCGCGGCTTCACCAAATCGTTCGACGAGCGTTTGCGCATCCGTGCGCGTTCTCGATGACGCACGTTGCAACTGGTTCAAGAACGGCGGGTTGCCGATGACGAGTCCGAAGCCGCCTTCGTGTGCCGGCCACACGGCGCGGCCGCCGAGCAACGGATCGCCGACCGCGACCCGTTCGTCGAGCCCGTCGATGCCGCGCTCATCGCGCTGAGGCGCAGCACCGGCCCACAAGCGCAGCGCCGTGCGTGCCACCGCCACCGAGACCGGGTCGACGTCGGCGCCCCACAGACACTCGACCGCCTCGGCGCGACCGAGGCCGCGCGCTTCGAGTTCGTCGGCCACCGCCACGAGGAAGATCCCGCCGCCGACAGCCGGATCGCAGATTGCCGTGCGGGCGGTGAAGGGCAATCGATCGAGCGCAATGGCGGACAACCGACGGGCCACTCGATACGGCGTGTAGTGGGCGCCGTTGCGCCGGCGGCTGGCAGGGGCGAGCAGCGCTTCGCGCGCCGTGGCCAACACGATCGCCGGTGCTACTCCATCGGGCAGGGCGGGCAACGCCGTCGCGTCGCGCGCCACGGCCCGCTCGTCGTCGAAGACGACGTCCAGACCGTCGCGCCTCGCCAACATGGCGGTGATCGTCGCCAGTGTGTCGATCACGGACAGTGCGCTCGACGCCGCGGCGGCCGAGAGGGCCCGGGCGTAGCGAGCGAGGGCCGCGTCGTCGTGCATCGACGGGAGCGTAGGGCAGAGAGAAGGTGGCCCCCGTCAGTGGGGCAGGGCGTCGAGGCCGTCCGAGACCGCGAACTCTTCGAGCCAGTCGTCGATGTCGTCGACCCGGTCCGGCGCGGACGCAACCGGCGCGACGCGGCGCTGGGCGAAGCTCACCTCGGGGTAGTCGTCGTCGTCGACCACGAACTCGTCGAGTGCGAAGTCCACCCTGGCGAGTTCAGCGCTCGGGGCCCCGACCAAGGGCGAGGCCTCGACGGGGCGCGCAACCGCAGGGGACGCAATCGAGGGGGCCGCAATAGGCGGTTCGGCTTCGGGGTCAGGTTCGCCGTGCGGGCCCACGGTCGGAGCGAACAGTGTGCGGCGACGGGCCCGACGCAGGTTGGCGGCACGTTCGCTCGGTCTCACATCAGGCGTTTTCGACGCGCCACGGCAAGAAATGTAGAACGATCCGCACGATGATTCGAACGCCCCACCAGCCATGAGCAAGAAGCTCAGTAAGCGCGAGGCCGAGCGACTCAGTGCGGTGCTCGACGATCCGTGCGCAGACGGTCGATTGCCGCGATTGCGCGCCGCGACCGGGGCCGCCCTCGCCGTTCTGCTCGGGCGCGAGGCACCGTGGAACGAACTCGTCGAGGCGGCCGGCGCGACCGCGGGCTGGTCACGCGACCGGGTGCAACTACTCCGCGATGATGCGAATGCGAACGTCGACGACGCGGCCTTCGCGCTGTACGAACTCGTCACCGAGTTGAACGAGACGCGCCGGCTCTGACGAACTCAGACCCGCAGGTCGGCCGAGATCAGGCGCACGACCTCGATCGGCTGCGCGAAACCGCTGACGTGACGCGAGCCGATGGGTAGCGCTTTGGTATTGACCAGAAGCGACGACACGAGGTCGGCCGGCGCGAGCACCTCGCGCGGTTGGGCCATGTCGCAGAGGCGCGACGCCAGGTTGACCGAAGCACCGATGTAGTCGTCGCCTTCGAAGAGCAACACGGGACCACCGGCCAAGCCGGCGCGCAGCGGCAGTGGTGAGCCGATCTCTTCGATGCGGCGCTCGATGTCGATGACCGCCTCGATGCCCGGCTCGGCTTCGACCGCGACCAACATCGCACCGTCACCCAACCATTTGGCGATGCGCACGGCGCGGCGTGACGCGATGTCGCGCACGGCGCTGCGAAAGCCGCCGAGGACTTTTACTGCTTCGTCGTCGCCGTTGGCATCGGTGTAGGCGGTGAACCCGGACAGGTCGATGAACGCGAACGTGCGATCGACTCGGGCTCCTCCACCTTGGAAATGTACAACATCGGACATTTACGACAACCGTACCGTGCGGGGCAACCCACGACGCGCACCTTTTGACCTATGCGCGCTGGCTACGGTGGGGCCGTGACCCACGCGATCGACCTGGTACTCCAGTGGCCGGTCGACGCCGTCGCCGCCGCGAGCATCGTCGACGACGAGGTCACGATCGTTGGATCACGCGAGCAGCGCTTCCCTCTCGCCTCGCTCACCAAGCTCGCGACGGCGTTGGCGGTGCTGATCGCCGTCGAGGAAGGCACGGTGGCCCTCGACGACGATGTCGCGGCGTTGCTCGAGCGGCCCGAGCTCTCGCCACTTCGCCTCGATGATCTGTTGTCGCACTCGTCGGGTCTCGCACCCGACGCGCCGGCACGCTGGCTTGCGACCGCCGCGCACCGACGCATCTATTCGAATGCCGGCTACGAGCTCGCCGCAGACGCGGTGGCTCGCCGTAGCGGAATGCCTTTCGATACCTATCTTCACGACGCCGTGTTCGCGCCGCTCGCAATGCGCTCGACTGCGTTGAGCGGTTCGCCGGCGTCGGGCGGGGTGTCGACCATCGACGATCTCGTCATGCTGCTGCACGAGTTGCGAGCACCGCGACTGATATCGAGCACCACCCACGAACGCATGGTGACGCCGCATCACCCTGGGCTCAGCGGCATTCTTCCCGGCTTCGGCCGCCAGGACGACAACAGCTGGGGACTCGGGCCCGAAATCCGCAACGGCAAGTCACCGCACTGGACCGGATCGCTCAACTCCGCGGGCACCTACGGGCATTTCGGCCGCAGCGGCACGTTCTTGTGGATTGATCCCTCGGCTCGCCGCAGCGTCATCGCGCTCACCAACCGAGAGTTCGGCGAATGGGCCACGATCGAGTGGCCCCGCCTCAGCGACGCAATATTGTCGCAGTAACGGTGTCATCTCAGGGCAGTTCGTGACGATGGATAGGGCGTGCGACCTAAGCCCGACGAATGTATTTCGACTCTGGCCGGACACGCGTCTCCTTTGCCATCAATAGTGGGCATAGTGATGACGAACATCATGTCATCTTGTGAAAACCCGTCGTATGAAGAATCTATGAGATGCCCAAACTCTCCGAGCTGAAGGCCCGTAAAACGCTGATGAGCGTTGGACTCGACGCGTCGAAATTCGAGTTGGCATGCAGCGTGACCAATGAAGTGTGGCTCACCGAAACGCATGCAGTGCGTTTCAACAAAGCCGGCGACGGACGGTTGCGGCGCGAGGCATTTCTCTCACGACATCTACCGGCCGAACTCAGGTATCCACCGATCGTCGCGTACGGCGGTGAGGTCGGCGCCGACTACTTGATACTCGAACGCATTCCCGGTCGTCCGCTCGCGCACTGCTGGGCATCGATGAGCGACAGCGCCCGGCAGAACGCGGTCACGCAACTCTCGCACCAACTGCAGTTGCTCCATCACACGCGCACACCGCAGGAGTTGCCCGCGATCGAAGCGCCTCAGCTTCTTCGTGCCGGCGCGGCAAACGCCGCCGAACCGTTGATGCGCGCCATCGAAGACGCACGGCGTCTCCCCCATGTCGATACCACGCTCATGTCCGATGTGTCGTTACTCGTGCACGAGCAAGCACAAGCACTCGAGCCGTTCAACGACACGACATTGGTCCACGGTGATCTGACCTTCGAGAACATCCTGTGGGACGGACGCAAGCTCACCATGCTCGATTATGAGTGGGCGCACGGCGCACCGCCCGACGTCGATCTCGACATCTTGTTGCGCTGTTGTGCGTTGCCCTTCTTACACGTCGCACCCGCGTACGAACGACTGGCTGATCCGCGCGATTACCGCAACGTCCCAGGATGGCTGGCGCAGGCCTATCCCGCGCTCTTCGAGGTCCCGCGACTGGGCGCACGATTGGTGCTCTACTCGATCTCATTCGACATGCGCGAGCTGTTGCGGTTCCCCCCACGGGTTTCCGCGCGCGACCTCTCGCCGCATCATCCGTTGAACCGCATGCGCCAGACCATCGACGGACGCTCGTACATCGCCCGATTCGCGGCGGCACTCACTCGCTGATCTCGGCCTCGGCTTCGGGCTCGAGGTCGAGTTCGTCGTCGGCGAGATCTTCGTCATCGGCGAGATCTTCGTCATCGGCGTCGTCGTCTACATCGTGCGGTTCGCTCTCGGCCTGCGCGCGCGGGCGGCGTGGCATCAACAGCCACGCGGTGCCACCGACGACCGCGAGCAAGCTGACCCACACATTGACGCGTACGCCCAACAGATGACCGGCCGGATCGACGCGCAGCAACTCGATCCACAGGCGGCCGACGCCGTAGCCGATGACGTACACGGCCAGCAGACGGCCGCGAGGCACGATCTTCTTGCGATCGAGCCACAGCAGAAACAACGCGAGCGCGATGTTCCACAACATTTCGTAGAGGAACGTCGGTTGGAATGCGGTATCTGCCGCGTAGCGCGCCGGTCGATGCTCGGGGTCGATGCGAACCGCCCACGGCAACGACGACGGCCGGCCGAAGAGCTCTTGGTTGAACCAGTTGCCGATACGGCCGATTGCCTGCGCGAGCGGCAGCGCAGGGGCGACGACGTCGAGCAGATCGCCGGTGTGTATCCGCATGCGCTTCGCGTAGAGCACGCCGGTGACCACACCCGCCAACAAACCGCCCGGAATGCCGAGGCCGCCCTGCCAGATCTTGAAGACGTCGAGCCAACGTCCTTCGAACGCCCGCCAATCGGTCAGCACGTGATACACGCGGGAACCGATGAGCCCCGCCGGCACGGCCCGCAACGCCAGATTCTGGATAGCCATCGGATCGATGTTGCGCGCCGGGCAGCGCTTTTGGCTCAACCACACTGCGGCGAAGACGCCGAGCGCGATCATCAGTCCGTAGGCGCGCAGTTGCAGATCGCCAATGTGGATGGCGTTGCTCGATGGACTGGGAAACGATGCGAGCACGGCGAGCGACGATACCAGTCGCACTAACCTCCGGGGCCATCGCCCGAACGGAGGCTCCCATGCCCGTCGACACGCCCACCGCCGCAGTCGCCATCACCAACCTGCTCGCGACCTACGCCGAGTGCATCGACACCGGTGACCTCGACCGCGCCGCCCGCCTCTTCGCCCGCGCTCAGATCAAGGTCGGGGTCGGTCCGGCCGGTGCAACCCTGATCGATTCGGAGGCATTGTTGAAAGTGTGGCAGGACAACGTCATCCTCCACGCCGACGGGACACCGCGCACCAAGCACGTCATCACCAACGCGAACATCGAGGTCGACGAGGCGGGCGGCGTGGCGACTTGCCGTTCGTACTACACCGTGTTCCAGCAACTCGAAGGCTTCCCCCTGCAGCCGATCATTGCGGGTCGCTACCACGACACCTTCGAGCGCGTCGCCGATGGTTGGCAATGGAGTTTTCGCGACTACACACTGGTGGATCTCATCGGTGACCTCTCACGGCACCTACGAATGGAGGTTCAGCTGTGACTGATGCGCTGCATCGGCTTTTTAGCCTCGACGGCAAAACGGCGCTCGTCACTGGTGGAGGCCAAGGCATCGGGCGCATGATCGCGCAAGGCCTCATCGAGGCGGGGGCCACCGTCTACATCGCGTCGCGCAAACTCGATCAGTGTGAGCAGACCGCGCTTGAGCTATCCGAATACGGCGCGTGCCACGCTCTCGCGGCAGATCTCGCGACCGAAAAAGGATGCGTTTCACTCGTGAACGCGTATCTCGAGCGAGAGTCGTCGTTGTCGATCCTCGTCAACAATTCAGGAGCGAACTGGGGCGCGCCGTTCGCGGAGTATCCCGACGCCGCGTGGGATCGCGTCATGAATCTCAACGTGCGCGGCGCGTTCAACTTGACCAAGCTCCTCACTCCCGCGTTGACCGCGGCCGGCACCGCCGATGATCCGGCGCGGGTCATCAACATCGGTTCGATTCACGGCTTGCACGTGCCCGAGCAGTCACTCGAGGTTTATGCCTATGCCGCGAGCAAGGCGGCGGTTCATCATTTGACGCCGGTGCTGGCGAAGCGACTGGGCCCGCTGCACATCACGGTCAACGCACTGGCACCGGGTCCGTTCGAGAGCCGAATGATGAAACAGACGCTCGAGCGAATGGGCGATCAACTGGCGTCGATGTCGCCGCTGTCGCGCATCGGACGGGGCGACGACATCGCCGGCGCAGCAATCTTCCTCGCGTCGCACGCCGGCTCGTATGTGACGGGCTCTGTTATTGCGATTGACGGCGGGATCGCAACCACGTTGTGAGGTCGCGAACCCTGGCGATGACGAAGCGCCCCAACCGCGACGTGCGGTACTTGGTCGATGCGCCGCGCTGCTGAATGAAGGTGCGCGCCCGCTCGACGGGACTGTCGCCATCGGCCGACGCGCCAGTGCGGCGGCGAGTGCGGATCACACTGACATCAGGCGACGTAATCGCGCCTCCGCCGTCGAGGCGTGTCAACAACTGTGTGGTCTCGTCGATGCGCTCGGGCACGACCAACGTGACGACGATCGCCGACGGGTTTGCCACTTGTTCGAATCGACGGCGATAGCGCCGGGCGTTGGTCGCGGGATCGAAGTGCACGAGCAGTTGCGCACTACCGACGGGACTGGTGAATCCGGAATCATCGGTGACGACACGAGCGCGCACTCGATCGGCGTTGAAGTCGCGCTGTTCGATGGCCGCCGCGGGAACCCCGTGGCGCGACAGCTCACCGGCGATTCGAGTCGCGTCGGCGGAGCTTCGAGTGAACACGACGGTCGGCGACGCGACCGACACGAGTTCGGCCACGAGGCGCACTCGGTCGGCTCGCTCAACCGACCAGAAGACGTCGGAGGAAGACGTGCGCCGCGCTCGACTGACTGCCGAAAGCACCACTCGCTTTCCTCGCTCTCCCGATCTCGTTGCCCATGTTGCTCACGAGGACTGTGCGGGCCCTGCAAGCGGTGTTGCCATTCGATTACGCAGCGTGGCGGAGTTGCCTCCTGGGGAACCACGTAGCGTGACCGTTCTGCAATCCGCTTGAAATATACGCGTTACCGCGCCGTCACACAACGATGGGCCCGACAACGGGCCGTCCGACCCGCCAAACTGGGAGCCCGATACCCCGGCGCGAGGAGAATGCGGTGTTGCAGAACGTGGCGACCGGGCTGTCGGTGTGGCTCGGCCAGCCGTTGGGCCGAGGGGTCACCAACGCCGGGATCGTCGTCGAAGCCGACGGCGTGACGGTCATCGACACGTTGATCGGGGGCGCCCGCACCGAGGCCGCGGCGGCCGCCATCGAGGCGCTCGGCCCACCGGTGCGCCGGGTCGTGCTGACGTCGTCGCATGTCCCCTATGTCGGCGGAGCAGGGCGTTTCCGGCTGGCGGCCGTCTACGGGACCGGCCAGATCAGTGCCCATCTCGATCAGCCGCCGAATGTCGACGGCTACCGGCGGCTCTATCCCGACGTCGCGGACCAGTTCGACGACATGGCGGCCCGGGCGGTCAGCCACGTCGTGGTCGATGCGGCATGGCTCACGCCCGCGATCATCGCGGTGCCCACCACCGGTCAGATCGAACAGAACCTCGTCGTGCAGGTGCCGGGAGCGGGCGTGGTGTTCGCGGGGGCGATGTGTTCGTTCGGAGTTCGGCCGTTGGCCTTCGACGGAGATCCAGGGGCATGGGCCGATGCGCTCGACCGCGTCGTCGAGTTCGGCGACATCATCGTGCCCGGTCAAGGCCCGGTCGGCACGGCCGCCGATGTCGCGGTGCTGCAGCAGTACCTGCGCGCCTGCGTCGACGCGCAGGGCGACCCGCGCCGCCTCGCCGCTGGGCCGTGGGAGCGCTGGGCCTGCCCCGAGTTCGACGCGGTCAACATCGAGCGCGCCGCGATGCTCGCCGGCGGCGATCGACTGGTCCCTCCGTCGATGCGTCCGTTGCTCGGCATCGACTGACTGGATCTGCGGCTCCGCCGCAACGGATCGGCGGGAAGGTAGGCCGCGTCGGAGATCGCTCCGTCGTTGCGTTTCTCGTCCATCGCGCGCGCTCGCTATTCGATCGCGACAACCTAGATTGACAAACGTGGAGCTGGTAGCGGCCCGCCTCGTGGCCTTGACGCATTTCGCATTCGTCGGGTTTCTCATCGCCGGCGGACCGATCGTTCGTCGTTACCCGCGACTGCTTCCTGCGCACGTCGCGACGATCGCAGTCACTGCCGCGATCAACTTGAGCGGCAGTGACTGTCCGTTGACGGTGCTCGAGATGCGGCTGTTGCGCGCCAGTGGACGAGTGCCATATGACACAGGCTTCATCTCGCACTACTTCGTCGAACCGTTTCACCCCTCGGGCATCAATGGGCGTGTCAACCTGGTCATATTGAGTGCGTGGATGATTCCGACGGCACTCGCTTATGGAATTCGGCCACGTCGATCCAAACCGACAGCGAATCCTGCATAGAACTCCGACCAGAGTCACTCCATTCCGCGTGATGGGGGTGAATGTCGGGCACAGTACGCTCGCAATCACGCCGTCGGCTCGGGAGTCGATGGTTTGGGAAATTATTTCCGCTCAAAGGGGAACCACTTGATACGTAAGCGCTTATGGATCAGTGCGGTCATCGCACTGGCAGTCATCGCCGCAGCATGCGGTGGTGACGACAGCAGCAGTAGTAGTGACACGACGCAGCCCGGTGGTACATCGCCGGCTACGACGACAAAAGCACCAGTTTCCGGAGGCACGATCACCTTCGGCACATACTCCGAGACTGCGGGCCTCGACCCGATCGTGTCGTCGGGTAACGGTGTCACCGGTTATATCGAAATGGCCACGGTGTACGACACGATCGTCCGCTACAACACGTCGACCGGTAAATACGACAACAACACCGCCGAGTCGGTTGCCGCGAACACGGACTCCACCGAGTGGACCGTCAAGATCAAGCCGAACATCAAGTTCACTGACGGCACCCCGTACGACGCCGAAGCAGTCAAGTTCGGTATGAACCGGCATCGCTCGGGCACCACCGGTGCACCACCGTGCGCCGAGCTCTACGCCTGCCCGCGCAACGTCACGTCATCGTCGGCGTACATGGGTCTCGTCAAGAGCATCGACGTCGTCGACGCGCTGACCGTCAAGTTCACGCTCACCGAGCCGTGGCCGAGCTTCCCTTACGCGCTGTCCGCCGAGGCATCGATGATCCCGTCACCGACGTCGATCAAGAAGTGCCCTGCCGCACAAGACATAAAGCTGTGTGAGACGAATCAAAAGCCAGTCGGCGCCGGTCCGTTCAAGGTCAGCGACTACAAGACCAAGGATTCGATCTCGGTCGTCAAGAACCCTGACTACTTCAACGGCGCCGTGTACCTCGACGGCATCAAGTTCGTCAACAGCATCGCCGACGCCGGCGGTGACTCGACCTTCCAAGCGCTCTCGACGGGCACGTTCAACATGGCGTTCCTCCGCGATCCTCCGACGGTTGCCGCCGCCCACGACAAGAAGTTCGACGGCGTTTCGACCATGGAGCAAGGTGGCGGCATCCTGCTGATCAACCAGGGCAACTCGGTCACCTGTGCCAACGGCGCACCTGCGCCGACGTGCACCGGTAAGCCCGACGGCATCCTCGTCAGCAACCCGCCGACCAAAGATCCCAAGATCCGCCAGGCCATCGCGGCTGCGGTCGATCCAAAGGTGATCAACGAGCGCGGTTATCAGGGCAAGGGCCTCGTCGGTAACCAGCTTCTGCAGAGCGACTTCCGTTGGTTCGCCGACGTTGCCGGCCCCAAGTTCGACGTCGAGGCCGCCAAGAAGCTCGTCAACGAGGCAAAGGCCGCCGGCTGGGACGGCAAGCTCCGCTTGCTCTACAACAGCTCACCGACCGCCGCCGCAATCGGCCTCGCCGTGCAGACGATGCTGCAAAACGTCGGCATGACCGTCGCGCTCGACACGTCCAAGGACACCAACGGGCAAATCGCTCAGGTGACCGGTCTCAAGGACTTCGACGTCACTGGTTGGGGTATGGCCATTCCTCCCGATGACGGTGCGGTCTGGGCAATCGCGCAGAACTTCGCCAGCACGAGCACGAGCAACCGCATCGGCTTCAAGAGCACGGTCGTCGATCAGGCCCTCAAAGACGTCCGTCAGGCCAAGACCGACGACGAGAAGAAGGCGGCCTACAAGAAGATCGCCGAAGTCGTGACCGCCGAGGTGCCGGTGCTGCCGTTCGCCAAGGTCGAAGAGTTCATCGCTTGGCCGACCAACGTCAAGGGCATGCGCCAGGTCAACCGTTCCGGTGTCTTGTTCGACAAGGCCTGGATCGACAAGTAGCACTCTCGGGTAGCCAACGCTGGGCAACGGGCCTGCTCGATGCGCAGCGTTGGTCTCGAAACGGCCGTCGCACGAAGATTTCTTCGGCGGCGGCCGTTTGCTGTTTTGGCGACATCTCGCAGTTCACGGCGTCGTATTGCGCGATGGGTGATTGACAACAACCCCTTGTTGATCATTCGGTGATGATGTTGTCGTACAGCTACGTCGTCGCGCGCGCCGATGTAGTACCTATGGTCCACAGCACTGAGCTCGAGCGTATCCGGCTAGCCCGCGAGGCACAGGCCCAACAACCGTGCCGCACCCCCTGCGCCGACGCCCGTCTCGACAAGGAACAGCGCCTCCGCACGCCGACGGGGAACTACGGGTGCACCGTCTGTGGCGCCAATGACTTCAACTGGTCGCAGTACCGCGCGTGGCTACAAGCAGCGGCGCGCGTCGGCGCCGCTACCTGCGCCGACACCGCTGCCCGCGAAGAAGTCGCGTCTACCTGATCCGCAGACGACGCAGCCCGTGAAGACGCCGGCGTGTGCTCAGGAGCAGCCGCTCGTGGCGCCGCAATCGGTGCACGCGTAGCAGCTGCCCGCACGAACCATCTGGTTGCCGCAGACCATGCACAGCGGCGCATCGGTCGCCCGGATGTCGACGTGGCGGTGCTCGACCGGCTCGGGCGACGGTCGATGGGGCGACATGTCCATGCCCTGGCGCGTCTCGGTCACCGACTCTTCGACACCGGGCAACGTCGGTTGCACTCGCTCGTCGGTCGACAAGATGTTGAGCTCGCCCCGCTCGGCGGGATCGAGATACATGAGCGACAACTTGCGGAACAGGTAGTCGACGATGCTCGTCGAGATGCGCAGGTCGGGATCATCGGTCATGCCCGCCGGCTCGAAACGCATGCCGACGAACGCCTCGACGAACGCCCGCAGCGGCACGCCGTATTGCAGACCGTGGCTGACCGAGATGGCGAACGCATCCATGATGCCCGCCAGTGTCGAACCCTGTTTGGACACGCGGATGAAGAGTTCGCCCGGGCGACCGTCGTCGTACTCGCCCACCGTGACGAAGCCTTTGCAGTCGGCCACGCGGAACTCGAAGGTGCGCGAGCGCCGGTTGCGCGGCATGCGCTCGCGCACCGGGCGCGCCACCGCGCGCTCGACCAGTTGTTGCACTGCGTGCACCGCAGGTGGTGCTGCCGTCGCGGTCGTCGCCGATCGCTTGGACGACATCGGCTGCGCGACCTTGCAGTTGTCGCGGTAGAGCGCCACGCATTTGACGCCGCGCGTCCACGCCTCGAGGAGCAACGTCTCGATCTCTTCGATGGTGGTCTCTTCGGGACAGTTGATGGTCTTGGACTGACCACCGCTGAAGAATGGCTGGAGTGCCGCCAACATCTTGACGTGGCCCATGTAGTGAATGGCGTTGTCGCCGATGGCGCAGGCGAACACGGCGACGTCGTCGGCGCGCAGATGCGGCGCGCCGAGCACCGAGCCGTGCGCATCGACGTGTTCGATGATGGCGTCGATCTGCGTCGGCGTGTACTCCAACCGGCGAAGCGCACGAGGCACCGTCTCGTTGACGATCTGCATCGTGCCGCCGCCGACGAGCTTTTTGACTTTGACCAAGCCGAGGTCGGGCTCGATGCCCGTGGTGTCGCAATTGAGGACGAAACTGATCGTGCCCGTGGGCGCGGCCACTGTTGCCTGTGCATTGCGCACGCCGACCTCACGAGCCAACGAGCAGGTGTCGTCCCAGACCCGTCGAGCCGCTTCGCGCAGATTGACCGGCGTCGTCTCGGCGTCGAGTTGCGCTGCCGCGTCGCGGTGCATCTGGAGCACCTGCAACATCGGCTCGCGATTGGCGACGAACCCGGCGAAGGAACCCATGCGCGCTGCGAGGCGCGCCGACGTGCCGTAGGCCTCGCCCGTCATCAACGCGGTGATACCCGCGGCATAGGACCGCCCGCGGTCGGAGTCGTAGGGCAAACCGACGGCCATCAACAGCGCGCCGAGGTTCGCGTAACCCAAACCGATCTGGCGGAAGTCGCGCGTCGTCTGCGCGATCTTTTCGGTCGGATATTCGGCGTTGCCGATGAGGATCTCTTGCGCAGTGAACACGACCGAGACCGTCGCCCGAAAACCTTCGACGTCGAAGCCTTCGAAGCTGCCGTCGTCGTGCAGGTACTTGAGCAAATTGAGACTGGCGAGATTGCAGCTCGAGTTGTCGAGATGGAAGTACTCGGAGCACGGATTGCTGGCCGTGATGCGCCCGGCATTGGGCGCAGTGTGCCAACGGTTGATCGTCGTGTCGAACTGCACGCCGGGATCAGCGCATTCCCACGCCGCTGTGGCGACCTGACGGAAGACATCGCGCGCGGGAAGGCTCTTGATGACGCGGCCATCGAGGCGAGCGCGCAACTGCCATTCGGTGTCGTCGACCACTGCCCGCATGAACTCGTCAGTGACGCGCACCGAGTTGTTGGCGTTTTGGTACTGGATCGAAAAGTTGTCCTTGCCGTCGAGATCCATGTCGAAGCCGGCGTCGCGTAGCGCGCGTGCCTTGCGCTCTTCGATCGCCTTGCACCAGATGAACTCTTCGATATCGGGATGGTCGATGTCGAGCACGACCATCTTGGCCGCGCGCCGCGTCTTGCCCCCCGACTTGATCGTGCCGGCCGATGCATCGGCGCCGCGCATGAAGCTCACGGGACCACTGGCGGTGCCACCGCCGCCGAGGT
Organism: Acidimicrobiales bacterium; assembly: GCA_039915945.1. Taxonomy (GTDB): domain Bacteria; phylum Actinomycetota; class Acidimicrobiia; order Acidimicrobiales; family WLNW01; genus DATLFA01. Next base: position 56,813 of record JBDSMH010000101.1, on the reverse strand, counting down.
GCTCCATCGAACCCCGGATGTTGCTCAGATTGACGCCCGAACCGGAACCGCGCTGGAAGATCTTGCCTTCTTCGACGTACCAGTTGAGGATGGAATCCATCGTGTCGTCGACGGCGAGAATGAAACAGGCGGCGGCGACCTGCGGCGTGTTTTCGACGCCGATGTTGAACCACACCGGCGAGTTGAACGCGGCGCGCTGCGAGATCATGAGGAACTTGAGCTCGTCGCTGAACGCGCGGGACTCGGCGGCGTCGACGAAGTAGCCGTCTCGTTCGCCCCAGGCGGTGATGGTGTCGACGATGCGATCGACGACCTGCTTGAGCGACCACTCACGCGTCGATGTACCGAGCGCGCCCCGGAAGTACTTCTGGGCGAGGATGTTGCTGGCGTTGACCGACCACGAGACCGGCACCTCGATGCCGAGTTGCTCGAAGATCACCGTGCCGTCGCGGTGATCGATCAGCCGCGCGTCGCGCGTGTGCCACTCGACCATGTCGTAGGGGTGGACACCATCGGTGGTGAACCAACGACGTACACCGATGGCAACCTGCTCGGACGCTATCGCCATGAGGCGAACTCCTTCTCGTGGACCAAAACGCTAGCCGTGGAAACGGCGGGCTCCTCGATGCCTGCGCCGCCACGGCGCGGCGCCGGGCAGGACACGCGACCGCGGAGGCCGCGATGGGGGTGGGCAGATGCGGCGCAGCGGGTGAACCAGGCTCGAACGCCTAGCCGACAGAACAACGCGCCCCTGCCAGTTGGGCGTCCACCACAGGTTGAGTCGAACCCACCAAGGTGCGAAACATCAGCCACCATCCGGCCCACCGCGCCGCGCCGCACGCCCACAGGAACGGTACGACGCCGGCCCTGTGGAGCGATAGAGGATGACGTTGTGAATTGTCGGTGGACAGCGCGCCGCGATCGGTGGAGAAGTCGACCGCCATCCACAGACGCGGGCAAAAGCGAGGCCCGGCGCCTATGGCGCTGTACGGTCGGGACGTGCGCCAGTTGTTGCCTGTTGCCCTCGAGACGGCCGACCCGAGTGTCGTCTATGCCGGCGACACGCGGCCGGCGCACCCTGATCGTCCGTGGCTGCTGCTCGACATGATCTCGAGTGCCGACGGCGCCACGCATATCGACGGCACGTCGGGTGCGCTCGGCAGCGAGGGCGACCACGTGGTATTCCGAGCGATACGAGCGGTCGCCGACGTGATCCTCGTCGCCGCGGGCACCGTACGCAGCGAGAACTACCGACCGGTGCGGGCGACCGAGGCCGTGCGGGCCACGCGCGTGGCGCGGGGGCAGACGCCGGTGGCGCGACTGGCAATCTTGTCGCGCCATCTGGACTTTGACTTTGACGCCGACTTGTTCACCAGCGATCAGCCGCCGCTCTTGTTGACCACTACCGAAGCACCCGCCAGTGCGGTGCGTCGCGCCGAGGCCATCACCGAAGTGGTGCGCTTTGACGGCGACCGGGTCGACATGATCGCCGCGGTACAGGCGCTCGGCCAACGAGGCGCATCGATCGTGCTCGCCGAGGGCGGGCCCACGCTCAACGGACAACTCCACGACGCCGGGCTCATCGATGAACTCTGCCTCACGCTGTCGCCGTTGTTGGTCGGCACCGCGGCCGCACGAGTGATCGACGGCGCGGGCCTCAACCTGCAGCACCTCTCGCTCGACCGCGTGCTCGAGGAAGACGGCTGGCTGTTCTTGCGGTACGTGCGCAGCTGAGGCCACCGGCATGCATCCAGGATCGACCGTAGGCCATCACTACTGCAGGCTCGCGGGCAACACGATGCGCTGGCCGGGACGGACGGTCGATCCACCGGCGGAACGCTCGAGGGCGGCGACGACGACCCGGGGGTCGCGGTCGGGCGCGAGGGCCACGGCGAGATCCCACAACGTGTCGCCGGGACGCACCACGTAGACCGCCGCCGGCCGGATCTCGCCGGGCGACGAGCCATCGGCAGTGGCCCGGCCCCCGACGAACGTCAGGGTCAAGATGGCCGCCACGAGCAGGAGCACGAACGCCACCGCGGTCGCCCGGCGGCGGCAATAGAGCGCCCGGCGGCGGGGATCGATCGGCCGCACCGCGACGCCACGGTCGGGGCGGGAACGGGAGAAAACCTGCGGCTCGAGCCGGGTCGCGGCCTGCAGCTCGAGCCGGGGAGAGGGACGGGGTGACCGGACGGGCCGGGCGTGCATCTGGGTGCGTTGGGTAGCCATAGTCGCCATTGTCCCGAGGGGGTGTGACAGCGAAGCGGGGATGCTTGACATGGAACCTCCGTTCGACAAACATTTGTTTGTCGATTGTGTGTTCGCCGAACAGGTGTTTGACGAACGCTCGTTCGGCCTCTATCCTGTCGAACAGCAGTTCGCTCTGTCAAGTCCGATTTCTCCCCCCGCCCGCACCCTCCTGCGCCAACGAAGCGAGCATTCCCATGACTGAGATCACCCTCACCGCCCGCCAGCACGAGGTCCTCGAGTTCATCGACCGCATGATGCGCGAGCGGGGCTATCCACCGTCCGTTCGCGAGATCGGCGAAGCCGTCGGGCTGACGTCACCGTCCACGGTGCACGCCCACCTGCGCACCCTGCAGCGTCTCGGCTATCTACGGCGCGACCCCACCAAGCCCCGCGCCATCGAAGTCCGCTACGACCCCAATTCAGGCGCGGCGATGGAGCGCCGGCCGGTGCGCCACGTACCGCTCATCGGCGACGTTGCCGCCGGTATGGGCGTCCTCGCGCAGGAGAACGTCGAAGAGATCATGCCGCTGCCGGCCGATCTCACCGGCGACGGCGAGCTGTTCATGCTGCGCGTACGCGGCGACTCGATGGTCGATGCCGGCATCCTCGACGGCGACTTCGTCGTCGCCCGCGTGCAGCCGACCGCAGCCAACGGCGAGATCATCGTCGCCGGTATCCCCGGCAACGAAGCCACGATCAAGTACTTCAAGTCGAGCCGCAACAAGATCACGCTGAGCCCGGCCAACGAGCGGTTGCAGCCGATCGAGTACGACCCCGCCGACATTTCCATCTACGGGCGCGTCGTCACCGTCTTGCGCCGTCTGTGATGTCAGGGGTCGCGCTGCACGCGACCCCTAAAGACGCGGTTGCCTCGTGGTCAGAGCTTGGCCAGCGAGGCCGCGTACCGCTCGGGATCACGGGCGGTGCCGAGCGAATCGGTCTGGAACTGATCGACGACGATGCCGTCCTTGTCGATCAAGAAGGTGGCGCGGATCGCGCAGCCCAACGTCTCGTTGAAAACGCCGTACTCCTTGGCCACTGCACCGTGCGGCCAAAAATCGGAAAGCACAGGAAACGTGAAGCCCTGTTGCTCGGACCAGACCCGCTGCGAATGACGGCTGTCGCACGACACCGCCAGCACCTGCACACCCGCTTGCTCGAACTCGCTGTAGTCATCGCGAATGCGGCAGAGCTCGCCTTCGCATGTCCCGGTGAAGGTGAACGGGTAGAAGTGCAGCGCGACGCTGGTCTTGCCCAAGAAGGCCGACAACGTCACGTCGTTGCCGGCTTGGTCTTTGAGCGTGAAATCGGGGGCGGCGGTGCCCACCTCTGCGGTCATTCGATCCTCCAACAGGTTCGTCGGTCGGAGCGTATCGGCCGATTGTCGCGGGCAGCCGTGGTGGGACTTCGATCACACGCCGTGGGTGAGGAGGTCGGCCAACGCCGCGTACGCGTACGTCAAATACGGGCGCTCGATGCGTTCGTCTCTCGTGTGGGAGATCTCGGCGTCGCCGGGGCCGAAGTTGGCCGCCGCGATGCCGCGCTCGGCGAAGAACGCAACGTCGGTCCAACCCAGCTTGGCCCGCACTTCGAGATCGCTGCGTCCACACAGAGCCGCGACCAACGGATGGGTCAGATGCGGTGCTGCCGCCACACCGAGATCGACCACTTCGAAGTCGTCGCCGGGTTCGAGGACCGGTCGCAGCACTTCGCGCACGTGCGCTTCGGCCTCGGCCGCACTGCGATCGGGGGCGAAGCGATGATTGATGGTGATCGTCGCCCGGTCGGGCACCACGTTGCCGGCGGCGCCGCCATCGACGAACACCGCTTGCAGGCCCTCGTGGTAGCGACATCCTTGGATCTCGGGCTGACGCGGTACGTACGCGGCCAAGATCGACAACAGTTCGCCCATGCGATGGATGGCGTTGCGTCCCATCCACGCGCGAGCCGTGTGCGCGCGTGCGCCGCGCAGGGTGACCACGATACGCATCGTGCCCTGACAGCCGGCTTCGAGCGCGATGCCGGTGGGCTCGCCGAGCAACGCGACGTCGGCGACCAACAACTCGGGTCGCTCGCGTTCGATCGTGCGCAATCCGTTGAACTTCGAGGCCACTTCTTCGCACTCGTAGAACACGAACGTCACGTCGACCGCCGGCTCGACGATGCTGCGCGCGAGCTCGAGCATCACGGCGAGCCCGCCTTTCATATCGGCCGAGCCGAGCCCCCACAAGGTGTCGCCCTCGACGCGGGCCGACGCGTTTTCGTTGACGGGCACCGTGTCGGTGTGCCCACCGAGCACCACGCGATACGGACGCCCGAGTTGCGTACGAGCAACGAGGTTGTTGGCGATGCGAGTCACTTCGAGATGGCCGGACGAACGCAGCTCTTCTTCGATGCGATCGGTGATGGCGGTTTCGTCGTGGCTCACCGACGGAATGTCGACGAGCTCGGCGGTCAACGCCAGCAGATCACGCTCGGGCAGGATCGGGTTTTCGATCGGCATGCTCAGGCCACGCCCAGACGGCGGGCGACGAGATCGAGTTGCGCATCGGACTGCACGACGGCCACCCGCACGTACGCGCTGGCGGCCTCGCCGTAGAACTCGCCCGGGCTCACGAGCACACCACCGCGCGTCGCGAGGGTCCGCGCCAGACCCCACGCGTCGCCATCGGGTGCGGGGGCAAAGAGATAGAACCCACCCTGCGGTAGGTCACACGGCGCGCCGACGGCGGCCATGATCTGCTGCGCGCGTTCGAGGCGGCCGTAATAGCGATCGCGCTGCGCATCGACATGGGCATCGTCGGAGAACGCCACGACCGAAGCGGCCTGCACCGGCCCGGGCACCATGAGGCCCATGTGCTTGCGCACCTCGGCGAGATAGTCGACGAGTTCGGGATCGCCGGCGTAGAAACCCGAACGCGCGCCGGCGAGATTCGACCGTTTGGACAGCGAGTGCACCGCGACAACGCCGTCGGTGCCGTGTTCGAGGATGCTGCGCGGCGCGCCGGCCCACGTGAATTCGATGTAGCACTCGTCGCTGAACACCGGGACATCGTTGGCCCGGCCCCATGCGGCGACGGCACCGAGATCGTCGAGACCGCCCGCGGGATTGCCCGGCGTGTTGACCCACAATGCCAGTGCCCGCCGGGCGTCGTCGTCACTGATGGCCGACACGTCGAGTCGCCATTTGTCGTCGAGTGGCACCGCAACGGAACGGCAACCGGCGAGCGTCGCGCCCATCGAATAGGTCGGGTAACTGACCGCCGGGAACAAGATGGTGTCGCGTTCGGGCGTGCGTAGGTGCAGGAGTTGGGGCAACAACGCCACGAATTCTTTGGTGCCGACGCACGCGGCCAGATGCGCGGGGTCGATGTTGATGCCGAAGCGCCGCTCCATCCACGCCGCGGCCCCGCGGCGGTAGGCCAGCGAGCCGATGGACGCCGGATAGCCCCGCTCGGCATTGGACGAGGCCAACGCGGCGACGACGCCGGGCATCGTCGGATCGGTCGGCGTACCCACCGAGAGATCGACGCAACCACCCTCGTGTTCGTCGGCGATCGCCTTGAGTTCGTCGAGGCGGTCGTACGGATACGGCGGAGGCCGAAACCCTTCGGTCATTCGATGCCCTTCTGGTCGCACCACAGCTCACCCGCCATCGGGGCGGCAGCGCCCGAGTTTCTCATCACCGTCAGTCGACGACGAACTCGCGCAGACGCCCCACGGACCCTGCCTCGAGCCGGGCGCGCACCCGCACGCCGTCGGAATCGGGCGTCTCCACCAGCACCTGGCCCTCGCGGTGGACCGCCGCCATGATGTCGCCGCGGTCGAACGGGATCAGCAACTCGGTCACTTCGGTCATCGACCGCACGCGGTCGCCGATCGCCAGCAGCAACTCGTCGATGCCTTCGCCGGACATGGCGGATACGGCGGCCGCCCCTGGGTGCTTGTCGGCGAGACGGCGCGGCTCGTCGCTGGCGTCGACCTTGTTGAACACCAACAACTCGGGGACCGGGCCGGCGCCGATCTCTCTCAGCACCGAACGTACGACGTCGATGTTGCCTTCGGGATCAGGGCCGGACCCGTCGACGACGTGTACCAAGAGATCGGCATCGACCACGACGTCGAGGGTCGACTTGAACGCTTCGACGAGTTGATGCGGCAACTTGTTGACGAACCCGACGGTGTCGGACAAGAAGATGGTCTCGCCGCCCGGCAGCTGCAACCGGCGTGTCGTCGCGTCGAGGGTGGCGAACAGTCGGTTTTCGACCAACACGCCCGCGTCGGTGAGTCGGTTGAGCAGAGTCGACTTACCCGCGTTCGTGTAGCCGACGATCGACACCGAACGATTGGCGCTGCGCCGGCGCGCCTTTGACTGTGTCGAACGGTGACGGCGCACCTGCTTGAGGTCGTCTTCCAGTTTGTGGATGCGTCGTTGAATGCGGCGGCGATCGATCTCGAGCTGCGTTTCGCCCGGACCGCGCGTGCCGATGCGACCAGCCTGCTGCGAGAGGCGCGCGCCCGAGCCCCGGATGCGGGGAAGCCGATAGCGCAACTGGGCCAACTCGACTTGTGCCTTGCCCTCTTGGCTATGGGCGTTCTGGGCGAAAATGTCGAGGATGACCGCGGTGCGATCGAGTGCGGTACGCCCCAGCAACTTCTCGAGATTGAACTGTTGTGCCGGCGTCAGCTCGTCGTCGAACACCACCGTGTCGCTGTCGAGTTCTTCGGACAGCTCGCGTATTTCGTGGGCCTTGCCTTTGCCGACGAACGTCGCGGGGTCGGGTGAATCGCGCCGTTGGTTGACGCGACCGACGGTGTCGGCGCCCGCGGTGTCGACAAGCAGCGCCAACTCGTCGAGCGATCGTTCGACGTCGTCGACGCGGTGCGGCGGAACGGTGACGCCGACCAGCACGATGCGTTCACGGAAGGTGCGTTCGATGAGCGCGCCGCCGGCGTCACCACCGAGGTCGCCGAACCCGCCACGGTGTGAGGATTCAGCCACGAGCGATCTCCACTTCTGCGATGAACACCGACGGGCCGACGAGGGTGGCCTCGGCACCTTCGAGCACGACGCGCGCCGCGCCACCGGGCATGTGCACCGTGACCTCGGCGCCGACGAGACCCCAGCGATGCGCGACGAACGCGGCTGCTGCCGCGCCGCTGCCACAGGCTTCGGTGATGCCGACACCGCGCTCCCACACTGCAAGGTCGATGGCGTCTGCGGTGCCCGCGGTGGGCGCGATGAACTCGACGTTGAGACCGCCGCCGGCGCGCTCGAACTGCGGGCCGAGCCGGGCCAGATCTACCGCCCACGCGTCGTCGACGAGCACGACCCAGTGCGGATTGCCGATGTCGGCAGTAGCGCTCTTGCCGATGTCATACCCCGGCGGCGGCGCGGGCACCGTCGCTCGTTCGGTGATGCGACCCATCGTGACGCTGGCCTCGACCGTGAGGGGATCATCGCTGGCGCGTACGGCGACCACTCGCAGACCGGCATCGGTGACGATGCGCAGATCAGCGGAACGAGCGTCGCGACGATTCAACTCGGCTTGGGCAAGGCAGCGAATGCCGTTGCCGCTGATTTCGGCCCGGGACCCATCGGCGTTGAACAGGGTCATGCGCAGATCATGGTGCGCATCGGGTTGACGCAGCCCCACGATCAATCCGTCGGCACCGACGCCGCGGGTGCGATGGCAGACATGGCGCGCGAGATCGGCGTCGTAGACGCGCGCGTCGTCTTCACTGTCGACGAGCGCGACAAGGAAGTCGTTGCCCAGGCCGTGATGCTTTGTCAATCGCACGAGTTGCATTCTTCCAGCACCGCGTCGCGTGCCTCCACCGGATTTGCTCCGTCGAGCCACCGTATGCGCGGATCACGGCGAAACCAACGCTCTTGGCGCCGGGCAAAACGCCTGGTACGGGCGATGGCGGTAGCCAGCGCGTCGGCGAGTGAGACCTCACCGCGAAGGTGCTCGATCATCTCTTTGTAACCCAGCGCTTGGGCGGCGGTGCGCGACAGGCCGGCCGGTTCGTCGAGCAGCGATCGCACTTCGTCGAGCAGCCCCATCTCCATCTGCTGTGCGTAGCGCGCCTCGATGCGGGCGTCGAGCGCCGGTCGATCCATACCTACGCCGAGCAGTCGAGTGGTGGTCGTCGGGTACGCGGCCAAGCCGGGACCGAACGACGAGAACGGCCGGCCGCTGCCCAGCGTGACCTCGAGCGCGCGCACGATGCGGCGCCGGTTCGACGGCTCCATCCTCGACGCGGCGACGGGGTCGACTTCGATCAGACGGCGATGCAAGCCTGCAGTGTCGCTGTCGGCGTCGAGCGCGACACGAACCGACTCGAATTGCGGCGGGATGTCGAGTTGATCGACGACCGCGCGCAGATAGAGCCCCGTGCCCCCGACGAGCAGCGGCACGTGACCGCGCGCTTTGATGTCGGCGATCGCGGCAAGCGCGTCGCGTTGATACAACGACAGCGAGTAGTCGACCGACGCGTCGGCGACGTCGATCATGTGATGGCGCACGAGTCGTTGGTCGGTCGCGGTCGGCTTGGCGGTGCCGATGTCCATGCGCCGATACACCTGCATGGCGTCGACGGCCACAATCTCGATGTCGTCGCGCGTCTGCGCCACCATCATCGCGATCGCCGATTTGCCCGCCGCGGTCGGCCCGACGAGCGCGAGCATCACCAGAACTCGGCGAGCAACTGGTAGTAGTCCAGTCGCAACGGATCAGGTCGGGGCACGCCGTAGGCCTCGAAGAAGAGCGGGACCAATTCGACGCTGACGTTGTCGGCAATCACCTTGGCCCCCATTGCGAGATCGGCGTAGCGGTCCGACACGCCGGCGCGATCCCAATCGACGATGCCGCTCACACCCGCGGCGTCGAGGAACACCGAACGCAGGTGCCAAGCGCCGTGCGCGAAAACCAGATCTTCTTCGTTCGGCTTGGTCTCGTTCAGGATCTCGAACAGTCGCGCCGGCGGATAGCGACGATACGCCTCGGATAGCGCCATCCCGTCGTAGCGACCGGCTCGCAGTTTGCGTTGGATCGACCGCAGCCGGATATCGAGGCGGTTGCTGAACGGGCACCGCTCGATCGGCACCTCGTGGACGAAGCGCAACGCCTTCGCGAACAACTCGACGACCTCGGGCGGGCCGTGCACGTTGTCGGACGAGGTCGCGGCGACGCCGGCCGGCAGCGCCAGGACCGTGGCATGACCGCCGACGGGCAACGGCTCGGACGCCAGGACCTTCGGGACGGGCAGCCGGCGATCGAGCCAATCGAGGCGGTCGATCTCGGCGAGCACGCTGAACGGGTCGCTACCGTCGGCCACTTTGAGCAACCGGAACGGCCAGCCCTTCTTACACTGCAACAAGAAGACGCGGGTGCCGCGATTCTTCTGCTCGGCCGAGAGGACCACCCCGTCGGCGATCGCTTCGACTACAGCCTCGGGTAAACCGTCGGGGATCACGAGCTGTTCTGCCGGCATGGTCACTTACCCGACGGATAGCGCGATCCGGGTGCGGTGACGGGGTCGCGCCGTGACTGCCACGAGCTCCCCCATCAAGTAGTGCGATGCCGAATCGACGACGCAAACATCGGCAAACGATCCGACGCGGATCGGGTCGGCGGAAGCGAAGTGCACGAGCTTGTTCTGTCGTGTGCGCCCGGTGAGCACCGACGCGTCGCGCTTGCTCGGCCCTTCGACGATCACTTCTTCGACTCGCCCGACGCGCGCCAAGTGCTTGCGCCGTCCGGCTCGCTCGACCACGGCCCGCAGCCGCTCGAAGCGCTCGACACTCACGTCATGAGGAACGAACTGATCGACCATCGTCGCCGCTTCGGTGCCGCTGCGAGGCGAGAAGATGAAGGTGTACGCGCTGTCGTATTCGGCTTCGGCGACGACCTGCAGCGTCTGTTCGAAGTCGCCGTCGGTCTCGCCCGGGAAGCCCACGATGATGTCGGTCGATACTGCGAGGTCCGGGATCGACTGGCGCGCCGCGGCCAGCTTTTCGAGATAGCGCTCGGCCCGATAGCCGCGGTGCATGGCGGAGAGGATGCGATCGCTGCCGCTTTGCAACGGCAGGTGTAGGTGCTCGCACACCGTCGGCGTGCTCGCCATCGCCTCGATCGTGTCCGGCCGCAGATCTTTGGGATGCGGACTCGTGAAGCGCACCCGGCGGATGCCGTCGACTTCGCCCACCGCGCGCAAGAGCGAGGCGAACAGCGGACCCCGCTTGGTCAGGTCGCGCCCGTAACTGTTGACGTTTTGGCCGAGCAGCGTGACTTCGACGACGCCGCTCGCCGCCAGTTGGCGCACCTCGTCGACCAGATCGTCGATCGGACGGCTGATCTCGCGACCCCGGACCGACGGGACGATGCAAAAGGCGCACGAGTTGTCGCAGCCGACCTGAATGGTGACCCACGCCGCGTGGTCGAGTTCGCGGCGCGTCGGCAGCGAACTGGGGAAGGCCTCGGCATCATCGCGGGCGGCCTCGTCGAGGATCTCGACGATCGGGCCGTGCTGCGCGGCGAGGCGCAACAACTCGCCCGCCCGGTGCACGTTGTGCGTGCCGAAGACGACATCGACGTGACCGGCCCGCCGGCGTACGAGGTCGCGATCTTTTTGCGCCAGACAGCCGCCGACGGCGATCTGGAGGTCGGGACGGCGGTCCTTTTCGACCTTGAGATGGCCGAGCAGCCCGTAGAGCTTGTTGTCGGCGTTCTCCCGGATGCAACACGAGTTGAGCACGACGACATCGGCGTCTTCGATGACGGTCGTCGCTTCGTAGCCGTCGGCCTCGAGCAACCCGGCGATGCGCTCGGAGTCGTGCTCGTTCATTTGGCACCCGAAGGTGCGCACGACGTACTTGCGGGCCATCACCGCCAGGCTAATGGCCGCAGCGGCCCTTCAGAGAGGCGAAGCCCCACGTGCGACGTTGGGGTGCCCGTAGACGGGACCCCAACGTCGGCACGTGGCGATGGTGGGTTCAAGCGATTGTGGGTTCTTTCAGTCGTCGAGGGAGATGGGCTCGTCGAGCGAAATGACGTCGGCGCCATTGCTCTCGACCGGCGCCGGACGCACCGTGCGCCAGACCCGCTCGGAAATCTCGACCATGATCTCGGGGTTCTCGATCAAGAACGTCTTGGCGTTTTCACGGCCTTGCCCCAACTGCTCACCGTCGTAGGTGAACCAGGCGCCCGACTTCTTGACGATGCCCAAGTCGACGGCCAGATCGAGCACGGAGCCCTCACGGCTGATGCCCTTGGAGTACATGATGTCGAACTCGGCCTGCTTGAACGGCGAGGCGCACTTGTTCTTGACCACCTTGACGCGAGTGCGGTTGCCCACGACCTCGACGCCGTCTTTGATGGACTCGATGCGGCGGATGTCGAGACGCACCGACGAATAGAACTTGAGGGCCCGTCCACCGGGCGTGGTCTCGGGCGAGTTGTGCACCATGATGCCAGATGCGAAGTAGTTGTGATTGCCCTCGACCTCGATGTCGAACCGATGTGTACGACCCTTTGGGGGGGTAACTCGCTCGATCTTCGTTATGGGCATCGGCGCTAATGCATTCCGCGCCGCGACAAAGATCGGCTCGACTGCGAACCGTCCTTGATAGCGCGCCAGCAGCTTGTACTGCATCGAGGGATGGACGAACGGGGCGACGAGTGCATGGAACTTTGCCGTCTCTGCAGTGGGGAACGTCAGAACCGAGATGCGACGAGCACCGCGAATCGTCAACTTCGTGTGGATCCCCCAGACATCCGCGAGATAGCTCACGAGCCGTTCACGAGTGCCTGGTGTCATGGCCTCGACACAGATCTCGGAGCGCCCAGAGCCGCCCTGCGTGCGTTCTTGTAGGCCTTTGGAACGAACGGTGAAGGTGCCATCGTCCATGTACCAGACGGCCAACGAGAGTGGTGTCAGCGCCTTGAGGTAGTCCTCACTGAAATGCTTTTTCCGATCCGCGAGATAGACCGATTCACGCAAGTCCGCGAGTTCGGGCAACGGTGTCATGTCGAAAAAGGCCGCGCCTTTCGCGTTCGAGGAACGGCTCACACCGATGTTGTCGAAGAGCGAGGCCTTCCATTCGCCGTAGGGCGTTTGCTTGGCGCCGTGGCCCCAACGGAACCGTGCCGCACCTCCACCCGTGTTTCGCGACAGTGCGCCGTCGCCCATGAGGCCACCCAGCAACACCTCCCACTGAAAGTCAGAGAGGTGTTGTGTGACCATTTGCATCAGACGATCACCCGGTACGAGCTCGCCGGCCGGTCGCCAACCGCTCGTAGTCCGGATGAGGTGATTGTCGGTGAGCGTCAGCTTTGGCGTTTGTCCTCGGATGGCCGCCTTCGGCACGGTGAGTTGGAGAAACGACTCTGTCGGTCCGTTGTCGAACCAATTGACCACCTTGCGGGGGACGATTTGGTCGAGCGCGGGATCGTAGGACAGCACCTCGACGGGCAGCTTCTGGCTGACAATCTGGCCAATCGGCATCTTGGTTCCGTCAGCGAGTGAAATCAGACTGTCCCGCAGCAGGCAGCCGAACATGACCCCGATCTTCTCTCGCAGCTGATTGATGAAGAGACAGATGGTGTTGGACTTGTTGAGGTTGGCGGTGAGCTTGCGCAGCGCCTGCGACATGAGGCGAGCCTGCAAACCGACGTGGGTGTCCCCCATCTCGCCTTCGATCTCGGCGCGCGGCGTGAGGGCGGCGACCGAGTCGATCACGATCACGTCGATGGCGCCGGAGCGCACCAACATGTCGACGATCTCGAGGGCTTGCTCGCCCGTGTCGGGCTGCGAGATCAAGAGCTCGTCGACATCGACACCGATGGCCCGGGCATAGACGGGATCCATGGCGTGCTCCGCGTCGACGTAGGCACAAACCCCGCCGTTGCGTTGCGCCTCGGCCACCACGTGGAGGGCGAGGGTGGTCTTGCCCGACGACTCAGGGCCGTAGATCTCGGTGATGCGACCCCGAGGCAACCCGCCGATGCCGAGGGCCAAGTCGAGGGCGAGCGCACCCGTGGGGATGGACTCGATGCCCATCGTCGTCTTTTCGCCCATCTTCATGACGGCGCCCTTGCCGAATTGCTTTTCGATCTGACCGAGCGCGATCTGCAACGCCTTGTCGCGGTCGAGACCCTCTTTTTGGGTGTTGGATTCGCGGGTGCTGTGTTCTTTCGCCATGTTGCTTGTTCTCACTTCTTCGTTGTTGACGGAGGCCGGCGCACCGGCGAGCTGGTGTGTTCGACCCTAACGAGGGGGTGTGACAGGCTTCCCGTTGCGGATCACATGACTGTAATTCCGAACGGACGTTCGTACAAGTCTTCCGGGCACAATATTGAGCTACGACGTGTTGAATGATCTGAGAAGAAAGCTGAGGACAGGCCCATGGCCGAGACCACCCCCAAGAAGAAGTTCGACGAGGCCGAGTTGAAGGAGCGCCTCGACGCTCTGCAGTACCAGGTCACCCAACATGCCGGCACCGAGCGGGCGTTCAGCGGCGTCTACTGGGACTGCCACGATGAGGGCACCTACCGCTGCGTCGTGTGCGACGAGCCCCTCTTCGACAGCAACACCAAGTTCGAGAGCGGCTCCGGATGGCCGAGCTTCTGGGAGCCCCTTTCGACCGATGCCGTCGAGGAGCACACCGATCGCAGCCACGGCATGGCGCGCACCGAGGTCGTCTGCCGTTCATGCGGCGCGCATCTCGGCCACGTGTTCCCCGACGGCCCACGGCCCACGGGGCTGCGCTACTGCATGAACAGCGCGTCGCTGCGCCTGGACCCTACGAGCACGGATCCCAAGAGCACCGATCCCGACAGCGCGGACGCCGCGGAGTAGCACTGCTCCGCGCGTCAATCGCGCGGCAGTGCCATTTTCAGTTGGTCGACCGATCCCCCACCGTCGACGGCGATCACTTGCCCCGACACGTGGCGCGCGCTGGGCGACACCAAGAACAGCACGCACAGCGCGATGTCTTGGCCGTGGCTCATCACGCCCATCGGATTGGTCGGCCGGCTGTCACCCCTGCGCAGCGCCTCGGCGAATCGGCGGACGCCTTCGGTGTTACCGGTGCTGCCCGGATTGACGCCGTTGACGCGCACACCGTAGGGACCCCATTCGACGGCGCACGTACGCGTCAATGACAACACGCCACTCTTCGCCGCGGCGACGTGTGCCTGGAACGCGATGCCTTTCAGTTCGAACGCTGCCGCGATGTTGACAATGTTGCCGCCGTTGGCCCGCATCCATTTCTCGAACACGCACTTCGAGCAGTTGTAGGTGCCCAACAGATCGATGTCGACGACCGACTTGAAGCCGTTGTACGAGATCTTCGTCATCGGGGCGGGAAAGTTGCCCGCGGCATTGTTGATCAAGATGTCGAGGCGCCCGAACTGATCGATGATGCCTTGCGTGACCCGCTCGACCTCGTCCGCCTTGCGCACGTCGAACGTGTCGGTCCACACGTCGATCCCTTCGGCCCCCAATTCGGCCGCGGCCTCCTCGAGCACGTCCTTGCGCCTGGACGCGATCGCGATGCGGGCGCCGTGGCGACCCAGCACCCGGGCGATCTCCTTGCCGATGCCGGTGCCCCCGCCGGTCACGAAGGCCACCTGCCCGGCGAGCAGATCACCGACGAACACATCGGTCGGGGCGGTCAACTCTGTGGTGGTCTCGCTCTGCTTGGCCTCTTGGGATGTCATCACCGCGACGCTACGCGTCGCGTCTGTGTCATGCTTTCGCTTCGATTCAAGGGGGGCATCATGGGCCGGTTGGACGGCAAAGTAGCGGTCATCTCCGGGGCCGCGCGCGGCCAGGGGGAGCAACACGTTCGACTGTTCGTCGCGGAGGGCGCCAAGGTCATCTTCGGCGATGTCCTCGACGATCTCGGTGAGGCGGTCGCGGCCGACCTCGGAGAGAACGCGCTGTATCTCCACCACGACGTGCGCAGCGAAGACGAATGGCAGCGCATGGTCAAAGAGGCCGAGAGCCGCTTCGGCAAGCTCGACATCCTCGTCAACAACGCCGGCATCTTGCAGTTCGGCACCTTGACCCACGACACCTCGCTCGACGACTACATGCGCCTCATCGAGATCAACCAGGTCGGCCCGTTCCTCGGGATGAAGACGGCGATCCCCGCACTCATGCGCAACCGCGGCGGCTCGATCGTCAACATCTCGTCCACCAACGGCTTCGCCGGCTACGGCGGCACCATCGGCTACACCGCGTCCAAGTTCGCCGTGCGCGGTATGACCAAGACCGCCGCGCTCGAATACGGCAAGGCGGGCATCCGCATCAACTCCATCCATCCTGGCGGCATCGACACCCCGATGACCCGGCCCGAGGGTCTCGGCGAGATGTCGGCCGAAGATCAAAGCGCTGCCTACGACATGGTGTCGCTGGGGCGCGTCGGTCAACCACAAGAGGTGGCCAAGCTGGCGCTGTTCCTGGCGAGCGACGAGTCGAGCTATTGCACCGGCGCCGAGTTCCTCATCGACGGCGGCATGCTCGCGGGCACCATCAACCCCTACGCACGCCCGACGTATGACTGACCGCACCCTCGTCGATGCCATCGATGTCGGGGGCGCCGACCTGACCAAGGCGTCCACCTACATGGCGGGTGTGCCGCACGACGCGTTCGCGCGTTTGCGTGCGGTCGCACCCGTGGCATGGCACCGCGAGGAAAACGGGCCCGGCTTTTGGGCGCTCACCGGGCACCGCGACAGCGTCACCGTCTCGCGCGACAGCGAGACGTTCTCGTCGTACGCGGGCGGCATGATGATCGCCGACAGCGACCCGGCCAGTCTCGAGCAGATGCGGCTCATGATGATCATCATGGATCCACCCGAGCACACCAAGCTGCGGTTGCTCATCAACAAAGGCTTCACGCCGCGGCACGTGCAGCGGTTGCACGACCGCATCGCCGAGATGGCGCGCGACATCGTCGATACCGTCGCGCCGCTCGGCGAATGCGATTTCGTCACGCAGGTGTCGGGAGAGCTGCCGTCGATGGTCATCGCGGATCTCATGGGCATCCCGCTCGACCATGGCCGCATGCTCTACGACCTCACCGAGCAGATGCACACGAACATCGACAATCGGTCGGGCTCCGGTGACGCGCAGGCGCAGATGTTCGGTTACGCGCAGGAACTCGCCGCCCGCAAGCGCGACGAGCCCGGCGACGACATCGCATCCGCGCTGCTGGCCGCCGAAGTCGACGGGCACAAGCTGACCGACCTCGAGTTCAACCTCTTCTTCATGCTGTTGATCAACGCCGGCGGCGACACGACGCGCAACCTCGTCGCCAATGGCATGCTCACGTTGCTCGACAACCGTGACCAACTCGAATTGCTCCGGGCCAATCCGGCATTCCTGAACACCGCGGTCGAAGAGATGTTGCGCTACGTGCCGCCGGTGCTGATGTTCCGGCGCACCGTCACGCGTGACACCGAATTGTCGGGAGTGTCGATCGCCGCCGGCGAGAAGGTCGTCATGTTCTACCCGGCCGCCAACCGCGATCCCGCGGTGTTCGCCGACCCCGATCGCTTCGACATCACGCGCGATCCCAACCCGCACGTCGCGTTCGGCGGTGGGGGTGCGCATTTCTGCCTCGGCGCCAACCTCGCGCGCGTCGAGATCCGCGCCATGTTCGAGCAAGTGCTGTGGCGGCTCCCCGACCTCGAGCTCGCGGGCCCGGTCGAGCCGCTGCATTCCAACTTCATCTGGGGCCCGCACCGCATGCCCGTGCGGTACACAACGCACTGAGCGACTGACGCGACCCACGGTGTTCTCCTCGTTCTCCCTGCCGAGAAGCACGGTGGGCGTGCTGTTCTGTGGGCGTGCTTTTGGGCCACGAGAACGTCACGACCCCGCCCCCCATTTCGTCACCGGAGAATGAGCAGAGGCGCTCTTTTGACCGCGGTTGTACAGTCGGGCGGCATGGGTGACCGGGAGACCGACAAAGCCTTGTTCGGCGGATTGTTCCTCATGGGCCTGGTCGCGTTTCTGGTGCTACTGGCCTTGGCACTCCTGGCGGTTGTCGGCCTCCACGGCTGAGCGAGCGCGACGCGACAATCTCGTACCGAGAGCCATCGCGCGACAAGTGGCTGCGTACGAGGTGCACTTCGCTCACGGGGAATGACGCGTCCACTGCGAACCCCGTTGCGGGACACCCACGCGCACTCTTCATGCGCGCGATCGTGAGATGACCGACGAACCCGCGCGCCACCTCGACGGGATGTTCGATGTCGGCGGTGGCGCGGCGCACCTCGGCGGCGAGCGAATCGAGACCGGCGCACGGCACCATGGCGACGCTGCGGCCGAGCCGTTCGACGCGCGGCCCCAACACCGCTTCGGCGGCCGCCGCGTCGACGCGCGACAACGCGGCACGAGCCTCATCGATATCCGCGTCGCCGAGGAAGCGCAGCGTGACGTGCCATTGCTCGCGGGTCGTGTAGCGCACGTCTGACCGCGCTTCTCGGGGAATGCCGGCGAGCAGGTCGAGGACATTCGCCGGCGGGATGACCGCGACAAACAACCGCCCGCGCTCGTTCATCCCCCGCGACGCGCGAGCAATCGCATGCGAAGGCTGTTCAACACGCTGATCGTGGTGAACTGGCGCGTGCGGTTGCGATCGAAGGGGAACTTCGAACGCTGCGTCACGACTTCACCGTCGACGAGCGTCGCCATCCACACGGTGCCCGGCTCTTCACCGTCTTGCGGGTCGGGGCCCGCGACCCCGGTGACGGCGATGCCGACGTCGGTGCCCAACACTCGGCACGCCCCCTGCACCATGGCAGTGACCGCGGCTTCGCTGATGACTGGTCCTTCGGGCACACCGAGGAGGTCGAACTTCACATCGGACGCGTACGACACGATCGAACCGCGGAATGCCTTGCTCGCGCCCGGGATGTCGCACAATCGCGCCGAGATCATGCCGCCGGTGAGCGACTCGGCGAGGCCCAGCGTGAGGCCCTGCTCGATCAGCAGATCGAGCACGACGGATTCCATGTTGTCGTCGTCCATGCCGAAGACGACAGGCCCGATGATGGCGCGGACCCGCGTCTCTTCGGCGCTGAGGATCGCATCGACGGCCGTTTCGTTCTCGGCCTTGGCGGTGAGGCGCACCTTGATGCCTTCCATGCCGCTCGCGAGAAACGCAATCGTGCAACCACCGTCGCGCTCGAGTCGTTCGAATTCTTCGTGCAACTTCTGCGCGAGACCGGATTCGCTGTCGCCCCATGTGCGCAAGGTGCGCGACTTGATGACGCCCTTGATGCCGGCGCGCCGCTCGAGATCGGGTAGCACCGTCGCGCCAACCATCTCTTCCATCTCGTAGGGCACACCCGGAACGGCGTAGATGACCTTGTCGCCGATCGGACAGATGAGCCCAGGCGCGGTGCCCGGCATCTGCGGGATGATCGCCGCGCCGCGCGGAACGTCGGCCTGGCGCAAGTTGTTCTCGGGCATCGGCCGCCCGCGACCACCGAAGATGTTGCGGATCTTTTCGACCAGCGCCTCGTTGCGTTCCAACGGCACGCCCATGAGATCGGCGATCACATCACGCGTGATGTCGTCTTGGGTCGGGCCGAGACCACCACACACGATCACCGCGTCGCTGCGATCGAGGGCTGCCTCCAACGTGGACTTGATGCGCTCCCAGTTGTCGCCGACCTTCACCTGGAAGTGCGAGTCGATGCCGACGAGTGCCAGTTGCTCACCGATCCACGACGAGTTCGTGTCGACGATCTGTCCCAGCAACAACTCGGTACCAACCGCGACGACTTCGCAGCGCATGACGAATCCCCCTATGGGTCAGTGAAGCGAACCGCGTGTCGTGATTCCGTTGCTGCCATCGCGCACGTATTGCCAACCGGACCACAGTGTCAATGCGACGGCGATCCAGAGGGCGACGACGCTGGGGGTCTGTGTGTCTTTCAGCAACGGGATCACCGCGATCAATAGTGCGATCCCCTGCACCAGCGTCTTGTGCTTCGCGGACCGGCGCGCCGGGATGGCCATGCCGCTGCGAGCGAAATGCGCGCGCATCGCCGTGATGGCCACTTCGCGCGCCGTGACGATGGCGACCGGCAGCCACCAGTAACGGTCGACCATGACGAGGCACACCATCGCCCCGATGACGACGACTTTGTCGGCCAACGGGTCGAGGAATGCGCCAGAGCGGGTCGTGCCGTGACGGCGCGCCAACTGGCCGTCGTAGTGGTCGGTCAGGGCCAACAAGACCCCGAGCGTGAAGACAGGCCACGACGCGCCGCGTGTGTCCTCGGCGGCGAAGATCAACACGAACAAAACCGGCGAGAGCAGGATGCGAGCCAGCGTCAACGCGTTGGCCGGTGTGAGCCGGGCGCTGGCGTTGAATCGCGTGGCCGTGCGAATGTCGGTCACCGCGCCACCTCGAAGGGTTGCGCGTCGAGGTCGGGGCCGGTGGCAGCGACGATCTTCACGGTGTGGAACGTACCTGGTTGGAGAGCGGCGGGCACGTTGATCACGCCGTCGATTTCGGGCGCCTCCCGATGGCTGCGGGCGACCCCGTCGATGTCGACGAGCACGGTCGCCGTCGAACCGATCAACGCGTCACGCGCGGCGGCGGTGATGGCGTCCTGGCGCTCGCCGAGTTCGCGCAGCCGCTCGCGGACGAGTGCCTTGTCGACCGCGCCGTCGAGACCCTCGGCGTAGGTGCCCTGCTCTGGCGAATACGCGAAGAATCCGCACCATTCGAGCTGGGCCTCGTCGACAAAGCGCAGCAGCTGGTCGTGGTCGGCTTCGGTCTCGCCGGGATAGCCGACGATGAAATTCGTGCGGAAGACGGCGCTCGGTTCGCGGCGGCGGATGTCGTCGATGCGGCGCAAGAACCGTTGTCCGTCGCCCCACCGGCGCATGCGGCGCAGCAACGGTGCCGAGACATGCTGGAGCGAGAGGTCGAAATAGGGCACGCCCGTCGCGCAGATGGTGTCGATCAGCTTGTCGTTGAGCTCGGACGGATAGAGATACAGCAGCCGCACCCAGTCGACGCGAGCCGCGACCGCTTCGACCAACGGCACGATCGACTTCTCGCCGACGCCTTGATCGCGACCGTAGGACGCGAGGTCTTGCGCGACCAGGACGACCTCACGGACGTCGAGTTGGTTGACCTCGTCGAGGATCGCGTCGAGCGGACGCGACCGCTGCTTGCCACGGAACGTGGGAATCGCACAGAAGCCACAGGCCCGATCGCAGCCTTCGGCAATCTTGACGTAGGCCCACGGACGAGCCGACCGCGGACGCGGCAGGTTGAGCAGATCGAACGAGTTGCGCCGCCGGCCACGACCGAGCGCGACCGGCACACCGAAACCGCGCACGGATACTTCGGGCAATGCCGCGGCGAGTTCGTCGCCGTGGCGCTCCGCCAGACATCCGGTGACGACGACTTCGGCCCCCTCGCGGCGCCGTCCGCTGAGCGCGAGCACGACGTCGATGGATTCCTGGCGGGCCTCTTCGATGAAGGCGCAGGTGTTGACGACCACGAGGTCAGCGGTCTCGGGCGCGGATGCGGGCTGCATACCGTCGGCCAGCAACGTGCCGACCAGTTTGTCGGAGTCGACCTGATTCTTGGGGCAGCCGAGGGTTTCGATCCAAAAACGCTGGGCCACCCGCTAAGGCTACCCGCCACGGGTCTCACGCCGTGCCCCCGCCGCAGCCGGCACGGCGGTTACCGACTCATTGTCAGACCCCTCGGGTAGGGTTCGCAAATGGAAAATGACCGCGTTTGGACGGCGGCGGAGCTCGAGGCGTTGACCCCGAATGAGCGCGACGCCGTCGTGCGGGCGGGTTTCGTGACCGATCCTGCGCTGGTCCCGGCTGGTCTACTCGAGCGTGCTCGACGAAAAACCGACGCCCGCATCACCCAAACCGAGGGCACGCAGACCAGCCATTGACCCAACGCCGCCCTGTTCGGGTCGACCCCCAGTTCTTCACCGATCTCGATGCGCAACTCGGGGCGACGCGTGGACCCTACGGTGAGCCTTCGGCAACTGACTTTCTGCTCATCGACTTGCCGTCGATGGCTGACGCGTTTGCCGAAGGATTCGATCAGCTCCCGACGATGTATTCCGATAGAGACGACTTTCGGTACCTCGTCTCGACCGGTCGCCTCGTGCGGGCGGCGGTCATCGTCGGCCAGCTGGTGGCCGACGGCTCGATAGTTCTGTTTGGTACCGACATCGACGCGAGTCAGGTCTAGATCGCTGCCCGTTCGGCCGCTAGCGGGGGTCGCGCTTGCCGGCGAGGCGGTGGCGCACGGCAATCCACTGGATGACCGCGATCACCGCGTAGGCACCGATCAACAGCAGTAGCACCGACCACTTGCGGGCGAGGATCATCACGAGGGTGCCGATGATCAAGACACCGACGAGGCCGAAGAACAGCAGCCGCGTGAACGCCCGCAGGTCCGCGATCGAGTCGAGTCCGCGGTCGACCGGAGCCGACGACGGTTGCTGCTCGCTCGGATCCATGTCCGAACGCTATATCCCCGCTCAGCCGCGGGCCGCTCGGGCCCGCGCCGCGTCCTGATCGCTACCGATCTATGGCTCGACGAGTAGGAGGTACCCATCCTCGACGGTCGGCTCGTCGACGTCGGCGCCCGGTGGCGGATCGCCGATGCAGCGATACCCCCCGCTGGGCAAGCGCCACCACGCCCGCTCGTTGCCCGTCGTCGCCGCGGCACGCCACGTGTGGCCGCGCGCCAACGCGGCGAGCTGTGCGGGAGTGCCGCTGAATCGCAGTTGACCGCCGTCGAGCACGAGAACCACGTCGCTACACACGGCCGCGTCGTCGGTCTGATGCGTCGACACCACGATCGTCGAGTGCCGGGCGAGTTCGCTCAGCAACGTGCGCAGTTCGAGGCGTTGGGCCGGGTCGAACCCGGTCGATGGTTCGTCGAGCACGATGAGCGGCGGCGAGCCGCAGATCGCCTGCGCGAGACCGAGACGTTGGCGCATCCCGCCGCTGAGCGTGCCCACGCGATCGCCGGCGCGCGCCGACAGCCCGACGCGATCGAGCGCGAGCCATACCTCGCGCCGACGTGCTCGAGGGTCGCGCCAACCCTTGAGCACCGAGAGGTAGTCCACGACGTCGAACGCTGTGGCGCGCAGCGAGAACGCGATGTCCTGCGGTAGATAGCCGAGCCGGCGGCGGATCTCGACGCGCTGGTGCCGGTCCGTCGCATCGAGACCGTCGATAGTGATGCCGCCAGCGTCGAGCGCCTGCACAGTCGCGAGCGCGCGCAACAGCGATGTCTTGCCCGCGCCGTTCGGACCGAGGATCGTGGTCACGCCGCGCGACGCACTAAGGCTCACACCGGCGAGCGCCGCCCGCGAACCGAAGCGCTTGTGCGCATCGAGCACCATCACCGACGCGCTCACGGCGCCACCAGTCGATCGAACGTCTCTCGGCGTACCGACACGACCGCGGCCGCGCCGACCGCCAGCCCCGCCAACGCGAGTTGTCCCCACTGGCGAAACACGACGAGTTCGTCGGTCACGTTGCGATTGACGACGCTCAGCGGCATGAGCCACAACACGGCGACCAGCACCGCGGCGCGTCTCGGGGCGACGTACGTCGAGAGCGCCAAACATACGGCCGGTAGCGCGAGCGATGGCACGAGCCACGCGATCGACATCCACGTCTTGTCCCGCAACAACAGCGTCGCGATGCCAGCTGCGGCCATCGAACACGCGATCACGGCCGTCGAACGCAACAGCACGAGTCGTAGCCCACTCATCGGCGTCGCGAGCGTCACCTCGTGGGCGGGGTCCGAGCCGGGCCCGTACGCGAGCGTGACCCCGACGACGGGCACCATCGGCGCGAGGGCGAGCAACATCATCAAGCTGGCGCCGGGTTTCGACGTATCGGCTGCGCCGAGCCCGAACAACAACGCCACGCCGGTGGCGACGAACCACGCGCGTCGTAGCGCCGGCGTCGCGACCAACGTACGCGCGATGGGTTCGGGCATCCGCACCGCCAGCAACACACGCTCGACCTTGCTGCGCGCGGGCACGTCGAGTTCGGCAACGATCCCGCGCCAGTTCGCGTCGAGTCGTTGTGGCGTCACTGTCGCCCATCCCGATGTCGCGTCCATAACGCCGTCTCCCTATGCCAAGCCCGCGCGCAGTTGCGCTCGGGCCCGCATCAATCGTGTCTTCACAGTTCCCTGCGGCACGCCGAGGAGGCGGGCCGCTTCTTTCGTCGTCAATCCGTCGATCGCAATTGCGAGCAGCACTGCTTGCAGATCCGGCTCGAGGCGAGCCAATGCCGGACCGACCGAACCGAATGCGCCCGACCCCAAGAGCTCTTCCTCGAAGGACACCGCGTCGGTCACCGAGGGGTTTACCAACTCGGGTTCTATCGGGGTCGGTCGCCGTGCGCGCAGTTGATCGATCAACTTGCGAATGGCGATCCCCCACAACCACGCGCCGACGTCGCCTCGACCCGAATAGCGCTTCGCGCCGCGCCACGCCGCGAGGAACGTGTCCTGCACCGCCGTGTCGACGAGGTCGCGATCCGCGCAGCGATGTTGCAAGCGCGCCGTGATCCACGGGCTGTGGCGGCGGTAGAGCGCCTCGAGGGCCGCGCGGTCACCCGACGCGATCTGCGCCAGTAGCGCTTGGTCAGCCGCGCCGTAGTCCACTCATCACCATCGGTTGCATCGTGGCCGTCAAAAGGGCACGGGGAGGCCGTCGAAGGACCCTCGGGGCCTCGTGGGCGCCGTCGAGCGCTTGCGGAACGGGTCCTTGAGCTGCGCCCACCATCCGTGCGGCACGTGGTCCCACACGCCGTAGCGCTCGGGGCGAGCGTCGCGTGGCATGTGGTACGTACCGAAGGCGATGTCGAAGATCGGTAGGAACGCCGCGTAATTCGCATTGCGCGCGTCGTTGCCGAGGCTGTGGTGCCAGTGATGGAACTCGGTTGTCGCCACGACACGGCCGAGCGGGCGCAGGCGCCACCGTACGTTCGCGTGCAGCAGGACCGCGAAGATGCCTTGCACCGCCGCGAACGCGCCGAACTGGATGGGGCGCACGCCAAGAACGAACGCCGGGACGACGGCGATGCCGACACCGATGGCGCGATCGAACGGGTGGCTGCGCGCTCCGGCGATCCAGTCGAGGCGCGTCGACGAGTGGTGGATCTTGTGGAAGCGCCAGAACAACGGCACCGTGTGCAGAAGGCGGTGCGCCCAATACACCGCGAGCTCGATCCACAACAGCGCCCAGATCGCCTGCGCGATGAGCGGCCATTGCGCGACCACGCCATCGAGGCGAGGCAGCGGCCGCGTCACGATGAACCCGACGATCACGGGTAGCACCGATGCTGCCGTCGCCACCGCGGACGTCAACAGCAGATGCACGACATCGGTGCGCAGACCGGGACGGCGCACGGGTTGATCGTGGCGGCGGAATATGCGCTCGAGTGGGGTCAACAGCGCGAAGCCGAAGAGCACCGCGCCCGCCGGTTTGTAGCCGACGCGCGCCGCGATGAACAACGCGATCGCGAAGACCCCGGTGGCGAACCAACGGCGAGCCCGGGTTGAACTGAAACGTGCCATGGCGAGTCCTTGCGACAGAGTGGGCTGACTCTCTGTCGGGTGCGGACCCGCGAACGGTTCATTTGCGCTACGTGTGGCTGCTCTTGAGCTCTGCGAACTCTTCGGCCGTCATATAGACGTCGCGCGCCTTGGATCCCTCGGAGGGCCCGACGACGCCGCGGTTCTCGAGAAGGTCCATGAGGCGACCGGCGCGGGCGAAGCCGACGCGCAGCTTGCGTTGCAACATGGACGTGGAGCCGAGTCGGCTGGCGACCACCAGCTCCATCGCTTCCCACAACAGGTCGTCCTCGTCGTCACCGTCGTGGCGGTTCGACCCGCCGGTGACGGGATCTGCAGCATTGTCGCCGCCGCCGGGACCCTTGTCGGTGGCGACGGTGTTGTCGTAGTCGACCTTGGGGGCTTGGCGCCGCCAGGTGCCCACGACGGCCCGGCACTCTTCTTCGGTGACCCACGAGCCCTGGATGCGCTGCGGTGCCGACGAGGACGGCCCGAGCAGCAACATGTCGCCCTTGCCCACGAGTCGCTCGGCGCCCGGTTGGTCGAGGATGACGCGGCTGTCGGTCTGACTCGACACTGCGAACGCCAGCCGGGCCGGAACGTTGGCTTTGATCAAGCCCGTGATCACGTTGACCGACGGGCGCTGCGTGGCGATGACGAGGTGGATGCCGACGGCGCGGGCCATCTGCGCGATGCGACAGATCGAATCTTCGACGTCGCGGGCGGCAACCATCATGAGGTCGGCGAGCTCGTCGACGACGACGACGATCAAGGGCAGCCGCTTGTACTCCTTGGGCGTGCCGTCGGGTTCGGCTTCGCCGAGCGCCGGCTTGAGCTCGTCCTTGTCGAACGCGGCGTTGTAGCCGGTGATGTCGCGAAAGCCGCAGTGGTGCAGCAAGTCGTAGCGACGTTCCATCTCCCGCACGGCCCACGCGAGCGCGTTGGCGGCCTTCTTGGGGTCGGTCACCACGGCGGTCAACAAGTGCGGCACTCGCTCGTACTGACTCATCTCGACCCGCTTGGGATCGACGAGGATCATGCGCACCTGGTCGGGCGTCGAGCGCATCAGGATCGATGTGATGATCGAGTTGAGGCACGACGACTTGCCGGCACCGGTCGCGCCGGCGATCAGGATGTGGGGCATCGTCGCCAAGTTGATTAGCACGGCACGCCCGTTGATGTCGCGCCCGATCGCGACCTCGAGCGGATCCTTGGCGTTGCGCGCTTCGCTCGACGCAAGGATGTCGCCCAGCGCGACGACCTGCCGATCGGTATTGGGCACCTCGACACCGATCGCCTGCTTGCCGGGGATCGGCGCAAGGATGCGCACGTCGGCCGATGCCATCGCATAGGCGATGTCGCGGTTGAGGCTCGTGACACGGGCGACCTTGACGCCGGGACCGAGCTCGAGTTCGTAACGGGTCACTGTCGGCCCGACCACCATGTTGACGAGACGGGTCTGCACGCCGTGCTCGGCGAGCGCCCGCTCGAGTTGATGGCC
Source organism: Acidimicrobiales bacterium (assembly GCA_039915945.1). Classification (GTDB taxonomy): domain Bacteria; phylum Actinomycetota; class Acidimicrobiia; order Acidimicrobiales; family WLNW01; genus DATLFA01. The sequence goes on along the minus strand of JBDSMH010000101.1, from coordinate 30,444 downwards.
CCGTTCGCTGACGCGAGCAGTGTCGACCTCGCGCGCCGCCGAGCGTTTGAGCAACGACATCGGCGGCAGCTTCCACGGTGACGCCACGAGCGCAGGACCGAGGTCGATGGCAAGTTGCGTCGCCTCGACCACTGGCTGCAGCTCGGCGGTATCGGCCGGCTTCTTCGGCGGGCGCGGCGAGCGGCGCGACGCGGTCGCGACGGGTGCTTCTTCTTCGTCGACTTCTACTTCGTCGTCGTCCAGCGCGGCGTGGTCGAACGGTGTCATCAGGCCAGGGCGCGGATCGCGCAAGTCGATCATTCCGTCGAGGTTTTCATCGTCTTGGTGGACGGCGTCGCGATCGCGACCGAGCGTGAAGAGGGACTGGAACGCACGCCGGATGGCGGTGCCGATCGGTGCGATGGCACCGCGCACGATGCCAACCGCGTCACGCACCGGGATACCGATGAACATGACCGCGCCCAGGAACGCAATCGCCGCGAGCACGATCGACGCGCCGAAGGTCCACGCGATCGACTGGAGCGGTCCCCCGACGGCGACACCCAGCAGACCGCCGGCGTCAGAGAGATTGGCGACGCGGTCGTCGGCGTTGAGCGAGGGCTGGCCACCATAGAGATGACAGAACCCGGCCAGCGCGACGAGAACGACGACTGCGCCGGTGATCGTGCGGAAGTCGTCGCCTTCGCGTTCTTTGTCGCCACCACTGCGGATCAACAGGACACCGCAGCCGACGAGCGCGGGGGGCATCAGTACCCGCAACAGGCCGACGAAGAAGCCGGACGCATCATCGATGAACTGTCCGAGGGGACCGCCCAGGTCGAAGTAGATGGCCAGGCCCGAGACGAGGCCGGCGACGACGAAGACCATCCCCCACACGTCGTGACCCCGTCCGTCGAACGCGGCGCCGACGACGCGCTGGACGAGAGGCGGCTGCGCTACTGGGCGAGAACGGGACGGACGGGTCGCGGTGCTCTTACGTTGGGCCACAATGAGCCCAAAGCTAACACCAGCCTCACGGGCATCCGCGCTGGGTTCGCGTCGTCGCCACGTTCGATGGCTGTCGAATGCTTTCAGTGCATCGTGTTTAGGTGTATGTCACCACGGGCACGATCATCGGTCGGCGCCGTGAACGCTCGTTGACCGTCGCGCCGGCCGCGCGTCGTACAGCGCGCTCGACTTGCTCGCGGGTCGTCCCGTCCTCGCCCGGATCGGCGAGAAGGTCACGCAACGAGCGGCGTACGGCATCGGCGACGGCTTCGTGCAGCGCGGTGCGGTCGTGCTCGGCGGCCCATCCGCGACTGATGACGCGCGGCTCACCGGCGCGCGGCTTACCTTCGAGATGCACGTCGACCGCGATGGCGACGAAGCCGTCATCGCCCAATGTCTTGCGATCGCGCAGCACGGCATCGTCGACGCCGTCGACGGTGCCGTGTACGTACACACGACGCGCCGGAATCTCGGGCCCCATCACCATGCCGGTGTCGGACAGCACCAACGTGTCGCCTTCCGCGCAGACGACGACATGGTCTTCGGCGATCGGCAGCACGTGGCGCGCCAACTCGGCATGCGCGGCGAGGTGCGCCACCTCGCCGTGGATGGGGACGAACCATTCGGGATTGGCCGCTCGCATGAGCGTGGACAGTTCGTCTTGCTTTGCGTGACCACTGGTGTGCACTTCGAGAATGCCGTCGTGCACGACGCGGGCGCCGAGCAGGGTGAGTCGGTTGCGCAGTCGGGCCACCGACGTTTCGTTGCCGGGGATCGGGTGCGCGCTCAACACCACGGTGTCGTCCTTGCTGATCGACATGTAGCGATTTTCGCCCGTCACGAGTTGCCACAGCACGGCGCGGGACTCGCCCTGCGAACCGGTACAGATGACACAGACCCGAGCGGGATCGAGATCATTGAGCTCATCGGGGGGAAGGATCGAGTTGCTCGGTATGTGCATCAAGCCGATATCACGAGCGAGCTTGGTGTTGCGCACCATCGACGTACCGAGGATGGCGATTTTGCGTCCTTCGGCGACTGCAATGTCGGCCACTTGTTGCAGACGATGCACGTGACTCGCAAACGAGGCGACGATGATGCGTCGACCGCGGTTCGCGAGGAAGACACCGCGCAACACGTCACCGATATGCGTTTCGGATTTCGTGGCGCCGGGGCTGTCGGCGTTGGTCGAATCCGCGAGCAGGAGGCGCACGCCTTCTTCCTTCGCGATGGCCGCCACTCGATCGACGTCGGTGGTGCGTCCATCGACGGGCATCGGATCGATCTTGAAGTCGCCCGAGTGCACGATCACACCTTGCGGCGTGCGGAACACCGTCAGCAACGACGACGGCGTCGAGTGCGTCACGGGTAGGAATTCGCAGTCGAACGTGCCGATGCGGCGTCGCTGGTGATCACCGATCGGGATCAGCTCCGCGCGATTGAGGAGACCGGCTTCGTCGAGCTTGTGCCGCACCAGACCCAACGTGAACGGTGAACCGTAGATGGGGAACGACATGTCGCGCAGCACGTAGGGCAGCGCACCGATGTGGTCTTCGTGCGCGTGTGTGAGCAGGCAACCGTCGATGCGGCCGGCCTGCTCGCGCAGGTAGGTGAAGTCGGGAAGGATGACGTCGATGCCCGGTTCGGTGTCATCCGGGAACATCTGACCGCAGTCGACGATGAGCAATCGCCCGTCGACTTCGAGGGTCGCGCAATTGCGGCCGATACGGCCGAGGCCGCCGAGGAATGCCAGACGAACGGGCCGAGCCATCAGGGACGACCGAGGCCCGCGAGTACCGCGCGAGCTCGATTTTGCAGATCGTCGGGCTCGGGGCCCATCGGTAGGCGGCAGTCACCGCCGGGACGGCCGAGCACTTTCATCATCGCCTTTGTCGGGATCGGATTGGGATTGCGGTCACCGCTCTCGAATTGCCACGAGGGGATCAACATCGCGTTGAGCTCGCGGGCGCGTTGCACATCGCCCGCGAGATAGGCATCGATCATCTCGCCCATTTCGGCCGCGGCCCAATGCGTTGCGACACCTATGACACCGACCGCCCCGACCGCCAGCAAGGGCAAGGTGAGCGCATCGTCGCCGCTGTAGACCTCGAAGCCCGCAGGCGCGCTGGCGATCAATGTCGCGGTTTCGGAGGGGCTGCCCGCGGCATCTTTCAACGCAACGATGTTGGACACATCGTGCGCGAGCTCGAGCACTGTGGCCATGTCGACTTTGCGACCAGTGCGCACCGGGATGTCGTAGAGCATGATCGGCAGGTCGGTCGAGGCGGCGATGGCGCGGTAGTGCGCGAGCAGCCCGGCTTGCGAAGGACGGTTGTAGTACGGGGTCACGGAGAGGATGGCGGCGGCGCCGGCGGCGGTGGCTTGTTCGGTGAGTTCGATCGCCGCCTTCGTGTCGTTGCTGCCCGCGCCGGCGATGACCGGCACCGCTACTGCTTGGCACACCACGCGCACGAGTTCGATCTGCTCTCCGTGAGTGAGCGTTGGGCTTTCGCCGGTGGTGCCCGCCACTACGAGCCCCTCGTTGCCTTGCTCTACGAGCCACGACGCGAGCTTGGCCGCGCCGTCGAGGTCGAGCGCACCGTCAGGGTCGAACGGCGTGATCATCGCCGTGAGTACTCGTCCGAATCGGGCCATGCTGTGCTTCCTTTGCCGTCAGGCGGTATCTCGAACAATGGTGCCTTGTGAAGACCCATTTTGACGAGCCGCCGGGTGCCCGTCGTTGGGATTATCGAGGTCGTCGGGCCAGACGTCGTCGGCCGATCGATCACGACCATACGCCTGCCGGCGCAAAATCATCGGATAGCCGACGAGGCCGATCAGAGAAAAGATGAACCACTGGACCGCATAGCTGAGATGCGGGCCCTTCGACAGGGGCGGGGCCGGCACCGGATACAGGGGGCCGTCGGCACTCGGGGCGCCGTCGCCGGCGTCGAGGCGCAGATAGACCGGCGCCACCGTGGCGCCCCATCGCTCGGCCAGACGGGTGGTGTCCACCTGTGAGATCGCGGGCACCGCACCGCTCTTGGATGGCTCGTCGCCGAACCGACCGCTCGTGGGGCTGGCCTGCAGTGCGCCTTCGATCGTGACCTCGCCCGCGGGTGCGGGCACGCTCGCGATACCGCGCTGCTCGAACTCGGGCCGGAAGACGAAACCGCGCACCACCGGGATGATCGATCCGTTGGGCTCGACCAACGGCGTGAGCACCCAGAAGCCCGGCTGCCCGCTGACGGTGCGGTTGGACACCACCAGCTCATCGGCGACCCGGTAGGTGCCCGTTGCGGTCACGCGCCGCCATTGCACCTCGCGGGTCGACGAGCGTGTCGATCCTGCCGGTACCAACGCATCGAACGGCGACGTCGACAACGTGCCGCGCGAGCGGATGTTGTCGTTGAGCGTCGCCTTCTCGTCGAGCCGTCCCAGCTGCCAGAAACCGAGATTGATCATGGTCACGATCAACACCAGCACGAGGAGGTGCGACAAGATCCAGCGAGGGCGGCGGGCGAAGTCCCACATCGAGGGCCACGCTATAGGCTCGATCGGTGCAGTGGATCGTTCACGGCGAACGTGCTCTCTACGAGAGCGAATGGGTCAACCTCGCGATCGTCGACGTCGAGATTCCCGACGAACGTCGCTTCGATCACCACGTGATTCGCGTGCCGCGCGCGGCAGCGGGCACCGTGATCCACCGACCGGGCGAGCTGTTGCTCTTGTGGCGCCATCGCTTCATCACCGACACGTGGGGCTGGGAAGTACCGGCCGGCAAGATCGAAGACGGTGAAGCGCCGATCGAGGCCGCCGAACGCGAAGCGCTCGAAGAGTCCGGTTGGCAGCCAGGGCCGTTGCGCCACCTGACCACGTTCCACCCGACCAACGGCATGAGCGATCAGACGTTTCACATCTTTCTCGCCGAAGGCGCGACCTACGTCGGCGAGCCGACCGATCGCAGCGAAGCAACGCTGGTCGAATGGGTGCCCATTTCACGCGTGCGCGAATTCATCGCGAGCGACGGCATTCGCGACGGCCTCAGCCTGTGTGGCGTCGCCGTCGCGCTCGCCCGCGGCCTGCTCGACTGACGCGGGAAGAATCTCGGCGGGCGCGACGTCCAACCCGGCGATGAGACTCCGGCGACGAATTCCCAGATTGCTCTGCGCGATCCTGCTTGCAGTCGCGCTCGTCGCGGGTTGCGGCTCGAGCGAGACGCCGGCGCAGTCCGCCGCGCCTTCCTCGAGCCCGCCGTCGACAGCCGTATCGACAACGACAATCGAGAGCACGACCACGACGCGACCGCCGGACCCACCGGTCCACGTGCCATCCACGATCACAACCCTCGCGCCCGGCCTTGTCGCAACCACGCGCGTTCCGGCGGCGGCGAAGGTTGCCCCGGGCCCCGCGCAAGGCGTCCCCGTCGACATCGTCTTTCAGGACGCGGCGCGCGGTTGGATGCTCGGGTCGAGCCCTAACTGCGTCGGGTGCCCCGTGCCGCTCTCGGCCACCACCGACGGCGGCGCGTCGTGGTCACGAGTGCCGTCGCCGAACGAGGGCGCGGCCAGTTCGCGCTTTCGACTGCGGGCAAGACGCGACGGCGAACTATGGATGTTCGACGTGCCCGGCAGCCCGTTGAACGCGAGCGCGCTCTGGGAAAGCGCCGATGGTGGCGTCACGTGGTTTCGCATCAGCGGCCTGGCGCGGGTCAGCGATCTCGCCGTCGGACCGACCACCGCGTGGGCGGTCACCGACGCGTGCGATATCACCGCCACGAGCTGCGTCACAGCCATCGTGCGATCGAGCGATCACGGCGCGACGTGGCAACGCGTCGAGACGCCACCGTCGCTGTTGCGCCAACGCGACTCCGCGCAGATCGTCGCCATCGACGACGAGCACGTGATCGTGGTGACGCAACGAACGGGACTCGATTCGTACGAGATCGTCTCGACCCAGGACGGTGGCCGGCACTGGACGGCCTTGGCATCGGCAACCGACGAGTGCGCCGGCCGACCTCAACTCGCGGCCGTCGACACCCGTCAACTCTGGTTCACCTGCTCCGGCGGTGGCGCGACTGCCATGGAACGTCGCATCATCGCCCGCTCCGACGATGGCGGCCATACATGGCGCATCACGCTGGACGCCGTCGTGAGTGGACATCTCACACAGGTCTGGGCGGCCTCGCCGACGAAGGCCTACATCGGTCAATGTCGCGGACCGGCCATTGTCACCACCGACGGCGGCGCGACATGGGGCGCGGCCGGAGAGTTCCAATTCGATGGCGATCGTTGTATGACGCCGATCGTGTTCACCGACGCACAACACGGTTACATCGGCGATTTCTTCAACACCGGCCCCGACGCCAAAACCAAAATCTGGCGCACCGTCGACGCGGGCCGCACCTGGCAACCGGTCGACGTCAACTGACCGAACTCGCAGCACAACGTCGACGTCTGTCCGACGTTGTGCTGCGAGAACGGGGAGAAGCGCGTTAGATACCGAGGAGCTTGTCGAGGCCGATGGTGACGCCGGGCGAATTGCCGATGGCCTTGACCGCCATGACCACCCCGGGCATGAACGACGAGCGGTCGGTGGTGTCATGGCGGATGCTCAACGTCTGACCGGTGGTGCCGAGCAACACTTCTTGGTGGGCGACCAATCCGCGGAGTCGCACGGAGTGGATCGGGATACCCGCGGGGCCTTTGCCTCCGCGCGCACCGGGATAGACCTGTTGCTCGGTCGGATCGGGTGTCCACGACGTCGACGCCGCGGCCATGCGTTGCGCCGTCATCACCGCGGTGCCCGACGGCGCGTCGATCTTTTGATCGTGGTGCAGTTCGATGATCTCGGCACTCTCGAAGAACGGCGCCGCGATCTCAGCGAAGCGCATCATCAACACCGCGCCGATGGCGAAGTTGGGAGCGATGAGACAGTTGCTCTTGGTGAAGATGCTCGTCGCTTCGTCGTAGTCCTCGGCGCTGAAACCCGTCGTGCCGACGACCGCGTGGATGCCGTTCTCCGCGAGGTACCGCAGGTTTTCGCGGGCCGCGTCGATGTGCGTGAAGTCGACGGCCACCTCGGCCTCGGCCCGCAGCAGTGCATCGGCCGACGAACTCACCTGGATGTCGAGCGACTCGATCTTGGCAACTTGCCCGATGTCGAGCCCGGCGTGAAACGGATCGACCGCCGCCACGAGCTCGAGACGACTATCGCTGGCAACGGCCTGGCAAACGGTGACACCCATTCGCCCGCCGGCGCCGAAAACGCCGACGCGAATTCGTTCCGTCGCGGTCATGCATGAACCCTAACGGACGCGCGTCGCATGCACCACCGGTGTTATGGGTCCCCAAAGTGAACCGACGATCGCCGCTCCACACATTGGCGGCGATAATCCGCCGCTGGCCTACCAGCGAACGGCGCGGGCATTGATGGGGCCAACCGCGGCGACCGTCGGTTCGCCGCCGAAGATCCTCGCGGCCACGCGCTGCGTATCGCGGCGAGACACCTTACGCACCGAGCGCAGATACCGGTCGAGAGGTGTCACTGCCCCACGGGTTATGACCGACGTGCCGAGGCGGGCCATGCGGGAGCCGGTGTCCTCGAGATTCATCACCGTTGCGCCTTCGAACGCGTTCTTCGCGACCTCGAGCTCACGATCGCTGACGCCGTTGCGGACCACGTCGTCGACGATGTCGCGAGTGTGACGCACGACGACCGGCGTGCTGTCGGGTGTCGTCCCGACGTAGATCGAGAACACCCCGGTGTCGCTGAAGCTGGCCGCGGACGAGAAGATCGAATACGCCAGCCCGTGGTCTTCGCGGATGGTCTGGAACAACCGGCTCGACATGCCGCCGCCGATGACCTGGTTGACCAACGCCAGCGCATAGCGGTCGGGATCGAAGTGGTCGACCGCGCGCCATCCGAACGACAGGTGGGCAGATTCACCGGCGCGGCGCACGATGCGACGAGGCGCGGGGGCCGAGCGCGGGCGCTGCCGGCGCGGCGTCTGCCCTTCGGCGAGTGGGCCGAGACGGCGGCGCACCGCCGCGGCGAAGCGCCGATGATCGACCGGCCCGGCGGCGGCGAAGACCATATTGGTGGGCACATACCACCGCTTGTGGAACGACCGTACCGAGCGCGGCGTCATCGCCCTGATGGACCGCTCGTGGCCGACGATCTCCCATCCGAGTGGATGCTCGGGAAACAGATTCTCGTAGAGCACCGTGTGCACGAGGTCGTCGGGTTCGTCTTGTTGCAGGTGCAACTCTTCGAGGATCACCTGACGTTCGGACTCGAACTCGGGTCCGCGAAACGCCGGTGCCGTCACCACGTCGCACAACAACTCGACGCCGAGTTCGAGATGACGAGCCGGCACCCGAAGGTAGAACGCCGTGTACTCCTTGGTGGTGTAGGCGTTCATGTCGCCGCCGGTCGAATCGACGACCTCGGCGATCTCGCGCGCCGTGCGCGTCGACGTCCCTTTGAACAACAGGTGCTCTAGGAAATGCGATGCCCCGACCGACGCGGCCGGCTCGTCTCGCGTGCCAACACCGACATAACAACCGATGGCAACGGTGTGCGCGTCATCGATCTGTTCGGTGATGACGCGCAAGCCGCTCGCGGACCGCGTCAGTTTCGGGTTCGGCCTTTGGTTCAGCTGCGTCGGCTTTTGGTTCAGCTGCGTCGGCTTTTGGTTCAGCGCCGACCGCCGCGGTCGCGACCGCCGCCACCGCCGCCGCCGCTACGACCACCACGACCGCCACCGCCGCCGCCGCTACGACCACCGCGGTCGCGGCCACCGCCGCCGCCGGGAGCGCGTTCGCTCGGGCCACGACCACCAGCCGGGCCGAGATCGCCGTGCTCGGCCCGCAGTTCGTTGTCGAAGTTCTCTTCGAACGACACATACTCGATGCCCGACTCGTCGCTATCACCGTTGCGCGGTGCTGCTTCGTGACCGTCGCCGTTGGTGCTCGGAGCGGCCACCATGCCGACCGGTGTCAGCGAGATCTTGTTGTTGCCGTCGATGTCCTCGACGACGACTTCGATCTCGTCACCGAGCGACACCACGTCTTCGACACGATCGACTCGGCGTCCGCCGCCGAGCTTGGAGATGTGCACGAGACCGTCGCGGCCCGGAAGGATGTTGACGAACGCACCGAACTTGGTGATGTTGACGACGCGGCCCTTGTAGACCTCGCCGATCTCGGCGCGGGGCGGGGAGATGATGAGCCTGATCGCCTGCTCGGCTGCGTAGACCGCATCGCGGTTGGGCGAACCGATCGACACGATGCCGACGCCGTCTTTGTCGTCGACCGCGATGTCGGCGCCGGTGTCGGCTTGGATCTGGTTGATCACCTTGCCCTTGGGGCCGCTGACCTCACCGATCTTGTCGGCGGGGATCTCGAAGCTCACGATCTTGGGTGCGTTGGCACCGACATCGGAGCGAGGCGCCGAGATGGCGGCCTGCATGATGTCGAGGATCGACAGCCGGGCGTCGCGGGCTTGCGACAGCGCCGCCGCCAACACATCGGCAGGGATACCGTCGATCTTGGTGTCGAGTTGCAACGCCGTGATGGCGTCGGCAGTACCGGCAACCTTGAAGTCCATGTCACCGAACGCGTCTTCGGCACCGAGGATGTCGGTCAGCGCCGTGTACTCGCCTTCGGCGAACACGAGGCCCATGGCGATACCGGCGACGGGTGCCTTGATCGGCACGCCGGCATCCATGAGCGACAGCGACGACGAACACACCGACGCCATGGAGGTCGAACCGTTGGACGACAACGCTTCGGAGACCAGACGGATGGTGTACGGGAATGATTCGAAGCTGGGGACCACGGGGTACACCGCGCGCTCGGCCAACGCACCGTGGCCGATCTCACGGCGCTTGGGGCCGCGCATGAAGCCGGCCTCACCGGTGGAGAACGGCGCCATGTTGTAGTGGTGCATGAAGCGCTTGCGCGTGATCGGATCGATGCCGTCGATCATCTGATCGAGGCGCTGCATACCGAGCGTGCAGAAGTTGAGCACTTGCGTCTCACCGCGGTTGAACAACCCGGTGCCGTGCGCTGTCGGGATGACCCCGACCTCGGCCGAGATGGAACGCAGATCGCGGACACCGCGGCCGTCGATGCGCTGGCCTTCTTTGACGATGCGAGCGCGCACGATCTTCTTGGTGAGCGAGCGCACGGCCGCTTTGATGTACTTCTCGGCAGCCGGTTCGCTATCGGCGAACTTGGGCAGCAATTCGTCGAGGATCTCTTTGCGAGCGTCGCCTTCGGCGGCGAGGCGGGCGGACTTGTCGACGATCTTTTGCGTCTCGGTGATACGAGTAGTGCCGGCCGCGACAACCGCGTCCCATATGGCCTCGGGGTAATCGACCAAGAGTTCATAGGCCAGCGGGGTGCGGGGACCTACCGCGTCGATCAGTCGACGTTGGATGTCGATGGCTTCGCGGATCCACTGCTTGGACTCGTCGAGGCCTCGGGCCAACACAGCCTCGTCGACCTTGGGGGCGCCGTCTTCGTAGAAGTCGAACGACTTTTCGGTGCCGCCGGCTTCGACCATCATCACGGCGATGTCGGAGCCGTCGGCGGTGTACGCGCCGGCCACGACCATCTCGAAGCACGCTTCATCGGTCTCTTGATAGGTGGGGTGGGCGAGCCACTTGCCTTCTTGGGTCCACGCGATGCGGACCGCACCGATGGGCCCACCGAAGGGGATGCCGGAAATCATCAACGCGGCCGATGCGCCGTTGAGGGCGAGCACGTCGTAGGGGTTGACCTGATCGGCGCCGAAGACGGTGGCTACGACGTGGATCTCGTTGCGGAAGCCGTCGGGGAATGACGGGCGCAGCGAGCGGTCGATGAGACGGCAGTTGAGGATCGCGGCCTCGGGGGCACGACCTTCACGCCGGAAGAACGAACCGGGGATCTTGCCCGCGGCATACATGCGCTCTTCGACATCGACGGTGAGGGGAAAGAAATCAGCATTTTCTCGAACGTGCTTGGCCGCCGTGGCCGTGACGAGCACGACGGTGTCACCCAGTCGGGCCACCACCGCTCCGTCGGCCTGGCCGGCCAGCTTGCCGGTCTCGAGACTCATGATCTTGCCGGGCGCGTCGGTGAACCCGCCCGAAACCGTATGGACAGTCGCCATTGAAACTCCTTGTTGATACGCCTTCGCGCATCGTCTGATGCCCACGCAATCGTGCGTGTGCGGTTCGTGGCGACTTCAGTACTCCAGTTGTCTGCCTCCCGCTCTGGGCTTCGAAACCCTTGGCTTCGAAACCCTGACGAGCGACACGCAACTGGCGACTGACGACGCCCTAATGGATGGCCGGGCCGGAGGCCCGAAGTTGGGATTTTTGGTTGGCTGGCCCGAAGGCCAGTCGTCTTTCTACCTTCGCAGACCGTGTTTTGCGATGATGCTGCGGTATCGCTCGACGTCGTTGTTACGGACGTAGTCGAGCAACCGGCGTCGTTGACCCACCAGCATCAGCAATCCTCGGCGGCTGTGATGGTCCTTTACGTGGACCTTCAAATGCTCGGTGAGGTGGTTGATGCGGGAGGTCAGCAGCGCGATCTGCACCTCGGGCGAGCCCGTATCGGTGTCATGCAGCCGGTGGGCCGCGATCGTCTGGTCTTTTGGGGGCAGGTTGGTGGCCAATGCGATTCTCCTCGTTGCGCAGTCCCGCCAGGGGCGGGAGGGGTGATTTACCCGGCCTCGATGCTCGTCTTGGCCAGACGGGGCTCGAAGCCTGGCCGGGGACAACCCCGGCCAACGAGGCAGGTTAGCAGCCCAGGCCGTGCTTCCCGCCCTGGGCTAGCCCAGCAGCGCGATCAACCGGCGGCGCCATTCGACGGAGGGGCGATCCGACTGCACACTCACTGTGGCCGTCAGGTCGAGCGCCAACACGCCGGGCACCCGCTCGAGCATCACCTTGTCCTCCGCACCGATCGCCCGGTCGAAGGCCACCACTTCTTCGGCCGGCACCGAGAAGTCGTCGTTACGCCACACGACGAACGTGAAGTAGGACGTCACGTCGTCGATGGGGGTGGTACAGAGCAACAAGATGTGCTCGAGACCGCTCTCGTAGCGGATCGTGCTGCGGGCGAGGAACGGCAGACTGAACCCCGTCGTCATCGTGCGGGTGAGTGTGGCGGTCGCCTGCCCGCTGGTGGCGCGGGCCTCGTCCGGATTGTTGACCTCGACCTCATAGCGGTAGCCGTAGAACGAGTCGTCGAGGGGTTGCAGGTCGATCTTGGGCACCAAGGTGTCCTGCGCTCGGCCGAACGTGCCGATGTGCACCCAGGGAAAGTGCGCGATGTCCATGAAGTTGTCGGTCATCCGGGTCGCCGAGGTGTGCCACCGTTCGACCGGATTGTTGATGCGGCGAAACGCGGGGTCGTCTTCTTGCTCGATCGCCGGTATCGGGGTCACGGGCTCGTCGAGGCACAGCCAGACCAAGCCGTAGCGTTCGCCGAGATGCACAGTGGCGAGGTGCGCCTTGGGCGGCACCGGCACATCAGCGGGCGACGAAGGAACGCGTACGCATACGCCGCTCACCGCGAACGACCACCCGTGGTAGGGACATTGCAAGCGGCCATCGACCACGTGTCCGAGCGAGAGCGGCGACTCGCGATGCGGGCAACGGTCGTACGCGGCGCCCAGCGCGCCGGCGCCGTCGCGCCAGAGCACGAGGCGCTCTCGCAACAGCTCTACCGCGACAGGATCGGCGCCGATCTCGTCGGCGCGGGCCACCGGATACCAATAGCGCCGTAGCACCGGGTTGCCTGCGAACGAATCGCTCCGCGTCATTGGTCAGCCTTTCGACCGTGATCGTACTCTTGCACTGTGTTTCGGGGAGCAACGTGTTTTCGGGGAGCAACGTGTTGTTGGTGATCGGACACGATGTCGTCACGATGAACGCGCGTCGCGAGATCATCCGCGACGGGGCGGTGGCCGTCGACGGGTCGACGATCGTCGCGGTCGACAAAGCCTCGGTCTTGCGGGCGCGCTTTCCCGACGCTGATGTGTTCGGCGATACGCGCGCCGTCGTCACGCCGGGGTTCGTCAACGCGCACCAGCATCTGACCGGTGATCGCCTGATTCGCTCCGCGATCCCCGACGATCTGGCGCCCGGCGCGTCGATCTTCGAATGGGCCGTGCCAGTGCATGCACAACACACCGGCGACGACGACGAGCTGTCGGCGACGCTCTCGTGTCTCGAACAGGTCACCAACGGCATCACCACCGTCGTCGAAGCGGGCACGGTCGCCCACCCCGATCGCGTCGCCTTGGCCATGCGCACCGTAGGGATGCGCGGTGCCGTCGGCATGTGGGGTTGGGACGTCGACGACGCACCGTTCGCCGCGCCGGCCGCAGAAGTGCTCGATCGCCAGCGCGCGCTCGTCGAGCGGTTGCACGGCGATGACCTCGTCGACGGCTGGATCACACTCGTCGGCCACGGCTTGATGTCCGACGAACTCTTGACCGGCGCGTCGACGCTCGCCCGCGAACTGCACTCACGCCTCACGTTTCACATCTCGCCGTCGCCGGCCGACGCAGTCTCCTATCTCGCACGCTGCGGCGCGCGACCGCTGGTGCACTTCGATCGTCTCGGCGCGCTCGGACCGCACGTACTGCTGGCGCACGCAGTCCATCTCGACGATGCGGAATGCGAGATCGTGTTGCGCACCGAGAGTGCCATCGCGTACACACCGTGGGCCTACCTCCGCCTGGGCCAAGGCGTCAGCGCACACGGCCGTCATGGCGCGCTGCACCGGCGAGGTGCGCGCATCGCGCTCGGGTGCGATTCGGAGAACGCGTCCGACGCGCTCGATCCGCTGCGCGTGGCGGCTCTCGCGGCAGGCATCGCCAAGGACCAGACGCTCGACCCCACGAGCTTCGGCGCGCACGACGCGTTCGAAATGTTGACGATTCGCGGAGCGGAGGCGATCGGCATGGCGGACCGCATCGGATCGTTGGAGCCGGGCAAGCGGGCCGACATCGTGGTGCACGACACGTCCGGTCCGCACTGGGCACCGCGCAGCGCTGATCCGGTACTCCAACTCGTATGGGCGAGCGACGGTCGCAGTGTGCGCGATGTCATCGTCGACGGCCGCGCCGTCGTCCGCGACGGGCACTGCACGACCGTCGACCTCGACGCGCTCCGTGGCGCCGCGCAGGATGCGGCCGACCAACTGCTGCGCCGTGCCGGGATCGATCCGCCGTCGCGCTGGCCCGTGGTCTGAAGCCCCGTGGGGTCTGAAGGCCCCGTGGTCTGACCATCAGACCGATGCTAGGTTTCGCGACATGGGCTATCCGAACACCCTCATCTTCGTCGACTTCCCCTCGAGCGATCCCGAGGCCACCGCGCAGTTCTACGCCGAGGTCTTCGGCTGGGAGGTCGAAGGGCGCCCGGCGGGCGCGTTCCATCGCATCGTCCCCGGCCAGAATTTCATGCTGCCCGACAGTGATCAGCAGTCGGCGATCGGCAACCTGCACATGGGCATCTACGACGTGAAAGACGGGCGGCCCAACCCCAAGGGCGCCGCCGGCTACCCAGACACCGATCTGCCGCGCGGTCGCGGCCCCCGCGTCTACATCCTCGTTTCCGACGACGACAATCAGGACCGCATCCTCGAAGCGGCCGAATCTCGCGGCGCCACGGTCTTGTGGCGCAATCACTACTGGGGCGAGTTCAACGGGTTTTGCGCGGCGTTCGTCGACCCATGGGGCAGCGAGATCATCTTGTGGGGCAAGGCCGGCGACAGCCCGGACATCCCAGAAGGGTTCACCAGTGGCTGAAGCAATTCAGCATCGCCGCGGACCGAATGGCACGCGGTGGACGCACATCGCACTGCCCTGCCATGACATCGACGAGTCGATCGAGTGGTACAAGCGCTACACGACCCTCGAATTGCTCGATCGCCGTTCTGATGCCGACGGCTACGGCGCATGGCTCGGCCACCCCGACCAAGCCGAGCATCCGTTCATCCTCGTGTTGGTGAGCTTCATCAAGGATCACGACAGGGGTCCGCAGCCGATCATGGCTCCGTTCGCCCACATCGGCATCGAGGTGCCATCGCGCGCCGAGGTCGAGCGCATCGCCGCGATGGGAGAAGCCGAAGGTTGCCTCATGTGGAAGCCGACCGACATGCCCGACCCCATCGGTTACATCTGTGCGGTGACCGACCCCGATGGCAACGTCATCGAGATCTCCCACAACCAAGGCGTGTACGACAAGGCCCTGGAGGTCTGGGGTAGTTAGGACACGGACACCTCGGGCGCGGCTTTTACCACTCGGTCCGGTCGGGTGGCGATCCAACATCCGCCGAGCACCAAGAAGAAGCCGACAACGGTAGCCAGCGTGATCTTCTCGTCGAGCACGGCCGCGCCGAGGAGGATGGCGACCGCGGGATTCACGAACGTGATCAATGTCGCGCGCTCGGGCCCGACCTCGCTGATGAGCTTGAAGAATACGATGAAGGCGATCGCCGTACACACCACCGCCAAAGCCACGACCGACCACCACACCTTCGCTGGTGGGTTCTCGTCAGGGCGCGCGTTCCAGGCCAACGGTGCATAGACGAGCGCGACGGCCGTGAGCGAGATCGCCACCACACCCATCGCGGGCACATCGTGAAGGCGGCGGGCAACGATGAACGGTGCAGTCGCGTAGCCGACGCATACCAGCAACATCTGCGCGACGCTCCACCAGGGGATGCCGTCGGATCCGCCGAGATCGTGCGCGACCAACAGAGCGACGCCGCCGAGCCCGACCGCGATGCCGACCAAGCGCAACGGTGCCAGCGCGTGATGATCGCCGAGCAGATACGCGGCCACGGCGCCGACCATCGGCACGCAGGCCACGATCAGACCGGTCAGCCCCGACGGCAATTTCTTCTCGGCGTTGGTGAGTAGGAACCACGGCCCCGCCATCTCGATCGCGGCGAACGCCAGCACCAGCTTCCAATGCCGCGCCGCGGCGGCTACCGCGCCCGATCGTTTGGCCAACGCCAGCACGAGTACCGCCGCGATCGACGTGCGCCCGAAGACGATCACGACGGGCTCGAGGTGTTTGACCGCCACTTTGATCAGCAGATAGGGCACGCCCCAGATCAGGCTCATGGCGGCGAACAACAACCATCCCCGCCGCGTCATCTGGTCGCGCACATCGGCACGGTAGCCGGGGAGGATGGGAACTGGTCCGGATAATTTGCCGCTACCGTGGCCTCGCCCGCGTGCCGGGATCTTCAGTCAGCCGCCTCTTATGCCTCTGTGGCCTTCCCCCCTCCTCGCTGCCTCTACGGGCTCAGATCACATCCCTGGTGCCGATCTGCACGTCCCCCCTTGGGCGTGGGCGGCGACCATCGGCGCCATCGTGGTCATGGTCGGGGCCGACCTGCTCATCCTGCGGCGCCAAGAGCGCGAGGTCACCCTGCGCAGTGCCGCCATCGGCACCGGGGTGTGGGTGGCCATCGGCCTCGCGTTCGCCGTCGTCATCTGGGCCACGCTCGGGGGCGCGGCCACCGGTCAATATCTGACGGGATACGTCATCGAAGAATCGCTCTCGGTCGACAACGTGTTCGTGTGGGCCGTCATCTTCGGTTTCTTCGCGGTGCCCAACGCATACCACCGACGGGTGTTGTTCTGGGGCATCTTCGGCGCGCTCGTCTTCCGGGCAATCTTCATCTTCGCCGGGGTGGCATTGCTCGAGCGCTTCTCGTGGATCGAGATCATCTTCGGCGCGTTCCTCGTCATCACCGCGTGGCGCATCGCGTTCCACGACGAGACCGAGATCGACCCCGAGCACAACCCGATCTTCCGGCTCGCGCGGCGCGTCGTGCCCGTCACCGATGGCTATCGCGGGCAGCACATGTTCATCAGGGAGAACGGCAAGCGCTTCGCCACACCGCTGTTCTTGGTGCTGGTCTTCGTCGAACTCACCGACGTGGTCTTCGCGGTCGACTCGGTACCCGCGGTGCTGGCAGTCAGCCGCAGTCAGTTCATCGTGTTCACGTCGAACGCATTCGCGATCCTCGGCCTGCGGGCGATCTACTTCCTTCTCGCGGGGGCCAGGGACGCACTGGTGCACCTCAACGTGGGGCTGGGCGTCATACTCGCCTTCGTTGGTATGAAAATGCTCCTGTCCCGTTGGCTGCACATCAATACGTATCTGTCACTGGCCGTCATCTTGACCATTCTCGCGATCACGGTCGTCGCATCGCTGCGCACCAACGCACACGCACTCGAGTTGGAGGAATCACCATGAGTTCGATCGGCCACAAGCCCGGTCCGCCGTATCCCGATCGCATCGAAGTGATCGTCGAGATCCCCAAGGACTCCCGCAACAAGTACGAGCTCGACGACGAGACGGGCGCGGTGTGGCTCGACCGCACGTTGTTCACCGCCACTCGCTATCCGGCGAACTACGGATTCATCCCGCAGTCACTGGCGGGCGACGGCGACCCACTCGACGTGTTGGTGATCATGGACGAGCCGGTGTTCCCCGGTTGTCACATCTGGGCGCGGCCGATCGCCGTGCTAGAGATGCGCGACGAGGCCGGGCCCGACGCCAAGGTGCTGGCGGTGCCATTCGGCGACCCCCGGTGGGACCACCTCCAAGATCTCTACAACATCGCCATGCACCTACGAGCCGAGATCCATCACTTCTTCGAGGTCTACAAGGCACTCGAGCCGGGCAAGTCGACCGAGAACAGCGAGTGGGGCAACTCCGCGCGCGCCAAAGAGATCATCATGGAAGCTCGCAAAGGCGTCCCCGAGCCTCCTAGTGCGGCTCCGCCGCAACGGATTGGCGGCTCCGCCGCGGAACAAACTGCGTCACAAGAAGGGCCTTAGCCGTCACCCTAGAATCACTTTCGCGATCGACGCGTGACAGCCGAGGCGACCGTCGACAACCTGGGTGACACCGACGTCGACCGCCACCGAGGCCAACGAATACGCATCGTCGCCCGCGAGCGAGAAGCGATCTTGCAGCAACGCCAGCATCTGCTCGACGGCCATCGTCATCGCCTCGTCCAGATCGTTGCCGAAGCCGTGGGTGAACCAGTGGGTGTCGGTCTCCAATTGCGGCGCGGTCACCCGCACGCCGCGCTCCATGGAGATCTGGATGCGCGCCGTCAAGGACGCTTCGATCGCGGTGCCACACACCTCGCCGTCGCCCTGTGCGAAGTGGGGATCACCGACATAGAGGTTGGCGCCGTCGACGAACACCGGATAGCGCATGGTGGCGCCGGGACCGACGCGCCAATTGTCGACGTTGCCGCCGAACACGCCGGGCGGCACACTCGACAGTCGGCCCGACTGGGCCGGTGCCACACCCATCACACCGAAATGGGGACGCACCGGTATGGCGACCGGCAACGAGAACGGCTGGCGCGCCGCAGGATCGGGGTCGGTGATGAACCCCGGTCGGTCATAGAGCGACCGACCGGTGAAGTCGAAGCCGAACAACGGACGCGCGGTGGCGCTGAATTCACCGGTCGCCGGCGGCTCGTCGAGCTCGTAGATCGTCACGCGTTCCTTCGCGAACTTCTTGTAGAGCAAGCCCCAGTGCGCCGCGAGGTTGGACCCGTAGGGCATTCGCGGTCTCATGTCGATGATCCGCACCACGACGGTGTCGCCCGGTCGCGCCCCGCGCACCTCGATCGGCCCCGTCATGACGTGCACGCCCGGTGCGCGCTTCTCGGGAGGGATCGCCGCCCACAGCGTGCGGAGGTCGTCGTCCATCAAGAGATCGGGCGCGTCGCCCGCGTGGTGGGTCACAGCTTCGATCTCGACGACATCGCCCGGCGCAATCGACAACACGGCCGGCTGGTCGCGATCGATGTAGCCCCAATAGCACGTGTCGGGGGTGGCCCGAAGCTGGTGTTGTGCGTCGTCGCCCGCCATGGCGACAGAGTACGGCACGAATGTTTCTCGCCGGTTTCGAAAGCTGCCGGCAGCGCGTCAGGGCCGTAAGAGGATCTTGCCGAAGAAGTTCGACGTGAACATCTTCTGTTGCGCCGCACCGGCCTCGGCGAGCGGGAATTCACTGTCGATCACCGCGTCGAAGTCGCCGGCGCAGAACGCGCGCCACGCCGGCGCGAACTCATCGTTGCGGTAGGGATCGCTGCCCAGGATGCGAAGGCCCGAGTGGTACATGTGGCCGATCGAGGGAATCGTCAACTGATCGCCGCTGGTGTTGCCAATCGTGACAAAGCGTCCGCCCGTCGCCAATGCGTAGAACGACGCCTCGAACAGCGCGGGGCCGATGTGATCGAACACCATGTCGACACCGCGGCCGTCGGTGACTTCGCGCGCGAACGCGGCTACGTCGGTGGTGCGGTTGTTGCAGACGAAATCACAGCCGATCGCCCGCGCCCGTTCGCACTTCGCGTCGGACCCCGCAGTGGCGATCACGGTCGCACCGCGCTGCTTCGCGTAGTGGATGGCGGCGACGCCGATGCCCGAGCCGGCGGCGTGGATCATGACGGTCTCGCCCGCGACGAGCTCGCCCACCGCGAACAGGCCGTGCCACACGGTCAGGTAGCAGGTGGGAAAAGTTGCTGCGGCTTCGAGCGAGATCGACGATGGCACGTGGTGGACGTGTGACTCGGGGACGAGGCATCGCTCCGCGTAGCCGCCATCGACCGTCGCGCCGAGGATGAAAAGGTCGTCGCCGCCCGCCAGCTTCGACCCGGCCGGCACGCCGACGAGTGATGGATCGACGACGGCGCGATCGCCGACCGAGAACCGCTCGACCTCGCGGCCGACTGCAACCACGGTGCCTGCGACGTCCATCCCCGCGATGTGCGGAAAGAGAAACCCGGGCATCGTGAACCAACCGTTGCGTTGCACGATGTCGAGATGATTGAGCGCGGTGGCTGCGACCGCGATGATCACATCCTTCGCGCCGGGCTCGGGGTCGGCGACGTCGGTGTACTCGAGCACCTCGGGCCCACCCGTGCGGTGATACAGCACTGCTTTCATGTTGCCGTCACGTGAGCCCACGCACGAACGGACGAGCCAGCGAGCGCGGCGAGCGCGTGCGCTTGGCGAAGAATGCCATCACAACGAGTGGGGCGATGTACGGCACCGCGCCGAGCAGGTTGAGGTTGATGTCGTACCCCTTTGCCTGAACGACGAACGACAGCGCGCCTGCCATCCCGAAGAGCAGGCAGCCGGCGATCGTGCCCCGCAGGGTCCATCCGCCGAACATCACCGCGGCGATCGCGATAATTCCGTTGCCCGCAGTCATGTTGCGGGTGAAACCCGACGTGTCCAGCGACAAGAACGCGCCCCCTAGCCCACACGTCGCGCCGCAGAACAAGATGGCCTCGCGGCGCCGTTTGTTGACATCGATGCGCGACACATCGGCTGCTTGTGGGTTCTCGCCCACCGCTCGCACCTCGAGTCCCCAGCGGGTGCGGAACACGAGCCACCACGCGAGCACCACCACCGGAACGACGAGAAACCCGATCAATCGTTGACCCAATATCTCGCCGAACACGCCGGGTAGGTCGTCGAGGCCCGGGACCGACTTGGCCCGGCTGCCGCTGAGCGACTGGCGCTTCAACAGATACGAGGTGAATCCGAGGACGAGCAGGTTCAACGTAAGCCCCACACCGAACTGGTTGGCCGTGAGGCGATGACTCAGGTTGCCCTGGATCGCGCCGACGAACATCCCCGCGCCGATGCCCGCCGCAAGGCCCAGCCAGAGCGAGCCCGTCTGGTCGGAGATCACGGCGGCATAGAACGCGCCCAACAACGCCATGCTCTCGGTCGAGATGTTGATCGTGCCGGCGCGCTCGGCCACCCATTCGCCAGTGGCGCAGAACGCAAGGAACAACGCGAAGCGCACCGTTTCGCCGTAGAGGCCTCCGGTGCTCAACACCTCGAAAACGCCTTCGACCAACCCGCCCACGTCAGGTCCTCGCTCGGGTCGCGGCGAGCGCGCTGCGCCGTTCGCGCACGAACTGGATGGCCGGCGGGATGAACAGCGCGAGCACCAACAACGCCTTCACCACTTCGACGATGTTCGAGGCCACTCCCGTCGCCGCGAGATACAACGAACCCGTGCGTAGCATCGCGAACACAAACGCCATCGGGATGGCCACCAGCGGCTTGTCACGCGCCAGCAGAGCAACGAGCAGTCCGTCCCATCCGAAGCCGCGCGAAAAGCCGGGCGTGATGCGGTAGTCGGGTGTGCCGGTGAGCATGACGGCTCCCGCAGCACCGGCGAACCCACCGGAGACCACGAGCGCACACACTCCCGCTAGCGCGGCCGGCACACCGGCGCGTTGCGCGGTGCGGGGATTGAGGCCGAGCATGCGCAGACGGAAGCCCCACACCGTGTGCGAGAGGTAGATCCACGCGCCCGCGGCGGCGGCCAGCGCCACCACCACACCGATGTGGAAGCGGTTGCCGAAGAGGTCGATGTTGGGCAACCGCGTGCCCCGTGTGAGCTGCGTACCAGTGTTGAGTTGCTGGCGAGCAGTGGGGTCGGTGTCGAGCAACAACGAAGTTCGGCTGAGGCCGTAGCTCAGTACATAGCCCGAGAGGTAGACGAGCAACAGTGTCGAGAGCACCTCCGGTACGCCGCGGCCGAAGCGCAGCGCAGCCGCGATGCCAGACCACAAGGCGCCGCCGACCACCGCCATCACGAAGGCGAGCAAAAGCACGCCCGCGCCGCCGTTGCCTGCGTGCGTGCCGAAATACGCGGCGAAGATCGCGCCGAGTGCCAGCTGGCCTTCTTGGCCGATGTTGATGAGCCCGGCGCGGTTGGTGATGATCGCGCCGGTGGCGATGAGGAGGAGGGGTGCGAACACGTTGAGGGTGGCGCCCCACGCGCCATCGTTGCGCAGGCTGCCGTCAATGAGTGCCGTGAAGACTTTTCGGGCGGAACTGCCCGTGCTCGACACCACGATGGCCGACACGACCAGCGCGCCGGTAACGCACGCGAGGTAGACGACGCCTTCGTTCAGTCGCTCGCGTGCCGGCGAGCGGGCAACGAGCATCGTGGTCATACCGCGGCGCCCCCCATCAGCAGGCCCAGGCGTTCGATATCGATCTCGTGGCGCGCCATCTCGCCGACGATGCGTCCACGCGAAATCACCGCGATGCGATCGGACAAGGCGAGTATCTCCTCGAGTTCGCCCGAGATGAGCAGCACGGCGACGCCCGCATCGGCGGTGGCCCGCAGGCGCTGGCCCATGTACTCGATCGCACCGACGTCAAGGCCGCGTGTCGGCTGCGCGGCAACGAGCACCTTGGGCCGCTGCGAAAGCTCCCGCGCGAGCACGACGCGCTGCTGGTTGCCGCCCGACAACGACCACATAGGAACCCACGGCGACGGGGCCTGAATTTCGAACTCGCGCATCAACTGACGCGCCCGCTCGTCGAGCCTGCGCCGCGACACGAACCCGCGCGCCGCAATCGAGTGCGGGTCATCGAGCACCAGGTTCTCGGCAACCGACATGCCGAGCACGCAGCCCGAGTCGTGGCGATCTTCCGGGATCACGCCGACGCCGGCAGCCGACATCGCGCCGGCGCGACCAGTTCGCACCTCGCGGCCGTCGACGAAGACGCAACCGTCGTCGATCCGCGTGAGGCTCGACAGCACGTCACCGAGCGCGGTCTGGCCGTTGCCCTCGACACCCGCGATGCCGACGATCTCGCCCGCGTGCACGTCGATCGACAGGCCGTCGAGCACGGTGTGCCCGTCGCGACTGCGGCGCGAGACCCGCTCGAGCCGCAACATCGGTGTGCGGTCGACGACGGCCGGGAGTTCGCGGGGACCGGCCGCCGCAGCCTCGGCGACTAGCCCGAGTGCAGCTG
The DNA here is from genome assembly GCA_039915945.1 of Acidimicrobiales bacterium. GTDB lineage: Bacteria > Actinomycetota > Acidimicrobiia > Acidimicrobiales > WLNW01 > DATLFA01. The sequence continues at coordinate 7,608 of JBDSMH010000101.1, read as the reverse complement.
CTTCGGAGCGCAGCGACACCTCGCGACCCACCATGGCGCGCGCCAGCTTCGCGGGCGACGCCTCGCTCGTCGGCATCGACGCGACGACGCGACCTTGACGCATGATCGTGACCCGGTCGGTGGCGTGCATGATCTCGTCGAGCTTGTGGCTCACAAGCGCTACGGTGCGCCCCTCGTCTTGCACCACGCGCCGGAGTACAGCGAAGAGCTCGCGCGACTCCGCCGGCGTCAACACCGACGTCGGCTCGTCGAAGATGATGATGCCCGGGTCGCGCCGCAAACACTTGATGATCTCGACCCGTTGGCGAAGCCCGACGGGAAGATCACCGGTCCGCGCGTCGGGATCGACGTCGAGGCCGTAGCGGGCCGATATCTCGCGCACGATCGCTCGCCCGCGGCGCGCATCGAGGCGCGCCCGGTCACCCAGCATCACGTTCTCCCACACGCGGAGCTCGTCGACCAGGCTGAAATGTTGATGGACCATCCCCACGCCGAGACGAGCCGCCACCGCAGGGTCATCGATGAACACGACGTCGCCGCCGATGCGAATCTCCCCCGAGTCGGGCAGCACGAGCCCGATGAGCATCTTCATGAGCGTCGACTTGCCGGCGCCGTTCTCGCCCAACACACCGTGCACCTCGCCGGGGTGCAACTCGATCGACACCTCGTCGCACGCGACGACCGCGCCGAAGCGCTTGGTGAGGTTGTGGACCGAAACGGATCGGGTGGACGGGCTCATCGACCGTCCACCCGATCGCGGGACGTTCGCGCGCTCAGAACTTGTACGCCGTCTTCTTGATGGTCAGGAAGTCGTTGGCGTACTTGCCCGCGGCGACATCGGTGAAAACTTGCGTCATCGCCTTGGTCTGGTCGGCCGTCGGTTTGCAGATCTGCGCGCCCGGCTGTGGGTCTTTACCCACATGGAACTCGCGGATGGCGCCCTCTTTGAAGGTACCCGCCAGGATCTCCTTGAAAATGGGGTCGAGGTAGTCGCCGGCGTCGAAGCGCACTGCGATCTGATAGCTGATGTCCTTGCGCGTGCAGGCGTCGCTCTTGCCCGCCGACATGACGGGAATCTTGTCGGCGTTGGCGAGCTTGACGACCGCCTCGTGCGAACCGCCCAGGTACGGATAGACCACGCCGGCATCGGCCTTGACCGCGTTGTATGCCGCCGTCGCCTTCTGCAGGTCGTTGAAGTCACCGGCGCCGTTGTACGCGACGGTGTACGACGGGTCGACCGCCTTCACGCCCAACTCGAACGCAAGGAACGACTCGAGTTCGAAATTGAGCGCATCTTTGTTGTTGCCGACGAACGCGGCCTTCGTCTTCTTCGCACTCTTCATGAGCAGACCCGACGCGTACCCCGCGGTGAAGCTGATCTCGGACCCGTCGTCGACCGACTGCGAGTACGTCGGCACCGGTTGCTGCCCTGCGCCGCAGTTGCAGTACCAGTAGATCTTGTCGTACTTCTTCGACAGGTCGGCCAGCGGCTTCGCGATTTCGCTGGCGCCTACCATGATGATGTCGGGGCTCTGCTTGGCCAGGTTCTCCATTTGCGTCGCCGCGTCGGCTTCCTTCACCAGGTCGACGACGATCGGCGCAGTTCCGCCGGCCGCTTTCGCCAACCGGTCGACGCATTCGACGAGTGACTGGTAGTAGGCCCCGTCATTACGCGGTCCCGGTGTGATGACCCCGATGGTCAGCTTGCCGTCGCCGCTCGAGTCGATCGCCTTCAACTGATCGGCCGTCGCCTTCTGCGTACAGGTCGTCGGCGTCGTGTCGGTCCCAGGCTTGGCGTCGCCGCCGTCGTCGCCGCACGAAACGGCGAGGAGCGACACCACACCCGCCACCGCGATCAGGCCGAGTTTCATACGTTTCTTCACCGCATGCCCTCCAAGTAACGACGCCCTCGACCACTGATCGTTGTCACCGGACGCTCCGCACACCCGCAACCAACCACACTTTGCCTCGCGCCGCCAGCGAGATCCGCGCTTTGTCACCGGACCTGAGTGCACCAACGGTCTGATGGTCTGACCATAGCACGGTGCGCTGTGCCAGGATTTGCGCAGTGGACCCCACCGTCGTCGCTCGCGCGTATCTCGACTCCTTCGCCACCGGTGACCCCGAGGCGGTGGCCGCGCACGTCACCGAAGACTTCGTCAACGAACACACCGCCGCGTTGTCTTCGAGTTGCAACGGCAAGGCCGAGTACCGGCGCCGGCTGCCGGATTTCTTGGCCAGCTTCGCCGGCCTGCACTACGAGATCGAAGACGTGTTCGCCGACGGTGACAAGGTCGCTGCCGCCTACACCATGCGCGCGACGTACGAAGGTCACGAGATCGCGGTCCGCGGCGTCATGCGAATGCGGATACACAAAGGGCTCGTCGCGCACCGTGTCGACTACTACGACGCGCTCGGATTCTTGCAACAGATCGGTAAGGCTGACATCAGCTAGCGGAGGATCTCCACCGCGCGGACGGTGACGTAGCCCCGCCACTCGAGCGCCGCGATCGGCGAGAACGACGCGTAGTCGACGACCCACCCTCCGTCGGGCTGTTGCAGTGCAGCCAGGCGCTCGAGGTCGGCGTCGATCACGGCACGGGCGAACAGGGCTCGTACGGGGCGGCCGGCGTGAGGCGCGAAATCGAGTGGTCGCAACATTTCGTCTTCCCCACCTCCGGCGACGGGCACGCAGCCGTCGGGCGGAATGAAACGGCCGAGGCGCTCGAGCAACTCCTGCACCTCGGGCACGCGCTCGGTTGCCGCATCGAGAAACTTCAGTGCGAACAGCAGCTCGTGCGCGGCCAGCTCACTGTCGACCGCGCGGATGGCGCGCACGCAGTAGTCGGTGGCCCGTGCAAGCCAGCGATGGCCGGCAATGGCAGGATCGTGGGGCGCGACGAGAAGCGCGTTGGCCGCCACTTGCGCGGTTAACTGCAGCGACGAAACCGTATGGTCGGCGTCCGTCCAGAACGGGGCGCATCCCGACGGATCGCGAATCGGCAGTGCGAACGGAAGCCCATCGTCGGTGAGCGTCTGGCGGTCGAGCCAGTCGCACAACTCGACCGAGCGCGGCGTGACCACCGTGTGCTCCGCCAACACCTCGAGGGCGTGCATCGCGCCGGCGGGCTGACTCTCCGCCGCGCGAAGGTCGGGCTCGATCCCCCAGCCATAGCCGCCATCGGGATTGCGGTAAGCATCGAGCGCGGCGAACACCTCCGTTGCGCCGCCGGTACCGAGCAGTGCCTGATAGCGACGGCGGTCGAGCAATCGTCCGTGTGTCGCCATGAACGACGATGCGGCCGCCAGATCGATCGTCATGCCTCATGCTGTCTTGATCGCGGCCGCCTCTTGCAACCCGAGCGACTCGATCGCGATCTCGCGCATCTTGAACTTCTGAATCTTACCGGTGACGGTCATCGGGAACTCGGTGACGAATTGCCAGTAGCGGGGCACCTTGAAGTGCGAGAGCCTTGCCTTGCAGAAGACCCGCAACTCATCCTCATCGACCGTGACGCCGTCGCGCACGACGACCCACGCCATCAACTCTTCTCCGGTGAGCGCATCGGGCACACCGATCACCTGCGCGCTACCCACGGCGGGGTGTTGGAACAACACTTCCTCGATCTCTCGCGGGTAGATGTTTTCGCCGCCACGAATCACCATGTCCCTCATGCGACCGACGATGTTGAGGTACCCCTCGTCGTCGAGCACGCCGAGATCACCGGTGTGCATCCAGCCACCGCTATCGACGGCATCGGCCGTGGCCGCGGGATCGTCCCAGTAGCCCCGCATGACCACGTAGCCACGCGTGCACACCTCGCCGGCGGTGCCGCGGGGCACCGCCTGGCCGGTATTCGGGTCGATGACCTTCGCTTCGACGTTCGGCATCGCACGGCCGACCGTCGACACCCGGCGCTCGAGATCGTCGTCGGGTCGCGTGATGAACGAGATCGGCGCGGTTTCGGTCATCCCGTAGACGATGCACACCTCGCTCGCGTGCATGTCACTGACCGCCCGCTTCATCACCTCGATCGGGCACGGCGAGCCACCCATCAGCCCCGTGCGCAACGACGTGAGATCGAACTCGGCGAATCGGGGATGCTCGAGTTGCGCGATCCACATGGTGGGCACGCCGTAGAGGCTCGTACAGCGCTCGTCCTGCACGGCTTGCATCGTCGAAACCGGCTCGAAGGTCGCTGCCGGATACACCATCGTCGCACCGGTCGTGACGCATCCGAGGTTGCCGACACCCATGCCGAAGCAGTGGTACAGCGGCAGAGGGATGCACACGCGGTCGGCATCGGTGTAACCCAGGATCGCCGCCATCGCGTACGCGTTGTTGACGATGTTGTGATGCGTGAGCGTGGCTCCCTTCGGCCGCCCGGTCGTGCCGCTCGTGTACTGGATGTTGATCGGGTCGTCCGCGTCGAGTTCGCGTTCTCTCACGGAGAGTTCTTCGGGCGTCGCCCCCGTCCCCGCCGCGACCAACTCGGACCACACCAGATCAGTGGCCGAGGCACGATCACCGTCGATCGTCACCACGCGCTCGAGCCCGGGAAGCGCGGCGCGCACCGACGAGAGCATGTCGAGATAGTCGGAGGTCTTGTACTGCGCCGCGGTCACCAACATGCGCACGCCGGAATGCGCCATCGCGAACTCGAATTCGCCGGGCCGATACGCGGGGTTGATGTTGACCAGGATCGCCCCGACGCGCGCCGTCGCGAACTGCAGGATCGTCCACTCGGCGCAATTGGGCGCCCAGATGCCGACACGATCGCCTTTCTCGATGCCGAGCGCGAGCAGACCCAAGGCCACCCGCTCGACCTCGCCGGCGAACTCGCGATACGTGTAGCGCAGCCCTTGGTGGACCGACACCAGCGCTTCCCCGTCAGGAAAGCGGGCGACGGTGGCTGCCAGCGCGGCGCCAACCGTGTCGCCGAGCAGAGGTGCGCCCGCGGTCCCCGCTACGTACGAATGCGCACTACCGGGCATCTGATCCCCCTGCCTCGATGCGCGGAGTGTAGTTGCGTCATCAAGCGCCCCGCCCCCACCGGCCGATCGTCGCGATGAGGTCACTCACCACGGCCTTCTTGAATCGGTAGGCCTCGACGAGCGGTTCGCCGGCGGCGAGCGCGGCAAGCACCTGTTCTTCGGCCGCCGCGTAGGCACGCGCCGCATCGAGTACGCCGTCGCGAGTGGCTGCGGCCAAGCGCACCGCGCCCGACGAGTCGACGACCACCGTGTCATCGGGCGCCACGCGCACGCCACCCACTTCCACGGCGGCGCCGACGCGGTGAATCGATGCCCGACCCGCAGGACCGACGACGGCCAACTCGGCGGCGTAGACGGGCAATCCCTCGCCGGCCATTGCGGCGGCGTCACGGGCAATGCCGTCGAGCAACACCGCTGTCGCGCCTTGTTGACTCGCGGCGCGCGACATGATCTCGCCCCACACCGCACCTCCGATATCGCGCGCGCCGGCGATGACCACCACACGATCACGGAGATCGCTCGACACCAGTTGGTGCAGTGGCGCCAGCCCGGTGCCGGATGACTCCGCCCGCAGTTCGATCGTCACGGCCAGGCCCGTCAACGGGCGCGGCGGAGCGACGACGGGTTGCAGCGGGGGCGTGAGCCAACCGTCGAGGCCGGCCAACGCCAAGACGTCGGCGATCGCGGAGACCGGCGGGATCGACACCTGCTCAGCCCGCGTCGGGCCAGTGTTTGCGGTAGCGCTGCACGAGCCATCCGTTGAACTGCACGTGGCTCTCTTCTTGCCACGAGTAGCGCCCGCGCGCCGCGAACCGAGACTGCATCCCGCGCTGCACCTTTGTCGTCGCGTCTTGGTCTTGACGGACGAAGACCTGCACACCGTCGTCGCTCATCTTGAAGAGATGATCGAACATCTCGTGGTCGAGCGCACTCGGATGCAATAGGTAGCCGATGTCGACGTCGATGGTGCTGGCGCTGGTGGGTCGCACGATGAAGAAGAACGCTTGGTCGGGCGCCGTGCCGAAGCACAATGAGGGCGGGATCAATGCGAATGTCGACCGCCACCGCTCTTCTTCGGTCAAGTCGGGGAAGATCGGGAACAGCGCCTTGCGCGTCGCGTTGAAGCCGCCGTCGATGTGCACGTAGCCGTTCGTGCGAAAGATCACGTTCGACGAGTCGTCCCACGGCACGGGGAACGCGGCGAGGTCCGACGGGCAGAAATCTTGGATCACTTCGTGCAGACGGTTTGCGTGGTAGCCGTCGTTGAAGTTCTCGAGCATCACCTTCCAGTTCCACGGCAGATCACGCAGCGTGAACGTGCCGGGACAGACACAGTTGGCGAGGTCGTAGTGCTCGACGAACGGCAGGTAGCGCTCGAGCGTCGGTGCCAAGGGAGCGGCAGTGCGGTCGAAGTTGACGAAGATGAAGCCCTGCCACAACTCCAGCGCCAACGAGGGCAGCGGGAAGTCCTTTTTGTCGAAACCGACCGTGCGTTCCATGGCGGGCGCACCCAGCAGCCGGCCATCGAGTCCGTAGATCCAATGGTGGTACGGGCATTTGAACGAACCACAGTTGCCGGCGCCGTCGACGACCTGCATGCCGCGGTGTTGGCAGATCGCGGAGAACGCACTGATCGCTCCGTCCTTGCCCCGTGCGACGATGATCGGCTCGTCGTTCACCGTGCACGTGAAGTAGTCCCCCGCGTGCGGGATACTGCTGGCAATACCGACGCAGAGCCATTCGCGGTCGAACAGCGCGCGCTTCTCGAACGCCATGAACTCGTCGCTGGTGTAGATCACCGGTGGCATCGTCGTGGCCGACGAGACGTCGTCGATCGAAGCCGAGAACGATTGCAAGAGGTTATCGGTCAGTACGGTCATCGACTTCAAGCTCCACCCTCAGGTCCCCGCAAGAGGAACTTGCGTATTTTGCCCACGCTCGTGCGCGGTAGTTCGGGTAGCAGCGTGATCGAGCGCGGCTGTTTGGCCTTGCCCAGCCGCACAACACACCATTGCGCCAACTCGTCGACGGTCGGCGGGTCGGCCTGATCCCGCGCAACGACGAACGCAACGGGAACCTCGTCTCGGACGGGATCTGGTTCTCCGACGACGGCCGCCTCGAGCACCTTGGGATGTTGCGAGAGCACCAACTCGACTTCGACAGTCGACACGTTCTCGCCCGCCACCTTCAGCAATTCGCTGTGGCGACCCTCGAAATAGTGGCGACCCTCTTGGTCGCGGCGGACGCGATCGCCGGTGAGGAACCAACCGTCGCGGAACGACTGTCGTGTCACCTCGGGCATGTCGAGGTAACCGTCGAAGAGCGTGATGCCGCGGTCGCCGCGCACCACGACCTCGCCCTGCTGCCCCGGCGCCACCGACCGTCCGTCGTCGTCCTGCACGTCGACGTCGCAGTGCGGCGACACGTAACCCATCGAGGAGGGCGCGGGATCGGTGGCTTCGTCGGTGAGTACCGCGGGGATGGTCTCGGTCATGCCGTAGAGCTGACGCGGCCGGCACCCGAACAACTCGATGAGCGTGTGGTACTGATCGTCGCTGACGTTCATCGCATACCAGCAGTGTTCGAGCTTGGTGACCTCACCCTGATGGCGGG
>JBDSMH010000065.1:0-3913 GCA_039915945.1 Acidimicrobiales bacterium | reverse complement strand
AGGTAGCGCAGTCCCGAGTCGCAGAGGATCGTGACAACGGTGGCGTCCGGGCCGAGGCGTTGGGCGACGCGCAGGGCCGCGACCACGTTGGCGCCCGAGGACGCCCCGGCGAACAGCCCCTCCTCTCGCGCGAGGCGCCGGGCCATCGCGACTGCTTCGTTCGAGGTCACGCGCTGGATCTCATCGATCTTGTCCGGTTCCCACAGAGGCGGCACGAAGCCGATGCCAATTCCTTCGATCCTGTGAGAACCGGTGGGACCACCCGACAGCACGGCGGACTCCGCGGGTTCTACGGCGGTCACATGCAGTGCCTTACCGTGCGAGCGGATGGCGGCGGCGGCTCCATGGATGGAGTGCGCGGTCCCGACGGCGTGCACGAACGCATCGATCCGCCCGTCGGTTTGCGTCCAGATCTCCTCACCGAGTGCCGTGTAGCCGACGATTGCGTCGTGGTTGTTCAGCTGGTCGCACCACCATCGGCCCGGTTGCGCTGCGACCTCGGCGGCTCGGGCGATCATGGCTTTGATGAGGGCCTCGTTGATACGGCCCGCGTCGCTCGCGACGTCTTCGACCACAGCCCCGAACGCCTGCATCGTGAGCCGCTTCTCGTTGCTGAACGCGTCGGAGAACACGATGTGGAGCCCATAGCCGAGCGCCGCACACACGAAAGCCAACGAGACGCCCGTGGTGCCGGCGGTGTACTCGACGACAGTGTCGCCGGGCCGCAGCCGCCCGTCGTTGGCAGCGCCTTCGATGGCCGTGCGAGCCATCCGGTCCTTCATACTCCCCGTCGGGTTCGCAAACTCAAGCTTTGCCATGACCCGCGCCGACCCAGCGGGGACCACTCGGACGAGTTCGACGAGCGGGGTGTTCCCGATGGCGGCCAACGCGCCTTTTGGTATGGAGTCCATCAGTCCCCTTCGCAACGCTCGGCGCGCGACCCTACTTCGGCTTGCACCGCGCTGCGAGGGGCCAGCTCCGACGGCGAATTGGAGCAGAGCTGGGGGTGCCCGAGGGCGTGCTGCGACCACGAAGTAGACGGCCTCTTGCTGTGTCATTGCGCTGGTGCACGGCTCCCCAGAAGTACCAAGCTTTGGGGAGGAATCAACAATGATCTTTTGCGGAGATCTTCGAGAGTGGTGTGCGCAAGAATGAGGACCCTGTCGCGCGGAGGAGGACTGCCGTGGGGATGGTTGAGATCGACGGGTACCGCGTCGCGTACGAGCGAGTCGGTGCTGGTCCTGCGCTGGTTCTTCTTCATGGATACGTCGGGGATGGCGCGTCGACCTGGGGGCCGCAGCTCGGCGCGCTGTCTGATGATTTCACGGTCATCGCGTGGGATGCGCCGGGGGCTGGCCGATCTTCGGATCCTCCCGATCGGATCGGGATGGCGGGCTACGCCAATTGCTTGGCTCGTTTCATCGAACGACTCGGACTTGGCAAGCCGCATGTGGTCGGTCTGTCCTTCGGAGGTGCGCTCGCGATCGACTTCTGCCGCCGATATCCCGTTGTCCCTTCCACGCTGACTCTCGTCGGCGCCTACGCCGGATGGGCGGGCTCGCTTCCGCACGACACTATGGAACGACGCCTCCGCCAGGCGCTCGAACTGTCCGAGGTGTCGCCCGAAGCGTTCGTGGACGCGCTGTTGCCGACGATGTTCTCCCACGGGACGCCAGCGGAGGCCGTCGAGGCGTTCCGCTCGGCGATGCTCGCGTTTCATCCCGCTGGTTTCCGGGCCATGGCGCGTGCATCAGCTGAGGACTTGCGTCCGGCTCTGCCTCGCATCGAGGTTCCGACGCTTCTGGTGTATGGCGGCGACGACGTCCGGGCGCCAATGGCCGTCGCTGATCATCTTCACGAAGCGATTCGAGGCTCGACCCTGGTCCGGTTGCACGGCGCCGGGCACGTCTGCAACATCGAAGCTCCCGACGCGTTCAACGCGGCCATCCGAGACTTCCTTCGTGACCGGCGAGCTGAAGGTTTGTTTTCCCGGAGCTTGGCGTCGGTGAGAACGCGGTCGAAATCAAACCGAGCCCCATCGGGGCCTTCAGTGAAACAGTCGCGGCATGATGAATTCTTCGGTGCTTTACGCGTTGAGCTTGAGCCCCGCTTGCCTGAAGCCCGCTCGTCCCGGCCCGCCGTCGTTCGCATGCCGTTGGAAAGTTCGGGTTACCTACGCGCTGTTGGCTAGCGGCAACGCTGCCGACGAGGTCATCGGTTCGGCTTCGACGGCGTTGCGCCCGACGGGGCGATGCGCTTCGGTCCGGGGCCGATCACTCGTCTGTAACACTTTGCGTGTTCGGTAAACGGCGAACGTGGCGAGCACAACACCTCCGCGCGCAAATCGTGCTCGACTCGATCGACGACGTATCGGGCACGGGATGCCTTGTCGGGGAGCAAGTCAAACACTGCGCGGTCGTGTCAGACCTAGAGGCGGCATGGCTACGAGGGCGTCTGCTGTGGCCTCCAGTGGTGGTCCGCGAGCGCGGACACGGCGAGTGCCGCGCCGGCCACGATGATGAAGGACCACACGATGGCTGGCAACGGGGCCGCGTCGACCCGGCTGGCATCGGCGACGTTTCTCGCGCGGATGACCGCGAGCGCGTCGAAACGATCGAAGAAGGTCGTGCGCTCCGCGATGAGCTGGCTCGTCGACGGGAACGAGGGCGCGAGCAGTGCTTCTAGTTGCGGTCTGGTTCGGCCGGTCGCGGCGGCGATGTCGGGCAGCAGCTTCGTGTCGAGCGTGTCGAGCGCCGCGTGCACTGTTGTCAGCTGCGCTCGGGTTCGTTCGGCGACGGCTCGCTCGAAGTTGATCGACGTGAACAGCTCGTCGGTCTGTCGCGCTTTGCCCGGCATGTTGGTCCCGAAGGCCGTCAACAACGCGGCCGTAGTGAGCGCCACGAGCACGTGGCGGGGCCAGCGGCCCGGCCGGTGCCAAGCGAGGACGCCGAAAACGATCAGGCCCACGGCGAACCCGATCGTCATGACGATCCCGCTTACGAGCGGCAGTCCGAACGCGGGCAGATCGTCCGCCGCGTGGAAGGCGTCTTGGCGCGCCTCGAGGTTGCTGACCGCTTTGTCGGTCAGCGTCACGACATCGGTGAATTGCGCGGCGCCCGTTGCGAGATCCGGGTAGTCGCGTTGGATGATGACGCCGAACTGGTCGGTGGTCGTGCCGAGAAGGCGGGCAAGTGCGGCATCGAGATCGGCTGCCTCAGCCGCGACTCGCTTGCCGAGATCGACGTCCATTCGCAGCTGTGCGAGACCCGGGCCGTCGACCACGGGACGCGTGCGATCGAGCATGCGTTGGCCCGCTTGCGCGGCGCGGAACTGCGACATCGCCGCGACTTCGACGAGCAAGACGAGCGCGCCGGCGATGCACACGATCGCGCACAGGCGGGTCAGCCGGTCGGACTTCATGGGGGCGCAGACTACGTGATCGAGTACCGGTCGGGCGCAAATCGGTACGAGCGGTTCGACATCCATCGGTGCGCCCCGCATCGACGGGCCGCTGTACTACCGTGCGGGAGTCTCGTAAGCACCCCGACTTCATCGCGGCGGACACACCCGCTTCACCAAGCCGGTGCCTCGGGTATACAACAGCGACAAACGCCCACGCGCGGCCCACGACGATGGTTCTGCCCCGCTAGGCCGTGAGTGCTCGCCTTCGATGTCACAAGCGAGCGGTGGGCTGCGCCGCGGTCGTCGCAGTATGTTTTCGGACCTTTTCGGCCACCGTGTCGACAACCCGAAACGCTTGTGGCGCAATCCGTGGTTGACGTCTCAGCGAGGTTGACCCGTTCGCCGTGGAACTTGGTGGCGGCCTCTTGGTGAATTATATGGTCATGCTGTGACAGCGATGTTGGACGGGTTGGTTGCGCCGACGGCGTGTTGAAGCGCGGTGGCGAGTTGT
>JBDSMH010000216.1:0-10258 GCA_039915945.1 Acidimicrobiales bacterium | reverse complement strand
GATCATGTCGACGCCGAAGACGTCTGCGGGGTCGAGGACGATCGACCTCGACGGCGCGACGATCCGTGCGCTGCGTTCGCACCGGACGCGCCAGATCGAACAGCGCCTGGCGATCGGGATCGGCTGGCGCGATCACGGGCTTGTGTTCCCCTCGGTCGACGGGACACCGATGCACCCTGAATCGGCGGCGAAGCGGTTCGACCGGCGCGCCGCCCGCTACCGGCTGCAGCACATCTCTATGCACGGGCTCCGGCACACCTGGGCCACCCTCGCGCTACGGGCCGGAATCAATCCGAAGGTGGTGCAGGAGCGGCTCGGCCATTCGTCGATTGTGATCACGTTGGCGACCTACAGCCACGTATCGGCCGGGCTGCAGCGCGAAGCGGCCGAACAAGTGGCGGCGCTTTTCGGCCGTGAGCATTCTGTGAGCAGTCAGCGCAAATGGCGCGCCGGTCAGTCCGGCTCACCTGCGGGTATTCAGTGCCCGGGGGGGGACTCGAACCCCCACGCCCGTGAAGGCAACGGATTTTGAGTCCGCCGCGTCTGCCATTCCGCCACCCGGGCACGTCCAACACGGTCAGAAGCAACCAGTTGGGCGATCCGAGAGCCTAGCGTGAGGGCCGCCCGGCGCCGAGCGGGTAAGCATCCGACCAGCCGCAGCATTCGCCTTTTGGCCGACCCTTCACAAGAATGAAACCGATGCGACCCTTCGAGGGTCCAAACTCCGATCCCGAATCTCTGTTGCTGCCCCCACCAAGCAGGGAACCCCTCACCTCATGATCGTTTTCACCTATCCCGGCCAAGGCTCACAAAAGCCGGGCATGGGGCAACTCTGGGCCGATCACCCGTCGTGGGAGCTGGTGTCCGAGGCATCCGAAGCCGCCGGCCGCGACGTCGAAGAACTGCTGCTGCGCGCCGACGCCGAGACGCTCAAGCAGACCCGCAACGCCCAGTTGTCCACCTTCGTGCTGTCGATGGTCGTGCTCGACGCCGTGTCGCGTCTTGGTGTCGAAGCTGCCGGCCATGCCGGGCACAGTCTCGGCGAGTACTCCGCGCTCACCGCGTCGGGCGCCATCGACTTCGCCGATGCGGTGCGGCTCGTGACCGAGCGGGGCGAGGCGATGCAAGTCGCGGCCGAAGAACGCGAGGGCACGATGGCCGCAGTGCTCGGGCTCGACGACGACGATGTCGAGATCGCGTGTCGCCGCGTCGCCGGCGACGTGTGGATCGCCAACTACAACGGCCCCGGCCAGGTTGTGATCGCGGGTTCGCCAGAGGCGGTCAACAAGGCCGGTGTCGTGGCCAAAGAGCTCGGTGCGAAACGAATGATGGCGCTGCCGGTGTCGGGCGCGTTCCATACGCCGTTCATGGCCGCCGCGCGCGATCGACTGACCAAGGCGATCGACCAGATCGAGATCCGCGAACCGCAGGGCACCGTCATCGCCAATGTCGATGCTCGACCACACACCGATCCGGTCGAATGGAAGAGCTTGCTCAACGCGCAACTCGTGAGCCCGGTGCGGTGGAAGCACACTGTGTTCGCGTTGACCGATCTCGGCTTCACCACCTTCATCGAGATCGGCCCGGGCACAGTGTTGACCGGTCTCGCGAAGCGCATCGTCACCGACAGCCGCACGCTGTCGGTCGCGACCCCCGACGACCTCGATCACATGTTGGAGGTGCTCGCCGGTCCGCCGGCGGCGCAAGTCGGACGACTCGAAGGTGAACATCTCTTCATGACCGAGCGCATCATCGTGTCGCCCGGCGCCGGCGTCTTCGCCGACATCGGCGTCACCCCCGGCACCACGATTCAGGCCGGACACTTAATGGGCAAAGTCGGCAACCTCGACGTGCGCTCACCGTTCGCCGGTCAAGTCATGGGTTTCCTCGCGGTCGAAGGCGAACGCATTTCATCGAGCCAGCCCATCGCGTGGCTGCGTACCGAACACTAAGGACGACGATGACAACAATCACCGGGCGCGGCGCCCGAATCACCGGTTGGGGTCGAGCACTGCCCGAAAAGGTGCTCACCAACGACGAACTCGCCACGATGATGGCTACGTCCAACGATTGGATCGTCGAACGCACCGGCATCCACGAACGCCGCGTCGGTGGCGTCACCTCCGAACTCGCGGTCGAATCCGGTCGCCTGGCCATCGAACGAGCCGGGCTCACCGTCGATCAGATCGACTTCATGATGCTCGCCACCACGACCCCCGACCAACAGGTCCCCGCGACGTCGGCCGTCGTCCAACACGCGCTGGGCTTGCAGTGCGGCGCGATGGACATCAACGCCGCGTGCTCGGGCTTCGTCTACGCGCTCGTCACGGCGTACAGCCTCATCAACCTCGGCTTCGAGCGCATCCTCGTGATCGGCGCCGACACGTTGTCGAATATCACCGATTGGACCGACCGCGGTACGGCCATCCTCTTCGCCGATGGCGGCGGTGCCGTCGTCATCGAGGCGAGCAACGAGCAAACACTGCTCGGCTTCGACCTCGGCTCCGACGGCAGTGCGCGGAGCATCCTCGATTGCGATCACGGCGGCAAGCTGCACATGGAAGGGCGCGAGGTCTTCAAGCGTGCGGTGCGCGCGGTCGTTTCGTCCGCGGAGATCGCGATGAAGAACGCCGGCGTCACGGCCGACGAGATCGCGTGGCTGGTCCCCCACCAGGCCAACATCCGCATCATCAAGTCCGCCGCCGACAAGCTCGGCATTCCCCCCGAACGGTGTTGCACCGTGTTGCACAACACCGGCAACACATCGGCCGGTTCGATACCGCTCGCACTCGTCGCCGCGATCGAAGACGGCCGCGTCAAACGTGACGACCTCGTATTGATGTCCGGCTTTGGCGCGGGCATGACGTGGGCGAGCGCGGTCGTGCGGTGGGCCGTGTGAGTACGCCGCGCACGGTGCTCGTCACCGGAGGCAACCGCGGCATCGGTCTCGCCACCGCCAAGCAATTCGCGGCGCAAGGCCATCGTGTCGCAATTACATATCGCAGCGAGGCTCCGGCCGACAGCGATGGATTGTTCGCAGTGCGTTGCGATGTCACCGACGCGCAGCAGATCGACGATGCGTTCGCGCAGATCGACAAACAACTCGGCCCGGTCGAGGTCGTCGTGTCCAACGCGGGCATCACGCGCGATGGACTCGTGCTGCGCATGAAGGACGACGACTTCACCGACGTCCTCGACGCCAATCTCACTGCCGGCTTCCGTGTCGCGCGACGAGCGGTCAAGGGGATGATGAAAGGCCGTTGGGGTCGCATCATCTTCGTTTCGTCGATCGTCGGCGCCGCCGGCCAGGCCGGGCAAGCGAACTACGCCGCGTCCAAGGCCGGTCTCGTCGGCCTCGCCCGCTCGTTGGCCAAAGAATTCGCATCGCGCAACATCACCGTCAACATCGTCGCCCCCGGCCCCATCGCCACCGACATGCTCGACGCCTTGCCCGAGGAGCGGCGCCAGGCCATGGCCCAGGCAGTCCCGCTCGGACGGCTCGGTTCGCCCGATGAGGTGGCGGGTGTCATCTGCTTCCTCGCATCGGACGCCGCTGCATTCGTCACCGGCGCCGTCATCCCCGTCGATGGCGGCATGGCGATGGGAATTTGACGGCCTAGATTGTCGCCCAGATGAGACTCGAGAAACACCAAGGAGAAACAGCGTGAGTGATCAAGATCTGTTCGAGCGCTTCAAGCGCCGTGCGGTCGAAGTGCTGTCCGTCGAAGACGCGCAGGTGACGTTGGAAGCCAAGTTCGCCGATGACCTCGATGCTGACAGCCTCGATCTCGTCGAGTTCGTCATGGCGCTCGAAGAAGAGTTCGACATCAACGTCGAAGAGCAAGAACTCGAAGGAGTCGACACCATCGGGGCAGCCTTCGAACTCGTGAAATCGAAGGTCTGATGACCCGCCGGCGCGTCGTAGTCACTGGCTTCGGGGTAGTTGCCTCGTGTGGCATCGGCCGCGACGCGTTTTGGCGCGGACTGTTGTCGGCGCCACCCGAAGGTGAACGTCGTGTACACGACTTCGACCCTTCGCTCTATTACGCCAATCCCAAAGAAGCGCGCCGCACCGATCGCTTCGCGCAGTTCGCCGTGGCCGCCGCGCAGGAGGCCATCGAGCAGGCCGGCGACATCGTCGCCGACCCCACCCGGCGCGGCGTCTGGATCGGTACCGGCGTGGGTGGCATCGCCACCCTCGAAGAGCAGATCGTCATCAACCACGAAAAGGGTGGGCGACGTGTGTCGCCGTTCCTCGTGCCGATGATGATGGCCAACTCCGCGTGCGCCAACGTGTCGATGCGTTTCGGATGGCAAGGCCCGTGCGAAAACACGGTCACCGCGTGCGCGGCCGGCACGCACGCCATCGGCAACGGCGCTCGGCTCATCATGGATGGCCGCTGCGACGTGGTCCTGGCCGGTGGCACCGAAGCCGCAATGACGCCGACTTCGATCGCCGGCTTCACCAACATGACCGCGATGTCATCGGTGGGTATCTCCCGCCCGTTCGACCGCGACCGCGACGGTTTCATCATCTCCGAAGGTGGTGCGGTCCTCGTTCTCGAAGAACTCGAGATGGCGCAGTCGCGCGGCGCAACGATCTACGGCGAGATCCTCGGGTCGGCGTCGACGGCCGACGCGCACCACATCACCGCACCGTCGCCCGGTGGCGCCGGCGCCATCCACTGCATGGAGCTCGCACTCGCCGACGCGGGGCTCACGGCCGGCGACATCGTGCACATCAACGCCCACGGCACGTCGACACCGCTCAACGACGCCGCCGAAGCCGAAGCGATGTTCAAGGTATTCGGCTCGCCGGGCCCCATCGTCACGTCGACCAAAGGCGTCACCGGCCACGCGCTCGGCGGCGCGGGTGCGATCGAGGCGGTTGCGGTGCTGCAGTCGATGCTCTACCGCACGATCCCACCGACCTCCGGCTTCGAGAACGCCGATCCCGAGATGCCGCCGATCAACCTCGTCGTCGGCGAGCCCCGTGAGTGGACTCCGGGCCCGTCGATCAGCAACTCGTTCGGCTTCGGCGGCCACAACGGCACCGTCGTCATCGCACCCCCGCCCTCCGCCTGAGACCCTTTTCTTCCCGTTCTCGCAGCACAACGTGGGTCTATAGCTCCACGTTGTGCTGCCAGTTCGGGTCAAGTAAAGGCCTGCCCGGATATTGTCGCGGGCGTGGGTCTGCGTCGTTTGTTCTGGGGCGTGCTGACGCGAGGGACGCCGCCGGCGCTCGACCCCGACGAATTCGTCGAATTCGTGACGTTGCCACTGTTCGACGCAACGTTGCTCACCGAGAAGTTGCGCAGCCACGGTTTGGACGCGTCGTGCACCGAGGCGTACAACATCGCAACTCGGACGCTGGCGAACGGTCGCATACTCTTGCCCCGCCGGCAGTTGGACGAAGCAGAGTTGATCGCCGCCGCCCAGGACTGACCCGACTAACGCGTTCCTTCTAGTGGGGCGGGGCGACCTGTTGTACGAACGCGCGCAGCAGTCGCACGAACTCGTCGGGCGCGGCGAGCGGCGCGAGGTGGCCGGCACCGGCGAGCACGTGGTGCACCGCGCCCGGGATGTTCGTGGCGAGGGTCGTGGCCATCACGTGGAAATCGGGGAGGTCGTGCTCGCCGACGATGACGAGTGTGGGCACGGTGATCTCCGAGAGCCGATCGACGGCAGGTGGGTCCATCGCGGGATGCGGATCGTCGTGCAACAGGTGAAAACCGCCGTAGCCGGCGACCAGCGCGGGCAGGCGCGGGGCCAACTCGGGCAGCGACCGTTCGAACGCGAAGAGGTCGTCGTCGAGCCACAGCGCCATGGCGGCGTCCCGGCCTTGCTCGCGTCCGCGCCGATAGACCGCGCCCACGTGCTTGTTCCACCCGTACGGAAACGGATGGCTTCGCAGCAGAGCGTCGACGAGCACCAGGCCGTACACGCGTGTCGGATACGTGAGCGTGAACTCGGTGGCGACCCAGCCGCCCATCGAGAGCCCCACCACAACGACGTCGTCGATCCCGCGCTCGTCGAGCAGCGCAACGAGATCGTCGGCGTGGGTGTAGGGCTCGCCTTCGACCGGTGGCGGCGAGTCACCAAAGCCGCGCAGGTCGGGGCACAGCACCCTCGAATCGGCGGCGAGCGCAGGCACGACGTCGTCCCACAAGTGGCGGTCGAGCGTGAACCCGTGCACCAACAACAGCGCGCGCCGACGATCACCGCCGGTGTCGTCGCATACGAGCGCCGTCATCGAGCAGCCGCGAACGGCGCGAGCACTCCCTCGTGCGTGAGGAGCCACCGCTTGGTGTCGATGGCGTTGCGGGCGCCGGCGAAGCCACCGATCGCTCCCCCGCTGCGCACCACACGATGGCAGGGCACGATCACCGGTAGCGGATTGTTCGCCATCGCGCCGCCGACCGCGCGGGTCGCGGCGGGGCTGCCCGCACGGCGAGCCAATTCGCCATAGCTGACCGTCACCCCGAACGGGACTGCGGCCAACTCTTGCAGCACGCGTAGGCGAAAGCCTTTGCTGCGCCGCCAATCGAGCGCGAGGTCGAAAGTTTGCCGTTCGCCGCGCACATACTCCTCGACTTGAACGCGCGCGGGCGCGACGCGGGGGCCGTCCTCGACAAAGGTGACGTCGCCGAGGTCGCGCGCCAACGCAGCGAGCGCGTCGTCGGCGGAGCCGAACCAGACACCGATGACACCGACGTCGGTCGCGGCGAGGTGCAGCGGACCGAACGGTGTCGTGAGTTCACACCAATCGACGTGCATATACGCATCACCCATTCACGAGCACGAACAACAACTCGCACTCGCAGGCTAGTTCGCCACCGAGGAGTGCCCGACCGCTGCCCCGCCCTGCGCGCGACGACATCCGACCGAGCACGACTTCGATCTCGAGGGTGTCACCCGGGCCGGCCTGGCGCCGGAACCGGGCGCTGTCGAGGCCACCGAACAAGGGCAGCTTGCCGGCGAATCGCTCGTCGGTGAGCACGGCGTACGCGCCGAGTTGCGCGATCGATTCACACATCAAGACACCGGGCAATGTCGGCCGGCCGGGAAAATGTCCGGCGAAGAACGCCTCGTCCCCGGTGAGCTTCCAATAGCCCTTGGCCGATTGCCCCGCCACCAACTCGGTCACCTCGTCGACGAACAAGAACGGTGGTCGATGCGGCAACACGTCGATGGGGCGGAGCAATGCCATCGCGTCGGTCACGAACCGATCACGAGGCGGCGAGCGCGGTCAGCAAATTGGTCGGCGTGTCCTTGGGACTCACCTTGTACCAAACCCCACTGAGCTTGCCCGCCTCGTCGACGAGGAACGCCGACCGCACGATGCCCATGTAGACCTTGCCGTAGTTCTTCTTTTCGCCCCAGACGCCGTAGGCCTCGGCCACTGCATGATCGGCGTCGGAGAGCAGCGGAAAGCCGAGCGAGTACTTGGTGTCGAACTTCTCTTGCTTCGCGGGAAGGTCGGGGCTGATGCCGAGGATGGCCGTCTCGCCAACCTCGCCCGCGATATCGCGCAGCCCGCAGGCTTGCGCGGTGCAACCGGGAGTGTCGGCCTTCGGATAGAAGAAGATCAACACCTTGCGACCCTTGTACGCCGACAACTTCACGGTCGCACCCGACTGATCTTTGAGTGCGAAGGCTGGCGCCTTGTCGCCAGCCTTCAGCACCACACTCTTGGCCATGTGCCGCAGCCCTAGCTGTTGGCTGCAGCTTTGAGCTTGGAACCCGCGCTCAGCTTGACGGTCTTCTTGGCCGGGACGTTGACCATCTCGGTGCTCCCCGGCTTGCGCACGACGCGAGCCGCGCTGGAGCGTTGTTCGACGATGAGCCAGCCGGGAATGGTCAGCTTCTCGGTGCCTTTTTGCGCGACATCGGCAACCACATCGAAAAAGGCGTCGAGACAATCCCCCGCCTGCTTCGCCGACACACCTGCTTTGTCGGCCATTACGGCCACGAGCTCGGACTTGTTCACGGCCCTCTCCTTCCGACCCAGCGGACGCGGGGTCCGGACAAGGCCACTGGACTGCGCCCTCCAAGTCAAGCATCACCCCAGAAATACCTGGTCACCCCACTGAGCGTGCTGTTGCGGGCACTGCTCGTGGCGTGCAGCCTCCATTGAAATCACTGTAATTATCACCATTAGGTGTTTTAGTTGGTGAGCAGTCGTCAGGTGTCGGAATTGAGCAAGTGGGTGGCCGCATTGCCGAAATAGTCGTGAAAGATCTGCGCCACCGCCGGCGGGAGGCCGTAATTGTCGACCGTTTCGTCGACGGCGAGCGTCATGTGGGCCATCCACGCGTCGCGCTGCGCCTCGCCGATGACGAACGGCGCGTGGCGCATACGCAACCGCGGATGACCGCGCGCGGCGCTGTAGTCGGCGGGGCCGCCCCAGTACTGCACCAGGAACCCGCACAGCCGTGCCTTGGCGTCGGTGAAGTCCTGATTCGCATACAGCGGCCGCAGCAACGCATCGCCGCCAACGCCTTCGTAGAAGCGCTCGACGAGTTCGACGAAGAACTGCTCACCCACCAGCGCGTAGACCGTAGCGGGCGCCGTCTCGTCGGTGGAGGGGTCGCTCATCGGGCCCCTACACCCGGCGCGCCGTCGAGCGCGGCGCGGAACTCGCGCACCAACGACGCCACACCTTCGGGCCCGGTGCCGTCGACCATGCGCTGCACCATCGCGGAGCCGACCACGACGCCGTCGGCGCTGCGACAGACCTGCACCGCCTGCTGCGGGGTGCTCACCCCCACCCCGACGATCACGGGCGTATCGGTCACGGCCTTGAGTCGCTTGGCGATCTGTTCGGCACTGGCTGCGAGTTCGGCGCGCACGCCGGTGACGCCGAGCAGGCCGACGCCGTAGACGAAGCCGCGGGCACGCGCACAGATGCGGGGCAACCGTTCGTCGGGAGCCGTCGGTGCCGCGAGGAGCACGGTCTCGATGCCGGCGCGGTCGGCCGCCTCGGCCCACGGACCGACTTCTTCGAGCGGAAGGTCGGGCAGGATCGCGGCGCATATGCCCGCTTCGCGCAACCAGTGCGCGAACCGCTCGTAGCCGGCGTGATACGCGATGTTGACGTAGGTCATGGCGATGAGCGGCACACCGATATCGGCGCGGCGCACGTCATCGAGCACCGATTGCGGCGTCGTGCCCCGCTTCAACGACCGGTCACTGGCGATCTGAATGGTGGTTCCGTCCATCACCGGGTCGCTGAACGGAATACCGATCTCGAAGGCATCGGCACCCGCGTCGGCGGCTGCACGCAGATAGTCGACCCAACCCTCGTCGTAGCCGCCGGTGATATAGGGAAGCAACGTCTTGCGTCCCGCGTCGCGGGCGGCGCGTAGATGGCCTTCGAGGGTGGTGTGCTCGCTCACAGGTCGAGGATCTCCATCATCTGCGCGACATCTTTGTCGCCGCGACCCGACAGATTGACGAGCACCGTCTTGCCCGCCAGCGCGGCGCGATCGCGGGAGATCCACGCGATGGCATGGGCCGGCTCGAGCGCCGGGATGATGCCTTCGGTGCGTGACAGCAACTGGAACGCGTCGATCACTTCGGCGTCGGTGACCAACTCGTAGCGCGCCCGCCCGATGGCGTGCAGGTACGAATGCTCGGGGCCGACGCCGGGATAGTCGAGACCGGCCGAGATCGATTCGGCTTCGTTCACCTGGCCCCACTCATCCTGGAGGAGATACGAGAGCGAACCGTGCACGATGCCCGGCGCACCGTGACCGATCGCCGCACCTCCGGCCGGCTGCACGCCGACCAGCTCCGCGGTGGTGTCGGCGAAGCCGGAGAAGATGCCGATGGCGTTGGAGCCGCCGCCGACACACGCGGTGACGACGTCGGGCACCCGGCCGGCGCCCAGCACCGCTTCGCACTGCACGCGCGCCTCATCGCCGATGACGCGGTGTAGCTCGCGCACCATCCACGGATACGGATGCGGGCCCATCGCCGAGCCCAGGCAGTAGTGCGACGTCTCGACGGTGGCGACCCAATCGCGCATCGCTTCGTTGACGGCGTCTTTGAGGGTCTGGCTGCCGCTGCTCGCCGGGCGCACCTCGGCGCCGAGCAATTTCATGCGGAAAACGTTGAGTGCCTGGCGGGCCATGTCGACGTCGCCCATGTAGACGACGCACTCCATGCCGAAGAGCGCGGCCGCCGTTGCGGTCGCCACGCCGTGCTGGCCGGCGCCGGTCTCGGCCACGAGTCGCCGCTTGCCCATGCGCCGAGC
>JBDSMH010000151.1:0-60378 GCA_039915945.1 Acidimicrobiales bacterium | reverse complement strand
AAGGTAGCGGCCTTCTCGCGAGCCTGTAGCGAGTCGAGCGCTCGCCGCCACGACGCCCGGTCGAGTTCACCGGCGGCGAACATCTCAGCCAACTCGGTCTTGCGGACCTCGAGCGCCGCCAGCTCGTCGAGCGCAACCGAATCGGATTCCCCAATTGGGGAACGGGCCGGGAGGGGAGTGTCCAACGCGACGAACGCCGACTCGACGACGAGCGCTTCGACGGCGTTGGCGTTGATCGACACACGCCCGCAACGCGGGTAACCGGGCATCGATTTGCACCGCCAGACCTTCGTGGTGCCCTTGCTGTCGCGCGTCATCGGCGAGCCGCACAGCCCGCACACAAGGAGCCCAGTGAACGGGGTCCGGCGCGATGGGAGGCGTGTCCGGGCCGGGTCGCACAGCAGGCGACGGAGCCGCTCGTAGGTTCCCCGGTCGAAGATGGCGGGCCAATTCCCTTCGCCGATCACTTCGCCTTGATGCACGTTGAGCCCGGCGTTGCGCGGGTTGGTGAGGATGTACTTGACGGCCCGAACTGTGAACCTCTTGCGGAGGCCTCGGGTTGTCCACTGGCGGGCAATGTCGGAGACCGACGCGCCGGCGAGGACCGCTGCTGCGGCTTCGCGGATGGCTTGCGCCTCGGTCGGTTCGTGGACGGTGCCGTTGCCGGTCCAGCCGAACGCGCACACGCCGTTTGTCGGCTTCCCCTGTTGCGCCATGTCCAGTTTCTTGCGCCGAACGCGCCGCGACGTGTCGTCGGACGCTTTGGCGGCCATCGCAAGCAACACTCGGGCCATCGCGCGACCGTCGCCCGTGTCGAGCGCCAACGTGCCTTGCACCGTCACGATCGGCAGCCCATGTTCGGCCCGGTCGATCAAGTCCTCGAGGTCGCGCGGTGACCTTGTGATGCGGTCCAGGTCGTAGGCGACGAGGGCGGTAGCGGCGCCGCTGTCGAGCAGACCGAGCACCTTCGCCCACCCGGGCCGGACGCCACGCCGGTAGCGGGATGCGGACTCGTCGTTGTCGGTGACGACCTCGGCGACCGACCATCCGCGGGCTTTGCACAATTGTTCACAGTCGGCGCGTTGGCGTCCCACGCCGGCCGCCTCCCCTGACGGGTCTTGCGAGATACGCAAGTAAACAACGGCTTTTCGGTCGGCGGGTGCGGTCTTCTTCGGCATTACCCACCGTACCACACTCGGGGGGTTTAGCGGTTGTCGTTGTTGGTGCACGGCTACCCGGAGACCAAACGCATCTGGTGGCGCAACATCGAGGCGCTCGCCGCAGCGGGTTACGAAGTGATCGTGCCCGACCTGCGCGGCTATGGCGACTCGGATCTCTCGCCGGGCGACGAGTACGACCTTGCGGTGTACAGCCGCGATCTGCACGCCTTGGTGCACGACGTGTTGGGCCACGAGCACTGCGGTGTCGTCGGTGGCGACGTCGGGGGAGCGGTGTTGGTCGACATGATCCACCGGTTCCCGGACTTCGTCGACAAGCTCTGCTTCTTCAACACCGTGCCGCCGATGCTCATCGAGGAGTATCGGCAGGCGGGCATCACGCCCGACCAGATTCCAGCGATTTCACTCGGCCAAACAGGGGACTATCGCTACCGTCAAGGTGCGACGCCCGACGAGTTGGCGAGCGAGCTCGACACGCCCGAAAAACGGCGCCGGTATATCGCAGAGATGTACGGGCATCGTTTGTGGGCGTCGCCGGGTGCGTTCGACGACGACTCGATCGCGTTCATGACCGAGCCGTTCGCCGAGATCGAACGACTGCGCGCCGGCTGGGCCGTGTATCAACTGGCGTACTCGCGGGTGGCGACCGAGCCGGCGTTGATGAACCGGCGCGTGGATGTCCCGACGTTGGTGTTGTATGGCCCCGACGACCACGTGGTCGATCCGATGTTCGTGCATTGTTGTGAGGTTGCGTTCGCCAATCGCATCGGCCCGGTAATCGTCCCGGGCGCGGGCCATTTCCTGCAGTGGGAGCGCGCGGACATTCTCAATCCGCTGCTCGTGCACTTCTTCGCCGACCACCGCAGCGAATGGTTCGCTTGACCTATGCCGCAGTGCGGGCGGCGGCCGATTTCCTATGAATGGCATTGAATCCGACGTACGCGGTACGACTCGGATCGATTGTCGCCGGTATCGCGTGGATCGTGCTGGTTTTGGCGCCGGGATCGCGCGCGGAGGACTCTGAGCGGCCCGTCGTAGGGGCCGCTCGTGCACAGATCGAAAGCGACGCATCGTCGATGTCCACGCCGTCGACGACCGTGCCCGCGGCGACGACTGCCATGCCGGCGACGACTGCCGCACCGACGCCGAGCGTGCCCGCGACCACGGCCGCGAAACCGGGAACGCCGCCCACCACCGCCAAGCCGGTGGCGCCCGGCGCGACCGCACCACGCGTGGTGTCGCTGCGCGATCTCGTGGGTGTGAGCATCGATCGCGGCGCCACGTGGATCGCCATCGCGACGGCCACGGTCGTCGATCAGACAGGGGCACCTACCGCTGGTGTCGACGTCAAGGCGACGTGGAGCCTCGAAAACACTGCCGCCTCGTGTCGCACCGACACCTCCGGTAAGTGCTCGATGTACCGGTCCGGACTACCGGCGACCCTCGATGCGGTGACCATCACGATGACAGCACCGTTGAACGGCGCCAAGACCATTCGCCGCGAGGGCGTCAATTGAGCCGAGGCTCGAAGGGGTAGTTGGCCAGTCGCGCCAGCGGTCCGCGCTGGCGGCGCAGCACGGCACTCCACAAGTCGTCGGTGTCGACGGCGAACGGATCGCCGGCATGCGCGTCGACGACGATCCAACCACCTTCGGCCATGAGTTCGGCGTCGAGTTGCCCTGGGCCCCATCCTGCGTAGCCGGAGAAGATGCGCAGTTGCGTCAGCTCGGGCCCGACCACCGCCGGGTCGGCGTCGAGATCGACGACGGCCCAACCATCGCGCAGCGAACTGACGCCGGTCAGCTCGGTCGCTCCGGCGCGAGCAAGTGCGAACCCTGCCTCGGGCGCCACAGGGCCACCCAGATAGACGTACGGATCGGGCCGAGCGAACGGCGCCCAACGCTCGAGCACGTTGACGATTGGGATCTCGCTGCGGCGGTTCACCACCAACCCGAACGCACCTTGGTCGTCGTGGTCGAGAACCAACACGACGGCCCGGAAGAAATTCGGATCGAGCAACAGGGGACCGGCGAGCAAAAGCTTGCCCCGCACCGAACCCGGCGCCGCATCGTCATCGGAGACGAAAGGGTCTTCGTCCATCGCGCCCGAGGCTAGCCAGCTAAGCGGCGGTGAGGTGTTCCCATTCGGCGCGCGACAAGAACGATCGAGATGCAAAGCGCGAGCGCCAGTGCACCTCGTCGCTGCTCGCCGCCTGCGAGCCCTCGCACCCCTTCTGGCCTGCGTATCAACGCGATGTACCGTGTAGTCATGACGCTCGGTGGTGGAATCGGCGACGGAATGCCGCAGCACGACGCTCTGCGCTATTCGGTGCGCCTGCGCAGTGTCCTCATCGTCGTGGCGGTGATGATCGCACTGATCATCGGCGCGATTGTGGTTCTTACCTAGACCCGCATTTGTGTGCGGCCGCTCGCGAGGTCGCGGCCCCTCTGGCCTGCGGGCCAATGCCTTGTACCCTGTGGGTTGTGGACGTTGGCGGGGGACTTGGCGGCGGCAGTGGTGGAGGGTTTACTCCGCAGGGCGCACGGCATGTCGAGCGCGAAGGAAGAGCGCAGTACGACTCGCCGAGCTACGCGGTCAGTTTGCGGAGTGTCCTGATCGTCGTGGCGCTCGTGATTGCCCTCGTCGTCGGTGCGATCGTCGTTCTCACGTAGACCCGTAGCGGCGTGATGGCCTCAAACACACTCATCCATAATGAGATTCCGTTTAGATGTCGACCCTGTAATGGGCTGCGGCGCATCTCGTAGCCGAGGCGCGCGCTGGGCGTGCTTTTGGACTACGAGACATTTCGTTCTCCGCCGAAAGCGATGCCGCCGACGATCACGTCTGGCCGTGAACATCTGTGTGAGCGTTCTGTGGAACGGGTGCGCATCGGCCACGAACTCGACGTCGTTGATGCCGTTCGGCGCAGAGCCAGACCCGGAGTCTGGTTCTAACTTTACATAACGTTGATTTCAGGCGGATTGGAAGTCGCTTCGGGTCGCCATCAGCGCCGCAACGAACCAACGATCCCGAGCCACGTCCCCGGGAAAGCCCAGACCAGCTGACGACCACGACCGCCGGCAGCACGGAACCCGCCCACGAACAAGTGCGCTCGAGGCGCCGTTGAATCGTGCCGCGCTCGGCATCGGTAGTCCACGACGCGGGCCGAGTCCACGGCCAAAGATCATCGCATCGATGGGCCGACGTCTCGCCCAGTTCGCAGAGGCCGGGCTACCGTACGCCTGCATATGTCTCGCCGGATCGACATCGAACTCACCAGCAAACGTCCCGACGGGTCATTCACGTGGCGCGCATCTGGAGCCAAGCAACCGAAGGGCGACATCGAGTCGACCATGGTTCCGCCGAATTCCAATGTCGGCGATGTCCTCAAGGTCGACATCGAAAAGCATCTCGACGGCATCTCCGTGACTGCAGTCGTCAATTCGAAAGACAATCGGGTTGCACCGGCCCGTCTCGAGATCCTCGGGTCGAAGAAGTCCGACGAACTCGTCACCGTCTCGCTCGCCGAAAAGGGCAAGGGACGTTCACGCGACCGTGGTGACAGAGGCGATCGTGGTGACAGAGGCGACCGCGGCGACCGTGATCACGGTCCCCGCCGGCGCACCGACGGCGGCGATCGTCCGCGCGGGCGTACCGGCACCGCCACCGGCGACAAGCCGGACCGACCTTCACGCGATCGGCGCCCTGGTTCCGGCGACGGCCGTCCTCGTCCCGAGGGTCGCCCACAGCGGCCGGTACGAGAGCGTCCTGCCGCCCCCGCGCTACCCCGTGCTAAACGCCTGCGCCCCAGCCGCGCGCACCGCACGGCGGCGTTGAGCGAGCTTCCCGAAGAAGCACGCCCGCTGGGCGAGATCATTCTTCGCGCCGGTATCCAAGGCGTACGGCAGGCGATCGACAAGCAAAACGCGCAGGCTCGCGCCGAAGGAACACCCGAAGTCAAGGGCGTGCCGTTGATGTCGCTCGCCGAGCAGTTACTCCCCCGCCTGCGCGCCGCCGAATGGCGCGACCGCGCCGAGGCGGCGTTGGCCGGTGTCGGCGATGTCGACCTTCGTGATTTGCGCCAAGTGGTCGTCGCCGCCGATACCGCGGGTCGCGACGACACGACGCGTGAGCTTGCCGAACGGTTGCGGGGCGCGCTCAGCGCACGAGTCGACTCCGAACACGCCAAGTGGCTCGAAGAGCTCACCGAACTCGTGAACGACGGCCGCACGGTGCGCGCATTGCGACTCAGCTCGCGTCCGCCCAAGGCCGGCTCTCCCCTGCCTCCTGACCTCGCCGAACGATTGGCGGCATCGACGAGCGCATCGCTCACCGCAGAGATCTCACAAGACCGCTGGGCGACATTGGTCGACGCGGTCGCGCTCTCGCCGGTGCGTACGCACGTGGCGCCACTCGGTGTTCCGGCGAAGCCCAATGACGAGTTGCTCACCGCCATCAAACGACTGGCGCCGCGCGTGCCGCAGATCGCCGCGTTGTTCGGCGTGAGCGCCGAGGCTCCCCCGCGCCCACCGCGCCCGCCCCGGCCCGCGCGTCCACCGCGCCAGGACCCCACGAAGACCGGTACCCCGGCGGCCACCGACGCGCCGACCGCCGACGCGCCCACCGCTGCCGCCCCTGCCGACGATGCAACCGTCGACGAAGCCGAGCCCACGATCGATGCACCCGCCGACGATGTGGTCGATGCCGATGTTCCGGCAGTGGCCGACGATGTCGCCGGCTATGACGTGGCTGCTGCGGCCGAAGAATCAGCGGCCGACGAACCAGTGGCCGACGAACCAGTGGCCGAAGAAACAGCGGCCGACGAACTAGTGGCCGAAGAAGCCGATACCGGTTCAGCTGATGGTGCGGATGATGCCGTGGTCGTAGAGGAACTCGGCGAGACCGTCGACGAGAGCTAGATCACTCACCTCGTCGAGCGGTACCCAACGCGCGTCACTCGCATCGCTGGCGGCGCGCGGCGGATCGAAGCCGAACGGCGTCACCGCGAAGTCGAGAATCACGAAGTGATGATCGTCGCTCAAGCGTTCGACCCACCCGATCAACTCGCCGCACACCCCTTCGATCCCGGTCTCTTCGAATAGTTCACGCACACACGCTTCGGCCAACGTCTCGCCGAATTCGACGCGACCACCGGGCAGGCTCCACAGCCCGAGCCCCGGCTCGGTGGCGCGCTGCACGAGCAACAACCGTCCCGCCGACATCGTGACGGCGCCGACGCACAGCTGCGCGCGGTCAGTCATTGCCGTCGAGCGCGCGATAGACGTGAATCGCGCGGGCAACGAGCCCATAGCGTTCGAAGAAGTTCTTTCCTTCGCGATTGCCGGGCAACACGATCGAGTCGATGGCGCTGGCTCGCTGCTCTCGCGCCCAGTCGAAGACGAAGGCCAGCAGCGCTTCGCCGACACCGACGCCACGAGCATCGGGCTCGACGAAAACGTCGTACATACGCACGATGCGGGTGCCGTCGACATCGGCCACGGCCGCATGCGCGTAGCCGAATGCGACATCCGCGTAGGTGCCGAGCGCGAGCAACACGTCGTGATCGGCGAGTCGAGCCTCGTCGAGCGCCGGTCTCGGATCGAGTTGCTCGAGCACCGCTCCCCCACGCTCGTTCAACCGATCGGCTTTCGATTCTTCGGCGAAATGACGAAGCAGCGCAAGCTCGTCGACCGCAGCGTGGCGCGCCGCGGCATCGTCCATCTAACGCCGTCCCTGCAATTGCGCGATGCGCCCCAGGATCGTGCGTCTACGGCGGTGCGAGTTTTCGTAGGCGCGCACGCGAGCGAGTTCGTCGGGACGCAGGCCCGCCAGACGCGGCACGATCTGTGACGCGCTGAGTGTGTCGTAGTTGTTGATCGGAAGCGCCTGCGCCGCCGCCCCCGCAGTCGCGGCGGCCGCCGCGGGACGAGCGCGTGCGGCCGGTGCAGTGCGCGCCGCGGCCGCGGGTTGTGGCACGGTCGACGCGGGCGGTTTGGTTTTGAGGATGCGATCGGCGTCGGCGCGACCCTTGTTGACCGCGAACTGCCCGACCACTTTTAGCAACGCGACCTGATTGCGTCCACGCTCGGCCAACTTGGGCAGCAGCTCACGCGCGTCGAGCGCGAAACCGATCGGCGCGAACACGAACACATCGAGCATGGCGCCGACCGGGCTCTTCGATGCTCCCGTGGTCGACGTCGTGCCCGTCATGGCTCAGACGCAATCGCGACAGAGGTTGCCGTCGCCGACCCGCTGGCTGGCGTGCTTGACGAGGAAGCACGATTCGCACACGAACTCATCGGCCCGTCGAGGCACGACACGATCCGCGGCATCGGCGCCCGGCTCGGGGGCCACCTCTTCTTCGTCCTCGTCGTCCTGTTCGTCATCGCCGGACGCGATGCGGTCTTTGAGGATGGTGTCGAGGTCGGCTTCGACGTCGTCGGGATCGACGAGCTCTTCGTCTTCGTCCTCGTCTTCGGTGGCGCGCCGCTTGCGGGCCGCGGCGGGCGCCTCTTCTTCTTCTTCCTCTTCGACGAGCGGGTCCGCGACCTCGTCGTCGACCAGGTCATCATCGACCAGGTCGGCTTCGGGGTCTATGTCCTCGAGTTCTTCCTCGAGGTCAGGCTCCGCGTCTTCGTCGAACTCCTCTAGGGATTCGACGAAATCGTCATCATCGCCGAAATCATCAGCCATATCGTGTCTGCTCTCCAGGCTTCGCGCCGGGGATCATAGACACTGCAAACGGAAAAACAGTTCTACTCGCGCGAACGACCTGTGGCTCGCGGCACATCTCTTGCTCAAGAGTCGCCGCCGGAAGCCTCTTGGTTGCGACGCCGGGCGTTGGCTCGACGTTCGGAATCGAGTCGTTCGAGGCTCGGCTCGGGCGCGTGGTCGACGAATTGCATCATCTCCGCGACCACTCGATGGCCCGCCTTGTCGGCGATCAGGCGATGCATCCGCTGTGCGACGTCGCGGTACGCAGGATGGCCCTGCGGCCCCGAGCGCAACTCGAGCATGTGCATCGCCTCACGGGCGTTGACGTGCATGACGAAGCGAATCTTGTAGGCCAACGACACGGCGTAGGACGCCTGGTGAGGAAAGTCGGGGGCCAACAACTCGTAGAGGGCGGCCGATCGATGCATGGCCTCGTCGAAGGCCGCACGTTCGCCGGCCAGATCGATGGCCTCGGGACGGGTGAAGCTGTGGACAGGGCTGAGTCGCTGCCATTCGATCGTCAACAATCGGTGGCGCTGCAGGTCGCGGAACGCGCCGTAGTCGGCCAGGATGTCGAAGCGATAGATCGGCCGCTCGAGCGCTCGCCCCGGACGTTGGCGCCGGTTCTCACGGCGACCCAGGTAGGCCCGCATGACATCGAGGCGGTCTTGCAGCGGCATGGCCCGCACCCGTGCCTCGATGATCGCCTCGGGCTGGTGGCTGTAGGGGTACAGCATGCTGGCGACGAGTTTGGTCTCGGCGTCGGGGTCCCAGTCGACGAGATCGACCACGGGGGCGTCGAGCGGCGCCTCGGTCACGGGGAACAGTTGCGCGGCGAGGGCCTCGACGCCGTCGCGGGTGTCGGAGAAGTACGCGCTGTGCGCGACACCCCGATCGTCGAGGTCGACGCGTTTCAAGAACGACGGGATGACCTTGCGCAGTTCGGTCAGCATCATGTCGGAATACGTGCGCGCTTCGGGCAGCGGATGGGCCCGCATGCGCAACAGCAGCGATTCGTAGCCTTGGCCCGTGCCGTAGATGCCGACGTTGGACAGCGACGCCGCAGGCAAGATGCCGCGCACGGTATCGAGGGCCTTGGCCCGCACGGCGGGGCGATAGACGGTGTCGGGGTCGCCGGGCTGCTTGGGGATATGGCTGCGGAAGAACTGCTCCATCTTCGGCACGAGGGTCGAATACGTGTCGAACATGCGGTCCATCTCGCCGACGTAGCGAGTGCCGAAGTGCGAGCGAAGCAACGTGGGGTCGCGGTAGTAGCGGTAACGGCCACCAAGGCGTTGGTCGTAGCGGATGTAGCGCGTCGACTGCTCGAGATACGACATGAGCCGGCCCCACTCGAGGACCTTCGTCAACAGGTTGGAGGCTTGTTCGCAGGCGAGGTGTACACCGCCCAACTGGGCCACGCTGTCATCGCCGTATTCGAAGAACACGCGGTCGTAGAGCTCTTCGGCCCGGCGTAGCCCGACCGTCGCGTCGATCGTCTCGTCGCCCGAGATGTCGAGATCGCCCACGAACTCTTTGAGGAACAAGCGCCGCAGCGACAGCGACGAGCGCGAATAACGGGCGAACAGCGCGCCCTTGACCACCTCGGGCAGGTTCACCAACGCGAATACGGGTTGGTCGAGATTGGTGAAATAGCGCCGCAGGACGTCTGCCTCGTCGGGCGTGAATTCCTCGGCGACGTAGACGGTCACGACGGGTGAGCCTATTGGCTGGGACCCCTGCTCCGGCGGACTGAACTCCTCCGCTCTGGACGGGTGGCTCGGGTGCGCTAGCGCGACTGCATGGCGGCGGCGAACGCCGACTGCGCGGCGTCGCGGGCCCCTGGCTGGAGCCAGAGGTCGACGACGGTCATCGCCATGGCCTTGGCCCCGTCGAGTACCGCCTGGTCACCGAGGGGAGAGGCTGCGTGCACGGCGAAATCTTTGGTGTGGATGGCACAGCCCCGGGGAGCGGCCTTGATCATCGGGTGAATAGCCGGCACCGAGTAGCTGACGTTGCCCATGTCGGTTGAGCCGATCACCGCCGTGTCTTCCTCGGCCTCGACGATCACCCGGCCGATCTGCTGGGCGTTGGCCGTGTACAGCCCGAGCAGCGGCGCGTTGTCGACCATGTCTGCGTAGGGGATGTCGCCCCACGCGTGCTCGAACGTGCAACCCGTTGCCAGCGCGCCCGCCTCGAGTGCCGCCAGGACCCTCAGCTTGAGGGGCTCGATGGTGTGCAGGTTCTTGGAGCGCACGTACCAGAACGACTCGGCGAAGTCGGGAACGATGTTGGGCTTGTCGCCGGCGCGCAGAAACACGCCGTGGATGCGTTCGCTCGGCAGGATGTGCTGACGCAACGCCGCGACATTCATATAGCCGAGCACCGCCGCGTCGAGCGCGTTGGTGCCCTGCCACGGTGATGCGGCGGCGTGGGCCGCGCGCCCGAAGTAACGCACCGTCAGCTGATGAATGGCGATCGCTTCCATCGTGGGCAGGTCGCTACTGGCCGGATGCACCATCATTGCGGCCACCACGCCCTCGAACGCACCGGCGTCGATGAGCTTCTGCTTGCCCCCGCCACCTTCTTCGGCCGGCGTGCCGAGAATCATCACGCGCCCGCCGAGCGCGTCGGCGACCGCCGCGGCCGCCAACCCTGCGCCGAGCCCCGCGGCGGCGATGATGTTGTGACCACACGCATGCCCGATGCCCGGCAGCGCGTCGTACTCGCACAGCACTGCGACGAGCGGACCGTCGTTGCGACCGCTGACCGACACGAATGCGGTGTCGAGTCCGTAGGCGTGCGTCGTGACCGGCAGCCCGGCGGCGGCGATGGCCGCGGTCAGGGTGTCGTGGGCGAAGTGCTCTTCGTAGGCGAGCTCAGGGTGCGCGTGAATCTCGCGCGACACGCGCAACAAGTCGTCGGCGCGACGATCGATCTCGGCAATGACCGTTTGTTTCGCTGTTTCGCGGTCCATCAGGGCAGGCTACACGTACACGCGGAGAGCTTCGCGGTGACACTCGATCTGCATCGCGGTTGCCGCGCCGACATGTTCGCCGTCGACGTAGATCGCACGCGTCGTGCCGAAGGTGATCTCTGTGGTGGTGATCTTGCGTACCTGTATCGAGGGATGGGGCACGTGCGTGCCGGTTGGCAGGCGCCGTCTCGCCTTGATGCGGTCACCGAGCGACAAGCGCGCTTCGACGAGATCGAAGTAGCCGTCGCCGGGATGCGCTCGTGGGGCCACGATCCATTCGCCGAGCCACTCGCTGTTCATCACCGCGAACACCGGGCTGGTCCACCACCGCGAACGCGCGATGACCTGCGCCACGAATGCGAATCGTTGGCCATCGACGGTCACCGCGCCGACGTCGATCATCGCGACGAGGACGTCATCATCGCTCTGCAGTTGACTGACATCTCGTCGTCCGCCGAGCGCGCGCCGCAGATCGCCACCGGCCAGCCCCACGTCGGGCAGCGCGACATTGCCACTCCATGCGCGTTCGACGAGGCGGCTGACTTCGCGATCGCTGGTGACGACGACGGTGTCGGCGGGCATCGTGCCGAGGTCGCCCCAATCTTCGTTGCGGCGCACGCTCATGCTGGCGGAGCCGAGGGAGCGGCATTGTCGTTCTCGTCGATCGCGCCCGAGATGGCCACCACGCCGTGCAAGAGCGCATCGGCCGCCGCGCGCGCAGTGCGCGAGGTCGCCGGCGAGAGCGCGGTGTCACCGAGTTGGCGCAGCACGTCGATGAGTTGCTTGGTGGTGCGCACGAAGTCGCCGCCGGACAGATCTTCGTCCTCGAGTACCCGCTCGAGTGATTCGCCGGCGGCCCACGCGTGCGCGAGGGCGAAGAAGGTGGCGTCGGGGCGACGCGTCGGCGGCAAACGGGCCGCGATCTCGTGCGCGTTGAGTGCGTCGGCGATGCGCAGCAGTGCGTCGAAGCGGTCTTTCATCGCCTTGTTGGGGAACCACGGCGCCGGAGGCGGCGTGGGCGAACGGTGTTCGTAGACGAAGCTCGACGCGATGCCCGCGAACGACGCGACATCGAGTCCGTCGAACAGACCCGCGGCGATGGTCTCTGCGATCAGTAGGTCGCTCTCGTGGAAGATGCGCACGAGGAGCTCGCCTTTGGGTGTGAGTGCCCACCCGTCGACGAAGCCCCGCGATTCGAGTACCCCGAGCACGTCGTCGAATCTGCGCGCGAGCGACTCGCCGCGTGTCGCGATGCGGCGCTCGAGATCCGCGACCTCTCGTTCGGCGCGGCGTAGTTGTTCGGCGGCCCGTTGCAGGCGGCGCTGATCAGAAGATTGACGTTGGGCCCGCGCTCGTTGCGCTGCCGCGCGGCGCGTCGACGGGCCGGTGGCGCGGGCGCGCCGTACCCGCAGCGCGACCTCGTGTTGGAACGCGCGGTTGCCCGGCGCGAACGGGACAGGAAGTTCGATGGTCCCGACCACGACCGGCGGTTCTTCGAAGTCGGCATCGGACAGTGAGGTTACAATGTCAGTGGCGGTGATGAGGCGCACGCGCACCGTGCCCCGTTTGCGCTGTGCCACGGATAAGACCGCGGCCCGTTCACCGTTGCTCGGCACCGCGAGTACATCGCCGGGTCGCAGCGCGGCCACGTCGTCGGCCAGCGACCGCTCGTGGTTGTCGTCGCCATCTTCGAGTGGTGTCGCGCCGTCGCTGGTGTCGAGGATCTCTTGCAAGCGGGCGATGTCGCTGCGGCGCCGGAGGATGCGTTCTTCGTGCAGCACCACCGCTCGGTCGGTTTGGAACTGTGCAAACGACCGATTCAACAACGCGTGCGCGTGCGCGGCGTCGTAGCGGCGCACGAGGTTCGCCGCCATGTTGTACGTCGGCCGGAACGAGGACCGCAGTACGAACGAGCGGCTCAGCGCGAGGTCGGCCACCTGTTGGAACGTGGCGAACGGCGACCAGAGCACCACCGCGTGACCGAGCTCGTCGATACCGCGTCGCCCGGCGCGTCCGGTGAGTTGCGTGTACTCCCCCGCCGTCAGGAACTCGTGCTGCTCACCGGTGAACTTGCTCAGCTTCTCGATGACGACCGTCCGCGCCGGCATGTTGATGCCGAGCGCGAGGGTCTCGGTGGCGAACACCACTTTGACGAGGCCGGCGGTGAACAACACCTCGACGGCTTCCTTGAACGGCGGCACCATGCCCGCGTGATGCGCCGCAAAGCCACGCTCGAGGCCCTCGAGCCACCCGTCGTAGTTCAAGACGTCGAGATCGCTGTCGGTGAGCGTTGCGGTTCGTTCTTCGACGATGGCGCGTATCTGTTCACGCTCTCCCGGCTGCGTGAGCCGCAGGTGGGCGTTGACACAGAAGCGAACCGCGTCGTCGCACGCGGCGCGACTGAAGATGAAGTAGATCGCGGGTAGAAGATCTTCCGCGGCGAGTCGCTCGACGACATCGACGCGCCACGGCGTCGCGAACGGCTGTCGAGGACGACCGCGGTCGCGCCGGGACATCTGGTGGTCGGATTGGTGGCGTGATCGGCGGGGGTCGAACGCGGTGAAACGCTGACCTTCGGGGTTTGGTCGGTCGTCGATGAGCGTAGGTATCAGGTGCAGTTGGTCGGAAGATCGATCGGCCGCCATGAACAGGTTCACGAGTTCGACCGGTCGTTTCGTCTCGACGACGACGGTGGTCGGGCCGCGCACTGCGGTCAACCATTCGCCGAGCTCGGTCGCGTTCGAGACGGTCGCCGACAAACAGACGAGCCGCGTCGTGCGAGGGAGATGGATGATCACCTCTTCCCACACCGAACCGCGGTAGGTGTCCTGGAGGTAGTGCACCTCGTCGAGGACCACATAGCGGAGCCCGCCGAGCGCATGGGACCCGGCGTAGATCATGTTGCGCAGCACTTCGGTCGTCATGACGACGATCGGAGCATCAGGGTTGACGGCGTTGTCGCCGGTGAGCAGACCGACATTGGCAACACCGTGGCGCGCGACAAGATCGCGGTACTTCTGATTCGAGAGCGCCTTTATCGGCGCGGTGTAAAACGCGCGCTGGCCGTTGGCGAGCGCATCCGCGATCGCGTGCTCGGCGACGACGGTCTTGCCGCTGCCGGTCGGTGCCGCGACGAGTACGGATTCACCCGCGTCGAGCGCGGCGATCGCGTCGATTTGGAAGCGATCGAGGACGAAGTCGTAATCGAAGCCGGGCGGATCGCGATGCACGTCAGGCAGCGGTCGCCACTGCGGGTTTGCGGGCGCGCCGCCGTGTCCAGATCTTGCCGAAGACGATGGAGGCTTCGTAGAACAGGTACATGGGGCCGGCGAGGACGGCCAAGCTGATCGGATCGCCCGACGGTGTGATCACGGCAACGAGCACGGTGATGCCGACGGCCGCGTAACGACGCGCCTTGGCCAGGCCTTGTGGTGTGACGATGCCGATCATCTGTAAGAACGCCAATAACAAGGGGAACTCGAAGCCGAGCCCGAATGCCACCATCATCTTGATGATGAGACTCAGATAGGGCTTGGCCGAATACACCGTGATCAGGTCGGGTCCACCGATGCTGATCAAGAAGTCGAGCGCCTTCGGGATCGTCCAGTACGCCAACGCGCCGCCGAGGGCGAACAACACCGCGCCGAGAACGACGAAGGGCACGGCGTAGCGCCGTTCGTGCTTGTAGAGGCCCGGAGCGACGAAGCGCCACACCTGCCACAAGATGATGGGCATGGCGAGCGCGATGCCGCCGTAGAGCGCGATCGTCGTGCGCAGGCCAAAGCCCTCGAGCGGGTTGGTGACGAGCAATCCGCAATTGCTGCGCGTGAGCAAGGTGGGCGTGTCGCCGTCGGCTACCTCGGGCAGTGCGCGACAATACGGCCGCAACAAGAAGTTGAAGATGTGGTCGTAGAAGATCCAGCACACCGTGGCGCCGGCCCCGACGGCCACGAGACTGCGCACGAGCCTCGTACGCAGTTCGGTCAAGTGCTCGATCAGGGTCATCCGCCCGTGTTCGAGTTCGGCGCTCATGGGCTCTCGTTACGGGGTGGGGTCGGTGTGGTCGGCCGGTGGCGTGTCGACCTTGACCTCGGGCGGGGCTTCGTCGGAGACCGCTCGGGCCTCGGGCTGGACTTCGATGTTGGGTCGAGATTCAACTTCGTCCTTGGCCGGCAGGCCGCTCGGTACCTGGGCTGCGGGCGTGGGTTCGGGCTCGACTTCGAGGGCGGCGCGCAGTTCACGCTGGAAGCCCCCGGAGACCTTGCGGAACTCGGCGACGGCTTTGCCGAGTTGGCGGGCGGCATCGGGCAGCTTGGCCGGGCCGAGCACGAGCAATGCAACCAACATGATGACGAGGATCTCACCGCCACCAAGGTTGCCCATAGGCGACGCAGTCTACCGGCCGCTCTTAGGATCTTCGGGTCGCCGAAGGGTGCGGGCACGGGTTACTGCGTCGCGGTAGGCCGGCACCACCTGGGTGGTCTCGTGATGCAGATCGTCGACGGCGACGGACAAGCGCACGAGCTTGGCCGCTCGTACCCGCAGCACCGCGAGTTGGGCCCCGACGGTGCGCAGCGCCAGGGCCATCACCGTCACACTGACGACGATGGTGCCGAGCAGACCGATCACGAGGAACACCGCCGTGAGGCTAGTGCGGCCCGGCCTCCCGCAGCGCCAAACCGCTCTCAGCGGTTGAGAAGCGCCTGCATGGCCTCTTCGAGGAGGACCTCGTCGCTCAGCAGCACATGGAAGTCGAGCAGGTCGTCGTGGCTGATTGGCGCCCCTCGATGCAACTCGCCGAGTTCGGCGGGCAACGTCCAGGTATCCATCGCGACACCCGAGGCGACCAGTAGGTCGATCGTGCGGGCCTCTGCGCCTTTCACCACCGTGAAGTGGCAGATCGGGCAACGGAATCGATAATCGCCATGGTTGTCGTTGAGACATACACGCACGCGCACGTCCGCAGTGGTCAACTCGACGTCACCGCACGTCGGGCAACTTGCACGGATCGTAGCCATCCGGAACCGTCCTCTTCCCTCTAGGTACCGCGAAGCATCGGCATGGCTGAAGAGGCGCTTGAGTGAGTCGATAGGACCTTTCCCGATACTCCCTGTTGTTCCCTGGCCTTTGTGTAGGCCGTAGTACTCGTCGTGATGATCCACATGACTCAATCGGCCCACGTTGCATCGACTTGATCGGTTGAGGATGATGAATCCCCGTGCCCACCCGACTCCCCGCCCGCCGCTTGCCGCCCATCGGTTTCGCCCATAGGGGCGCCCGGGCCCACGCGCGTGAAAACACCCTCGAGTCGTTCCTTTTGGCCCGCCGTTTGGGTGCCACGGGCCTCGAGAGCGACGCCTGGTTGACTCGAGACGGGCATGTTGTGCTCGATCACGACGGTGTCGTCGGTCGAATGCGCAAGCGCCCGCTCTTCCATTTCGAGCGCGCGGGGGTCCCTGGTCACATCCCGACGCTCGAAGACCTGTATCTCGCGTGCGGCACCGACTACGAGCTGGCACTCGACATCAAGAACCCTGCGGCAATCGAACCCGTCGTCGCTATCGCGCAGCGCTACCGGGCGACCGATCGGCTGTGGGTATGCCACCACGACTGGCGCCTCGTCGCGACCTGGCGCGAACTCGACCCCGACATCAAGTTGGTCGACTCGACCCGGCTACGGCAGATGAAAGACGGTGCCGAGCGGCGCGCCGCGCAACTCGCAGAGGCCGGCATCGATGCGGTCAACATGCACGTGAGTGACTGGAACGGCGGTCTCACCACGCTGTTCCATCGCTTCGACCGCTACACACTGGCGTGGGATGCGCAGTTCGAGCGTCAACTCGACGAGGTGGTCGACATGGGCATCGACGGTGTGTTCAGCGATCACACCGATCGCATGGTCGGAGTCATCGCAAAGTATTTCCCCGAAGAGTGACAACCGCAGCGGCGGGGTTCCGCGGCGAAGCCGCCATCGCGTTGCGGCGCAGCCGCACCAGGTAGCCGGCTACAAAAAGCCGAGTTTGCTCGGCGGCCAGATGCGCACGAACGCGCGGCCGACGATGAGTTCTTCGTCGATCGGACCGAACACGCGCCCATCGGACGAATGCGTGCGGTTGTCGCCCATCACGAATACGTGACCGGGTGGTATGAGGCACTTGTTGCGCTCCGACGATGGATTGGCACAGCCAGTGACCCAGCCGAGGTTGACCGTGGGCGTGCCTTCGACCAGGTAGGGCTCGGTGAGCTTTTGGTCGTCGATGTAGATGTCGCTACCCCGCAACTCGATGGTCTCGTTGGGCAGCGCGATCACGCGCTTGATCAGATCGTTGATCTCGCTCGACGCCATGTTGGGCGGGCGCCGGAACACGATGAGATCGCCGCGACGGACATCGTGGAGGTGGTAGCTGAGCTTGTTGACCATGATGCGGTCGTTCTTGTGCAACGTCGGTTCCATCGACTCTGACGGGATGTAGAACGCCTGGAGCACGAACGCGCGGATCAACAGCGCGACGAGCACCGCACCCGCGGCCACCGCGAACCATTCGATCCAACCGCGCCACGACTCGTTGGACGAACTCTCTTCATCAGGCTCGGGTTCGGGCTCGACGTCGGCCGGCGCGTATTGCACGAAGCCGCCGTCGAGATCGTTGCCCTCGCTGTCGACGAAGGGTCCGACGCGACCACCGGCGGGCACGACGGGCGTCGCGAAGGTCGGTGCCGATGCGGGTTCGTTGTGTGCGGCGACCGGACGAACTACTGGCGCGACCGACGCGGGTTCGGGCCGATCGGTGCGCTCTCGCGCTCGAGCGAGGATCTTGTCGACCCATTGAGGGTCGTCGAGACCCGGTGATCCTTCGGGGGGAGTGTCGTTCACGAGCGACCTTGGACTGGTGTTACCGCGCGGTCGAATCGCGCGTCATCTGCCGTATCGAGCGAGGATACGTGCCGCAGCAGCGTTTCGCCCGGCAATCCCGAGGTCTTCGGGCGCATCGACGACACGAACTTCGGGCCCGAGGCGTACGAGCAGACGTTCGATCCACGGGCGCGCCGCCACCGGCAATGTGAGGCGAGCCCACCCGTCGGGTAACTCGGTGGTCGTGTCGTGTGGATACTGATCGAGTACCCACCGGGCGCTGGGTGACACCTCGAGGGTGACACGAGGAACGCCGGCGGCAGGATCGAGCAGTTGCAGTCCGGGAGGATCGGTTGGCCGATCGAACACGGTTTCGAGCAATGTCGCTTTGCGAATGCGATCGACCCGAAACACGCGATCGGCCTCCGCCAGGTGGCAGTAACCCGCCACATACCACTGCCCGTCGTCGGAGAAGAAGCGCGCGGGGTCGATAGTGCGCTCGGTGCGTTGATCGCGACCGTACGAGTAGTAGTCGATGTGCACCTGATGGTGTGTGGCGCTCGCGCTGCGCAGGATCGACATCGTTTCTTCGGGTGCGTCGCCGAGTCGGATCTCGAGCGCATCAGGGTCGCCGAGTGCGGTACCCAATTTGGTCAGTGCCGACACCAGCGGGCCGCTGCTCTCGTCGTCATCGCCCATCACGTCGAGCATGAGGCGACCCGCGCTCAACAACGCGAACGCTTCGCCCGGATGGAGACGCATCGGACGATTGAAGTAGTCGGCGTAGCGAATCCATACCCGCTCGTTCTCGATCGTCACCTCGATCATGGTGTCGGGCGTGTAGGGCGGTACGCCGACGAAATGCACGACGTCGGTGAGATCGCTGACGAGATCGCTCTTGGGATACGCGAACTTGCGGGAGATCTCGTCGAGCGACGTGCCGCCGTGGCGCGCCACCCACGGGATGACCGACAAGAGGCGGGTCAACCGCTCGGCGGCCGAGAAGCGACCACTCATGACGCCATCGCCCCCAGCCACGCGACGATGTCGGCCCGCAGTTCGGGTGGATCCAGTACTTCGGCATGCTCGAGAAACGACAGCACGAACGATCGGAACGCGTCGCGATTGCGCACCGTCAGCGACAGCACCACCGCGCCGTCGTCACGTGATTCGGCGATGGCTTCTGGACCGACGTGATGCGATGCCCAGATCGCTTGATCGGCGTCGACGAGAATGCGGGCTTCTACCGGATCGCCGTCACCGAGCTCCCACGCGCGCACGATGGGTTCGGTGCGTGACGACGGCCTCGGCGCGAACCCGCCCCGCTCCCCTGTCGTGATCTCACCGTCGATGCGATCGACGCGAAAGATGCGCTCGTCCTGACGCCCGCGGTCGAAGCCCGAGACGTACCAGTGCCCGCGATTGAACAGCAG
The DNA here is from genome assembly GCA_039915945.1 of Acidimicrobiales bacterium. Taxonomy (GTDB): domain Bacteria; phylum Actinomycetota; class Acidimicrobiia; order Acidimicrobiales; family WLNW01; genus DATLFA01. The sequence continues at coordinate 41,223 of JBDSMH010000151.1, read as the reverse complement.
CCGTTGCGGTTCGAGCACCCGCGGCTTGTCGTTGTAGCGAAATTGCGCGATGCGACGATCGGACACGGCGCGAAACAACGGGCCTATCGCGTCATCGGTCGGCAGATCGACGATCGGCTCACTTCCCGAGTGTTCGCTCGGTGCCCCGCCGAACTTCCAGAACGCGGCATCGGTCGGTAGGCCCTTGACGCGCACGAGATTCGCGGCAAGGTGCAGGGTGGCGAGCTCGTCGGGTGTCAGCTCGGGCACCGCACCCGCGTACTCGCGGGCGTCGATGCGGTAGCCGGTGAGCGGTGGATCGGTGCCGGGGACGAACACGACCGAGATGGGAATACCCATCTCGCGCAGTTCGTCTTTGTCGCGCTCGAATGCCCGCCGAAATGACGTATCGCTCCCGCCCTCGTTGCCGCCATAGCCGCCGACCTGTTCGCGGATCTCTTCCGCGGTCAATGGGAGGACCGCGTTGATCAACGCCGCGGTGAGATTGAGCAGCCGTTCGAGTTTGTTCATCTCTGATCGTCGAGGATCTGAGCCACCGGCTCAGAGGCTGGCGATGAGCTTTTCGACGCGCTCATCGTGAGCCTTGAAGGGGTCCTTGCAGAGCACGGTGCGTTGCGCTTGGTCGTTGAGCTTGAGGTGCACCCAATCGACCGTGTAGTCGCGCTTGCGCTCTTTGGCCCGCCGGATGAACTCGCCCCGCAACCGCGCCCGAGTGGTCTCGGGTGGATATTCGACCGCGTGCGCGATGTCGTCGTCGGTGACGATGCGTTCGACGAGACCCCGCTTTTGCATGCGGTAGTAGAGGCCGCGTGAGCGATTGACGTCGTGATACTGCAGATCGACCAACGCGACACGCGGGTCGGCCAGCGCCAGCCCGTGGCGTTCGCGGTAGGCCTCGATCAGCTTGTACTTGATCACCCAGTCGACCTCACGGTCGAGGGTCAGCGGATCTTTTTCGATCTGCACCAAGCAGTGCTCCCACATGGTGAGCGCTTGCTTTTCGAGCGTGGACAGCTCGTGGTGGTCGCCGTAGCGCATGGCGCGATTGAGGTATTCGCTCTGGATTTCGAGTGCGCTTGCTTCGCGGCCGTTGGCGAGGCGGACGCGACGGCGGCAGGTGAGGTCGTGGCTGATCTCGCGGATGGCGCGAATGGGGTTTTCGAGCGTCATGTCGCGCAGGACGACTTTGGGATCTTCGAGCATGCGCAACAAGAGCGACGCCGCGCCCACTTTGAGGAATGTGGAGTACTCGCTCATGTTGGAGTCGCCCACGATGACGTGCAGCCGCCGGTAGCGCTCGGCGTCGGCGTGCGGTTCGTCGCGCGTGTTGATGATCGGCCGCGAGCGCGTGGTCGCCGACGACACGCCTTCCCAGATGTGCTCGGCCCGCTGGGCGATGCAGTACATCGCGCCGCGAGCGGTTTGCAGCACCTTGCCGGCGCCGGCGTAGATCTGCCGTGACACGAGAAACGGGATGAGCACCTCGGCGTAGGACGACAAGTCGTCGCGCCGGCTGGTCAGATAGTTCTCGTGGCAGCCGTAGCTGTTGCCCGCGGAGTCGGTGTTGTTCTTGAAGAGGAAGATGTCGCCGCGGATGCCTTCTTCACGCAGGCGCTGCTCGGCCGCGGACAGCAGGTTTTCGAGGATGCGCTCGCCCGCTTTGTCGTGGGCGACGAGGTCGTAAATGGAGTCACACTCGGGCGTGGCGTATTCGGGATGCGAACCCACGTCGAGGTAGAGCCGGGCGCCGTTGGCGAGAAAGACGTTGGAGCTGCGTCCCCACGAGACCACGCGGCGAAACAGGTAGCGCGCCACCTCGTCGGGGCTGAGACGGCGCTGACCGCGCAGGGTACAGGTGACCCCGTACTCGTTCTCGATACCGAATATTCGTCGGTCCATCGCGCTCCACGGTACCCGTCAGACGGCAGGCGCGGAGCCACCCCCTTCGGTTGCTGGCTCCGTGGGGATTGCCGCGAGGGCTTCTCGCACCCGATCGTCGTCGAGGCGGCGAAACGCTCGGCGCCCATTGGACCGGGACAGATAGGCGACCTCGAGCTCTTCGGCGGTCAGCACGCGGTCGGGACCACTGAGGGCCTGGACCGCAATGCACAGTGCGTCGTTGAGCGATTTGAGGGGCTCGTAGCTCGCCGCCAGGCGCCCGGCAATGCTCTCGGAATCGCCGCCGATGACGATGAAGCGCGTCTCGTCGATGACCGTGCCGTCGTAGCGAATGTGGAACAACTGGTCACGGCTGGCCTCGTCGCCGATCTCGGCGACCACGATCTCGACCTCCATGGGCTTCATCTCGTGGGTGAAGATCTGGCCGAGGATCTGCGCGTATTGGTTGGCGAGGCTCCGCGCGTCGACGTCTTCGCGGCTGTAGGAGTAGCCCTTGAGATCGGCGTGGCGGATGCCGGCGATGCGCAGCTGATCGAACTCGTTGAACTTGCCGACGCCGGCGAATGCGATGCGGTCGTAGATCTCGGCGAGCTTGCGCAGCGTGCTCGACGGGTTTTCGGCGCACAGCAGCACGCCGTCGTCAAAGGTGAGGACCACGGCGCTGCGCCCCCGGGCGATGCCTTTGCGGGCAAAGTCGGCCTTGTCCTTCATCGCCTGTTCGGGGGCGACGTAATAGGGCATCGTCATCGCGGCATCCCTCCCCTCTGCGAACGCAACTCTTCGAGCAACTCGGCGGTGCGCCGTGCGAGTTCGTCATCGTCGACCCGGCGGAACCCGTCGCGATCGACGGTGGCGACGACGGGAAAGATGCCCCGCATGAGGTCGGGGCCACCGGTGGCCGAGTCTTCGTCGGCCGCGTGGAACAGCGCTTTGATGGCGAGATCGATGGACTCGTCGCGAGTCAGGTTGTCGCGAAAGCCGAGTTTGATCACCGTGCCGCCGTGGAGGCTGCCCGAACCCGTCGCGGCGTAGTCGCGCTCTTCGTAACGGCCGCCCGTGATGTCGTACTCGAAGAGGCGCCCGGTGAACCGCTTTTCGTCGTACCCGGCGAAGAGCGGCACGACGACGAGACCTTGCATCGCGGCGGGGAGGTTGCCCCGGATCATGCCGCTGAGTTGGTTGGCCTTACCTTCGAGCGAGAGCCGGGTGCCCTCGACCTTTTCGTAGTGTTCGAGTTGCAGCTGAAAGAGCCGCACCATCTCGACGGCCGGGCCGGCAGCACCGGCGATGCCGACGACGGAGTGCGAATCGGCGGGGAAGACCTTTTCCATCGCTCGATGCGAGATGAGGTTGCCCGACGTGGCTCGGCGGTCACCGGCCATGAGGACACCGTCGCCGTAACGCAACGCGACGACGGTGGTGCCGTGAGGGACATCGGCGATGGGTCCGCTCGGAACCTCGGGACGGTCGCCCATTCGATGGAGCAATCTGACGAAACTTGGACCTGGGTCGTCGCCAGGTGGAAACAACGGAACGTTCACGTCCGCGGAGGCTATCGGCTACTCGCCGCCCTTTTGGATGTAGGACTTCACGAAGTCTTCGGCATTGGACTCGAGTACCTCGTCGATCTCGTCGAGGAGATCATCGAGTTCGGCCTTGATCTTCTCCGCGCTTTCGGAGGTCGCGGGCGCTTCGGTGACTTCTTCTTCGCGCCGGGCAGGGGCCGGCTTGCGGACTTGCTCTCGTTCGGCCATCGGGTTCCTCCGTCAGGTCATCATGCTCGCAGGGCCGGGGCGTGCCACCGACACCGGATACGACAGCGTACCCCGGCGAATGCCGTCAGCTACTCAATCGATCGAGGAGTTCGGCGGGAGTGCGACACGTTTCGAACAGCGCACCGACATGGGCCTTGGTGCCCCGCAGCGGCTCCATCATGGGCACGCGCCGCAGCGGCTCGACACCGATGTCGAAGACCAGTGAGTCCCAGTTGGCGGCGACGATGTCGTCGGGCCAGCGGCGCAGGCACTCGCCCCGGAAGTAGGCGCGAGTGTCGATCGGTGGGTCGTAGGTGCCGCTGCGCACCGCGTCGTCGTCGACCAGGCGTTGCATCGGCAGGCGCTTGAACAACGACTTGTCGGGCCGCATGTCGTGGTACTGCAGGTCGATGGCCTGCAGGCGGGCGTCGTCCCAGCCGATGCCGTGGCGCTCGCGATAGGCCGTGACCAAGTGGTACTTGGCGACCCAGTCGATCTGGTCGCTGAGCTTCATCGGATCGTCCTCGAGCGTGCCGAGCACCGACTCCCAGCGATCGAGCACGGTGAGGGCCACCTCGCCACCGACATTGTCGGTGCCGCGCTCGTCGGCGTACTTGCGCGCCCGTTCGTAGAGCTCCCACTGCATGTCGAGGGCGGTCACCGTGGTGCCGTCGGCCAGGCGCAGCGGTAAGCCGAGGGTCAGGTCGTAGGACACCTGACGCAGGGCCTGCACCGGCGCCGCGAGCACGAAGTCGCGCGGCAAGAAGTCGTCTTCGACCATGGTCAACACGAATGCGGTCGTGCCCACCTTGAGGAAGGTGGCGACCTCGGACAAGTTGGCGTCGCCCACGATCACGTGGAGCCGCCGGTACTTCTGGGGGTCCGCGTGGGGCTCGTCGCGGGTGTTGATGATCGGTCGTTTGAGCGTTGTCTCGAGGCCGACCTCTTCTTCGAAGAAGTCAGCGCGCTGCGTCAGTTGGAACGGTACGTCGGCGGCCGTGAGGCCGTGCGCTTCGGTGCCGACCTTGCCCGCGCCGGTGAAGATCTGGCGGCTCACGAAATGCGCGGTGGCGTGGGTGACGATGCGGCCGAACGGCGTGTGCCGGTCCATGAGGTAGTTCTCGTGGCACCCGTAGCTGTTGCCCTTGCCGTCGCTGTTGTTCTTGTAGACGACCAGCTCTTGCCCTTGCGGCAGGATCTTGCGGGCCGCGTTCATTGAGCGCTGCACGATGAGCTCGGCCGATTTGTCGAAGCGCACGATCGACAAGGCGTCGGCACATTCGGGTGTCGATAGCTCGGGGTGCGCGTGGTCGACGTAATAGCGGGCACCGTTGGTCAGCACGGCGTTGACGAGGTGTGTCTCTACCTCGGGCGGCAGCGCGTCGAGCGGCGTGTAGCCACGGGCGTCATTGGCCGGCGACTCGTCTTCGAAGTCCCACCCGACCTTGGGCTTGGGCCCGCCCGACCCGGACAGTTCGTAGAGATAGGCATTGATGAGCAACGACGACGCGGCGATGTGGTTGGACTCGTCGGTGCCGCGATGCCAAATGCCGAATTCGGTTTCGATGCCCAGTGTCTTCGGAATCGCCATGTGATCTTGCGTACTCGCTCGCTGATGGATGGCTAGAGGTATTGACCGGTGCCGACACGCTCGATGGCACGACCGCCGACGGCGGTGTCGTCGTCTTTGTGCACGAGCGTGCGGATATAGACGATGCGCTCGCCCTTTTGGCCGGAGATCTTGGCCCAATCGTCGGGATTGGTCGTGTTGGGCAGATCTTCGTGTTCTTTGTATTCCTGGTGGATCGACGCGATGAGGTCTTCGGTGCGGATGCCCCGCTTGCCGCCGGCCAGTTGACGCTTGATCGCCAGCTTCTTGGCGCGGCGCACGACGTTTTCGATCATGGCGCCGGACGAGAAGTCTTTGAAGTAGAGGATCTGCTTTTCGCCGTTTTGGTACGTGACCTCGAGGAACTGATTGGACGGGTCTTCGCGATACATCTCGGCGACGGTGGCCTCGATCATGGCCTGCACGCACTTGTTGCGGTCGCCGCCGCCGAGCGTGGCCACGAGGCCTTCGTCGAGCGGCAGATCGGGCGTGAGGTAGCGGCCGAAGATCTGCACCGCCGAGGTGGCGTCGGGGCGCTCGATCTTGATCTTGACGTCGAGTCGGCCCGGACGAAGGATCGCCGGGTCGATGAGGTCTTCGCGGTTGGAGGCACCGATGACGATGACGTTGCGCAAGGCCTCGACACCGTCGATTTCGGCCAGCAACTGCGGCACGATCGTCGACTCGATGTCAGAGCTGATGCCCGACCCGCGCGTGCGGAACAACGACTCCATCTCGTCGAAGAAGACGATGACGGGCCAGCCCTGCTCGCTCTTTTCGCGAGCCCGCTGGAATACGAGCCGGATCTGACGCTCGGTCTCACCGACGTACTTGTTGAGCAGCTCGGGGCCTTTGATGTTGAGGAAGTAGCTGCGCGCCGACTGGTCGCCGGTCTTTTCGGCCACCTTCTTGGCGAGCGAATTGGCGACTGCCTTCGCGATCAGCGTCTTGCCGCAACCCGGCGGCCCGTAGAGCAAGATGCCCTTGGGTGCCGGCAGGCGGTAGTCGAGGAAGAGATCGGCGTGCAGGAACGGCAATTCGACGGCATCGGTGATCATTTCGATCTGGCTGTCGAGGCCACCGACGTCGTCGTAGCTGACGTCGGGCACTTCTTCGAGCACGAGTTCGTCGATCTCGGGGCGGGGCAGCTTTTCGAGCAGCACGCCGGATCGTGAATCCATGAGGACGGTGTCGCCGCTGCGCAGGCGCGTGACCATGAGGTCGTCGGCGAGTTCGCAGACCCGCTCTTCGTCGGCGCGGCCCACGATGAGGGCGCGGTGGCCGTCTTCGAGCACCTCTTTGATGGTGACGACCTCGCCCATCGAGTCGAAGCCCCGGGCCATGACGACGTTGAGCGACTCGTTGAGCACGACCTCTTGCCCGCGCTTGAGGCCCGTCTCGAGATCGGGGTGGACCGAGACCCGCATCTTGCGGCCGCTGGCGAACACGTCGACCGTCTCGTCGTCGTTGATCGACAGCACCGTGCCGTACGCGTTGGGCGGTTGGGTCAGCTTGTCGACCTCTTCGCGCAACGCGGCGATGTGCTCGCGCGCTTCGCGCAGGGTGTAGGTGAGCTTCTCGTTCTGCGAGACGGCTTGCGCGAGTTGGCCTTTGGTCTCGAGCAGGCGTTCTTCGAGCGTGCGGACACGCTTGGGGGCCTCTTGGAGGCGTTGGCGTAGGTTGACGATCTCCGCTTCGAGCATGGCCACGTGCTCGTGCAGCTTGTCGTTGCCGTCGCGGTCGTCTGCACCAGTGTCTTCCCGGCTGACGGGAACCACCTCCTCGAATCGGTGTGGTGCCGGTCGGCGGCAATGCTCACGAATTGAGCTGCGCCTCCCGATGGGTTCGACGCTACACGGTGATCTCGCCGCATCGGCGCGCCTTACGGAGCATCCCCCAAAAAAGCACGGTCTCGGCCGGGTTTATTTGTCAGGGGCCCGCTACGCTCAGCCACAGCGCTGACCCGAGGCGCGGCTCACTGGGCCACACAGGGAAGGAACCGAGCATTCATGAAGGTCTGGATCGATCAAGATCTCTGCACCGGCGACGGCCTCTGCGAAGAGATCGCCCCTGACGTCTTCACGCTGCTCGACGATGGGCTCGCCTACGTCAAAGAGGGCAGCAAAGTGTTCTCCGATCCCGGTGGCGCCGAGGGCATGGCCAACGTGCCGGCCGGCATGGAAGACGCCACCATCGAGTCCGCCGAAGAGTGCCCCGGCGAGTGCATCTTCATCGAGATCGAGTAAAGAGTTCATCTACCGGTCACATGTGGCCGGCCGTGAATTCGTTGCCGCGGCGAAGCCGCCCCGCGTTGCGGCGCAGCCGCATTAGACAGCGGCGATGAGTCGGGCTGTTGTCAAGAACCCGGTGTGCGCCACCATGCGATGGTCGGGCCGCACCGCTGCTCCTTCGACGTGCCAGCTTCGGTTGAGTACTTCGATGGTCTCGCTGAACATGAAGCCGTGTACGGCCAGTGCGTCGCGTAACTGCATGACCTGGACGATGCTCGGGCAGTAGGCGGCCAAGATGCCGCCACCGCGCAGCACACGTGATGCATGGGGCACGACCCGCCATGGTTCGGGTAGATCGAGCACGAGTCGATCGACTTCCATCTCGTCGATACCGTCGTAGGTGTCCCGTTGCTCGACGGTGTAGCGCCCCATTGCTTCTTCGCCCAGGAAGTCGCGCACATTGCGCATCGCTCGGTCCGCGAAATCAGCGCGCTGTTCGTAGCCGGTGATGATGGCGCCGGCGCGCAGCATCGTCATCGACAAAGCACCGCTGCCGACGCCGGACTCGAACACACGCGCCCCGGGAAAGATGTCGGCGAGCATCAACAGGGGGCCGAGGTCCTTCGGGTAGATCACCTGCGCGCCGCGCGGCATCTTCAACACGAAGTCGGCCAACGTCGGGCGCAACACGATGTAGGGCGATCCGTGCGTCGATTTCACCGTGGCGCCTTCGCCGCGGCCGATGATGTCGTCGTGGCCGATGATGCCGGCGTGGGTATGGAACGACGCACCCTCTTGAAGGGTCAGCACGTAGTGCCGTTCCTTGCGGTCGACGAGCATCACGCGCTCGCCGACCCGCAGTGTGGCGGTGCCTTCGTTCACTGCGGCGCGGGCCGATTGCGGCCGGAAAAAGCTACGGGGGTGGCTTGGGTGGCTCGCTCGGTGAGCCGGCAGAACGCGCACACTTCGCCCGATGACGGCGCGCCGCAGCGCTCGCAATGCCGCAGTGTGTCTTCGCTCGCGGCCACGGCGAAGTGCTCCGCGCCCCGAGCGAGATAGCCGAAGAAGAAGTCGGCCTTGGCGCCGGGCGTGCTGCGCTCGAGATCGTTGAGCACCGCCTTGTAGCGGAGGTGGCGATTGCCGTCGGCCATCGGGCATTCTTCGACGATGTAGTCGATGCCCCGCAGCAGGCAGTACGCCGCCATCTCGCGTTCGCCCAAGCGCACCAACGGCTTGACCTTCTTGGGAAATCCGCTGCGCGCGGGCAGCAGCGGATGCTGACGACCGAGATAGTCGGCGTGCCAGTGCAGCACGTTGCCGAACAGCACGGCCGCTTCGTCATCGAGGTTGTGGCCCGTAGCGAGCGCGTCGTAGTTGCCGTCGATGGCGGCCTTGTCGAAGAGATGGCGCTTGGTCAGTCCGCATGCGCTGCACGGCACGCGACGCGCGGCTTTGGCCCCGCTCGGGATGTCGAAGCCGTAGTCGTCGCGGATGTCGACCTCGATGAGGTTCAGCCCGCGGGCGTTGGCGAACGCCCTCGCGTACTCCCCCGACTCGTCGCTGTACTCACCGATGCCAAGGCCGAGATAGAGACCGTCGGCCTGGTAGCCGAGATCGATCAAGAGGTCCCACAGGCCGAGCGAGTCCTTGCCCCCCGAGACCGCGACGAGCACACGGTCGTTGGTATCGAGCAACGCGAACTCTTTGATGGCCTTGGCCACTTGGTCACGGCACAGCTTGAGGAAGTGCTCGGTGCAGAATTTGGCGTTGTGCCGCCGGATGTCGATGATCGCCGGTTCGCGACACACCGTGCACTTCATTGCATGCCGCCCGAGATGACGGGTCGCACTTCGACGCTCGAGTCGTCGGCGATCAACGCGTCGCCGGGTACCAACGTGCCGTCGACGATCACGAGGTGCGACTCGCGGTTGAGGCCGAGTCGTTCGAGCAAGGTGTCGACGCGTACTGGCCCCGCGACACCGATCTCGCGCTTGGGATTGCGCAATTGGACGCGCACCGGGGTCAGCTTGTGCCTCGGCCGCGTCGACCGCGGCGCTTTGGTGCGATGTGGGTGATGTGGGTGATGATCATGGATTCGCCGGGCTTGAGCGCTTCGGACAGGAGCACCGGCATCACGCCGCGCTTGGTGAGCTTGCCGACCCTGCGGCCCAACCAGCTGAGCACGAAGACCGCCAGCCACGGGCGGCTTCCGCCGAGCAGCCCGCGTCGCAGGGCGTTGACACGGATGTAGTTGCGCAGAAGGCCTCTGCGGGGAAACGCGATCATCGGCCGCGGCCTCAGATCCGACGGATCTCGACGACGGTGGACTTCGTCTTACCGACGCGCTTGCCGATGATGTAGACGAGCAGCAGCAGGATCACCCCGCCCGCGATGGCGAAGGGCATGGCCGTGTCCTTGGCCGCCTTGGTGCGTTGGTCGACGCCGCCTTTGAGTTCGCGGAACTTGGCTTCGAGGTCGTCGCGAGTGATCTTGCGCTCGGTCATGTCGCGATTGTCAGCCACGGTCATCCCCCTTGGTGATGCGCAACGCGAACAGAACCGCGATGACGAGACTAAAGAAGAACACGATCATGTAGGGCAGCCACGACCAGTTGCCGGTCAGGTGTTGACCGAAGAACCGGTGCGTCTGCATGTAGCGCAACCCGGAGAGCGCCAGAAAGAAGAGGCCGAGCGCGATCAAGAGGCCGCCGGCGACGCCAAAGCCCACGAACTTCTTGAGGTTCTTGAGCGGTTCGATCGTTTCTTGGCGGGCGTAGGCCTTGACGAGCGCGAGCGCTTCGTCGAAGGACTCCTTCGGATCAGATGTTCGTTTCGGAAGCGGGGACGCCACGCGCCTTCTCACTGTTCGAGCGGGATTGGGTAAACGCAGCCCAACCCTACCCGTCCGGCTCTGCCGGAGGCCCCATCGCGATGCGGGCTTCGTAGTCGGACCGGGTGTCGGTCAGGTAGACGTCGAGCAGGTCGAGTCGCTCGTCGGCGCCGCTCGCCGCGAGGAGGTGTTGACGATCGAAGGGGCCGAGCGGTACCGCCGCGCACAGCTGCAGCGAACCGGTGCGGGCGTCTTCGGAGAACTCGATGGTGCTCGCGGGGGCGGGCTCACCGACCTCGGTGGCCAGTGCCAGCACCCGGCGCAGCATGGCCATAGAGGCCCGGTAGCGGGTCTCGAGATCCTCGGGCGACAGTGCGGATTCGACGTCGTCGACGATCTGCACGAGTGCCCGCGGGTAGGGCTCGTCGGGCAACCAGCGGATGACTCGAAGGCGTTCGACACCGATCGCCATCAAGGCGAACCGACCGTCGGGAGTTTGCTGGGCCTGCACGAGCTGCGCGACGCAGCCGAAGTCGCTGCGGGTGTCGCCGCCACCGACCTCGTTGCCGCGCTCGATCAAGACGACGCCGAAGCGCCCGTCGCCGGCCAACAGGTCGCGGGTCATCTGCCGGTAGCGGGGCTCGAACACGTGCAACGGCAAAAGCTGTGTCGGGAACAGCACCATGCCCAACGGGAACATCGGGAGCTCGATCTCGGCAGAAGCCATCGTCAACCTTGGAGTGGTTTCGGGCTCAACTGATCGAGCGAGGGGGCTTGCGGATAGCTGACCAACAGCGACGCCAGTTCGTTCTGGGCATTGATGCCCCGTTCGCCGAGGGTGACGTCGGAGGCCACGTTGGTGATGTACGAAAACGTCAAGGTGCGTTCGGCCGTCGTCGTCACATAGCCCGACATCGAGCTCACATTGAGCAGTCGTCCCGTCTTGGCCCGAAGCTTGCCGACCAAGGGCGCGGCTGTGTAGCGATCGTGGAGGGTGCCGGTCGTGCCCGCGATCGGCAGATTGGCCCCGATGTCCGACGTCGGCCCGACCATGGTGAGGATGTCGATGATGAGTTGACACGTGAGCTTGTCGTTGGGATCGAGCCCGGATCCATCAGCGAACGACACGCCGTCGAGGGGCAACTGGCGGCGCTGAAGCGCCTCCCTGATCGTTGCCACTCCGGCGGCGGTGGTCGGTTCGTTGCGTGCCTTGAGTCCCATCTCTTTCGTCAAGGCCTCGGCTGTGTTGTTGTCGCTCAATGTCAACAACTCGGCCACGATCTGGCGCATCGTCGGCGAGTCGATGTTGGTGACCTCTGTCGCGGCGGCGGGGGCGGCGCCCGCGCGCGCCACACCGGTGACCCGCACGTTGAGGGCCTTCAACTCTTGTATGAGCATCGACGCCGCATGTTGCGCGGGGTCCGGGGCCAACACGTTCTGTGTGGTGACTTCGGGGTCGCGGGGAAATGAGGTGAATCCGTCGTTGACGGCGAGCGCCGAGATCGGGCCGACCTGACCCTGCGCCACGAACCGGGTTGGCCAACTCGGCACCGTGCGCACCTTGTCGTAGCGACGGTCGTCGCCGATGACGTCGCCTCTGACTTCGGTGACACCGGCCGCGGCGATTCGTTTGGCGAGCTCGCCGATGTCGGTGAACTGAGGCCGGTGGCCATAGCGCTCGGCGAACCGGTCGATGTACGCGGTCGTGGACAGCAGCGGGTCTCCCCCGCCGACCAACCACAACGACCCGGAGACGACGCCCCCGTTGCGTGCCGCGTCGCTGACGACGCTGGTGCGCAGACGGGTGTCGGTGCCGAGTACGTCGAGCGCCGCGACCGCGGTCAACAGCTTGTGGTTGGACGCCGGTGTCACCGACTTACGTTCGTTCTTGGTGTAGATGACTCGGCTGCCCTCGCGCACGACGACACACGTATCGGCCGGCGACGTTGTGGTGACGCGCTTGTCGAGCCCCGAGACGAGCGCCGAGTCGGCGAGCGGGGATTGAAGGAACACCGGCGCCCGCCGCACCGAGAGCAGCGGGGTCGTCACGGGTTTGCCCGCGACGGTCACCACCGCCGCTTCGGTCGATGCCGCGCTGAGGTCATTGGCTCGCCACCCTGCGGCGAGCGCAGAGATAGCCAAAAGCAACGAGAGTCCGACCAGGCGCACCCTCGCATCGTAGGTCCGACGCATCGTGGGTTTGGGCACTCACTGCCAGCGGGCATAAATATCACCGGTGGCCTGCCGACCGGTACTCGAGTGACTTCGATCCGGCCCACCTGGGCTGCTAACGTTCCCGCCGCGTCGCACGAGTTCTCCCCCGCTGCGCGGTTCCGCTGACCTCGCTTCTGGTTTCACAGTTCGGATAGTCCCCCCATGCTGCAAACGATCGTCATTGGTGTATTTGTCGGTTTTCTGATCACTCAGGCCGCCAACTTCGCCACCAGTGTGTACCTGCACCGCACCTTGTCGCATCGCGCGATGAGCATGAACCGTGGCCTCGCGATGTCCTTCCGCGCGGTGATCTGGTTGAGCACCGGCTTGCGTCCGCGTGAGTGGGTGGCGGTGCACCGCAAGCATCACGCGTTCACCGACGAAGCCGAAGATCCACACTCGCCCGCCCGCCTCGGGTGGCTGCGGGTGCAGTTGACCAACCCGGGCCTCTATCGCCGTGTCGCACGCGACGAATCGACGGTGCATCGCTTCGCCCGCGACCTCGCGCCGACCCGCGTCGACCGGGTGTTGTTCGATCGCGCGTTTGTCGGCCTCGGTATCGGCATCGCGTTGTTGATCGTCACGTTCGGCTGGCAAGCCGGTCTCATCGCGGCGGTGTCGCACATGGCGCTCTATCTGGGCTTGTCCGGAGCGGTCAACTCGATCGCCCACACGTTCGGCCGACGTCCGTTCGCGACATCGGCAACAAATGTGCGGTGGCTGGCGTTGCTCACCGCCGGCGAAGGTCTGCACAACAACCACCACGCCGCGCCGACCTCGGCTCGGTTCTCGCTCGGTCGTTTCGAGTGGGACCCATCGTGGTTGCCCATCCGCATCTTCCGTCGCTTGGGTTTGGTCAAGATTCGCCACGCCGCACCAAAGTTCGTGGTGGGCAAGCGCGTCTTGCGCACCGCCTGATCGCCGTCTGATCGCCGTCTGAACCACTGCCGTGCAAATCGTCGCCGCGCTGTTCATCGAAGGTATCGATCTGCGTCAGGTCGCGGGCCCATCGACGCGCATCGACCTCACTGGCGTGCAGTTCTCGGCACCCGCGCCGCAAGCGGTGCCCGTCACCATCGAACCTCACCTCTGTGTCGTCGTGCGCTGTGCACCGGGCGAGCGCGCCGAGGCGGCGCTCGAGGTCGTCTTTCGCCGCGATGACGAACAGATCGCACGCAACGTGCAACCACTGTCGATCGAACCGGGCAAGTTCGGCTACCGCTTGGTGCGTGCCGAGCTCGAGTTCAACGACTACGGCACCATCGAAGCGCACTGTCGTATCGACATGGGTGCTGCGACGGTTGTCCCCTACACGTTGCTTCCGCCCGTCTGACGCGTCTGACATGATGGTCGAGTGACCTCTCGGTTCTCGGCCGCCATCTCGGAGCATCCCGAGCCTGCGATCGCAATCGGTGACGCGATCGGGCAAGTGATCGACGATCTCGGTGTCGAACCTGATCTCGCCGCCATCTTCGTGACTGCGCACTTTCGCGATCACCTTGCCGACATGGCTGCGGCAGTGCAGACGGTATTGCGGCCGGGCGTGCTCGTCGGCGTCACGGCGGAGTCGATCGTCGGCGGTGCGCGCGAAGTCGAGGAACGACCCGGTATTTCGTTGTGGGCGGGACGCACCGGTGAAGTGCGGCCCGTTCGTCTCGAAGCGCAGCGCGACGACGACGGGTGGTCGGTGGTCGGCCTCGCGGTCGACGAGCTGCGCGACCATACGCTGGTACTGCTGGCCGATCCCTATTCGTTCCCGGTCGACGCGTTGCTCGCCGGTCTGCGCACCGAGGTGCCTGACGCGGTCGTCATCGGTGGTCTCGCATCGGCGGGGCATGCGCCCGGAGGCAACCGCTTGATCCTCGGCGCCGATGTTTTCGTCGACGGGGCCATCGGCGTGCTCATCCCCAACGCGCCCGGGATGCGCACCATCGTCTCGCAGGGTTGCCGGCCGGTCGGCGAGCCGTTGATCGTGACACGCTCCTCGGGCAACTTGATCGAAGAGCTCGCAGGCCGTCCTCCGCTCGAGCGGTTGCAGCAGACGTTCGACTCGGCATCCGAAGACGATCGAGCCCTGATGCAACGTGGACTCCACGTGGGCCTCGTCATCGACGAACGCAAGGCCGAATTCACCCGAGGCGACTTCCTCATTCGCGGGCTCGTCGGCGTCGACCGCTCGAGTGGTGCCATCGCCGTCGGTGATGAGGTGGCGCTGGGTACGACAGTGCAGTTCCAGGTACGCGACGCGTCGAGCGCGGACGAAGATCTGCGGCACATGTTGCGCGAGGTCCGGGGTGAGGCGGCGCTGGTCTTCACGTGCAACGGACGAGGGTCCTATCTCTTTGGCGAGCCCAACCACGATGCCGCGCTCGTGGTTGACCACGCCGGCCCCGCCACCGCCGGTTTCTTCTGCGCCGGCGAGCTCGGCCCCATCGGCGGCGCCAACTTCCTGCACGGCTTCACGGCGTCGATTCTCGTCTTTGGATAAGTGCACGATCACCCGCTATCGCAGCGGGGCCCGAGCGGCCCCCGGCAGAGCGGGAAGCTAGGGTGGCGGGCTGGGCGGCAGTGAACCGGGCCGCGCATTCTTTTCGAGGCGAGCACCAGTACCCGATGAATCAATCCACTCTCAGTTCCTCCACGCGCGCCCTCGAGGCGCGGGCTATCGACGTCATTCGTGGCTTGGCCATGGACGCACCCCACAAGGCGCGTTCGGGTCACCAAGGCACGGCCATGGCGCTGGCGCCACTGGCGCACGTGCTGTGGACCCGCATCATGAACTACGACCCGGCCGACGCCGAATGGCCCGATCGTGACCGCTTCGTGCTGTCGGCGGGGCATGCGTCGATCTTGCTCTACAGCATGCTCTACCTGACGGGCTACGGCCTCGAGCTCGAAGATCTCGAAGACTTCCGTCAGTGGGGTTCGCGGACCCCTGGTCACCCCGAGGTCCACCACACCGCCGGCGTCGAAGTCACCACCGGCCCGCTCGGGCAAGGGTTCGCCAACGCGGTCGGTCTGGCCATGGCCGAGCGGTCGTTGCGCGCTCGGCTGGGCGACGATGTCTGCAATCACTTCACCTACGTCGTGTGCAGCGACGGCGACCTTTCCGAAGGCATCAGCCACGAAGCTGCGTCGCTCGCCGGGCACCAAGGCCTCGGCCGATTGATTGCGGTCTACGACGACAACCACATCTCGATCGACGGCCCGACCGAACTCTCGTTGTCCGATGACGCGGCCGAGCGCTTTCGCGCGTATGGCTGGCACGTGCAGTACGTCGGCGAGATCGCCAACGACTGCGACGCGCTCGAGGCCGCGATACGCAAGGCGATGGCCGTCGAAGACCGTCCCTCGATGATCGTGTTGCGCAGCCACATCGCCTATCCCTCGCCCGATGCGATCGACACCGCGGCGGCGCACGGCTACTCGCTGTTCGACAAAGAGATCGCCGCCACCAAGCGGGCGATGGGCATGCCCGAGGACAAGTCGTTCTACGTGCCCGACGACGTGCTCGAGTTCTACCGGGCCAACGGCGCCCGTGGCGCCGCGGCACGCGCGGCATGGACCAAGCGTCACGCACCGCGCGCCGACGAGGTCGACGCGTTGCTGTTCGGTCGTGTCCCGACCGATCTCACCTCGGTGACGCCGACGTGGTCGCCCGGCGAGTCCATCGCAACGCGCGTTGCCAGTGGTGCCTGTCTCGAAGCACTGCTCGACGCGGTGCCGTCACTCGTCGCCGGTGGCGCGGATCTCACCGGTAACACCGGCACGGTCGTCAAGAAGCACGGCACGATGTCCACGACAGAGCCCGACGGTCGTCAGATCCACTTCGGTGTGCGCGAGCACGCGATGGGCGGCACCATGAACGGCATGGCCCTGCACGGTGGGGTGATCCCTGTCGGCGGCACGTTCCTCGTGTTCAGCGACTACATGCGAGGTGCGGTGCGCCTGGCGGCCATTTCACAGGCTCGTGTGATCTATTCGTGGACGCACGACTCGGTCGGTGTCGGCGAAGACGGTCCGACGCATCAACCGATCGAGCACATCGCAGCCCTGCGCGCCATGCCCGGGCTGCGCGTGGTGCGCCCCGCCGACGCCAACGAGACCGCGAGCGCGTGGCGCATGGCGCTCGTGCACGACGGCCCCACGGCGCTCATCCTCAGCCGCCAAAACGTGACGGTGCTCCAAGGAACAGGCGCACCTGACACCATCGAACGCGGCGGATACGTGCTCGACGGCGACGCCGATCCACAACTGATACTGATCGGTACGGGCAGCGAGGTGTCGCTGTGCGTCACTGCCGCCGCGCACCTGCGCGAGTCCGGTGTTCGGGTGAGTGTCGTGTCGTTGCCGTGTTGGGATGTCTTCGAGGCGCAGCCCGAGTCCTATCGCCACGCGGTGCTGCCCCCGTCTGTGCCGACGCTGGCCGTCGAAGCAGCGTGCTCGTTCGGTTGGGATCGCTACGCCGACGCCACCGTTTGCATCGACCGGTTCGGTGCATCCGCACCGGGTGGTCTGGTTCTCGAAAAATTGGGTATCAACGCCGACAATGTCGTCGCGAAAGCGCTCGCATTGCTCGCGGATCGATAGACCGTACGAAGGCTCCCTATCAAGCCATTGAGGAGTGCGCCATGAACCGGTTGCACGAGTTGTACGAACGCGGTGGACAGAGCCCTTGGCTCGACAACCTCAAGCGCGGGTACATCACCGGAGGTGAGTTGCAGCGTTGGGTCGATCGCGGCATTCGCGGCATCACTTCCAATCCGTCGATCTTCCAAAAGGCCATTGCCGGTGGCGTCGACTATCAGGCGCAGTTCCTCTCGCTATTGAAGAACGGCGAATCGATCGAAGACAGCTACTGGCAGCTCGTCACAAAAGACATCAGCGACGCGCTGTCGATCATGCGGCAGGTCTACGACGCGTCCGACGGTCTCGATGGCTTTGTGTCGATCGAAGTCGATCCAAGCCTCGCGCGTGACACTGCGAGCACCATCAAAGCGGCGCAGCGGTTCCACTCCACGATCGATCAACCCAACCTCTATGTGAAAATTCCGGCGACGGCCGAAGGTGTGCCCGCCATCCGCCACATGATCGCCGAAGGGCGCAGTATCAACGTCACGTTGATCTTCAGCCTCGACCGCTACCTCGAAGTGATCGAGGCGTATCTCGACGGCCTCGAGGCGTACAGCGGCGATCTGTCGGCGGTGTCGAGCGTGGCCTCGTTCTTCATCAGCCGCGTCGACACCGAAGTCGATCGCCGTCTGGAGGCCATCGGTTCACCGGCCGCGCTCGCGGCACGCGGCACCGCCGCGGTGGCACAGGCGCAGGTGGCCTACGGGTTGTTCAGCGAACGATTCAGCGGCCCGCGCTGGGAGCAATTGCGTGCTCGCGGCGCGCGTACGCAACGGCCACTGTGGGCTTCGACATCTACCAAGAATCCAACGTTTTCCGACACGCTGTACGTCGACACGTTGATCGGGCCCGACACCGTCAACACCATGCCCGAGGCGACGCTCGACGCGTTCGATGATCACGGCACGGTTGCTCGCACCGTCGACGCGGATCTCGATGGTGCCCGCGCGGCACTGGCGCATATTCAGGATCTCGGAGTGGATCTCGACGACGTCGGTCGTGTGCTCGAAGAAGAAGGCGTCTCGGCGTTCGTGAAGTCCTTCGACGAGGTGCTCACGACACTCGGCGACAGCGCCGACGAGCTGCGCGCTCGCTGACCTGGGCGACCCTCACCCCGAGTCGGTTGCAAAAGTCAACTGACTCCCCTAGCGTGCGCCGGTGGCCGGAACGCGGGCAACCGAAGCTCATCACGATGACCAACTGTGTTCGATCGCGGCATCGCTGCAGGTGAT
Organism: Acidimicrobiales bacterium; assembly: GCA_039915945.1. Taxonomy (GTDB): domain Bacteria; phylum Actinomycetota; class Acidimicrobiia; order Acidimicrobiales; family WLNW01; genus DATLFA01. The sequence continues at coordinate 22,823 of JBDSMH010000151.1, read as the reverse complement.
CGGCGATCGTTGGTCCTTGCTCATCTTGCGTGACGCGTTTCGTGGTGTGCGCCGCTTCGACCAACTGGCCGCCGATCTGGGCATTGCCCGCAACCTGCTGGCCGATCGGCTGCAAAAGCTGGTCGACCACGGCATCTTGGTCAAGCAGCCCTATCAGCAGCGACCGGTGCGCTACGAGTACCGGCTGTCGGCCAAAGGCGTCGACCTGTCCCCCGCCCTGGTTGCGCTGATGCGCTGGGGCGACAAGCACATCCTCGACGAATCGCCACCGGTTGTGCTCGTTCACGACCGCTGCGGCACACCACTCGAGCAGACCCTGACCTGCCCGCAGTGCGCCGAAGCAGTGACGCCGCGAGCCATCAAGAGCCGTCCGGGCCCCGGCGCCGTTGGCCCGACGAAGAACACGAGGAGATCCGCGTGACCGACCTGACGACTGCGCCATCCGCGGCGCGCGACCTGATGCTGGAGCCGCTCGAGGCGCTCATGGCTCAGGCGCGTTCGATCCGCGATGATCGGTACGGCCAACGCCTCACGTATTCGCCGAAGGTGTTCATTCCGCTGACGATGTTGTGCCGCGACAAGTGCGGGTACTGCACGTTCGCCAAGGCGCCGGCACACATCGAATCGCCCTATCTCACCGCCGACCAGGTACTGGCGATCGCCACGGCCGGTGCTCGCGCCGGTTGCCACGAAGCCTTGTTCACACTCGGCGAGCGGCCTGAGTTGCGTTATCCGGTGGCACAGGCGTGGTTAGACGAACACGGCTACGCGTCGACCATCGACTACCTCGTGGCGATGGCGCGTTTGGTGCTCGACGAGACGGGCTTGTTGCCCCACGCCAACGCGGGGGCACTGTCGCTCGACGAATTGGCGCAGCTACGAGCGGTCGCACCGTCGCAGGGCATGATGATCGAGTCGCTCAACGCTGATCTCGACTGCCACCGCGGTTCGCCCGACAAGACCCCCGAGCGGCGCCTCGCCACGCTCGACTACGCGGGGACGCTGTCGATTCCGTTCACGACGGGCATCTTGGTCGGCATCGGCGAGTCGCGCCTCGACCGCGTGCTGGCGCTCGAGGCGATCGCCGAATCGCACCGGCGTCACGGGCACGTGCAAGAGGTCATTGTGCAGAACTTCCTGCCCAAGCTGGGCACGTCGATGCACAAGGCACCGCCGTGCCCGCCCGACGAGTATCTCGAGGCACTCGCGCTGGCCCGCATCATCCTGCCCGCCGACATCCACCTCCAGGCGCCGCCAAATCTGTCGGACGACTTCGGCACCTTGATCGATACGGGCATCGACGACTGGGGCGGCGTCTCCCCCGTGACCGCCGATCACGTGAACCCCGAACGCCCCTGGCCCGCGGTCGATCGCCTTCGTGAAGTCAGCGAAGCACGCGGCTTCACGCTCGCGCCGCGCCTCACCATCTACTCGGAGTTCACGAGCGATCCGTTGCGGTGGATCCATCCCGATCTTCGCTTCCCGGTGCTCGACCGCGCCGACGCCGAAGGCCTCGGCCGCGATGACCCCGGTGCGGTCTTCCCCGAAAAGGTGCAGGGCACGCGCGAAGTCGACGACGGCGCCGAGGTCATCCTCGTGGGCGAAGCGTCGACGCAGTGGTACTCCGGCGCCGATACTGCACCGACCGTCCTCGTGCCTGGCCCGGCCGTCGTGCGCGGTCGCGTGCGCGAGATCCTCGACGGCGTGCGCGCCGGCCAAGAAGTGGGCCACGACGAAATCGTCGCGCTGTTCGCCGCGCGTGGTCCTGAGGTCGCGGCGATCGCCGAGGTGGCCGACGACTTGCGCCGCTTGGCCGTCGGCGACGAGGTCACGTGGGTCGCCAACCGCAACATCAACTACACGAACATCTGCACGTTCAAGTGCAAGTTCTGTGGCTTTTCCAAGGGCCCACTGTCGTTGAACCTGCGCGGCACGCCGTATCTCTTCGACCTCGACGAAATTGCTCGCCGCACGGTCGAAGCTTCTGAACTCGGCGCAACCGAAGTCTGCCTGCAGGGCGGCATCCATCCGAGCTTCGATGGCGACTACTACATCGACGTTGCCCGGGCGGTCAAAGAGGCCGTGCCGGACATCCACATCCACGCGTTCACCGCGCTCGAAGTCACCGAAGGCGCCCGTCGTCTCGAAGAGCCCCTCGAGTCGTACCTCATCCGCCTACGTGACGCGGGTCTGCGTTCGCTGCCCGGCACCGCCGCCGAGATTCTCGACGACGAGGTCCGGGCGGTGCTGTGCCCCGACAAGATCAATTCCGAGCAGTGGCTCGAATGCCATCGGGTGGCGCATCGAGTCGGGCTGCGATCCAACATCACGATCATGTTCGGTTCGATCGAGTCGCCGGTCAGTTGGGCACGCCACATCGTGCGTACTCGTGACCTGCAAAAGGAAACGGGCGGCTTCACCGAATTCGTGCCGCTCCCCTTCGTGCACATGGCGTCGCCCATCTACTTGCAGCGCAAGGCTCGGCGCGGGCCGACGTTTCGCGAGTGCCTGCTCATGCACGCGGTCGGGCGTATCGCCTACTACCCGCATATCTCCAACATCCAGGCCTCGTGGGTCAAGATCGGTTTCGACGGCGTGCGCCAGTTGCTGCAGGCGGGCGTCAACGATCTCGGCGGCACGTTGATGAACGAGAATATCTCACGGGCAGCCGGCGCGCGGCACGGTCAAGGCAAGACCGGCGATGACTTCGCGGATTTGGTCGAGCCGATCGGCCGGCGACTCGCGCAACGGACGACGACCTACGGCCGTGTCGAACTCACCGACGCGCCACGTGGTTTGCAGGCGCGTCGTCGCGCCATTCCCGTGACGGCAGAGGGCTGAGGACACGCGATGGCAGTGCCGGGTCGCTACCGCACAGGTGATCCCGATCTCGACGCGGCGATCGTCGAGTTGCTGCGCGCCGGCGGTATCGATCAACACGATGATCTGGTCTTCGAGATGATCGTCACCGCGTTGCGCATGGGACGCGAGGACGTAGGTCGAGGTGATCTCAAACTCGTGAACGCCGCCATCAAAGAGTTGCGCTACTCGTTTCGCGTCTACAACCGCTATCGGGACGTGCGCAAGGTGACGTTGTTCGGGTCGGCTCGCACGCCCGCCGACCACGGTGCCTACCGGGCGGCCAACGACTTCGCCCGCGACATGGTCGAGCAGGGTTGGATGGTCATGACCGGCGCGGGGCCCGGCATCATGCATGCCGGTCTCGAAGGCGCCGGAGCCGAGCACAGCTTTGGCGTCAACATCGTGCTGCCCTTCGAACAGGCGGCCAACCCCATCATCCACGGCGACCCGAAGCTGATCAACTTCCGCTACTTCTTCACCCGCAAGCTCACCTTCGTGAAGGAATCGCATGGATTCGCCGTGTTTCCGGGCGGATTCGGCACGATGGACGAGATCTTCGAGCTCTTGACGCTCATGCAGACCGGTAAGTCCTACCTCGTGCCGGTCGTGCTCATCGACGAGCCCGGCGGCGACTACTGGCACCGCTGGGCGCACTTCATCGACGACGAGCTATTGCGCGACCGCTACATCTCGGCCAGCGACATGTCACTGGTGCACATCGCCACCAGCGTCGAGGACGCGGTCGAGGAACTGGCGCGCTTCTATCGCACGTATCACTCGATGCGGTGGGTGGGCAGCCGGCTGATCATCCGTTTGCAGAAAGAGTTGAGCGACGACGAGCTCTCGACGCTCAACTCCGGGTTCACCGACATCGTCGACGCCGGTGAAATCGCCCGCACTCACGTGACGCCGTCAGAGCAGGAGGACGACGATCACGTCGATCTCCCCCGCATCGCGTTGCGCTTCGACCGATCGAGTCACGCCCGACTGCGCCAGATGATCGACCGCATCAACGGGTCTTGATACTGGTGATTTGTGCGCGTTTGCGCGCGCAAAAGCGTCCCCGCGGGGACGCTTTCGGGCATATACTCCGGTGTCTGCGCACCGTGATGGCGTGCCTGCGTCAGCGCGCGGCGACGTATCGATACGACTGCGTGCCCATTCTCCGGTGCCGAAATGGTCAGTGGTTTGCGCGCGTTCACGCGCGTAAGCGAGCGCAAAAGCGTCCCCGCGGGGACGTTTTCGGGGCGCATGGCGCCGTCATTGTGGTTTCGAAAGCGCTCGGCCACACGACATGTGGCTGAGCGCTTTCGAGACGCGAAAACGCCACGTTCACTCAATCGTCGGGTGCCGACTCGCGCGCGTCGAGTAGACCGATGGCCTTTTCGATCGAGCGGCGGGCGCGCGTGATGCGGCGCTCGTCGACCGGTAGCTCGGTGCCGCCGTTGTCGATGGAGTCGCGAAGACGGGCGATCGCGAGATCGGCCAGCTCTTCGGAGATCACCTCGAGCCGGGCGCGGATGTCGTCGAATTCACCGGGCATCGCTACCTCGTATCGCTTGGTCGATGATCTCTATGGGATGACGCATCGACACGCCGGCGGCGGCGAGATGCATGGAACAGCCGGGGTTCGCACTCACGACGACGGGGGCACCGGAGCGATCGATCGACGCCAGCTTGCGGGTGCGGATGTCGCCGGCGAGACCGGGGTGCAGCGCACTGAAGGCACCACCGGCACCGCAGCAGAGACCGTCGTCGTCGAGCTCGACGACATCGGCGAACGGCGCGAGCGCGGTACGCACGGCGAGGTGCGCGCGTTGTACGTGGCGCAGATGGCACGGATCTTGAACGGCGACGACGGTTCGTGGCCCACACGCTGCGGGTAGTGCGTCGAGCCGCGGTGCCAGCCATTCGTGGATATCGAGCACACGCGCGCTGAAATGCGCGGCCTCGTCGGTGCCGAAGAGATGGCCGTAGTCCTTGAGCATCGCACCACAGCCCGCCGAGTCGACGATGATCGGCGCGTCGCCGCGTAGCGCATGCATGGTGGCGGTCGCGGCGCGCTTGGCTTCGTCTTCGAGGCCGGCGTGCATGGCGAGCGCGCCGCAACACGCGGCCGCGTTGCCGGACGGGCATACGGACGCGCCGGTGGCCTCGAGTACGCGTTGCGCGGCGCCGTGAATGTCGCGCTGCCATGCATCCATCACGCAGCCGGTGAAGAGCCAAACTGCGCCGGAGTCGACGACCGGATCGCCCGAGGCAACGAGCTTGGACCGCCGCAACGGCAGCCGTGACAACCCCAACCGCTTGGACGGAACCAGATGTAGTCGTTGGCCGAGCGCGGCCAACGTCGACAGCGCGAGCAGCAGTCGGTGGTGCCGTAGCACGCCGTAGCCGATACGCCGCCACCACGGTTGGTAGGACGGAACCTCGCGCACCAACGTGGCGCGCGTCGCCTCCATCAGTCGCCCGAACGGAACGCCCGACGGGCACGCCGTCTCACAACCACGGCATTGCACACATGTGTCCATCGACTCGATGAACGAATCGTCGACCGCAAGGCCGTGCCACTGCACATGGCGCATCGCCGAGATGCGGCCGCGGGGCGAACGGGTCTCGTCACCGGTGACGCGGTACGTCGGGCAATGCGGCAAGCACAGCCCGCACGACACGCACGAACCGAGTTGGTCGTTGTCGATGTGCAGATCCATCACGCGCCGCCAGTCCCGCTCTGCAGATCCATCACGCGTCTTCGAGCGCCCGCAGCGCGTTGCGGCCGGGATTGAGGCGCTGCAACGGATCGAACTCGTGGCGCAACCGGCGATGCAACTCGACGACGGCCGCGGGTGTGGCGGATCGTGGGAGTGCGCGCTGCCCGTGCACGATGCCGACACCGATCTCGACGACGCAGTGACCGGCCGCGCCGGAACGAATGACAGCGGGCAGTTCACTTGGCGCGACCGATGAGCGCACGCTTGGTAACGCGGGCGGGCCTTCGCAACGGGCGCCGCCGGCGCGGGCGATGATCTCGCCCTGCGCGGTGACGTCGGCAACGTGGCCCTCGAGATGCACCCACGTCGTTTCGCCGTCCCACAACACCGTGGATGGACGATACAGCGGGGCTGTGACAGCGAAGGGATCGCCGGCGACACACCACCATTGACCGGCGACGGGCCGAGGCCGTGTACGCAGGATGACTTCGGCAAAGCAACCGAGCGTGCCGAGCGAACCCACCATCAGCCGGCAGAGGTCGTAGCCGGTCACGTTCTTGACTGTCGGGCCGCCCGCGGTGATGAGCCGGCCGTCGGCCGATACGTAGCGCACTTGCAACAGCGCATCGCGCATCGGCCCGACCCGCAATCGGTGCAACCCGCTGTGGCCGACCGCGAGCACACCGCCGACCGTTGCGTCGGTTGCGCCTTCGAGCACGGTCGTCTGGCCCTTCGCCGCGAGCGCGGCATCGATCTCGGACATCGTGGTGCCCGCGCCGAGACGTACCGTCATCTCGGCCGGGTGGTAGTCGACGATGCCGGCCGGCGCGCGCAACTCGCGGGCGGACGCCAGCGGCAACCCGCCCACCGACCACTGCGTGCGGCCGCCGACGATGCAGACAGCGTCGGCGGCACCGACCTCGTCGATGAAGTCCTGCACTGACTTCTCGATCGTCACAGCCACGCGCCACCAGCGCGCATCGCTTGTTGTTGTTCGGGCGACATCGAGAAGACGTCGCCGCAACTCGAACCAGATGGCAAGACCTTGCCCGGATTCGCGAGCCCCATCGTGTCGAACGCCCGCCGCAACTTCGCCTGATGTTCGAGATCGTCGTCACTGAACTGCAAGTGCATGAACGGGCGCTTTTCGAGGCCGATGCCGTGTTCGCCCGAAAGGACACCGCCGACGGCCAACGACGCTTCGACGATCTCTTTGCCCGCCGCGTAGACGCGCTCGGTCGTGCCCGGCACGCGTGCGTCGTAGACGAGCAACGGATGCAGGTTGCCGTCGCCCGCGTGAAAGACGTTCATCACGAGAATGTCGTACTTCGTGGCGATGGCGTAGACCTGCTCGAGTACTTCGACCAGCCGTGTGCGTGGGATCACGGTGTCGTGCAAGTAATAATTGGGTTTGATGCGCGCGATCGCACCAAATGCCGACTTGCGGCCCTTCCACAGTGCGGCCCGCTCGACCTCGTCGGCCGCGATGCGCACGGTGCGCGCGTGGTTCGCGAGCGCGACGGTCCTGACGGTTTGGACGTCTTGTTCGACACCACCGGGCAGTCCGTCGACTTCGACCAACAAGATGGCAGCAGCATCGGTGGGATAGCCCGCGTGCACGAAGTCTTCGACGGCGCGCGTGACGAGCGCGTCCATCATCTCGATCGCCGCGGGCACGACACCGGCGGCGATGATGCCGCTCACCGTTGCACCCGCGTCGGCCACCGACTCGAAGTCGATCAACATGGTGCGGATGGTCGGCGGGTTGGGAGTGAGCCGCACCGCGATCTTCGTGGCAACGCCCATCGTGCCCTCACTGCCGACGAACGCGCCGCGGAGATCGAAGCCCGCGGGTTCGGGGTCGAGTCCGCCGAGCACGGTGACCTCGCCATCGGGCAACACGACTTCGAGCGCCACGATGTGCGCGCTCGTCACGCCGTAGGCGAGGCAGTGGGGCCCGCCGGAGTTGTTGGCGACATTGCCGCCGATCGAGCACGACTGCTGGCTCGACGGATCGGGCGCGAAATGCACGCCGAAGGGCGCCAGGTGTCGCGAGACATCGAGATTGAGCACGCCCGGCCCGACCCATGCCACCCCTGATGCCAGGTCGACTTCGTGGATGGTGTCCATGCGCGTCGTCGTAACGACGACCGCTCCCCCGCACGGCACCGCGCCCCCGGCGAGCCCAGTGCCCGACCCACGGGCGACGAACGGCACGCCGTGGGCGACGGCGGCGCGCACGCACGCCTGGACCTCGGCGGTCGTCCCGGGAAAGCAGACGACAGAGGTGAATCCTTCGTCGATCACCGACGCATCGCGGGCGTACAGCGCGGTGTCGATCGACGACGAGTGGACGTGTTCGGCACCGATCGCGGCAACCAGCGCCGCGCGCACACCATCGTCGGCGGGCGCTCTGTCGTGCGAGCGCGTCCGAAGCCTGCCGATCCTCACCGACGCATCGTCGCACACCGCGTGGTGTGGCGCAGCTATCGCGTGGGCGGAGGTCGGTGGCAGCTAGCCTCCTGCGTCGAACAACGCAATGAAAACGAGGCTTCAGTGGCGAAAGACGACGTCGACTTCCATGACACGCAACATGAGTGGGTGTCCTTCGATGACGCTGATGGCGACACGTGGATGTTCGATCTGACCTTTCTCACCAGCAATTGGACATGTGTCTTCGGCAACGGGTGCCTCGGCGTCTACAACGAACCTCGACCCGAGTTGCAGCAAGGGTGCTGCAGTTTCGGCTCGCACTTCCAAGACACCGACGACGTCAAGCGGGTCAAGAAGCACATTCGCCGCCTCGACGAGAGCAACTGGCAGTACCGCAAGAAAGCCGAAAAGCTCGACGGCCCGATCTATACCAACCGTGCGGGCGAGACCGTGACCCGTGTCGTCGACGGTGCGTGCATCTTCCTCAACCGACCCGACTTTCCGGGTGGCCCGGGGTGCGCCCTCCACCGCGGCGCGCTCGAGGCCGGCGAGCGTCCGATGGACTGGAAGCCCGGCGTGTGCTGGCAGTTGCCGCTGCGCCTCGAGAGCAGCAGCGACGAAAAGGGGCCAACGACCTACACGCTGCGCGAGTGGAAGCGTCCAGACTGGGGGGAAGGCGGCGAAGAGTTCCATTGGTGGTGCACCGATGACCCGCTGGCCTTCAAAGACCGTGAGCCGGTCTACAAGACCCTCAAGGACGAGATCGTCGAGATGGTCGGCCCAGACGCCTACGAGTTCGTGGCGGGCCACATAGAGCGCAACCGTGGCACGACCGTGATGCTCCCCCATCCGGCGCTGCGCCGTAAGCCGGCGCGCTGAACCCCTCAATGCGCCCCGAACTTGGCCGACATACAAGTTCGTGAATGGTTTTACGCGCGAAGAGCTGGCCCGTGTGTGCCTCGCCGAAGGCATGTACTTTCCCGAGCACGTCATCGATCAGCTCGTTGCTGCCATCGATGCGGGCAAACACGTCATCCTCACGGGGCCTCCGGGCACCGGTAAGACGACGTTGGCCTACCTGGCTTCGGAAGTCGCTCGGCGAGCCATGTTGTGCACGGGCTACCTACCCACCACGGCAACGAGCGAGTGGACGACCTTCGAGACGATCGGTGGCTTGCAGCCCACACCGGATGGCCTGATCTATCGGCCGGGTCTGTTCGTCGAAGCCATCGAGAAGGGTCGCTGGCTCGTCATCGACGAGCTCAACCGATCGAACTTCGACCGAGCATTCGGACAGCTCTTCACCGTGCTGTCGGGTGCCGCAGTGGTGTTGCCGTTCAAGCGCAAGGGCCAGAACCGGCCGATCTCGCTCGTGCCCGCAGGGGTCGAGCCGCCCGAGGACACCGACATCATCCGGGTGCCGGCCAATTGGCGGATCATCGCGACGATGAACGTGTTCGACAAGAACCTGCTCTTCGAAATGTCCTACGCGCTCATGCGCCGTTTTGCCTTCATCGAAGTCGGCGCGCCGAGCGAAGAGGCCTACCGACGCCTGCTGACCGGCCCCGGTGGGGTCGTCGCAAAACTGCTGCCCTTGCGGCACCTGACCAACCTCGGCCCCGCGGTCTACATCGATGCGGCGAAGTACGCGGCGCGGCGCGCCGCTGACGGCGTCACCGAATCACGGGTCGTCTTCGAGGTGTTCTACGGGTACTTCCTGCCGCAGTTCGAGGGCATGGAAGAACGACGGGCGACGACGTTGTACCGCACCGTGGCCGAGCATCTCGACCCGCCGGAGCAACTCGAGGCACAGCGAACAATCGCTGAGGTACTCGGCGTCGCGCTGGCTGTCTGAGCCCGGCGCAAACGCGTATGGGTGCGCACACCGATCTCGAAGCCGCGACCGGCTTGTGGAGCCGTTTAGCGCGGCCGTTCGTTCTCGTCGACGTCGTCGACGCCCTACTCGGTCTGTCGACCGAGGTCGTGCAGCAACTCGCCGGCGTCACCGTGGCGGTGTGCGACGAGGCATCCGCGCTGCTCGCCGATGCGCCGGTGCTCGTACGTTCACTGAGCACGTCGATGGCGAGCGTTCCGATCCGCACCCGTGGTGAAGTGCGGGGACCGGTGCTGTGGAGCGAGACGATGTCGGCGCGCGCGGCAACGGCCGGTGATACCGACCTGTTCGTCTGCAAGTCGCCGCAGCGTGACTACGACACGCCCGAAAACCAAGTATTGGTACGGGCGCTGAAGGCGATCGTCGACGCCGGCAACGCAGTCGAACTCGTCGGTGCGCACGAATACGACGACCACACGTTGCGCCTCGCCCGCGATCGCGCCCGTGAAGCACGGCGCTATCTCGATCATCCCGCGCTGGCCCGTGTGTCGCGCGAGCACTTGAAGGCCCGCACACTCAAGCGGGCGAAGAACGGTAAGAAGGGTCACCGATACGAGAACGCCTTCCGCATGTTGGAACGCGCTTCGGAACCGCTCAACGTCGCTGATCTGTTGCCCTTCTGCGATCGGCGCACGCGGCTGCAGCACAGGATGCTGCTGGCCGCCATCGAGGAACTCGAAGGACGCGGGCTCACCCTGCCGGCGATGCGAGTCGAGGGCGGCATCTTGCTCGCCGGTCCCCTGACCTACATCCATCCTCGCCGCCTGCGTACACGAGCGCATGTACACGGGCTCTTGATCGGTGACGTGCTCGTCGATGTGCCCGAACGCTTCCGCGGTATCAATCGCGCGCGTGCCGAAGAGTCGCTGACCGCACGCGCGGGTGGTCGCCCGAGCATCCTCGTCCTCGACGAGTCAGAGGTACCTCACGCCATCGACATGGCGATCCGCCGCGCGCGAGAACTGACGCGCAGCGCGGATGGGGCGATGTATGGAGTGGTCTGACCCGTTAGTCAGTCTTCGTCGTCGTGATTGGCGCTGCCACCGTTGCGGTCGTCGTCGCCGTACTCGCCCCACGGATCGTCGGAGCTGCGTTCATCTTTGAGACTCTCCATGAGAGCATCGAGGTCGACGTCGTGTGAACGCTTCATCGCCCGGGCCTCTTCGAAGCGCCTGTGTCGACCCTTCTTCACGCGCGGTCACTTTCCCGAAAGTTTCAATCCAGGAGTCGAAGTGTAGCTGGCCGTCGGGTCCGCGGCCCCTGTTTGGCGCCGGAATCTCGGCCTGTGCTGGTCCGTGCTGGTCGGGTCGGCTCGCCTCAGGGCTGGCGGTCGTCGAGGACCAGACCCCGCCCGGCCTCGTAGGCCAGCGCCGCATGTCCACCCACGAGCTTGTGAATCGGCTCGCCGAGCAGGTCGGCCCGCCATCCGGTCGAGAGCCGCCCGCCCTCGTCGCCGCGCAGCTCGGCCTCGACATCGCCTCTGGTGCCGAGCAGGGCCGGGTCGAGGTCGAGTTCGGAGGCGAGTTGGTTGATCCAGGCCGTGATCAGCGGGACCACCGGCCGGAGGTCCCGGGCCAGTTCGGGCTGCGGGGTGAGCTCGGGCAGCGGGAGTGGATTGTTACGAGCGGCATCGATCACCGCCAGGATCTCGGTGGCGACCTGGCCACCGACGTGGCGATCGTCGACACCCCGGGCGCCGCGTAGCTCGGGGGCCGAGCGGGGGGCCCGCTGCGCCAGCGCGACGAGGGCCAGATCGGGCAACACGAAGCGCACCGGCTGATCGAGCTTGACCGCCCGCTCTTCGCGCCAGGCGGCGAGGGCACGGGCGATGTCGAAGGCCTGGCCCCGCAGTTGACGGGCCTCTTTGATGCGCCGCCAGGCGTCGTGGGGCAGGCGTTCGGGCCGGCCGCGCAGGCGCAGGTCTTCGCATTCGTCCTCGGCCCACTCGATGCGTCCCAGATCACCGAGTCGTTCGAGCAGCCAGTCGTGGATTGCGAGGAGATGGTCGACGTCGGCCGCGGCGTAGACCAACTGCTCCTCGGACAATGGCCGCACGAGCCAATCGGTCAAGCGGTCGCCTTTGGGCAGGCGGATGCGCAACGCGCGTTCACACAGCGACGCCAACGACGCCGAGGCATAGCCCAGGAAACCAGCAGCAACTTGGGTATCGAAGAGACGGGTCGGCGTGGTGCCACAGGCCAGGTCGAGCACTTCGAGGTCCTGGCTCGATGCATGCAGCACGGCGAGACCGGTGCCCTGCAATACCTTGCTCAGCGGCTCGAGCGAGACCGCCATCGGGTCGACGAGGACCGTGCGGCCGGGCCACGCCAACTGCACCAGTGCGACCTTGGGGAAGTACGTGCGCTCTCGATGGAACTCGGTGTCGACGGCGTAACGGGGTTCGTCGAGCAACTCGTCGACGACACTGAGAAGGGCACTGGCCGTCGTGACGAGTTCGTAGGTCATTGGCGCGCTGCGGTCCCGATATCGCTAACGCGGGCCGGTTTCGGTGGGCAGCCCGGCATCGACCCACGCCAAGGTGCCACCGGCAACATTGATCGCATCGATTCCGTTGGCCCGCAGGAATTGGACTGCCTGGCGGCTGCGCGACCCTGAACGGCAGATGACGTAGATGGTGTCGGTGCCTTCGAACTGCTCGATCTCTTCGGGCACGTCGGCCAGCGGGACCAGCACGACATCGGGCACCCGGATTTCTTCGTACTCGTCGGGCTCACGCACATCGAACACCCGTCGGCCCGCGCTCCGTTCGTTCGCCAAGGTCTGCACGTCGATTTCAGGGACACTCATGCGGCCAGGCCACATCCTGTCGGGGGTTCGGGCTCCGATCGATCGTACTGGTCACCGGCCACCGCGCGGTGAACCATCGGTCGGTAACTCGTCGGGGGTGTCGGCATCGGCCAGGGCGGCAGGGGCGATGCCCTCGACCTCGACCACGGCCAAGTCGCGCACGCCCCGCTTGATGGCGCGCTCCCCCGCGGCGAACGCGGATTCGAGCCGCTGCTGCGCCGATCGTGCCCAAACGGCGTGGTGGAAATGACGCCGCCCTCCGGAGACGGGCACCGCAACGTCGTTGCCGTCGAGTGCGTCGAGCACCGTCAGGACGGCCGTCGGCTCTGCGGCCACGATGTCGGTCGCCAATATGGCGATCACCGCGGCGTCGGTCGCCGCCATCGCGGTCACTACGCCCCCCAGGGGGCCCTCTCCGGGGAAGCGATCGACGACGAACTCCAGACCGAGTGCTTCGATTGCAGGCCGATCGCCTCCGACGACGAAGACCCGTGTCGCGCCGGCGCGTTCGAGCGCAGTCGCGACCCGTCGAACCAGCGGCTCGCGCCCGACCTCGACGAGCGCCTTGTCGCGACCCATGCGCGTACTCGACCCGCCGGCGAGCACCGCGGCGACGAAGGAAGGGCGAGATTCAGAGCTCAGTGGGCGGCCACTCGGGGTCGAGTTGGGACAGGAAGTGGGCGCACCGCTCGGCTTCGTCGCGCTCACCGATGGCGGTAGCCATGCGTTGCAGACCCGCCAGCGCGAGCAGGAATCCACGGTTGGTCTCGTAGCGCCAACGCACATAGCCCGTGCCGCGCCAACCATTGGCGCGCAAGCGATCGAGCCCCCGGTGGTAGCCCACTCGAAACGCGGCGTAGGCCTCGACCTCGTCGCGTGCGAGTTCCCCGAGTTGCGCCCACGCGTCGAGAAAACGCGGCCACTTGGCCGCCACCGCCGACACGGCATCGCGCCGCCGATCGAGTGGCTCTTCGAGCGCGCGCTCGAGCGCGGCGAGCGCGTCGGCCGGTTCGTGATCGAGGATCGTTTCGGGTGGACCGGATGAGCTCAAGCGAACTTCGGACACGGTGTTGCCTCGTTCTCGTTCTCGTTACAGGGTCATTGCCATCAACTTGCAGTCCACTGACGTTACGCTCGGACGATGCTTGCTGCGCAATTGCCGAGTTGGGCCAACTCCGACAACCTTCAGTGGATTGCCCTCGGCATCATCGGCGTGATGCTCGTATTGATGTTCGTCGTATTGCGCTTCGTACAGAAGTTGGTCTTGAAAGGCACGTTGTTCGCGATCTTCGCCGTCATCGGCATCGTGGCCTGGACACAACGCGCGGATCTCGAGGGTTGCGCAAAGACCTGCGACTGCAAGGTCTTGGGGTTCGACGTCAAGATTCCCAAGGACAAGATTCCGGCTGACGCGCCGGGCAACTGTCCAGTGACGCCGTAACCGCAGACGTTCGTTACGGCACCGTCTCGACGCGCAACACGTTGGTCGAGCGTGCTGCGGTGCTCATACCCGCGAGTACGGCAACGAGCTCACCGGCGCGCACGTAGCCTGCGTCTCGGGCGAGCATCAATGCTCGCCTGACCATCTCTTCGTTGCTGCCGCCGGCATCGAGTTGGATCGACGTCGTGCCCCACGACAGCGTCAGCTGCTTGACGGTGCGTGGGTTGTGCGAGAAGCCGAGAATGCGGGCCGTGGGGCGAAAGCGCGCCATCGAGCGCACAGTGAAGCCCGAACCGGAGATGCACACGATCGTCGACAGGCCGAGCTCTGACGCGGCGCGCCATGCCGCCATCGTCATGGCGTCGGTGACCGAGTGTTCGCTGCTGTCGTTCTTGGTCATGCGCAACTTGGCGAGGTTGGCCGCCCACCCGCCGTAGTCGAAAGACTCGTCGGCGCGGCGAACGATGCGATGCATGGTGCGCACGACGTTGACCGGATCGACACCGATCGCGGTCTCGCCGGAGAGCATGACCGCCGACGACCCATCCCACACTGCGTTGGCCACGTCGGACGCCTCGGCGCGCGTCGGCGCCGCGGAATCGATCATCGACTCGAGCATTTGCGTGGCCGTGATGACCGGGCGCCCGCCCGCGATGCAGTCGCGGATGATCTGCTTTTGCAGGTATGGCAACTCTTCGATGGTGCATTCGTTGCCGAGGTCACCGCGGGCCACCATGATGGCGCCGGCCGCGTCGATGATGCCGGCGAGATTTTGTACGGCGGCGCGCGTTTCGATCTTGGCGATCACGAGTGGGCCGCGCGGATAGATCTCGGTGCCGACGCGGCGAACGTCATGCGCCGAACGAACGAACGACAACGCGATCATGTCGACACCCACATCGACGAACGCGTCGATGGCCCGGAGATCTTCGGGGGTCGGTGTCGAGATCGACAAGCGGTCGGACGGGATGTGCACACCGGGCCTACCGCTGACCTCGCTGCCGGAGATGACCTCGGCAACCAACTTGTCAGCCTGCTTCTCGCGCACGTCGAGTTGGACCTTGCCGTCGCCGAGTACGAGGCGGTCGCCGATCTGGATGTCTTCGAGCAGCGAGTCGTACTCGACCTCGATCACGTCAGCAGTGCTGCGATCGTGGCCGACCGCGAGGCGCACGATGTGGCCGTCGGGCAGATTGACCGCGTGATTGCCGAACGAGGCCGCGCGCACCTTGGGACCGGGAAGGTCGACGAGGATGCCGACGTGCTTGCCTTCTTCTTCGGCAACGCGGCGAATGCGGTGATAGCGCTCGAGCGCGTCTTCGATCGTGCCGTGCGCGAGGCCGAGTCGAGTGACATCGACACCAGCGTTGATCAACGCGCGGAGCATCGGCTCGCTCTCGGAAGCGGGTCCGATGGTCGCGACAATTTTGGTCCGACGAGGCATCCAGAGCACGCTAGCGGCGCCTCGTGCTCACCCTCGGTTCTTTCTACGATTGTTTGCCGCAACGCATCTTTGTCGTCACCAAGATGTCATGCAGTTGCGATGTGTCACATCATCTGAAGCGCTGATGGCCCATCGGTCGTGGCGCGAATGTGTGTTGCCACCGCCCGAGCGCCGCTATTCGTCGTCATTCTCGTTGCCCGCGTCGATACCGAGCTCGGCCAGCCGCGCGAGTAGTCGGTCACGCACGGAATCACCCGGTTGACGCGCCGAATCTCCGGTGGCGCGCCAGCCAAGTCGCGACGAATACAGCAACGGCGGTGCCTTGAGCCGGCCTTCGCCGACCGCGATGACACGCGCGAAAAACAGATCGTGGTCGAATTTGCCGAGGGTGGTCTCGAACACCTCGCAGCCGAGCCACGCGATCGCGTCGGGGACGACGGGCCACCCGTCGATCATCGAGAGGTATTCGGGTGCCATGTAGCGGAACCTGCGTCCCGGGTAGGAGAAATACTGACCGATCTCGACTTGATCGGCGGCGAGGATCGACACTGCGAAGCGCCGCGATTCGATGATGAGCGGGTGGGTGTCGTGCTTTGGTGAACACGACGCCAACACGATCGGTTCGTCGAAGGAGATCTGGCATACCCAATGCGAGCAGTAGCCGCGCGTGATCGTGCCGTCAGTGGCGGCGACCACCTGCACGCCTTTCATCATCTGCCCGAGGCTTCGTTTGATCGTGCGATCGATCATCTCGCGGATCGTCTCAATTCAACCGCGCTCGCAAGCGGTCGGCCGCCAGACGGTCGTTCGTACTGTGCTGCGGCGCGAGGCGACCGGCTTGCTCGAACGCGGCGATCGCGTCGGCGACGTGTCCGGCGTTGGCGAGTACGGTCGCATGCTCACGCCACACCGTGTCGTCGGCATCGGGCAGGCGGGCGCGTAGTCGTGTCACCCACAACAGCGATGGTGTGTCGCGGCGTTGCGAGTAGATCGCCCGAAGGTTGGACAGCAGTCGGCTGACGATGGCGGATCGTTGGATCGGCAACAAGAACTCAGGGTCGAGGGGACGTCCGGCACCCTGCAGCGATTGGAACAGCCGTTCACAGCCCTGTCGATCGAGCAGCGCACCACCGTTGAACGCATCGACGAAGGTGGTCGTCTGCTCGGCCCTGTCGCGCACGAGGAAATGTCCCGGCATGCCGACACCGTCGAGTGGCACGCCGACACGCCGCCCCACTTCCATCAACAGCAATGAGAGCGTAATCGGAATGCCGAGCCGACGATCGAGCACTTCGTTGAGGAACGAGTTGCGAGGGTCGTAGTAGTCGCCACGATTGCCGGCGAATCCCTGATCGCGGAACAAGAGCCGGACTAGCCCGTGCAGCGTGGGCTCGCTGCATTGTGCGGCGAGCTGGTCGATGCGGTCGAGTTCCCGGCGCACGTCGAGTCGCGGATACGCGTGGGCGGCAATGCGAAACGCGACCTCATCGAGCGGGATGGACGCGTCGTCGAGACACACGAGCGTCGTGAATTGCTCGGTCTGCTCGGCGTGTCGGTCGTGCACCGGATCACGCTAGCGGACAAGTCGTTGTTAGCGTGCGGGCCGATGCACGCCTACCTCGACCATGAGGGACCCATACCGTTCGCTCATCGCGGCGGCGCCGGTCACTGTCCCGAGAACACGTGGCCGGCGTTCGAGCATGCGCGCTCGCTCGGCTTTCGCTACCTCGAAACCGATGCCCACGCGACGTCCGACGGCATCGTGCTGGCGTTTCACGACGACGTGCTCGACCGTGTCACCGACCAGCGCGGCGTTATCGCTCAGATGCCGTGGCAAACCGTGCAGGCGGCCCGTGTCGCCGGCACAGAACCGATCGTGTTGCTTGAAGAACTGCTCGGCTCGTTCCCCGACGCGTTCGTCAACATCGACGCGAAGCATGATGCGGTGGTCGAGCCGCTGGTGCGGGTACTGCATCGCACCTCCGCGCTCGAGCGAGTGTGCCTCGCTTCGTTCTCCGACCGCCGTCTTGCGACGTTACGGGCACGGCTCGGGCCCCGCGTGTGCATGTCCGGTGGCCCGTGGGCGATACGCCGTATGCGCGCGGGCTCACTCGGCGTACCCGTACCGCGATCCAACGTCGCCTGCGTGCAGGTGCCCGTGCGATTCGGACGGATGCCCCTCGTCGACGCGCGGTTCGTCGACTTCGCACACCGGCGCGGTACTGCAGTGCATGTGTGGACGATCGACGACCCGATCGTGATCCGGCGACTGATCGATCTCGGGGTGGACGGCATCATGAGCGACGACCTCGTCGCGTTGCGCGACGTCTTGCGTAGCCGCGGGCTCTGGTATCCCGACTGAGGGTCGTGGTCAGAGTGGGTCGTCCAGCAACACGCCTGGGCTGAGGATGCCTTCGGGATCGAATGCCCGCTTGATGCTGCGGTACAGCGCGATCTCGTCGGCACTTCGATTCAGGTGCAGCCACTGCCGCTTGGCCCGGCCGATGCCGTGCTCGGCGCTGATCGAGCCGCCTCGCTCTGCCACGGTGCGCAACACGACTTCGTCGATCGCTTCGTCGTCATCGGCGACACCGGTGATGTTCACGTGGATGTTGCCGTCACCCGCATGACCGAAGAGCCACACTTTCGCGTTCGGTCGGTTCTCCGCGACGAGTGCGCGGACCTCGGTCATGAATGACGCCAGCGCTGCGGGAGGCAACGTCACGTCGAGCTTGTGGGTGCCAACCGAGCTGTCGGAGCGTGATGCCTCGGTGGCGATCGCTTCGGTGTGCGCTTCTCGGTAGCGCCACAGTCGGGCGCGTTGGTCGGCGCTCTCCCCCACCGCCACGTCGTCAACTCGCGGCAACGCCGCGACGACATCAGCGAGACGTGCGACTACGCCGGCGGCGCCGCTCGCTTCGACGAGCAATAGTGCATTGCTCGGTCGCGCGAACGGCGACGGCCAGCCGTTGATCGACCGCACCAACTCCACACCCTCGGCAACCATCAATTCGATCGCGGACACTTCATCGAGGCCGTAGCGCAACTGTCCGGCGGCGCGTACCGCGTCGTCGACCGACGAAAATGCGAGCAACGCGACGGCGGTCTCCTCTAAGGGTGCAACCAGTCGCAACCGCACCGACGTGACGACTGCGAGCGTGCCCTCACTGCCGCAGAGGATGCTCGGCAGGTGATACCCGGTGTTGTCCTTCAACAGCCCGCGCTGATCCCCCACGATCGTGCCTGCGGTTGTCGCGGCGAGAATGCCGGTCAGTTGATCGCGCATCGGCCCCCAGCGGATGACGTGAAGACCACCGGCGTTGGTGGCCGTCATCCCTCCGAGGGTCGCCGAGTCACGCGCGGCGAGGTCGACCGCGAAGTGCCAACCCGACGCCCGCGCCTGCGCTTGGAGCTCGGCCAGCGTCGCGCCGGCACCGACGTCGATCTGTCCCGTACTGGCGTCGACCGGGCCGATGTCGCGCAGGCGACTCAACGAGAGCGTCAACGCGCCGTCGAAGGCAATCGCGCCGCCTACGAGCCCGGTGTTGCCGCCCTGCGGCACGACTGCGACTCCCGCGCGGCGACAGGCCGACAGCGTGGCGGCCACTTCCGCGGCATCAGAGGGGCGGATGACCGCCGCCGAGTCACCGTGAAAACGTCGTGTCCAGTCGACGAGGTAACCGGCAACGACCTCCGGATCGACGAGTACATGTGGCGCGCCGACGATCTCGACGAGTTCTCGTTGCAATCGTGGATCGAGCTTCGGTGCAGCCATCGACCGTCATCATGCCGTCCGCGCGGGGCCAGGCTGTGCACGAGGCTGTCGACAACTCGGCGCGTCATGTGGATCTTGCTGAAATTCTGTCAATAACCGGTGGATTTCGCGTTGTCCTCTTGACCTTGGGCCTCGGAGTCGCTTGAGTGTGACTTGTCGAACACGCACGAGTGCGAGCGACGCCGGATGAGAGGGCACGACGAAGGCGGCAACGCCGGAACCGGGCACGACAACCTGGCGAAGCGAGCAGGAAGGCACGTTCGGTGACTCGCCAAGCCGAGCTTCAGGTTCGGTGAGGCCAACCAGGCACGAGAGAAACGCACACGAAAGCGTCGAAGGTGTACCAGACGATGGTCGCCCGAGGCGAGCGAGTGGACGGATCTCGACTCGCAGCAGTGAGCCACGCAAAGAACGCATCGACGGATGTGCGCAGAGCGAGGTGAGCGAACGTGAGAGGGGCTACAGCACAGCAGAGGCGACTTCGCCGGAAGAGACCAAGGCAGTGTTGTTCCGAACTGACGGGTTCGGGTGGGGAACCTCAGAGTTGATGCACGCGAAGTCCACGGAACGACGCGGGCAGTTGGCTCAGGATCGGCTGCGAAGCCGGTCTCGTGTGGAGCGATCGACGGATCAATCCGCCAGAGTGGGACAGTCAAGCCAAAGACTCCGAGCAGTACGCGACGGTTGCCTCACGGCGGCGTCGGCGGCTGCTCGGGGTCTTCGCTATTTTTGCCGAGTTTTGCTGACCTTTGCGACGGCCACCGCCGGCTGAACATCTGCCGCCGACCGAACACCTGGCGCAGGCTTTGGCCGCACTTCGACCGCTCGCCAGCAGTACCAAGCCAGCACCGAGCGGTACGGCCGGAACGGGTCGCCGAGCGGCGCGAGTTGGATGGCAGTTGGTGTCTCGGGCAGTGAGAACGCTCGGCCGAAACCCACGCGTACGCCGAGATCGCCGGTCGGCCACACGTCGAGGCGACGCAAGGCGAAGATCATGAACATGTCGGCGGTCCACGGCCCGATGCCTCGCACTTGAGTCAACGTTTCCGTCACGCGCTCGTCGGGCAGTCGACCGAGTGTCGACAGGTCGAGTGCACCGGACTGCACCCTTTGCGCGAGATCGACGATCGAAGCGGCTTTGGCGGCGGACAGACCCGCGGCGCGCAATGCGTCGGGCGCTGTAGCACAGACCGCGGCGGGTGTGAACACCGGCCCGACTGCGGCAACCAACCGACGCCAGATCGTGTTGGCCGCAGCACCGGCGAGTTGTTGCGACACGATGGCATTGGCCAGCGTTTCGAAGCGTTGACTAGCGGCCGGCTTGGTGCCGAGCCGGCACGGCCCGAACCGGTCGACGAGCCCGGCCAAGACCGGGTGCGTATCCGCGAGATGGTGGCTGGCGTCGTGAGGCGTCGCCACCGCCCTCACTCCTTGGATGCGACAGCGTTGGGCGTGACGTTCATCTTCGGTGTGTATTCCTCGACGGCGATGTCGCGTGCGGTGCCCGCGATATTGGCCCGAAGTTGTTCACGACATGGCGTACACGGGCCGTAGACGCGCTCGCGTACGGATTGCGCACAGCGCGGACAGGTGAAGTCGAGATCGGCGGTGAGGTCTGATCCGAGTGCGCTCATGGTGTTGACGGTAGCGGCCGCCGCGACGCGCGGTGCGGAGGGTTATCCACGCAACATCCCCCACACGAGCCACAAGATCCACATGTTGTCCTCTATCCCCTCACAGCCTCCGTGCCGTACGTTCAACAGGGCCGATCGGCCCTTTCAGAGCGGAGAGATGGAGGTACTAGTCCACATGGCTTGTTACACGTTGGTCCGCAAGGACGGTGAGGTCGAGCTGATCGAGGGCGCCGACACCTACGAGCAAGAAGGTCCGCTCACGACGTTCTTCCAAGTTGCGCCCGATCGGCGGGTGATCGACTGTTGGAGCGTGCGTCTCATGAGCATTCGCACGACCGAGATCGCGTCGATCCGGCGTGAGGGCAACCTGACGGCGATCCCGCGCGAAACCAGCACTGAGTCAGCCGACTGGATCGAAACGGCGCAGCGCCGCGGATTCGAAATAACGGCTACCGTCGGGTGAAAGCAGCTGGGTGTTGCGGGGACGCAGCTGGGCGAGCGCTTCGATGAGGCGGTCGCACTGCTCGGCGACGACCCGGTACGAGCTGGAGTATTCGACCCAGATGCGGCCGGCAGCCGGGGCGCGGGCGTCGATGGCCCGGGCGACGGCGGCCGGATCGACATCGCGGTAGCGATCTTCGTAGTCGTCCCAATCGACGAAGCGCGGGCTCCTCAGGTCGGGGTACGCGAGCGCGACGACGTCGGCGCGCAGTCGGCGTTCGAGCGCGGGTCCGAGTTGATCGGGACACACGACGACGACGTCGCCCGCAGCTGCGCCTTCGTTGATCGCGGCGGCGATCTGACCGGCTTGCGTGCGGTCACGCGAGTGGATCTCCACGAAGACGCCCGCGAGCGAGAACAGTGCGATCAACGCAACCGCGCCCGTGCGTACCCAGTTGTGACCGAGATGCGCCAGGCCGAGACCGACGAGCACGACGAAGATCGGGAAGGACACTGCGGCGTAGCGACCGGCAAATGCGCTCTGGGTGACGAACGTGGCACCCGCGCCGACCACGACCGTCGCGGCGAGCACGGCGAAGGCGTTGGTCACCCACGGTTCGGCCGAGCGGCCGAGCACGAGTTGGTTGCGGTCGCGGTGACCGAATACGCCGACGACGAGCAGGAACGAGGTCGCCAGCAGCAGCAGGATCCCTTCGGAGTTGAGACCACCGTTGAAGTCGACCAGCGACTCCGACACCACTCGGGTCGGGCGGGCCGTCGACGCCCACGGAG
Source organism: Acidimicrobiales bacterium (assembly GCA_039915945.1). Taxonomy (GTDB): domain Bacteria; phylum Actinomycetota; class Acidimicrobiia; order Acidimicrobiales; family WLNW01; genus DATLFA01. Next base: position 588 of record JBDSMH010000151.1, on the reverse strand, counting down.
TGCCCGTGTGGCGGGTCTGGTACCAGAACCCACCAAGCCAGGGGAGAAACAACACCCCGCCGGCGACAATGGCGATCGCGGCGCGCATGTGGCTCTTGCGCTCCCCCGGCACGAACCACGCGTGCATGCCCAAGAGCCACACGAGCCCGGCGATGAGGAAGATGCACCAGTAGTGCGTGAGTAGTAACGCCCCCGACAAGAGTGTGACCGGGATCAGTCGTAGGACCGTCGGTTTGGTGATCGCCGCATCGAGCGCCAACCAACCGATCAACACCAGCACGATGACCATCGCATACATGCGGGTTTCGCTGCTGTAGCGCACGCCGTAGGGCGAGACCGCCATGACGAACGCGCTCATCGCCGCGAGTTCACGACCTCCGTGGCGCCGTGCGATGACGAACGTCAGACCCAGCGCGATGAAGCCGAGCACCATCGAGAGGGAACGCACGGCGAAGTCGGAGGTTCCGAAGACGTGCATCCACCCGTTGAGCGCGTAGTAATAGAGCGGCGGGTGCCCGTCGTGGCGCAACGCGTCGGTGATCGATCCGACGGGCTTGTCGGCGATGTTGACCGACAGCGCTTCGTCGA
>JBDSMH010000112.1:0-11094 GCA_039915945.1 Acidimicrobiales bacterium | reverse complement strand
CACGCCGGCCAATTAACGCATCGACCTCGCGTTGTTGCTCACGATGGTCGAGGACCCATTCGAGAGCTCGCGCCAAAGCTCACCCCCAAGGATCGCCAACGGCTCCGCAGGAGGCGCGAGCTTCTGGACACGACGCACGACGCGTGGAGAGGTATCGATCGTGCCGCAGATGGCGTGGCGGCATTGCGCGTGTTGAGCGCCCGTGACACGTAGGTGACACGCGACGCCGGAATACAGGGGTAAATGCAGGACATCTGCGCATACAGAATTCCTAGAAAAACAAAGGGAATTCCTCATCATCGCGGGTCGTCGCACCATCGCTCTGAGGATTCGCAACGAAGAGGCCGGCGGTTCGAGTCCGCTCACCTCCACTCGCATTTTTGATCGATCACAACTCGTTAGCGCTCCTCGGCGTTCATCTCGCGGAGGCGTTCCATCTGTAGTGCGAGACGAGGCACACTCCAGGCGTCGCGCTCTTCGTCGGTGGTCGTGGGATCGACCGCCCACAGCTCCCAGCGACCCAATGCCGTTCGCTGGAACTGGGTGCCGAACTTCTGCGGGAGCTTTGCGTTCATGAGCCATCGATCGAGCGCGGCGGCGGCGAGATAGCGGGCGCCATCGTGGCCGGCTTCGGCGGCTCGCCGGGCCAGCTCGAACGCGAGGTGGAAGTGCTCGCGCGCCTGTCCGTGCTGGAGCACCATTGCCGCGTGCTGGTAGTCGCGGGGTGTTCGTAGCTCACCGCGGTCGAGCATCTCGAGCACGCGGTGCAAACGGGTACGGTCGTCGTCGACGGACATCTGTTGCGCTCGCCGGCTCGACTGGTCGGCCTCGAACATGGCGGACAGCTCGTCGCTGTCGTCACCTTCGATGGGCGCAGCGAGGTGCGCGAGTACCCATGGAACGTTGAGCCCGGGGAGGTCGTTGATGGGGCGCATGTCGACTTCGGCGAATCGACTGATCCGCAGGATCTGCGTGTCGCCACAATGCGGGCACGGCTTGCGCAGTTCGACCTCGACGCGGTTGTCGGCGAAGACCTCGCTCGGCCGGAAGTAGCGGGCGCGTCCGCAACCGACACAGGGCACGCGGCGGGTGGCTTCGGCGATCATCGTGCGGGGACGCTACCCGGAGAGGCTCGGGCGATCACGAGGACTTCAGCGTGACATGCTGTTTGCCATGAATGGCACGGTCGAGGGAGGCGCTCGAGAAGACGTCACAAGCGAGCTGGAGGCCTTGGCTCGGTACTTCGCCGAATCTGGGCAAGTGGTTCCGGGGATCGCGATCGACGACGCGGGTCGCGCCCGATCGTGGTGGTGGCCGCTGCCGGCAGCGCGCGATCGAGCGGCGATCGCGGCGCTATGTGCCGATGGCTCGCCGCAAACGCAGCGCATCGTGGCCGAGCAACTTGCGATGGCGGTCGACCGCACCGTTCGCCACCGCCTCGGCGAGCATCGCGTCGGGTTGACCGCGCGGCGGTCGGGGCGTCGCAGCATCGAGGACGCGTGGCTCTCATCACTCACGGCGTCCGATCCCTGGCTGGCTCGTTCATACGACATCGAAAAGCTGCGCGCGTTCGAGCGTGAGATCACTCGGTGGGTGGCGTCGGGCGCAGCGACGATGGGCAGCGTCCGGCTGTGCCTGCGCGTCCGCGAGCCGGCCCTTGCCGGTGTCGACGCGAACTGGTCGGTGGAGCTCCTCGTGCAGGACACCGGCGAGCCGAGCCTGATCGTGGCGGCGGCCGATGTGTGGGGTGGTCGATCACCATTCGGGCCGCACGCCGTCGAAGAACTGCTCGCAAGCCTGGGGCGGGTGGCCCGACTCGCCCCAGAGTTGGCGATGGTCCTCGACGAGTCGGCGCCCAGCGAGATTGAGCTGTCGACTGCACTGCTGATGGACTTCCTGACGCAACGCATCGATACCCTCGCCGATGCGGGCATCGCGGTGCTGCTGCCCGCGTGGTGGGCCCAGCGGCGTCGGCTTGGGCTGCGAGTGAAAGCGAAGAGCGCCCGATCGGGTGCGGCGTCGGTCGTCGCCGGCGGCATCGGCATGGACGCGGTGGTCGCGTTCAGTTTCGAGGCTGCGCTCGGCGAGCACCGGCTGACCACGGCGGAGCTGCGCGCGCTCACACACGCGGTCGAGGCCAAGCAGGCGCTCGTGCGTGTGCGCGGTGAATGGATCGAAGTCGGCGCGGGAGAGTTCGCGAAGATCGTGGCCTACGCAGGCACGACGGGTGAAGCGACCGTCGCCGAGGTGCTGCGTTCGGGTATGGGTCTCGACGGACTCGCCGTGCCCGACGGCATCGAGATCACGAGCGTCGCCGCAACCGGCTGGCTCGGTGATCTGCTCCACGGTGCCTTGCACTCGGTTGTCGCGCCGGTCCCGACTCCGGATCGATTCGTCGGACAGTTGCGCCCATACCAAGAGCGCGGCGTTGGATGGCTGAGTTTCCTCGGCCGGCTCGGCCTCGGTGCGTGTCTCGCGGATGACATGGGTCTCGGTAAGACGGCGCAGTTGATCGCGACATTGCTCTCGGATGACGCCGCGGCCGGCCCGACGTTGGTCGTCTGTCCCGTGTCGGTGCTCGGCAACTGGCAGCGCGAGTTGGCCCGCTTCGCGCCGCAGCTGCGCGTCGTCGCGCACCACGGCGCTGATCGTTTCACCGCGCATCGCACGAAGTTCGCGACACGAGCCAAGCGGGCCGATGTCGTGCTCACCACCTATTCGCTCGCCGCGCGCGACATCGCGGAACTCGAAGGGGTGCAATGGACACGCCTCGTCCTCGACGAAGCGCAACAGATCAAGAACCCGGGCACCGCGCAGACGCGCGCGGTGCAACGACTGCGGGCCGACAAACGAGTCGCGATGACGGGCACGCCGGTCGAGAATCGCCTTTCCGAACTGTGGTCGATCATGCACGTGCTCAATCCGGGACTGTTGGGTACGCAGCGCGGATTCCGCGAGCGGTTCGCCATCCCCATCGAACGTGAAAACGACGCAGCGAGCGCGGAACAACTCAAGCGAATCACCGCGCCGTTTGTGCTCCGCCGGCTGAAGACCGACAAGACGATCATCGACGACCTGCCAGACAAGATCGAGGTGACCGAGCACTGCCCACTCACGCGCGAACAGGCCACGTTGTACCAAGCGGTTGTCGAAGAACTGATCAGCGCGGCGGCAGAGGCCGAAGGAATCAACCGCCGCGGACTCGTGCTCGCCGGGCTGATGCGCCTCAAGCAAGTCTGCAACCATCCGGCGCACTTTCTGCGTGACGGCTCGACGTTGTCGGGCCGTTCCGGCAAGCTCACGCGCGCCGAGGAGTTGGTCGAGGAGATCGTCGCCGCCGGGGACAAGGTGCTGTGTTTCACTCAATTCGCCGAATGGGGCAACCTCCTGGCTCCCCACTGGAGCCGACGATTCGGAACCAGTGTCGGTTGGCTGCACGGCGGAGTGGCGCGTAAGAAACGCGATGCGATGGTCGCGGAGTTCCAAGAAAGTGACGGGCCCGGCATCTTCCTGATCTCGCTCAAAGCCGGTGGTACCGGTCTCAACCTGACCGCCGCGACGCATGTGATTCATCTCGACCGATGGTGGAATCCCGCGGTCGAAGATCAGGCCACCGATCGCGCCTACCGCATCGGCCAGCGCCGCGCCGTGCTCGTGCACAAGCTCGTCAGCACCGGCACCGTCGAGGAACGCATCGACGCCATGATCACTTCCAAACGCGCGCTCGCGGAGCGCGTCGTCGGCACGGGCGAGCAGTGGATCACGGAACTGTCGACCGCCGATCTGCGCGCCACCATTGCGCTCAGTGCCGAGATCGGAGACGACTGATGGCCGGTCGCGGATGGAACGATCCTTGGAACCGATTTCCGGCGTCGGTGCCACTCCCCGCCAAGGACGGCATTGCCACGTCCAAGCAGCGCGGCGCGATGGCGGGCACGTGGTGGTCCAAGCGCTTCGTCGAGGTGCTCGAGTCGTATGGCCTCGGGGGCCGGATGGGGCGGGGTCGTCGCTACGCGCGCTCGGGCCAAGTCATGTCGCTCGATGTCCAAGCGGGGCTGCTCGTCGCGCAAGTACAAGGATCGCGACCTACGCCCTATGTCCTCACGGTCAGGGCCGCAACGCCGACCGAAATACAATGGAAAGAGATCGATGAGGTGCTGCGTTCGCGAGTTGGGTTCGCCGCGAAACTTCTCGCGGGCGAAGTGCCCGCCGAGCTCGAAGCCGTCTTTGCCACAGCGCACACGCAACTTCTCCCGTCGACATGGGCCCAGCTCGACGCCAACTGCAACTGCCCCGATTGGGAAAACCCCTGTAAGCACATCGCGGCGGCGCTGTACGTGTTCGCCGACCGCCTCGACGGCGACCCTTGGCTGCTGCTGGCATGGCGCGGTCGCACCCGCGATCAGATCCTCGGGCCACTGCGAGCGCGCGCGACCGGTGCCGGTCGCGACGTCGAGCAGGACGTCGTTGCTCCGTGGTGGCCGTTCGGTCCGCGAGAGACGCTCCCCGAAGGCGCGGTGGCTGTCGCGAACTCGTACGCCGACGACGTCGTTGTTGTTGATCCCGCTGATCCGTCCGACGCGGTGTTGCAACGATGCGAACCGTTGAACATCACTGCGGGCAACGTCGACGTGGTGGTCGCACTGTTTGCCGCGTATGACGCGCTGGCACGCCGTCTGTGAGCGGTATCGGCTCAGCTCAACTCGGCGAGTGCTTTGGCGATGCGCCGTTGCCGGGTCTCGTCGGTCTTCGCGCCCTCGATCGACAACACGTGGCGCTTTTTGTTGCTGTTCGACAGCGCGTCGAAGGCACGTTTCGCGGTTGCGTTCTTTGCGAGCACCTTTGCAAAGTCGGCGGGGATCTCGATGTCGCGCTTCTCGGTGTCGAGCACGACGTCTACCGTGACGCGATCGCCGGCGTTGATCCCGGCCTTTGTGCGGTTGTCGGCGCTCACCGATATGAGCGAGCGGCCGTTCATCGACCCTATTGCGCTCGCATAGGTGTGGCCTTTGATCGTCACGCGGATCAGCGCGCGCTTGCCGCCGCCGAGTTTGTCGATGACGCTGGCCGGGATCTCGATACCGGTGGCGGTCTTTCCGTGCGATTCCAGGACTGCCGTGAACTTCACCGTGCTCCTTCCGTCAGCACGCGATCCTAGACACGGGCGAACAGTTGGCTCACGGTCACCATTTCGAATCCGCGCTTGTTCAGGTTGTCGAGCAACGCCGAGACGTTGTTGACGCTGAACGTCGTGAAGTGCAAGAGAATGATCGAGCCGTTGGTCACGACGTTGGTGTTCGTGAGGCGATTCAAGTAGTCGGTGAAACCACCGGTGCCGTTCGAGTCGATGCTCCACATGGTCATCGAGTAGCCCAGCCGCTGCACTTCGCAGCGCACGCGCGGCCCATTGGGGTCAGGCCTGATGTCGGGGTACCCCCCGTTGCCGCCCGGCGGGCGCATGAGATGCATGTCGTAGTGGAACCCCAGGATCTGATCGAGGCGGCCCTGCGTCGAGTCGAGCTCGTCCTGGATGTCCTTCTCGTTCAACTTGAGAAGGTTCCAATGGGTGTATGTGTGATTGCCGATCTCGTGGCCTTCGTCGAGCGCGCGTTTCCACACGCTGGTCAGTCCGGCCTTTTGGTGATCATCGAACGCGCCGCCCGTCGGGAAAAACGTGAGCTTCGCCCCCTTCGCCTTTGCGAGGTCGAGGACCGACGCGACGTTCCTCGCCCCCGACGCCCCGAACGTGTCGTCGATCGTCACGGCAACCCGCTTGCGATCCTGGGGGCCGGTCTTGATCATCACCGGTGCGATCAGTGGACGCGTTGGTGCGCACGGATCGCCCGCCGCCGTCGCTGGTGGTACGACCGGGGTTGCCGGCGCAACGGTGGAGGGTGGGGCAGCGACCGTCGTCGAGGGGATCAATTCCTCGGGCAAGAAGGCCGGCCCGCCGGTGGAGGCCGCAAACGCGACAGGTGTCGCGGTCGGGGCGGGTCCGCCATCCCACTGGTCGTAGAGCGACGTGTCGGGCGGCGCTCCGCTGGCGGGTCGTGCGTCGGCGCCCATCGACGCGATCGCGCCGATCAGCAGGCAGCACAGGGCGCACTGGATCAGCATCGACCGCATCCCCATCGCCCGTCGGCCTCCCCGCCCGGCAATGAAGGGTACAGGTTGTGCAAAGCGTGAGATACGTCGGATCAGTGTTCCGGCGCGAGATTCACGGTGCCAGACTGGGCCCACCATGGCGGACGACGAAGCGATCGACGAATACCTCGAATTCCTTACACACGTAGGCACCGGCGCACGGCTCACCGAAGAGCAATGGCTCTTCCACTTCGATCACCAGAATCGAGATGCCCAGAGTGGCAATGCCGTCGGTGAGACCGTTCCCGACTTTGCGCTACCCGACGAGTCGGGGGTGACCCGAAGTCGCGCGGAGCTGATGGGCGACCGGGGTCTGTTGCTCGTGTTCGCCCGCTCCGCCGATTGGTGACCGTACTGTCGCAATCAGCTGGTCGAGCTGAACTTCACCGTCCACAACGCGCTGGCCGCCGGGATCCGCGTCGCCGCGATCACGCCCGACGACGCATCGATCCTGCAGTCGTTCGCCAACGCGCACGAGCTGAAATATCCGTTGCTGAGCGACGTCGGAGGCAAGGTCATCCAAGCCTTCGGCCTGCTCAACCCGAACATCCCGCCGAACCCGCGCCAGGCGACGGGACAGCCGTTTCCCGGCCACTTCTTGATCGCGCCCGACGGCACGGTGTTGGCGAAGGCATTCACCGGCGACCTACGCCACCGCGTCAGCGGCTCCACGCTCGTGCTCGAGTACGCGGGCGCCTCTGACGAGAGTGCCATCACCGTCACCAACGATGTTGTGCGCGCTCGCATCGCGTTGTCGTCGACTCGGCTCTTCGGAGGCCAAGAGATCGCGGTGGCAGTCGATCTCGACATCGTCGACGGATGGCATGTCTACGCGGCGTCGGTCCCCGCTCCCTACACGCCGCTGTCGGTCGACATCGACATCGACGGTGAGCTACTCACGCGGCAACACTTCACCATGCCCGCTCCGGCGCAACTCGAGTTTGCCGCGACCGGCGAGTCGTTGCCCGTGCACGAAGGGCGCGTCTGTATCACCGGCCGAGCGCGGTTGCGATGGAGCCCGCCGCCGAGCATGTTCGCCGGCCTCGAAGAAGCGGTGCGCCGGCGGGCGATTACGCCCGGCGAGTATCGACTCCAAGGCACGGTGCGCTACCAAGCGTGCAACGACGTCGTCTGCCTCGAGCCGCGCGTCGAGCGGTTCGAGTTGCCGATCGTCGTCGAGGCCAACGTGGCGCCGACCTACTTGCGCGGGTAGTCGGGCGCGGCGCGGCGCAAGATGACGTCGGTGCGCGTCTGCACCATCTCTTCGAACCGGCCTTCTTCGACCATCCAGAATCGATCGGCGTAGAGGCCGTCGACGACGGTGTCCGCCACCTCGGACAACGGTGTGAACACCACCGGCGTGCCCGCCGCTTCCATTGTCTTGATCCAGCCGTCCATGCGCGAGCTCGTGTCGAGCGGTTGCGCGGAAGGAAACTCGGCCGGCCGCTCACGCGGCTTCCAGATGCCGGTGTCGAGGATGCCTTGGGTCTTGCCCGACGGAAACAACACCGACACACCGATCTTGGAGTCGACGGCGCGCAGTTGTCCCCACAGGCACTCCGACAGTGTCACGACCGCGCTCTTGCACGTGGCGTATGTCGCGGACGACGCGATAGGGGAGAACCCACCGTTGTGCGACGACGTATTGACGATGTGGGCTTCGACGCCCTGCGCGAGCAACGTGGGTACAAACGCGTTGATGCCGTTGATCACGCCGTAGACGTGCACGCTGAATGCGAAGCGCCAGTCGTTGATCTCGTGTTCCCACACGTGGCCGTGCGCGCCGGATGCCACACCAGCGTTGTTGCACACGACGTGCACCGCGCCGAAATGTTCGAGTGTTGCATCGCGCAACGCCTCGACCGACTCGAGCTTGGAGACATCGGTGACGACGCCGATGACATCGGCCCCCGAGCCCTGCAGTTCGTCGACGGTGGCGGTGAGTGTCGGTTCGTGGATGTCGGCGAGCACGAGCTTCATGCCTTCTTGCGCGAATCGCTCGCCCATTGCTCGACCGATGCCGCCCGCGCCTCCGGTGATGACTGCGACCTTGCCGTTGAGATCTTTCACGAGTCGGCCTTTCGCGTCGAAGCTTTGGGGTCGGGGACGCCCGCCGGCATGCCTTCGTGGTATTCGATCAACTCCAGCAGGTAGCCGTCGAGGTCCTTGACGAACGCGACCGTGACGGGCCAGCGATCGAGTCGCGCGGGAGCGGACACCGATTCGCAGCCGGCCGCGATGGCCCGGTCGTAGACACCCTGGCAGTCGTGGGTGTTGATGTAGAGCTTCCACATCGCGGTACCCATGTCGATGGGTCCTTCGCGCTCGGTCCACTGTGCGAGTTGCATCCGCGAGCCGCCCTCGGGCGCCTGGAGCACGGCCTCGAGCACGCCGGGTATCTCGGTGCGGCTCTGCAGCGGGATGCCCATGACCCCGTCCCAGAAGGCGATGGACCGCTCGATGTCGGTGACGTTGATACAGAACTGTCCCAGGATCTGGGCCATGTGCATTCCCCCCTCGGTGGTAGGGTGACTGTAACAGCGCTACAGAAGCCCGTGCGACAGAGGAGCGGCCAGTGCCACGCGAAGCCATTGTCACCGATGCGTTGGGGGCACCCCGCTACATCGTGATCTCGGCCGACTGCCACGGCGGCGGTAACATCGAGGGGTACCGCCCCTATCTCGATGCGCAGTGGCTCGACGAGTTCGACGAATGGGCCGCCGCGTTCGTGATGCCCTACGAGGACCTCAAGGGCGACAACGGCGCGCGCAATTGGGACTCCAATCGTCGCCGCCGCGATCTCGAAGCCGATGGTCAGGTCGCGGAGATCATCTTTCCCAACACGGTGCCGCCGTTCTTCCCCAAGGTGTCGCTGACAACACAACCGCCGGCGATCACCGCGGGCGACATGCAGCGTCGCTGGGCCGGTCTGCAAGCGCACAATCGCTGGCTCGTCGACTTCTGCGCCGATGCGCCGGGTCGGCGTGCCGGCATCGTGCAGATCACGTTGCACGACATCGAGGCTTCGGTTGCCGAGATCCGATGGGCGCACGGCGCGGGGTTGCGCGGCGGTGTGTTGTTGCCGGGTACGCCGCCGGGGCTAGGGCTGCCGCAGTTGTTCGACCCGTGCTACGACCCGTTGTGGCAAGTGTGCGAAGAGCTCGCCATGCCGGTCAATCACCACACCGGCAGCGCGTCACCGACGATGGGCCCGACCGATGTCGACGCCGTGATCTTCCTACTCGAGGTGTCGTGGTTTGCCCATCGCGCGCTCACGCATCTCATCGTCGGTGGTGCGCTCGAGCGATTCCCCGACATGCAAGTGGTGTTCACCGAACAGGGCACCGCGTGGGTACCCGAAGAGCTCACCAAGCTCGACTACTTCTTCGATCGCATGGGCAACGCCGGCGGTTCGCAGGAACAGGTGTGGGGGCGGGCCGTGGTCGAGCGGTTGTCGCTGAAGCCGAGCGAATACTGGGCCCGGCAATGCCACGTCGGTGCGAGTTTCATCCGCCCGGCCGAGGTCACGATGCGTGATGCGGTCGGCGTCGAGCGCATCATGTGGGGCAGCGACTACCCGCACAAAGAATCGAGCAACCCGTTCTCGCGCGAAGCGATACGCAATTCGTTTGCGGGCGTGCCGCACGACGAAGTCGCGCTGATGCTCGGCGGTAACGCAGCCGAGCTCTACGGCTTCGACCTCGATGCGCTCGCGCCGGTCGCGGCCAAGTTCGGTCCACGCGTGCGCGACACTGACAATCCACTGCAACCGGGCGAACTGCCCATCGAGGCCTTCAAGTGTCCGGCGTTCGCCGGGCAACCGGCGCGCGTCAGCTGACGCGTCGCTATCGACGATCGGACAAAGCATGACCACTTCCGACAACGATCCTTATCTCATCATCGCCGCCGACAGTCACGCGGGTCTGCCCACCGAGCAATACCGCGACTACCTCGAAAAGAAGTTCCACCCCGCATTCGACGAGTTCCTCGCGGGGCGCGTTGCGGCGGTCGAGGCCGCGACCAAGCTCGGCGTGCGCGACGACACCTACGCGAAGAAATGGTTCGAAGAGCACGGCGAAGAGCTCGCCGGCGGTTGGGACGCGATCAAGCGCGACCAGGCACTCGATGGTGACGGCGTGGCGGGCGAGGTCATCTATCCCGATGCCGATGCGGTCGAGAGCCGCACGTGCGTGCCGTTCGGTGCTGGTCTGGGTCTGACCGGCGATCTCGATCCGGTGCTCGGGCTGGCGGGCGCGAAGGCGCACAATCGTTGGCTGGCCGAGCTCTGCGCCCATAGTCCGGCGCGCCGTCGTGGAGTCGCTCTCGTGCCGATCACCGGTCCGATCGACGACGCACTCGCGGAGATCCGCCGAGCGAAAGAGTCGGGCCTCGGTGCCGTCATGATCCCGGCGCTGTGGTGCAATCAACCGCCGTATCACGACCGGCGCTACGACCCGGTGTGGGCGCTGTGCGAAGAGCTGCGCATGCCGGTCGTGACGCACTCGGGCGCGTCGTCGCGTTCGGAGTACGGCGACCATCTCGGCATCTACGTCACCGAGGTCACGTGGTGGCCGGCGCGGCCGATGTGGTTCCTGTTGTGGTCGGGCGTGTTCGAACGGTTCCCCGGTCTGCGCTTTGGCGTCACCGAGGGCGGCTGCTGGTGGCTCCCTCAGTTGCTGTGGTCGTGGGACCGCTTGTTCATGGGTCAAAAAGGCGCAGAAAAGCTGGGTGCCGACGCGTTCCGTGGCTCTGTGTCGATGTTGCCGAGTGAGTACGTCGACCGCAACTGTTTCACCGGTCTCGCCAACATCAAGCGCCGCGAACTCGGCATGCGCTACGAGATCGGCATCGACAACATGTTGTGGGGCACCGACTTCCCGCATCCCGAAGGCACGTGGCCCAACACGCACGAGTGGTTGTGCAAGACGTTCTACGACATCCCCATCGACG
>JBDSMH010000097.1:0-55126 GCA_039915945.1 Acidimicrobiales bacterium | reverse complement strand
CTTTGTGATAGAGCGGCACCCGTGAAGCCACCACTGTTCGAATACCACCGCGCCGAATCGACCGATGAGGCCGTCGCACTCCTCGCGGAGCACGCCGACGAGGCCAAGGTGCTCGCCGGCGGGCAGAGCCTGGTGCCGCTGCTGAGTTTGCGTTTGGCCCGGCCGGCGCACCTCATCGACATCAACCGCGTCGGCGAGCTCGCCGCGATCGCCAACGGCAACGGTTTGACGGTGGGCGCGCTGGTGCGCCACCGCGCCGTCGAACGCAGCGACATCGCCCGCACCGCCAGTCCCTTGCTCGCGCACGCGGTCGGTTTCATCGGCCACAGCGCGATCCGCAATCGGGGGACCGTCGGTGGCAGCATCGCCCACGCCGATCCGGCCGCCGAGCTACCGGCCGTGCTGCTCGTGCTCGACGGTGAGGTGCAAGCGCGCAGCGCGCGAGGCATCCGCACCGTCAGCGCGTCCGCGCTGTTCGAAGGTTTCCTCACGACCTCGCTCGAGCCCGACGAACTGCTGACTGCAGTACACGTACCGGAGTGGACAGCAGGCACCGGTTGGTCGTTCCAAGAGTTCAGCCGGCGTAGTGGCGACTTCGCCATCGTCGGCGTGGCGGCGACCGTGCGCCTCGACAGCAACGGCAACGTCGGCGAGGCGCGGCTGGCGTTCTCCGGCGTCGACCAGGTGCCGGTACGGGCCACTGCGGCAGAGTCACTGATGGCAGGAGCGGCGCCGTCGGATGACCTCTGGAAAAGTGCCGCACAGGCAGCCGCCACGCCACTCGAGCCCGCCAGCGACATCCACGGATCAGCCGCCTACCGCAGGCAACTCGCTGCGGTTCTCGCCGAACGAGCACTCAGAGAAGCCCACGACCGAGCGAAGGACGCACGATGACCAAGCAACCGGTCCGGCTGACCGTCAACGGAAGGCCGCGCGAGGGTTCTGTCGAACCCCGCAAAACCCTCGCCGACTTCTTGCGGGAAGATCTGCAACTCACCGGTACGCACCTGGGCTGCGAGCACGGCGTGTGTGGTGCGTGCACCATCTTGCTCGACGGCGATGCGGTGCGCTCCTGTCTGCTCTTTGCGGTGCAAGTCGACGGTTCCGAGATCATGACGATCGAAGGACTCGAGAAGGACGGCGAGTTTCATCCGCTGCAAGAGGCCATGCGCGACTGCCACAGCTTTCAATGCGGGTTCTGCACACCGGGTTTCTTGATGACGGCGTATGCCTACTTGCAAGAAGACCACGAGTTCAGCGAGCACGAGATCCGCGAAGAGCTCGCCGGCAACCTCTGCCGTTGCACCGGCTACCAATCCATCGTCGCCGGCGTGCAACTCGCCGCGATACGTCTCGGCAAGCGCCACGAAGGGGCGGCGTCGTGAGGTTCGTCGGTGAAAGCATTCCGCGGGTCGAGGACCATCGCATCCTGAGCGGACGGGGCAAATACGTCGACGACCTCAACCTGCCCAACATGTTGCACGCGTCGTTCGTGCGCAGCCCCTTCGCGCACGCCCTTATCAAGCGCATCGACGTCACCGCGGCGCGTGCGACGCCCGGAGTCGTGGCCGTGTTCACCGGCGACGACATGCGCCGGTTGTGCAATCCCATCTCGACATCGCTGGCGTTCGGCGTCAAGTTCCCCGAGTTCTATCCGCTCAGCACCGACAAGGTGCGCTTCGTCGGCGACGTGGTGGCACTGGTGGTCGCAGAATCGCGCTACGAGGCGGAGGACGGGTGCGACCTCGTCGAAGTCGAGTACGAGCAACTGCCGGCGATTGCCAACTACGACGACGCGGTCGATCCGACCAAGCCGGCGTTGTTCGACGAACTCGGCGACAACGTCGTCATCACGAGCGCCCCTGTCACGTGGGGCGACGTCGATGCAGCATTCGCCGAGGCCGATCGAGTGGTCACCGCCACGTTGCGGCAGCACCGCGTGGCGCCTGTGCCGATGGAGACGCGAGGTGCGGTTGCGGACTACGACGCGTCGTCGGGCGATCTGACGTACTACGCGTCGACACAGAGCCCGCACAGTTTGCGACTGCAGTTGGCCACCACACTTGGTCATCCGATGGAACGCTTCCGCGTGCTCGCCAACGATGTCGGCGGCGGCTTCGGCTTGAAGGGCAGCGTCGTACGCGAGGACTTTTGTATCGCGGCCGCCAGCAAGGCCCTCGGCCGCCCGCTGAAGTGGATCGAAGACCGCAACGAGCACCTCATCGCGTCGGGCCAAGCGCGTGAGGAGATGGTCGAGGTCGAGTTGGCGGTGAAGGCGGACGGCACGTTCCTCGGGATGAAGGGCAAGCTGACGATGGACGCCGGCGCGTATCCGAACGTTCCGTTCGTCTCCGCGATGTTCGTCGGTCTGATGCAACTGCTGTTGCCCGGCCCCTACCGCATGAAGGGCTACCGCTTCGAGTCATCGGTGATCTCCACCAACAAGGCGGCATACGTCGCGTACCGCGGTCCGTGGGAGATGGAGACATGGGTCCGCGAGCGGTTGATCGACATCGTCGCCCACGAGATCGGCGTGGATGCGGCCGATATCCGGCGCACGAACATGATGCTCGGCGCGCCCGACGACCGGCTCATGACCGGCCTCACGGTCAGGGGCATCTCGTCGCGCGAGTCGCTCGATAAGGCACTCGAGTTCATCGACTACGAAGGGTTTCGCAAAGAGCAAGCGACGGCGCGCACCCAAGGCCGCTACCTCGGTGTCGGGTTCGCCACGTTCATCGAAGCCGCACCCGGTCCGGCCGAGATGCGCCCCGGCGGCGGCATGTTCGGCGGCGAGCGGGCCAAAGTCACGCTGCAGCCCGATGGTCACCTCGTGGTGACCACCGCGCAGGCGCCGCACGGGCAAGGCCACGAGACGACGCTCGCGCAGGTTGCCGCCGACGAGATGGGCGTCCCGTTCGAGCACGTGCGCGTCGTGCACGGCGACACCCGGCAGACGCCGTTCAGCGTGATCGGTACCGGCGGTAGCCGCGCGTCGACGTGGGCAACGGGCGCCACGATCGTGTCGACACGCAAGCTGCGAGAGCACGTGCTCGCCATCGCGTCGGGGATGCTCGAGATCAGCCCCGAAGACCTCGAGATCGTCGACGGCGTCGTCACGCCAAAGGGCGTACCGCAAAAGAAGCTGCCACTCGCGCAGATCGCGATGAAGGCGCTGATGGATCCCGCGAGCCTCCCCCCGGGCACCGACGGCCCGCTCGAGGCCCACGAGCGGTTCACCGGCGAAGGCATCACCGGCAGCGGATGGTCCGGCGGCACGCACGCCTGCACCATCGAGGTCGATGTCACGACGGGGCGGGTCAAGATCTTGCGCTACGTCGTGGTCGAAGACTGCGGACGCGTGATCAACCCTGCGGTCGTCGACGGCCAAGTGTGCGGCGGCGTCGCGCAAGGCATCGGCGCGGTGCTCTACGAACGAGCCACCTACGACGACGAGGCCAACTTCCTCACGAGCACGTTCATGGACTATCTGCTCCCGACAAGCGCCGAGATCCCGCACATCGAGATCCACCATCTCGAGACCGACCCCGACGGTGCGTTCGGCTTTCGTGGCGTCGGCGAAGGTGGTGCGGTGGTCGCCCCCGCGACGCTGACGAACGCGGTCGACGACGCGCTGCAACCCTTTGGTGCGCGTGTGTGCGATCAGTATCTGCCGCCGGCGAAGGTGGTCGAGTTGGCCGGCGGGGCGCGCGAATAGATGACGTCGACGCCGCGCACCTATCCGGGACACGGTGCGGTCGTCGGGCGCACGCTCCGCGAATCGACCCCTTGGTGGCCGACGCCGTCAAGCGCGCCGCGTGGCGCGCCGAATGTCGTCATCGTGCTCATGGACGACATGGGCTTCAGCGACATCGGGCCGTTCGGGTCGGAGATCGACACGCCAAATCTCGATCGGCTGGCTGCTCGAGGTGTCCGCTTCACCAACTATCACACGAGCCCCGTTTGCTCGCCGTCGCGTGCGGCCCTGCTGACCGGCCTCAATCCTCATCACGCCGGCTTCGGGTTCGTCGCCAACGCGGACCCCGGCTTCCCGGGGTTCACGTTCGAGATCGCGCGCGACGTGCCCACCTTGGCCGAGCAACTGCGCGGCGCCGGTTACGCCACGTTCGCCATCGGCAAGTGGCATCTCACGAAGGAATCGTCGATGAGCGACGCGTCCGATCGGTCGTCATGGCCGACACAGCGTGGCTTCGATCGCTACTACGGCATTCTCGAAGGGCTGACGAACCTGCACCATCCGCATCGCCTGATCCGAGACAACTCACCGGTGGCGATCGACGAGTATCCGAAGGACTTCTACCTCACCGACAATCTCACCGACGAAGCGATCGCGCTCATCTCGGCGCATCGCGCCGAGTCGCAGAAGCCCTTCTTCATGTACTTCGCGCACCTTGCTGTTCACGGCCCGCTCCACGCCAAACCGGCCGATATCGAGAAGTACACGGGGCGCTACGCCGACGGTTGGGACGCGTTGCGGGATCGGCGTTTCGCCAAGCAGATCGCCGACGGGTTCTTTCCTCCTGACACCCAACTCCCGCCACGCAACAGCGAACCGTTCGGTGAGGTTCCCGCGTGGGACGAACTCGATCCACAGGACCACGCGTTGTTCGCTCGCTACCAAGAGGTCTACGCGGCGATGGTCGACAACGTCGATCAGAACCTCGGCCGACTGCTGGGGACGATCGAGGCGCTGGGTGAACTCGACAACACGATCGTGGTCTTCACGTCGGACAACGGTGGTACGGGCGAAGGTGGCCTGCGCGGCACGCGCAGCTACTTCGCGCAACTTGCCCACTTGCCGGGGCTACCGCGGGAATGGCGCCGCGACATCGATCGCGATCCGAGCCTCATCGGCACTCCACGCGCGATGGTGCACTACCCGCGCGGTTGGGGCATGGCCTCCAATACCCCGTTTCGCATGTACAAGGCACACACGTATGCCGGCGGCGTACGTGTGCCGTTTGTGATGTCGTGGCCGAGCGGCTTGCCTGACCGCGTCGGTGAGTTGCACCGTGAGTTCCGCTATGTCACCGATCTATTGCCGACCGTGCTGGATCTCAGCGGTGTGCCCCTGGACGGCGCGCCGATCGACGGCGTGTCCTTTGCCGACGCGCTGCGCGGATCGCACGCGCCCGGCGATCGATCCGAGCAGTACATCGAGATGGTCGGCAACCGCGCCTACTTCCGTGACAAGTGGAAGCTGGTGATGACGGGCCGGGCCGCCCGAGCCACCGCCGCCGACGAGCAGTGGGAGCTGTACGACATCGATGCCGACCCGACCGAGACGACGAACGTCGCGGCCGACCATCCCGACATCGTTGCCGCGCTCGCAGATTCGTGGGAGCAGGCTGCGTGGGAGAACTATGTCTTCCCGCTCGACGACGGCACCGGCTATATGCGCGACGCGCGTGCGCCCACCGACGTCGCTCGGCCGATGACGCTTCTGCCCGGCACGCCCCACATCGAGCGTTACGTCGCATCGCGGCTGACCTCGTTGCGCTCCTTCGACGTCGTCATCGACGTCAGCTTCTCGCCGGGAGACGAAGGCGTGTTGGTGGCGCACGGCGACCAGGGCGGTGGCTACAGCGTCTACATCGAAGACGCACACCTTTGGTTCGCGTTCAACGACTATGGCAACTTGCACGAGATCGACGCCGGCACGCTGAGCCCCGGGTCGCACGTCGTCACCTTGCGGGCCGCCGCCGTCGACAACTTCGCCTGGGACTTTGCCGTGCTCGTCGACGGCGTACCGACGGCGCGGCTCGACCACATGAACATGCTGTTGTGGATCGCACCGCTGCAGGGAATCGACATCGGCCTCGACCGTCGATCCCCGGTGTCATGGCCGGTGTACGAACGGCACGGCTCGTTCCCGTTCACCGGCAACCTCGTCTCGGTGACGTACCTGCCGGGCGAGGCGGCACCCTACGATCCGCAACTCGTCTACCGCGCCATGCAACTAGCGGCGCACGCGTACGACTGAATCGTCAGTGGCGCCGGTGACGCCGGCCGAGCTGCCGTCAGCGCGACTTCGACATCGTCTTGGACCAAGTCCGCGTTGATGGCGATCGCAGCGGCGGATCCGGCGCCGGCCGAGGTGCTGACCTGAGCCCGGGGATCAACCACATTGCCGGCCGCCCAGACGCCGGGTGTACTCGTCTTGCCGGTGGCATCGACGATGACGAATCCGGCTTCGTTGTGATCGCAGCCCAAGGTGGGCAGCAGACCATCGGGATGCGGCATGTTGCCGGGACGAACGAACACCGCGGTGCGTGCAACGACGTCACCATCGACCAATTCGACACCGGTCAATCGGTCGTCGTCGATCACCAATCGCGCGACTTCGCCCTCCACGACGCGAATCCCGCGTGCGTCCAGTTGGGCTCGTTCCGCGGCGCGGAGGTCGTAGGTATGGACGAAGAAGACGACGTCGTCGGACCACTGCCGCACCAACTGTGCATGCAGTACTGAGCCGGGCAGCGTGCCCAAAACGCCGACGGGTTGGTCGCGTACTTCCCACCCGTGGCAATACGGGCAGTGCAAGAGATCGCGGGCCCACCGTTCGCGGACGCCGGGCATATCCGGCAACTCGTCGCCGACACCGGTCGCCACAAGGATCCGTCGCGCCATCAGTGCGGCGCCACTGGCCAGTCGCACGACGAAGCCGGGCTCGATCCCCCGCACCTGATCTGCGATCAACTCCACGCCGTACCCCGCGACCTCGGCGCGGCCCGCGGCGAGGAAGTCGGCGGGGGACATCCCGTCGCGCGACAAGAACCCCTGCATGTGTGCCGCGGGCGCGTTGCGGGGTGCTCCCGCGTCGATCACGGCGACTCTGCGGCGCGCCCGACCCAAGACGAGCGCCGCACTCAAGCCGGCCGCTCCGCCACCAACCACCACTACGTCATATGTCTGCGTTTCCATTGCGCGTTACCTCCGGGTTGCAGCGTGCGCCCACGGCTCGGATTCGACAAGGTTTGTTGCTGTTTCCGGGAACGAGTACTTGACTGACGCTATGAAGACATCCGCGGAGATCGACGCCGTTCTGGCCGAAGTCGGTCCACGCCTCAAACGGGTACGCACCAAGCGGGGCGTGACCCTGGCCCAATTGGCCGCAGAGACCGGCATCTCCAAGAGCACCCTGTCCCGGCTGGAAAACGGCGAACGCAAGCCCAGCCTCGAGTTGCTCCTACCGATCGCGCACGCGCATCGCGTGCCTCTCGACGACCTCGTCGGGGCACCCGAGTTCGGCGATCACCGCATACGACTCACGCCGCAAGCGCGCAACGGCCGCATCGTCGTGCCGCTAACGCGACAACCACGTGGCATGCACGCGTGGAAGGTCGTCATCCTGCCCGAAGAAGGCGAACACAAACTTCGCACGCACGAAGGCTACGAATGGCTCTACGTGTTGGCCGGCGACTTACGGCTGATCCTCGCCGACAGCGACGCCATATTGAAGCCCGGCGAAGTCGCCGAATTCGATACCGCGCAGCCGCACTGGTTCGGACCCGCCGGCAACAAACCGGTCGAGATCCTCAGCATCCTCGGCCGGCCCGGCGAACGAATCCGCACCCGTTCCGCAAAACGCCACAACCACGGGGCGTGACGATCAACTTCCGATGCGTCCAGTTTCGTAGGCCCACATCGCGATCTCGACTCGGTTCCGCGCACCGAGCTTGTTCATCAAGCTGGCGAGGTGGGTCTTGACGGTGCTCAGGCTGATGTAGAGCTCGTCCGCGATCTCCGCGTTGGTGCGCCCGCGCGCGACGGTCACGAGGACCTCTTCTTCGCGGACGGTGAGTGGTTCGATGGGCTGTGGTCGTGACGTGCCGGCACGCGAATGCGAGAACGTCGCGAGCAACCTCGCGGTGACACTCGGCGCAATGAGCGCGTCGCCGCGCGCGGCGGCTTCGATCGCCTGCACGAGCAGTTCGGGACCGGCATCTTTCAGTAGGAACCCGCGGGCGCCCGCCTTGAGCGCGCCGTAGACGTATTCGTCGAGATCGAAGGTGGTGATCACTACCACCGCCAGCGGGTCATCGACCTCGGGCCCGGCGAGTTGTCGAGTGGCTTCGATGCCGTCGACATGCGGCATGCGGATGTCGAACAAGCACACGTCGGGTCGCAACCGGCGGGCGAGCTCCACCGCTTCGCGCCCATCGGCCGCCTCGCCGACGACTTCGATGTCGGCGTGGGCGTTGAGGATCATCCTGAGTCCGGTGCGGATGATCTCTTGATCATCGGCAAGCAACACTCGGATGGTCATGATCTCGCCCGACCCTTCGGCAACACGGCGTGCACTGTCCACCCTCTGTTGCGGTTTGGTCCGGCCTCGAGTGTGCCGCCGAGCAACTTCGCGCGCTCGGCCATGCCGATCAACCCGAATCCCGACGATGAGCGTGGATCGAACGCGCCCCCATCGCCGTCGTCGCCAACAGTGAGCCGCACGCAGTCGTCCTCACCGAGCACAGTGACCCGGATGCGCGTTGCGTGGCGTGCGTGGCGAACCGCGTTGGTGATCGACTCCTGGGCAAGCCGGTACAGCGCGGCATCGACCGACGGTCGGAGCCCGTCGAGATCGCCGGAGAGCTCGACCTCCACGCAAGGCCGCTCCCCGGACCGCTCGGTGAGACGCTCGATGTCGGCGACACCGCGCGGCGGGGCGAGGTCGGCCTCCTCGCCTTGGCGCAGTGCGCCGACCATGGCCCGCATCTCTGCCAGCGTCCGCGATGCCTCCTGCTCGATGACGACCAGCGCGTCCAACGCGGCAGCCGGATCAGATGCCGCGACGACACGTCCGGCTTGGGCGCGAATGGCGATGGCGGACACGTGATGCGCAACAGTGTCGTGTAGTTCGCGAGCCAACTGCTCACGCTCGAGCAGCTTGACTTGGTCCATCCCACGGGTGCGGGAGTTGGCGCGGTACCGGACCGAAGCGCCGAGGGCGGCGGGGAAAAACAAGAACACGCCCGCGAAAACTGCATCGACTACCCCGGTGAAATCGGCGGCTATTCCGACCGCAAAAGCGAACAACATGATCGCCAGTCCGATCACCGCCTCGCGACCGGCCGCCCATCGAAGCAAGGAATACGGGAGCAGCACCACGAACACGGTGGTGTACAGCCCCACCGGATCCTCGGCACCGACGAGCGCGACGACGCTGGACACGGAAAGGACACCGAACGCGACCGCGACCACAACCAGAGGGTCGGTGCGCCGCCACAACAGCGTGAACACAAGTGCCACACAAACCCCGCACGCGACAGGACGCCACGCCACCTCGTCGCGGAAGACCCCCTCTAGAACAGCTGTCGGCAACAGCGCGCCCACGAGCGCCCAGTCGCGCCATACACGCCTCGGCGGGTTCGCCACGCGGGGTTCGACCCACAACGAACGAACCGCCTCTTTGAGCACTACGTCAGCGTAGAGAAACGGTGCGGCATGCGGATCGGCCGAAAGTACGACACCGGGTCCATTCGATCGGTCAGTCAGCAATGACCGAAGCCCTGATGTCGCTGAGGTCGAGATCGCGGACGATGCCGACATGCAAACAGTCACCGCACCCACGAGCCCCGCGACCCACCAAATTGCCGGCAACGGCGGGAGGACGAACGGTCCGCCGGTCACGCTTCTCGGCCGAATCGCCGGCTGGTGCTTCGATCACCGAATCAAAGCGGTGGTCCTGTGGCTCGTCGCGCTGTTCACCATCTTCGGGGCGGCCGGCGTTGCGGGCCCGCACTTCAGCAGCAGCTCCACCGTCCCCGGGTCCGGCAGCGCCGCTGGCTTCGCGGTGCTCGAGGAGTACTTCCCCGACCTCGGCACCGGTGGGCAGTCAGGGACGATCGTGTTCCAGGCACGCCAAGGGGTCGACGACCTCGCGGTGCGGTCCGCGATGGAACGGCTCTTCGCACTCGTCGATGCGGGATTCCCCGATGCCGACGGTGTCGCGCAGCACCCCGGTGCCACCGTGGTCTCGCCGTATTCCGCCAACGGCTCGGGCCAGATCGCGCGTGATGGTGCACTCGCCGGCCAGGTCGCCTATGCGCAGGTGAACTTGTCGGCAGCCGTCGACGATACGGAGTCCGGGCTCATCGGCAAGGCGATCAGCGACAACGCCCCCGCCATCGATGGCCTCGAAGTGCTCGCCGGAGGCCAGTACCTCGCCGTGGTCGAGCCTCCGCAGACCGAGTTGATCGGCCTTGCCTTCGCCATGTTCGTGTTGATCGTCGCGTTCGGGTCCGTCCTTGCCATGGGCCTCCCGATCGCAGTCGCCCTCGGCGGCGTCGGTTCCGGCATCGGCATGACGCTGCTGCTGAGCCACCTCTTCACCCTCCCGAAGGACACCACGTTGCTCGGGATCATGATCGGCCTCGGTGTCGGTATCGACTACGCCCTGTTCATCGTGACGCGCTACCGCGAAGGCCTTCACGATGGTCGCTCGCCCCGTGACGCAACGGTGACCGCAATGCAAACCGCCGGTCGCGCCGTGGTCTTCGCCGGCACCACCGTGATGATCTCGATGCTCGGGTTGCTCCTCGTTGGCATCGGTTGGATCGGCGGCATGGGTATCGGTGTGTCGGCGACGGTGCTCGCCACGATGATCACCTCCACGACGCTGCTCCCCGCGCTACTCGGCTTCGCCCGGGAACGGGTCGAGCTGACCCGCTGGCGCGGCCTCATCGCGGCGGGCTTCACCGCGGCCGCACTCCTCGGACTCGGCCTCGGCATCACGCCGCTGGCGGCGATCGGCGCGCTGTTCGCCGTGCTGACCCTGCTCGCCAGCGTCGCCGTTCGACCGCTGCGCCGGCCGGTGCCGCGGCGAGCGGCAAAGCCCGTGCGCGCCACCTACGCCTACCGCTGGAGCCGCACGATCCAACGCAGCCCGCTGCGATGGATGATCGGTGCGACTGCGCTGCTGCTCGTCCTGGCCGCTCCGGTCACGAGCATGCGCCTCGGCTGGTCCGACGAAGGCAATTTCCCCGAGAACACCGCGACGCGACAGGCCTACGACTTGCTGGCCGAAGGCTTCGGCGACGGATTCAACGGCCCGTTCATCATCACTGTCGTCCCCGGCTCCGGCGACTCGGCCGAGACCGTGCAGCGCTTGCAGCTTGCGCTGAGCCAGACCCCCGGCGTCGCGGCCGTCACCGCACCGATCACTGACAACCCCACGCAGCCGTCTGCGTTCTTGATGCGTCTCGTCGCAACGTCTGCGCCCCAGGACGAAGCAACGAGCGATCTCGTCCGCCAGTTGCGCAACGATGTCATCCCCGCGGCGGTTGCGGGAACCGGCCTCGACGTGCAAGTCACCGGCAGCGCTGCGACCAACATCGACATCACGGACTACCTCGCTCAGCGGATGCTCGTCTTCTTCGGCGCCGTGCTGGCCCTCTCGTTCTTGTTGTTGATGACGGTCTTCCGGTCGTTGCTCGTGCCCCTCAAAGCCGTGCTCATGAACGTGCTCTCGATCGGCGCGGCGTACGGCATCGTCGTCGCGGTCTTCCAGTGGGGCTGGGCCGGCCAGTTGCTCGGCATCGAAGGCGGACCCATCAACCCGTTCATACCGATGATGCTCTTCGCCATCGTGTTCGGCCTCTCGATGGACTACGAGGTCTTCATGCTCTCCCGCATCCGGGAGGAATACCTGCGCACCGGCGATGCCACCACGTCGGTCGCCGATGGTCTGGCCTCTTCGGCCCGAGTGATCACCGCTGCCGCGGCGATCATGGTCGTCGTCTTTGCCTCCTTCATGCTCGAAGACATCAGAGAGATCAAGCTCTTCGGTCTCGGACTCGCCCTCGCCGTGTTGCTCGACGCCACGCTCGTGCGCATGGTGATCGTCCCGGCAACCATGGAGTTGCTCGGCGAGCGCAACTGGTGGATCCCGAAATGGCTCGACCGGCTCCTGCCCCACCTCGAGATCGAACGGTCCGAGCACACCCGATGAAAGCGATCACCGGATTGCACAAGCCCAAGGTCCGAATCCCCGGTTGCGATTTCGCCGGAACGGTGCGAGCAGTCGGCAAGAACGTGACGGCTCTACAACCCGGCGCCGAGGTTTTCGGAGCTTCACGGTGCGGCCGAACCAACGAGATCTGTGCTACTTACCGACCTCATCGAGAACGGCAAGGTCGTCGTGACCGTCGCCGGGCCCTGATCCCCATCGTTCCCCGCTTCTCGGTCGACGGCGGGAACACGCTATTCGGTGTTCGGATGTACTCGAATATCGAATGAGCCGTTCCCGCATGGCTGCGGGCGGCTGATCACCGTGACGTGGCGGCGGACGAACTCCGTTTCCTCATCACTGCCTTGATCTCATCGGTTCGATAGTTCGGCAACCAACTGCCACACCGGCGGCTGTCGCCTGACGCCCGAACTTGGGGCAGAGTGGAGCGATGGGGACATCGATGGGCGCGACCACGGGCGCGCGTTCACGCATCGACCCCAAGCACGTCGTGATCGTGATGCACGTCGCGGGCAACTTCATGAGCGCGCTCGACATCACGATCGTCAACGTCGCACTGCCCTCGATCGGGCGAAGCCTCGACGCCACGTCGTCATCCATCGAGTGGGTCGTGGTCGGCTACTTGCTGAGCTTGGCGATGTGGATCCCCGCATCCGGTTGGTTCGGCGATCGCTTCGGCACGAAGCGCGTGTACCTCACGGCGATGGCGATCTTCACGTTGGCCTCGGCGATGTGCGGAGCAGCGCAGAGCCTCGACCAGTTGATCGCGGCGCGCGTCTTGCAAGGCGTCGGTGGCGGCATGCTCACGCCGGTGAGTTCGGCGATGCTCTACCGCGCGTATCCGCCCGAGGAACGAGCGCGCATCGCTCGCATCATCATCATCCCGACGATCGTCGCACCAGCATCGGGCCCGATCCTCGGCGGACTATTCGCCGACCACCTGACGTGGCGTTGGGTGTTCTTCGTCAATGTGCCCATCGGCATCGTCATGGTGCTGTTCGGCATGTTCTTCTTGCGCGAGCATCGTGAGGCTTCGGCGGGCAAGTTCGACTCGGCGGGCTTCGCACTGTCGGGTGGTGGTCTGGCGTTGCTGCTCTACGCACTGGGCAAGGGACCGCGCAGCGGTTGGGGATCCACGATCGTGCTGACGACCGCGACATTCGGTATGGCGGCACTCATCGCGCTCGTGTTCGTCGAGCTGCGCCACAGCCGCCCCATGCTGCCGCTACGCATGCTCAGCGATCGGCTCTTCCGCGCGGTGAACATCGTCTCGTTCTTCACGTTCTCGGCATTCTTCGGCTTCCTGTTCATCGTTCCGCAGTTCTTGCAGGGCGCCCGCGGAGAGTCGCCACTTCACTCGGGATTGACGATCTTTCCGGAAGCGTTGGGCGTCCTCGTCTCTTCACAGTTCATGTCGCGGCTCTACCCCCGAGTCGGTCCCCGGCGCCTCATGTCGTACGGCCTCTTCGCGGTCGCGTCGACGATGTTCCTGTGCTCGTTCATCTCCCTCGACACCAGCTCCTGGACCATCCGCCTGTTGGTCTTCGCCGTCGGATTTGCCATCGGTCCGTGCATGGTCTGTGTGCAAGCCGCGGCCTTCGCCACGATCGCGCCCGCCGACACCGGCCGCGCCACCGCCATCTTCAACGCGCAGCGTCAGGTCGCCGCGGCCGTGGGTGTTGCGCTCATGGCGACGGTGCTCGCGGCACGCCTACCGGACGCGGGCATCGAAGGCGCCGCCAGCCTCGGGGCGTTTCGCACCGTATTCCGCGTCGGGGCGCTCGTTGCCTTGCTCGGCGGATTCGCAGCACAGATCATCCGCGACTCCGACGCTGCTGCGTCGATGCGTCCGCGCATCAGCAAGCCCGCCAAGACAGCCGAGCGCCCCGCACCTACGTAGGCGAGGCCGATCGACGGCGTTTCGTCAGGGATAGCGCACAGTGACCCTTCCTCCGTTGGTGTGTACGTCGATCACGCGATCACTGGCGGGATCGGTGCGTACGTCCACGTCGGTCGAGCCGCCGTTCGAGGAACTCTTCAGCCGGTAGCTGTACTGATCATTCGGTATGACGATGCCGATGTTGCCCCCGTTGGCCCGCGCCTTGATCTGTCGAGGAGCTTCGGAGAACGTCGCGTCGACGTCGCCGCCATTGATCGACACGTCGAGGTCGCCGGTGACCGACTCGATCTGAGCATCCAATCCGTTCCCGTCGAGCTCGATCGCCACGTGCGACGGGACGTGGACCGTGTAGTCCACTTCACAAGTCGGCGTGGCGAGCCGGAACGGGCACGACGACTCGATCACGAGCCGCCCGTCCTCTACGCGCTCGCGATGATTCGGCCCACGGATGCCACTGCGGACGGACATCTCGACGGTGATCGTCGAGTCATCGGTCCCGATCAGCCGGATCGATCCGCCCGAGATGTCGACTGCGACCTCGTCGATCGGCCGGTCGAAACGCAGCGTGCGGTTGTCTCGGTCTCTGAGTGCGAAATCGAGAGCGATCACGCTGCCCGCGACAGCGACGACGCCACCGACCGCGACGAGCACCTTGGTGCGCTTACGCCATCGGCGCGGGCGCGCCGGTGGGTGAATGATTCCGCGTCGGCGGGTGTGGTGATGGTGGCGTTCATGAGGCGTCCTTTTGCAAAGCAGTTGTCGAAGGGTTCGCCGTCGACACTGACGACTCGCGCTTCGGTCCGGCTGATCTCGCGCTGTTGTCGTGGCGGCCGGCAAACCCGGCAGGCCCCGGCCGATTCGGCGCGCGTCGGCCGCTGAAACTCGATCTCAGCGAGACGTCAGGGCCAGCACAGCGCGTGGGCGCATGGTGTCGATGCGGCCCACCGCCGCCCTCTCAAAGGAGATTCCGATGGCAACCATGACGCATCGCTGCACCCAGATCGAGCGCATCGCCCGCCCGGCGATCGAAGTGATCGGCGATCAGCTCCTGTTGTCGCAGGGCCGCTGCGTCGACGTGTTCCTCGGCCTGTATTGCGCGACCGACGACGTTGGGCTGCGCTGGTCGATCGCCGATCGGCTCGCCGAGATCAGTCACCTCACGGCGGTGCTGGCCGAAGACTTCCGTGCCGATCTCGAGGCGATCATGGAGATCGCCGCAGACAGCAGCGCGCTGGCGCTCGACTGGATCGACCATCTCCTCGATGACGAGCTCGTCGCCCGCGCCGCCTGAGGCGGCGGTGCCATTACGACAAGCCGAGCTCGGCCGCAACCGACGCGATGTAGTCGATGTGGCCGTCGATCGAATCCAAACCGAGACCCATCGTCACCACCGAGATATGGGTACCGCCGGCCTCGCGCCAGGCGTCGACTTTTGCCGGCAATTCGCCCACGCCCTCTCGAGTGAGCGCCGTGTAGTCCGCACCAAACGCTTCGACCGACCGGCCGAGCCCGCCCAGGCGATCGCGCATCTGTTGCCACGCGTCGATGCAGTAGTCGAGGCCACCACCGAAGATGAAACCATCCGCCAGCCGGGCGGCCCGTTCGAAGGCCACCTCGCCAAATCCACCGAGCCAGATCGGAATGGACCGCGCCGGCTTTGGCACCAGCGACGCTCGGTCAACCCGGTCGAAGCGTCCCGAGAAGTCGACGACGGGTTCGGTGAACAACCGACGCAGCAACTCGATCTGCTCCTCTTCGCGAGCGCCGCGAGTACGAAAATTCTGACCGAGGGCCTCGTACTCGACGTGGCTCCAGCCGACTCCCACTCCCAGGCGCAGCCGGCCGCCCGACAAGAGATCGACATCCGTCGCCTGCCGGGCCACGAGCGCCGTTTGGCGCTGCGGGAGGATCAGGACCCCCGTCGCGAATTGGATCCGCTCGGTGATGCCGGCCAGAAACGCGAACATCACGAACGGGTCGTGGAACGGATCGTTCTCGGTGTACGGGCCCGTAAGCGGACGCGCTCGATCGGCGTGCACGGCCCCGAGCACATGGTCGTACGTGAGGAGATGATCGAAGCCGAGGTCCTCGACTGCGGTCCCGATGCGGCGCACCGCGTCAGGGTCTCCTCGAAGCTCGGTCTGCGGGGTAGACGACACCGATCTGCATTCGCTTCCGCCTTCTGCGCGATGAGCTCTCGTATCGCGAGACCCTAACGTGTCGCTCATTCACCGCAAGGAGAAACGGTCGAAGTCGGGGTCCCTCAACGCACGGCGTACCAACGGCCCCTCCCCTCCCTCGCGCTGAACCGCTGCCGCCAGGTGTTGCAGCGCACGCTCGGCTCGAATGATCCGGGCGTCGGATGTCCGCCAGAACTGCTCGAACCGGTGCTCGAAGTGCCGGCGTACTCGACGGCCGGCGAGCAACATCACCACTCGACCGAGACCGCGTCCTCGCACGGAGACGGCAGCGTCGACACTCCAATTCTCGGCACCGGTGTCAACCTCTCCGCGGGCAGTGCCGCGAAACCGATTCATCCGACCGTGCGCATCGACGAGCGTGCCACCCTTACCTTCGATCGGCCGCAGGTCGATTGTTGCTCGCCCCTCGCCCGACTCGCCCAAGAGGCGCGACATGCGCCCAGGCGTCCCGTCGGTCGATGTCGCCGCGACGAGGTCGACGCGGATGGCCAAGTCGATTGTAGGAAGCCGTGCCCGCCCGATCTCGACGTCGACCGCCCAGCGCCGCCGCTCGTCACTGATCGTCGCGGCGATGGTGTACGAGTCATCGTGTTTCAGCGTGACGACGACTGGTTCGTCGAGCGTGACGACGTAACGCGAGTCGGCCTGCCGATGCCGGCCTTCGACCAACACGAGGCGCGACAGTGCCGTCCCGGGAGGGGCGTCGAGCACCTCGCCCGACTGATCGAAGTGCAACTCATTCCACTGTTGAAACAACTCCGGCAGCAGATCGATCGCGGGGGTCAAGTCGATGCGCCGCAGGACGCCGGCAGTGGTGGCCCGCACCGACGAAGTCTCGCGTACCGTAGGACGAATGAGTAGAACGCAATGGGGCATCGGCGTACCGGGCGCGCTGGGCGCGCAGTCAATCGGCAATCTGGCGGCGCTGGCCGAACAGTCGGGCTACCAGAGCTTCTGGTTCAACTGTGTCGCCCCCGACGCGGATCCGGTCGCTCTTTTGGAGGCGGCCCTGGCCGGCACCGAGAGCATCGACATCGGAACCGGCGTCATACCGCTCGCCGGCTACCCGCCCGCGGCGCTGGCGACCGGTCTCGCCGGCGGTCGCGCCAACGACTCGCGGGTCGTGCTCGGCATGGGGTCAGGTGGAGCGCGCCGCGGCTCTCTGGCGCGGGCGAACGACGGGATTGTTCAGCTGCGCGCCACGTTGCCTCGAGCACGCATCGCGGTCGGCGCCAAAGGTCCGCGAATGGTCGCGCTGGCAACAGAGCACGCCGACGCGCTGCTCTTCTCGATGGTCACGCCGGACGAGGCACGAGCGATCGCGCATCAGCTCCCCGCGACGGGTC
Source organism: Acidimicrobiales bacterium (assembly GCA_039915945.1). Lineage (GTDB taxonomy): Bacteria > Actinomycetota > Acidimicrobiia > Acidimicrobiales > WLNW01 > DATLFA01. The sequence goes on along the minus strand of JBDSMH010000097.1, from coordinate 37,690 downwards.
AACGCGCCGTGGTTCCCTACACGTACCATCGCGTCGCGCTCGACCCCGGGGCGCGCGACCGAGTGCATCGCGAGATGGTGTCGCACGGCGCGTGGCCGACGGACGCCGATCCGCCCAGTGGGCGTGACCTTCTCGGCACGGTGTTGCCGTCGCGTTCGAATGTGACCGACCTCGTCGATGCGGACCTTGCGCTCTTCCCCGACAACTGGCGTCCGGTGTTGCGGCCGTTGCCATCAGACCCGAGCGCGTTGGACGAATGGCGCGACCTCTTCCAACTGCTCGCGCCCGGCGGCTGACCGGGCACGCGTGATCGACCCATCAGCGACGCTCGCCGAGCAGGCATACGCCGAGTTGCGCCGCGAGTTCGCGGTCGACGGCCGCCGCGGCCGCGGGCTGTTCTACGAGCATCGTCGTCGCAGTGGCCACCGCCGCCCGCTCGCCTTCAATTGGTCGTTCGCCCACGCGTTCGCGGCGGCGCTCGATGTGTACGGACTCGGGGGCGACGCCATGCAGCCGCAGATCGACGACCTCGTGGCGGGCCTGCATCGCTACTGGGACAACCGGCCACACACCGGGGTTGCGGCCTACAGCAGTACCGTGGTCAAGCGCTTGCGTACCGGCGCCAAGTACTACGACGACAACGCGTGGTCCGGCCTCAACCTGATGCGCCTTCATCGGTTGAATCCATCGCGAACGCATCTCGTCGCGCAAGCGTCGGCCGTTCTCGAGTTCGTGCTCGACGACCACCGCCGCCAACAGCCGGTGGGGATCCACTGGCAACAACAGGTTGGCGACGCGTCCCGCGAGATCGGCACCGTGGCAAACGCCGCGAGCGCGCAACTCGCGCTGCGTCTGCATCAAGTCACCCGCGAGCCGCACCTACTCGACAGCGCGCTGGCGATGAGCGCGTGGGTCAACGAGTACATGCGCGATCCCACGACCAACCTTTTCTGGGACCACGTCACACCGCCGGAGAACCATCTCGACACCACGCAGTGGTCCTACAACCAGGGCCTCATGATCGGCGTCAACGTGTTGCTGTTTCGGGCGACGGCCGACGTCCACCATCACCGCGACGCGATGGCCATCGCGCAATCCGCCCTCGCCGTGTTCGATCTCACGCGGTTACGCGAAGAGCCGGTCGAGTTCGCCGTCATTCTCTTCCGCAATCTGTTGCTGTTGACGACCATCGATGACGACGCTGAGTTGGCGGTCCGTATCCGGCGCCAAGCAGAGGAATACCTCCAGGTGCTTCTGCCGAGATTCGTCGGCGCAGCCAGCACCGGTGATGGTGCGCGGGCGCGGCTCATCGAACAGGCGGCGATCGTGGAGATGGTCGCCATGCTGTGTTGGCCGGCGGATCGCTACGACCTGCTCGTCTGATCGTTCGTCGAGGCACCGAAGCGCTACGTTGGCCACAGTGACGACCGTCCATCAACCTTTCCAGCGCGGCAGTGTCGCAGTGTCGCTTTCACCGCACGACTTACCCGTGACGCGGGTGGTCGCGGAGATGCTCGCCGATGCGCGCCTCGTCGATCGCGAAGGCTTCGACGGATTCCTCATCAGCGAACACCATGCCGGGCTCCCGGGTTATATCCCCAACCCGTTGCAGTTCCTGGGGTGGGCGCTCGGCGAAACGCGACACGCGTGGGGAGCGCCTTGTCCGTTGTTGTTGCCGTTGCGACCAACGGGGATCGTGGCCGAAGAAGCCGCGTGGCTCGCGGTCCGCTTTCCGACCCGGGTCGGCATCGGCGTGGCCCTCGGGGCCGCTCCCGCGGACTTCGAGATCGCCGGTGTGCCGTTCGCGGAACGATCGCCGCGCTATCGCACCGCGCTCGGTCAATTGGTCCGCGCGCTGAGCGGTGCGGCGGTGGGTGCGCTGGCCGACGACGGCGCGGTACGGCGGTGCCGCGACAACCCGATCCCCGTCGTGAGCGCCACCACCACGAAGCTCGGGGTGCGACTCGCGGCCACGGCCGGTGCAGGCATCATGCTCGACGGATTGTCGCCACTGTCATGGTCGGTCGCACTCGCGGACGCCTACCGAGACGCGGGGGGACACGGACCGATCGTGCTCAGCCGCCGTGCATGGCTGGGCGAAGCACCGTCGTCGGCCGCCGCCGCCGACGTGCAGCGCTATCAATCGTTCACTCCCGGCGCCACGCACCAGCGAATCACCGCCGACGATTCGATGGTGGTGCACCGCAACGCCGGCGAACTCGCAGCCCTTCTCACGGCCGCTCGTGACGCGACACACGCAGATTGCCTCAGCCTGCGCCTCAACTTGCCCGGTATCGGGCCCGCGGCAGTGCGCGACCAGATCGTGCGCATCGCAGCCGAGGTACTTCCGCGACTACGCCACTGACCGACCCCGTCGCCGCGCGGTATTCTTCGATAGCACAGACCAAGGGGAGGTCGCGATGGCACGGTGGAGACTGATCAGCGCGGCGGTGATGTGCGCACTGGTGTTTGGGGCATGCGGCGGCAGCGGTGGTATTAGCGACACCAAGGCGTCATCTGACGGTGGGTCGGCGGCCGACGCGAAGTCGACCAGTGCATCCGGCAGCGGCACCGATTCGGGCTCGGGATCGGGATCGGGGTCGGGCGCGCTCAGCGCAGACTGCCTCGCGGGAACGAACGCGTTTCTCGCGGCGTCATCCAGCCTCGCCCTGATACTCGGGGGCGACGACAAGAAGTTCGAGAGTTCTGTGGCCGATCTCAACAAATGGGCCAGCTCGTCGCCGACCGCGATCCAAAAGGATCTCAAAGTAGTGGCGGCCGCATACACATCCTACGGCAAGGCCCTCAAAGACGCCGGCTACAAACCCGGCGCGGTGCCGGACGCCAACCTCGTGAAGGCGATGGAAAAGGCGAACGCCGTGTTCGATTCGTCCGAGTTCGAGAAGGCCAACGCAAATGTCGATGCCTGGTTCGAAAAGGAATGCAAAGGCTGAACGCCTACGCGGGCGCTTGCGAGGTGGCCGCGATGATCTGGTCGAGTACCGATTGGTCCGGCAGGTCGGGCAAATCGACGGTCGGTAGTTGCCGAATACGCTCGAACGCCTTCGCGATGTACTCGCCCTCGATGACGGGGCTGTGACACGCCGCGATCGTGGTGATGTCGAGGTTCTGTACACGGTCGACGATCTTGTTGTACTTCGCGGGATCCGACCAGGTGATCCAAGGGCTCACCGCACCCAGCGCAAACAACATCAATCCGAAGTACCAGAAGTCGTGATCGAGATCGGCGATGCCCATCGCCTTGTCGGGTAGCGGGGTCGCGAAAGTATCGACGGCCCAGTACACCTTCGTCTTCGGGTCGTACAGCCCTCGCGTGGTGGGTGAATCGAACACCGGCGGGCGCATCGCGACCAGCGAACGGTCACCGACGTCGAAGGACTCACCGTCGGTGACCCAGCGGCACCGATGGAGAGGAAAGTCGAAGCAGTTCGAGTGGCGCTCGACCATCGCCCAACTGCACACGACGGTCGCGTTGGGACACGCGGTCAGTGCCTCATCGAGGTTGCCGGTGTGGTCGACATCGTCGTGTGACAGGAAGATCCACTTCACGTCCTTTGGATCGACGAGCGCGAATACGTCTTCTTGCCATTGCTTGCGATTTGCGGGCGTACCCGTATCGACGACGACGGGCTCGGATCCGAGGATCACCATCGAATTGATGTAGATGTCCAGCGGCTGGCCGAGCGCGGGCTGCACCTGATGGATCACCCACGTGTCGTCGGCGATCTTCGTGGGCGGAACCGCAACTGTCGGGCTGAGGGGCGGGAAGGACAATGTCCCTTTCGTCATGGTCGAGGTCTGGCTGCTGCTCATCCGTGGCTCCCATCAGTCGCAAAACTCGGCGCAAGTATTCCATAGCCATCGTCGACGTGTCTGCGTCACTGGCGCTTCAGACCCGCTCTCGCTCACGTCAGATCGTGCTCGTAAGCGAAGGCCGCGGCTGCGGTACGCGACGTAACACCGACCTTCGTGAAGATGTTGGACAAATGGCGGGCGACCGTGCGCTCACTGAGGTGGAGCGCCACCGCGGTCTCTTTGTTGGTGGCGCCCGATGCGACGAGGGCAAGTACTTCGGCTTCTCTCTCGGTGAGGCCGGCGGGAAGTTTCGTTCGTGTGGTGAGGTCGCGTAGTTGTTGCGAATCGATGGCCGCGCCGAGACGGTCGAAAATGTCAGCCGCCTGTTTGAACGATTGACCCGCTCCATCTTCGTCACCAGAGTTGCGACACGATTGGCCGAGCAGCAGTCGTGCAGTCGCGACCTCGTACGGCACCTCGAGCTCGGTCCACTGCTGAAGTGCGCGTTGGAGCGTCGCGCACGCTGCGTTGGCGTTTCCCTGCGCGAGGTGAAGCCGCCCGCGTGAAGAAAGTGCAGCCGCCGACAGCGCAGGGCTCTTGTACTTGGTCGCGATGCGTTCAAGCTCTGATGCGGAGGCGTGGGCGGTGTCGAGATCGCCGGCCGCGACGGCGATCTGCACGCGGGCAGGGAGGAGCCGAGCGCGGGTGAGGTCGTTCCACGTCTGGTCGCCGAGGAGTCGAGTGATGATGGTGGTCGCGGCGTCGATGCGGTGTTGTGCGAGCCGGACGAGCGCGAGGCCGGGGCTTTGGTGACCGCAGATCGCTTCGGCTTGCGCGAAGGCGTCCTCCGCGCCCTGAAGGTCACCGAGCCGGCGGCGGATCTCACCGATTTCGGTGTAGCCGGCCGCGACGTTCCCCATGTGGAACCCATCGAGATCGGTGCACGCTCGTCGCGCCTCGCGCTCGGCGGCCGACCAGGCGCCCCGCAGCTGCAGCAGCGAGGCGTGATGCACCCGGCAGATGCCCGGCCACATCGCCAACGGGTGAGTCTCCGACCAGCGCGACGTGGCGTCGGTCCATTCCGCGGCGCGGCGCAGATCGCCGAGCTGCTCGCAGGCGCTGATCATGCTGCAGTGCACTTTACCTGTCGTGTAGGCGTTGAGCCGACCTTCGACTGCCGACAGCATCGCCTCGTCGAGGTGGCCGAGCCCTTCGGGCAGCTGTCCCGAGTCGATCAGCACACGGCCGATCGTCTGCAGCGCCTGCGCCTCGAGGTCGACCGACGGCAACCGCCGTCCCAAGTCGAGCGCAGTGCGAGCGAGCGACATCGCGCGTTCGAGCTCGCCGTTGCCGTGCGCGATCTCGGCTTCGCGAAGTACGAGTGCTCCGAATGGCTCGCAATCGCGCTCGGAGTCGAGCGAGCGACGCGCCCGGCGCAGCCATGCGCCCGCGATCGCCGTCCGTGTCCTCATCATGTGGTGCTCGTACAGCCAGACCGCGCACTGCCCCGCGCTCACCTGATCGCCCAGCGCCTCGTAACGGGCGTAGGCCTCCTCGCGGGCGCCGATGCAATCGTCGAGACTTCCCAGCCACCACGACGCCTCGGCCACGACATCGAGCCGATCGGCTTCGTGAGCGCTTTCGGAGGCACCGGCGCCGACCGCGAGTTCGAGGGCCTCCGCCCACGCGCAGCGCTCGAGCGCCGCCCGCGCCTGCTCGATGCGAGCAGGCCCATTGTCAATTTGGTTGTCCGTCAGGTCGGCCACCGCCTCCACCCCGCCCTCGGATGTGCGATGACGATACAGCGCGGCATCCTCAGCCGACGGCGAGTTGCTTGGCCAGGTGGTCGAGTACGGGCATGATCTCGGTGGTCGGGCTGAACTCGAGAAACGTCACACCTTCGTCGGTCCAGCCGGTGTGACCGGCGGGCCAGTAGTAGACATCGCCGGCGCGGCACGTCTCTTCACTACCGTCGGCGTAGCGCACGGTGATCGATCCTTCGAATACCTGGCCCCAGTGCGGGCACTGGCAGCGATCATCGGGAAGCCCGACGAACAACGGAGTGAAGTCCACACCGGCCGGCAGCCGGATGTGGCGCGTGTAGACGTCCCCGCACTCGATGCCGCGTGTCTCGATCCCGTCGAGCTCCATTTCCACAGGAATGTTCTTGTCGGTGAAATGCATCGGTGTCTCCTTGGTCCTCGGGCGGCTGCCCTGTTCGTTTTGATCGTGTGCCGACGGGGTCGATCGCGCATCGGGCACGTCCGCCAACTTCGACACCCCCCGGGAGATGGCGTGGGTAGATCACGCCAAACAGTGGATGACATGACGGCGCATCTGCCCGATGCGGCAGTTGTTGCGAGGAGCGCAAGATGGCGCTATGCCCGACAACACCGACGCAACTGCACCCAACATGTCGCGGGCCGAGCTTCTGATGACGCTCGGCCGCGATCGAGAAGCGGTGGCGGCGGCGATCACCCAACAAGGAGCGCCAATGGACGGACCCCAACAACTCGACGAACTCATGCCCCTGCTTTACGGACTCGTCGATCGCATATCCCCCGAGCAGCTCGACGACCGGACGCCGTGCACCAACTTCACGGTCACCGGCGTGCTCGAGCACATGATCGGCGGAGCCACTGCGTTCGCCCCGTTGTTTCGCGGTCAAGGTCAGGCGGCCTCTGCACAAGCGTCGGCCCCGACGGGGACGCTCCAGGATCGCTGGCGGGCAGCGATGGTCGACTTGCTCGACGCCGTGCACAGCGACGGTGCCGCCGAGCGAACCATCGCCGCTCCCTTCGGCGAGGTGCCCGGCTCCGTATTCGCGCGATTCGTCGCGTTCGATGGCCTCGTCCACGGCTGGGACCTCGCGACAGCTACGGGCCAGGGCTACGCGCCGCGCGATGAGTTGGTGAGCGAGGTGGACGCATTCGCGCGTCAGGCGCTGGCGCCCGGCATGCGTGACGGCGATACGTTCGCCGCAGAGACCCAGGTGCCGGCCGATGCCCGCGTGTTGGATCGGCTGGTCGCTTTCAGTGGGCGCCAGGTCACGAATAGAAAAGCAGCAAAATGACATCCACCATGACCTCGAGGATCTGAACGCCATCAAGACTCGCCAGCAGGCGACGTGGGCCAGCGGCGACTACGCCGTGATCGGCACCACGTTGCAGATCGTCGGCGAGTCGCTCTGCGAGGCAGTCGACCTCACCGCGGGATCGCGTGTGATCGACGTCGCGGCCGGCAACGGCAACGTCGCATTGGCCGCGGCGCGCCGTGGCTGCGCGGTGACCGCAACCGACTACGTCCCGGAACTACTCGACGTCACGCGTCGCCGCGCCGATGCCGAAGGTTTGGCGATGGACATCCACGTCGCGGACGCCGAGAATCTTCCCTTCGAGGACAGTGCCTTCGATGCCGCGTTGTCGACGTTCGGCGTGATGTTCGCGCCTGATCCACACCGCGCCGCGGCCGAACTCGTTCGCGTGTGCCGTCCCGGCGGCACCATCGGGCTCGCCAATTGGACACCCGAGGGATTCGTCGGCCGGATGTTCAAGATCGTGGGTGCGCACGTGCCGCCGCCGGTCGGGGTGCCGTCCCCGTTGGCGTGGGGCACGGAAGCGGCACTCGGCGACTTGCTCGGCAGCCGCACCCGGATCGAAGTCACCCGCCGCCATTTCGTATTCCGCTATCGGTCGGCGAGCGAATTCTTCGACACGTTCAAGGCGTACTACGGGCCGGTCCTGAAGGCATGGGGCGCCTTGGACGAGACCGGCCGCGACTCATTCTCTCGCCAACTCATCGCTCTGGCCGACGAGTGCAACCGCTCCACCAACGGCGCGCTAACGGTGCCCTCCGAGTACCTCGAGGTCGTGGCCCACATCAACTGACTCGCGACGCGGCCGCGAATCGGTAGAGCGCGGCCGCATTCTGATGCGTAAGTCTTGCGATCTCGGCGACGGGAAACGAGCCGACGCATTCTCGCAGCCGTTGCTGTGAATCGGGCCAAGTCGAATCGGCGTGTGGATAGTCGGACTCGAGCATGATGTGATCGATGCCGATCTCGTGGCGCTGCGCCAGCGCGAGAGGATCGTAAAAGCTGGTGAACCAGAAGTTGCGAAGTAGCAACTCTTCGGGCGTGAACGCCTCGTTGGCCCACTCCCGCCCCAGCCCGTCGGCGACGTAGATGTGGTGTTGATAGCGGAACCGCTCGAGCACCATTTGAATCCAGCCGATTCCGCCTTCGGACAACACGATCTTGATGCCGGGGAACCGCAGTGGAATCTTCGCGAAGATCCAGTCGAGACAGGCCTGCATGGCATTTATGGGGAACAGCGCGCCAAGTACCTGCGGCGGCGAATCCTTGGAGGGCACCAAGGTCTGCGACGACGAACCGACGTGGAGATTGATGACGGTGTCGGTCTCTTCGCAAGCGGCGAAGAACGGATCCCACTCACCGCTGTAGAGCGACGGGAGCCCGAGGCGCTCGGGGTTTTCGGTGAAGGCCACGGCGCGAAAGCCACGGCTGGCGTTGCGCCGAATCTCGGCGGCGGCGAGCACCGGATCGGGCAACCACGTCACCTGGCACGGGATGATGCGCGTCGGATAGGGCCAATACCACTCTTCGTGCATCCAGTCGTTGTAGGCGCGCAGCGACACCAGTCCGAGATCAGGATCGGCGAATCGAGCGAAGCGCTGCCCGCTGAATCCGAACATCGTTGACGGGAAATTGAGCGAGGCACTGATGCCCGCGATGTCCATGTCCTTCACGCGTGCATGGATGTCCCATGTGCCGCGGCGGATCTCGTCGAAATTGACCGGGGCCACGCACCATTGCGATGCATCCCAGCTTTGGTGCGCGTCGGTGGTCAGAAGGGGCGCCGCAAGATCTTCGAAGATCCAATAGTCGATTCCCTCGCGCCGTTCGACGCGGGGAGCCTGGTCCGCGAATCGGGCCGGTAGTCGGCCGGTGAACGTCGTCGGAGGCTCGACGAGATGGTCATCGACCGAGATGAACTGGTAATGCCATTCGCGCGGCAGTGGATCAGCCCGTAACCGGTGGGGCCGTTCGCCCGTGGCGTAGCTCATCACGGTGTCGTCGTAATCCACCATCGGTGCTCCTGCTGCCGAGTCGATGACGGAGCGTAGTTTCGATCCCGCAGCACCGACCGAGCGATAGCGTCAGGACCTTAGGCCCTACGCGCCCTGACCTCCGAGCGAACACAGTGGGACGACCGGACACGCCCGGCCCACGCACAACGCGACCGCGCCGACTGCTCGGGGAGGCGCCCAGCATGAGGACCATCACCGTCAACTCCGAGGCGATCGTCGACGGCAACGAGGCAGCCGCGCGTGTCGCGTACGCGCTCAGCGAAGTCATCGCGATCTACCCCATCACGCCGGCATCGACGATGGGCGAGCACTGCGACGACTGGGCCGCGTCCGGTCGGCCCAACCTATGGGGCGCCGTCCCCGACGTCGTCGAGATGCAGTCAGAGGCGGGCGCGGCGGGCGCCCTGCACGGCGCACTGCAAAAGGGCGCGATGGCGACCACGTTCACCGCATCGCAGGGCCTTCTGCTCATGATCCCCAACATGTTCACTACATGCAGATGCTGCGCTCGTGGACGGCACCCCACAACCGGTGACTCGGCCGCACCGCTCCGAACTGGCAGCACAACGTCGACCGTAAGTCGACGTTGTGCTGCCAGAAGCTTCGGAAACTGTGCGCTATCCGACCCAGGCTTTGTCGAACATCATGGCGGTGCTAACGGTTGGTCGGATCCCGTGCACCTTCTTCTGCCAAGCGATGAACTCGGGAGTGGCTTCGTAGACCACCGACGGCACCTCGACCTTCCAAATCTCTTGGATCTTGTCGAGCGCGGCCTTGCGCTCGGCGTCGGTCTTCCCTTCGCGCACGAGCTTGACCTGTGCATCGAAGAGGTCAGGGATGTTCATGCTCTGCCCTGGGTTCGTCGATTGGAATGTCAGGCCCAAATTGATGTCGGGTGCCTCTTCGGAGAGGCTCAAACCCCAACACGCCACATCGAACGCTTTGGTGTTTGATACTTGCGCCACCAGCGCGTTGACATCTTGGCTGTTGGTGAGCACGACCTTGAATCCTGCCTGAGTCAACAGGGTGCTCACCGTCTGAGCGAACGCGACACGCGCCGGCGCGTTATGACAATTGAAGCGCACCGTGCCATCCCACTTGCCTTCGGCTTTGACCTGATCGACCAACGCCTTGGCCTTCGCGAGGTCGAAGGTTGTCGTCGGACCGGCTGACGCCCACTTCGAAGTCTTCTGGAAGAAGTCGGTGCCCGGGAACGATGCGCCCTCGTTGGCCCGGTCATTGATGACGTTGACATCGATGGCATAGCCGATTGCCTGGCGAACGCGTCGGTCAGACGTGATGGTGTCGATCGAGATGACGCCATCGGGCTTCCCCGCGCACGACGCTGCCGGCAACCCGCCCTTGCAGTTGATCTTGCCGTTGTTGAGCAACAACACGCCGCCCAGCCACACCAAGTTGAGGTAACCGTCGACCTTCTTCTCGTCGCGGGCCTTCTTGACGACGGCGGCCTCACGGAGGAAGCCCACCTGCAACGTGTCGGTCTGGAGCGCGTCATAGGTCGCCTGCGCGCCCGTAAGTACTACGAACTTCAATGCATCGAGGTACGGCTTGCCGTTCCAGTATGTGTCGTTGCGAACGAGGTTGATCGACTCCTTCGGCCGGTACGAATCGACCTTGAAGGCGCCGGCGCCCACTGGCTTCGACGTGAACGCACAGGTGGCGGGTTTGTAGTCGTCGGTCGGACCGCAGGCAGCCTTGACCGCCGTCGGTGACGGGATCATGCCCGGCATGTAGGCCAAGAGATACGGGAAGTTGCCCCACGGCGCGTTCAAAATGAACTTGACGGTCAACTTGTCGACGACGGTGAACGTCTTGATGTTGCTGACCAGGCTCGAGGAGCGGCCGCCGAACGTGACGTGACGCTTCATCCCGTAAACGACGGCGTCGGCGTCGTAGTCGGTACCGTCGGAGAACTTGACGCCGGCCTTGAGTTTGAGCGTCCACTCGGTGGTGTCGGCATTGGCCGACAACGACTCGGCCGTCTGTGGCTCGTACTTACCCGTGGTCGTGTCGTAGCGCATAATCGTGTCGTAGATGGCGGCAAGTTCTGTAGCACCTGTGGTTCCTCCGCCGTTGCTGACGACAGGATCGAGCCCGGCAGTTTCGCTGTACATCCCCATCGTGATGCTGCCGCCGGTCTTGGGTGCCAGCGTGGTGGTGGTTACTGCAGTTGTCGCCGGCGCCGCTCCCCCAGCGGTCGTCGTCGGAGTCGCCTCCTTGCCGCCGCTGTCACCGCATGCCGCGGCGGCGAGCGAGATCACAGTGATCAGCACCAAGGCGCGACCAAGATTTTTGTGCCGCATAAATATCCCCCTAATGGCGACCGGCTGATACCGGTCGTTGGGCACATCCTTACTCAGTGGACCGTTCGATGCACGCGTCCCCCGATTCGCGGCTGTCGGTAGTCACTTCGCCCCGAACGGCGGCGGCCCGAGCAGATCGATCCCGCGCGGGTTCTCACTCGCCGACATCTGCAGTCGGGCAATGTCAACGGACTCGGACAAGTGGTCGGTCGTCGGCTCACTGGCGCCTCTGTAGAAGCCTTGGCCAACGCCCGGTGTCTGCAGCATCAGCACACGCGCCTCATCGGAAACCACCACGAAGGCGTGCGGTACACCCCGTGGCGTGAATGTCATCCCGCCGGCGCCGACCCGGCTCTCACGACCGTCGACATTGATGAGAATCTCGCCCGCGAGCACATAGACGGTTTCGTCGGCTTCGGGATGGCGATGGAGCGGCGTGGACTTTCCCTGCCCCATCACGTCCTCCAGCATGAAGAACGCGCCGTCGGTGTCCTCGGCGGTGAGCTTCCACGTGTGGAGCCCGCCGCCGAGGAACGACCGCCGCTCTCCTTCGCCCGCAGCCCAGATAATCGGTGTTCGAGTCTTCATGGCGCCTTCTCCCCGTTATGGGACTTACATCCCATGACGAATGTACGGTACCATCATGGGAATGTCAATCCCCTATGAGCTCAACGGACGCATCGGTCAAAAGCGTCGTACGCGTGACGCGCTCGTCGCGGCCGCCCGGGAATTGGTGGCCAAAGGCGAGACGCCGACGGTCGAGGCGGCCGCCGAAGCCGCCTCGATCTCTCGCACGACCGCGTACCGGTATTTCCCGAATCAACGGTCGCTGCTCGTCGCCGCGCACCCGGAAACTGGCGTCGTGTCCTTGCTGCCCGACGATCCGCCGGACGACGCGACCAGTCGACTCGATCTGGTCATCGACGCGTTCACCCGATCGCTACTCGACAACGAGGCACAACAGCGAACGATGCTGCGGCTGTCGCTCGAAGCAGATCCGGTGCAACGGGCGCAACTGCCACTGCGACAAGGCCGCGGCATCAAGTGGATCGCCGAAGCGCTGGAGCCTCTGCGCGATCAAATGTCCGACGCAGAGGTCCACCGCCTGACCCACGCCATTCGAAGCGCAACCGGGATCGAGGCCTTTGTCTGGCTCACCGACGTCGCCGGGTTGCCCCGCGACGACGCCAGAGAGCTCATGTGTTGGTCCGCTCGAGCGCTGTTGCAGTCGGCGATGGCCGATGGCTCGCGCGTCAGACCGAAACCGTCACGCGCAGGAAAGTCCCGGGGATAGCGGTGGCATCCGCGCTCGTGTTGTGCGCGTCGAACAGAGCGCTCAACTCCGCGTGCAGGTCGCCTTCGCGGCCGCTGGCCGCCGCCGCTTCGTAGGCGTTCATCGTCGGGCCGTAGTAGCTCCTGAAATCAGCGAGAAACTGCGACGGAATGCCGGGCGACTCGAACGTGTACGTGTTCCTCTCGAACGAAATGTTCGCTGCGGGTACGCCAGCGGCGGCGAATCGCTCGATGACATTGGCTTCGACGCCCCACGTCATCGGGCTGACGAATCCTTCAGCAGGAGGCGGCGAGTAGGCGGAGCTGATCTTCAAGATCTGCGCCACCAGCGTCGGATCGTTGGGGATCCAGTTGCCCATGATGATGCGACCACCGGGTCGCGTCACGCGCACGGCTTCTTTGGCGCCATCGAACGGGCGCGGCGCGAACATCGCACCAAAGATGCTGACGACGAGATCGAAGCTGTCGTCGTCGAGATCGTGGAGATCGCAGGCGTCGCCCTCCTGGAACGTGCAATTGGCGAGGCCGAGGCGCCGCGCTCGCGCGTTGCCGGCGTCGACCAGATTGGCGGCGATATCGACACCGACGACCTCCGCCCCGAGCATGGCCGCCGGCACCGCAGTGGTGCCGTCGCCGCAGCCCAGATCGAGGACCTCGAGGCCGTTGGTGATGCCACACTCCTCGACGAGCGCCTCACCAATGTCGCGCATGCTGGCCGCAATGCGAGTGAAGTCGCCCTTCTCCCAGAGAGCCTTGTTCGGATTCATGATCGTTCCCCTTGTAGCTGGAGGTGATGAACTCCTAAGCCGAACGATCGCAAGCCGCCCTTCCTAAAACCTTCCCTCGCCGGGTCGGGCAATATGGGAGCGATGGAACGAGCAATCCTCACGCCGGATCAGCGAATCCGGGTGTTCGTGTCGTCGACGATGGAGGAGCTTGTCGATCCGATGAAATGGCCGCGCTGCGAGCGCGCATCGAATCAGGCGCCCTACCCGATCCCGACAGCGGTCAGCTCGGGGTGGAATGGATCGATCGAACGTTCACGCTCGGCTATGAGCGAACATTCGGCAGTGAGTGAAGGGGCGCCCAGACCTCAGCGGGCCAGGATGGGCCATGCCGACGGCTCGGTGATACGGAAGTCGTAGAGGGATATCCCGACGGCTCCGCTTTGGCGGGCGGCGGTGACAAAGCGGCGATATTGCTCGGCGGTCGACGACCCGCCGATGCCCCCGATCACGTGCACCGCCGCCTTCGGCTGGTCGAGGTTGGCGCGGATGCGGGCGATGTTCTCGGTCGTATAGCGCTGCGGATCGCGGTAGCCCGACGCGATGGTTCGGTCGGTCCAGTACGACATGGGCAACCACACGTCGTAGTACGACGCCAACTGACGCCACGGAAACTGCGGCCAGTACTGCGTGTTGACGACCTCCAACAACACCGGCGGCAGCACGATCGCGGCGATCGCGGTACCGGTCTCGGCGCGTAGACGACGCGACAGTTCGATGAGCGCGGCGTTGCGGCGCGCGGTGTCCGGCACGCCATTCGTCCATTCGATATCGACGGCGAGCCCGTCGAAACCCTGTCCCGCCGACCGGAAGTCGCGCATCGCCCGCAGCCGTTGGAGATCGGCGTTGATGTCGGTGAACGTCGGCAGGTACCACGCCACGACCTTGATGCCGCGGCTGTGGGCTCGAGTAAGGAACGCACCGAGAAGGTTGGGCGCTTCGAGCAGGCCCGTCGCTCGTGGCGAATCGATCGACGCTTGCAGGTAGAGCGTGCGAATACCGGCGGCGGCCATCGCGTCGACCGACGACGGCGCGAGTTGCGCGACATCGGACCCGCCGGCAAACGCAGGGTCGTAGTCGTACACGTCGACCCACGTTCCGAGCTGACGATACGCGGAGATATCGCGCGACGGCGCACGACCCGGTATGTCGAGCACCTGCCCGGCGCGAATGCGATTCGGGTCGGTGATCCGATTGACCTTGGCCAACTCCGCCAGCGATACACCCAACTCACCGGCAATGCGACTGAGGGTGTCGCCCGGTTGCACGGTGTACGAGGAGATCTCGGGCGGCGGCTCTTGCCCCGGCACGTCGAGCACCTGCCCGGCGCGGATCAGATCGGGGTCGGCGATCCCGTTGGCCCTGGCCAACTCGACCGTCGACACACCCACCTCAGCCGCAATGCGACCCAGCGTGTCGCCTGGTTTGACGGTGTAGCTGGCGCTCGCAGGAACTTGGAGTGCGGCGACGACGACAACCGTCGTCAACAGCCGGACCAGTGCGCGCATGAAAATCCTCGGCCCGCCCGCTCGTGCATCGTACCGCCGGTCGTCCGGGCGCGGTCATCGAGGCGTGAGTTCACCCGCGAGCACGGGCGATGCGATCACGTTGCCCGGAGGCGCGAGCGGACACGCCCATGCGGGGTCGTACGCACACGACGGGTTGTAGGCGAAGTTGAGGTCGATGATCATGCGGTCGCCGATGGACCCGAGGTCGGCGCCTTTGACGGTGTCGATCACGTAGCGACCACCGCCATAGGTGCGCGTGCCCGCGAGCGCATCTTTGATCGGGACGAACAGACCCCCGCCGTATTG
The DNA here is from genome assembly GCA_039915945.1 of Acidimicrobiales bacterium. Classification (GTDB taxonomy): domain Bacteria; phylum Actinomycetota; class Acidimicrobiia; order Acidimicrobiales; family WLNW01; genus DATLFA01. Next base: position 22,549 of record JBDSMH010000097.1, on the reverse strand, counting down.
GTCGAGCCACCAGACGTCGAGCAACGCGAGGTCACCGAGGCGGGCTACGCCGACTCTCTTGAACCGCACCATACCGTCGGTGCCGGTGACGACTTCGAACGAACGGGGCTCGACGTTGCGATCGACTGACGCGTCGAAACGCAACGATGAGTCATACCCCGCCACGGTCGCCCCCGCGAACGCGGCGCGCTCGGCCGCGGGGATGGGCGATTCGGAATGCGTGCGCAGCAGAACATCGCGACCGTTGCGCCATTGATCGTGCGCCACCGCGGGGTCTGCTTCGGCGCGCACCCTCGCATAGAGCGAGGCGACACGGCGACGCCAATCCACAAGGCCGAGGGGGTCAGCCGGAGCGCTGGGCATATCCATCGAGCACGACGCTACGCGCCGGCAACGGTACATTCCCCGCGTGACCGATAATCCGCCAAAAGTTCTCGAGGGCATCCGAGTCGTAGAGCTCGCCATGTTCGCTTTCGGCCCCGCCTGCGCCGCGGTGCTCGGCGATTGGGGCGCGGACGTCATCAAGGTCGTCCACCCGAGCTTCGCCGACCCCATGCGGGGCAATCCGGTAGCCGGCTTGCCGCCACGCGAGGACGATCTGGCGTTCATGTGGGAACAGCTCAATCGCAACAAGCGATCGATGACCCTCGACGTCGCGACCACCGCCGGTCGAGCAGTGCTCGACGAGTTGTTCGCGACGGCGGATGTGTTCGTCACGAACCTCTTGCCCGACAGCCGCGATCGACTGCGGCTCGACGTCGACGATGTGTGCGCCGTCAACCCGCGCTTGATCTACGCACGTGCGACGGGCCAAGGAGATCGTGGCCCAGAACGAGAGCGCGGCGCGTTCGACCACACCGCGTTCTGGTGCCGATCGGGCATCGGGCACGCCGCGTCGCTCACCGCCGACGAGTTCCAGGTGCTGATCGCGCCGGCCCTCGGCGATCTCACGAGCAGCCTCGCGCTCGCCGCGGGGGTCGCTGCCGCACTGCTGCGGCGCGAGCGAACCGGCATCGGCGGCGTGGTCGACGCGTCGCTACTCGGCACCGGCATGTGGATGCTGGCGCCGGCCATCGTCGCGTCCAAGCTGTACGGCATCGACTCGCTGCCGCGGCAACGCCACCGCGAGGCGGGCATGCCACTCATTGCGGCCTACCGCACGTCCGACCAGCGCGAGGTCTACATCGCCGCCGTGCGCACCGACTCCGACTTTCGCAATCTGTGTCAGTGCCTCGGGCGCGAACAACTGGCCGATGACGAACGGTTCGCCACCACGGTGCTGCGCAGCACCAACAACGTCGCGCTCGTCGCGGCGCTCGACGAGACCTTCGGCGCGCACTCGCTTGCTCACTGGATCGAACGGTTCCAAGACCTACAAACTCCGTGGTCGATCGCACAGACGGCGCGTGAGGTGCACGACGACCAACAAGTCATCGCCAACGGCTATCTCGCAACGGTGCTCGCTCAGGGCCGCACGCCCCTCGACCTCGTGACGTCACCGGTGCAATTCGACGACCGACCCCCGACGCTGCGGGCCGCCCCCGAACACGGTGCGCACACCGAAGAGTTGTTACTCGAACTCGGCCATACGTGGGACGACATCTCCGCGCTGCGCGCCACAGGCGCCATCGGCTGACGACCGGCGGGCACCGCGTAGCGGCGCAGCCGAACTCGCAGCACAACGTCGAACACAGCTCGACGTTGTGCTGCGAGAACGATCCTTCTACGGTGAGCGGCATGGAGCCGCACGAGGCACTGCAGAGCGAGGTCATCGAGCTCGACGACGACGCGGCGGCGCTCTACGAACTTTCGCTGCAGGCGGGATGGGGCGACGGTCTGCCGCTGCTCCCCGCGACCGAGGCGCGTGTGCTCGAGCTCCTCGCGGCCGTGCCGCACGCACCTGACCATGTCGTCGCGTTGCTGCCGCCCCGGCGCGGTGCGGCCACGATCGAAAAGATCGCGATCAATGCGGCGATGGCGGGCGTCGAGCCGGCCGCTTTCGCGTACGTGGTCGCCGGCCTCTCCGCGCTCGCGCAGGCCGACCACAATCTGTACGGGCTCGTCACGACGACATCGAGCGCCACGTCAGCACTCGTGGTCAACGGCCCGCGCCGGCGTGAACTCGGCTTCGATCACGAAGCAGGCTGCCTCGGCGGCGGTTCGGGACGCGGTTCGATGACCGTCGGCCGCGCCGTGCAGCTCTGCCTACGCAACATCGGTGGGCAGGTTGCCGGCAGCACGTCGAAGACCGTGTTCGGCACCCCGGCCCGAGTCACCGGTCTGTGCTTCGCCGAATGGGAAGAGCGGTCGCCGTGGCCGTCGCTCGCGGTGCAGCGCGGTTTCGCGCCCACCGACGAAGTCGTCACGGTGCACGCAGCCAAGGGCCTGTTGATGTTCGCCGACGGCAACACCCATGACACGCGCGATCTCGTCGCTCTCATCGCGAGGACTCTTGCGTATCCACTCGGCAACGCCTTTCACGGACCACCCGGCCGGGGCCAGACGATGTTGTTGGTCAACCCGATGTGGGCGACGCGCTTTCGTGCGGTGTTTCCCCGCGTCGAAGACCTGCAAGCCGAACTGCTGCTCCACGCGTGGCAACCCATCGAGGCCTGGCCCGCGTCTGCGAGAGCAACACTCGCCGAGAAGGGTCGCGTCGAATCGGACGGACGCGTCGTGATGCATGCTGCACCACAGCAGTTCGCCATTGTCGTGTGCGGCGGACTCGGCAATCTGCAGGCAACCGTGCTGCCGACATGGGGCGACACCACGATGCAGTCAGCGCTGGTCGATCGTTGAGTCGACCGCCACGAGCCGTCAGGGATGGTCCGAGACGAAGTAGGTGAGGGTGCGGATCAGCTCACCGTCGATCTCGAACAGGTCGACGACGTGCATCGTGATGCCGTTGGCCAGATCGATGAACACCTCAGCGAGAACACGGTTGCCTTCAACGGCGAGGGGCGCTGCTGCGCGCGGTGCGGGCGATGCATTGCGGATCGAGTGCGAGTAGAACTCCGCGATTGCGGGCCGCCCACTGACAACGGTGCCGAGGCCGACGAGGCGGGCGTCCTCGTGAAACAGCTCTGCCACGCCTGCATCCCCGTTGCGCATGCAGGCGAAGTACCCCTCTGCAACTTCGGCCGCGCTCTTTGCCATGGCCCGAGTCTCGCGCAACGACGAGTGTTCAGTCGTCTCGTCGCATGGCGAAGCGACCATTGGAATCGCGTCCACTGACGTGGTCGAGATCGACGACGATGGCGACGCCGGTGCGCTCTGGGTCGTGCCCTTGCTCGATCTGGTGGATACCCTCGAAGACGCGGTCGCGCTCGACCGGGTCGGTCACGATGCGAGCGGACCCACCAAGGCGGTAGATCCTCGAATTGAGGAAGTCCGAGTAGACGAACTCGATCTTCGGGTGCGTCGGAAGCGTGGCGACGAGCTCGCTGTCGGGCTTGCGCGCCCACAGCGCGAGTTGATCGTCGCTGTACGCGTGGAGACTGCCATAGAAGCCGACGTGCGGATCCCCTTGACGATCGACGTAGGCAGCAATGACCGCCACGCGGTCGGTCATCGAGTTGGCCAGGCTGGCCCGCAGCTCGTCATTGAGTTCGATCATGGCGATGCACCCCTGTAGATCATGCCGCAGCCGGATCCTCTACGGTGGCGCGACGAAGAGGGGCGGTGGCAATGACCAAGCCGGCTGAACTGGAGGGCATCGTCGACCCGACGAGCGTCGCGTACTGGCAGGACATCCACGGCACGCTCGATCCGTTGCGCGAGCAGTGGCCAGTCGTGCGCTCGACTGCGGGTGTCGTCGAGATCTTGCGCTACGAGCACGGCGAACCACTGCTACGCGACCCGCGGATGCATCAGGCCCTGCAGGGCATGCTCACGAACCAAGGCATCACGGCCGGGCCGCTCTACGAGTGGTGGCAGCTGATCATGAACAACCACGACGTTCCGAGCCACACGCGCCTGCGTTCACTCGTCGGCCGCGCCTTCACGCCGAAACAAGTGGAGCGCGTCCGGCCGCGAGTCCAGGCCATCGCCAACGAACTCGTGGACGAGTTGCTCGACCACGAACGCGCCGACGTGCAGGCGACGTTCTGTCATCGCCTGCCGCTCGTCGTGTTGTGCGAAATGCTCGGCCTCCCACCCGAGGACCACGAGGTCGTCGAACAATGGACGACGACGGTCGCACTGGCGTTCTCCGCGGTGATTCCGCCGAACACGGTGCACGACATCGAACGCGCGGTGGTCGACTTCAATTCGTACACCGAAGGTCTCATCGAGCGCCGCCGCGCCGCACCGGGCGACGACCTATTGAGCGCGCTCGTGCTCGCGGAAGAAGCAGGCGACCGTCTCACGCACGACGAATTGCGGGCTTTGATCATCAACCTGTTGTTCGCCGGTCACGACACGACGAAGTCGCTGCTGTCGATCGCGATCTGGTTGTTGATGTCGCACCCCGATCAACTCGGGCGTTTGCGGGACGATCCGTCGCTTCTCCTCGGTGCGGTCGAAGAGATCTCGCGCTACGAAACACCGATCAGTGGCATCCCGCGTGTACCCACCGAAGACATCGTGGTTGCCGACGTGTCCATACCCGCCGGTTCGTACATCACCGTCAGCGTGCCATCGGCGAACAGAGACCCGCGCCGGTTCAAAGAGCCCGACCGGTTCGACGTCACGCGCACCGACAACCGTCATCTGACATTCGGGTTCGGCATCCACCACTGCGTCGGGGCTGCCGTCGCACGCGCCGAAGTCCAAGAGGCGCTGCGGGTGCTCGTCGCGCGCGCCGATCTCGAGACCCTCGTCGCCGAACCCACGTGGGTCCCGTTCGCCGCCGCGCGCCGGTTCGACTCACTTCCGGTCATCGCCCGTGCCAGGAACTCTTAGGCATCATCCGTTGGCCTGTCGTCGACGAGGCACCACCCCAACGGCACGAAAGCCAGCACCCTTGCCCTATTGCCGTGTACATGGCTAGATCGTTTTGTCATGGCAGTGACTTGGCTCATCGTTCGGTCCGACCTCCGCCGTCGCTGGAGGTCGCTCTGCCTCGTCGCGCTACTGATCGGCCTCGCCGGCGGGGTCGGCATCACCGGGTTCGCCGGCGCCCGCCGCACGGACAGCGCGTTGGGCCGGCTCATGACGAAGACCAGCAACAACGACGCGTCGGTCGAGGTAGGTCCGGAGTACTTCGATGCGATCGCCGCTCTCCCCGAGGTCTCGGCCGCCGCGCCCGCGTCGTTCATGTTCGTCCAGCCGATCGGCGTCGAGCTCGACAACCTTCTCCCGATCGCCGGTACGGATGAACGCTTCGGGACTGTCGTCGACCGGCCTCGTCTGATCGAGGGGAGGCGCCCGGCGCCGGACAACCCCGATGAAGTGTTGTTGAACTCCGAAGCGGCCAACCGCCTTGGTCTCAGGGCCGGGGACCCACTCACGCTGTCGTCTCTGACGCCACAGCAGGTGGAGCAACTGATCGCCGGTGGGGATCCGGGCGAACCTGCCGGGCCGACGATCGAGGTCGTCGTCGTCGGTGTAGGTGTGGCGGCGGAGGATCTCGCCAACCGCGCGGTGCTCGTGTTCCTCACGCCCGCGTTCTACGCCGCCCACCGCGCCGACATCGGCCACTTCGACGACATCCTCCAGGTGCAACTCGAGCACGGTGAAGCCGACATCGCCGCGTTTGCCGATGGCGTGCAGCGCGTTGTTCCGGCGAGCGAAGGCGCGATCATCGAGACCGCGGCCGAGACCGTCGGCGAGATCGAAGATGCCATCAGCGTGCAGGCGATCGCACTCGTCGCGTTTGCCGTCGCGGCGGGTCTTGCGGGCTTGGTGGCGATCGCACAAGCGTTGTCCCGTCAGATCGCGGTGGCGGGTGCCGATCAGCCGGTCCTGCGTGCGCTCGGTCTCAACGGGCAACAGCGATTCACCGCATTGCTTCTCCCGATGGTTTTCGTCGCCGTCGGCGGCGCCGCGATCGCAGTCGTGGCCGCGATGTCGGCGTCACCACTCACACCGACCGGCTTCGCTCGGCGCGTCGAGCCGAACCCGGGATTCGCCGCCGACTGGTTCGTACTCGGCCTCGGATTCGTCGCGATCGTGCTGACCGTGTCCGCCCTCGCGGCGCTCTCGGCGAGCAGGAGCGCCCGCCGGCTCACGAATCGTTCAGAACCCGCGCCCGGCGGAGGGCGAATCCTCGCTCGTATGGCGCGAATAGGTGCGCCGTCCGCGGCGGTGGTCGGCGTCCGCATGGCCCTGCAACCAGGACGGGGGCGGACCGCCATTCCCGTGCGCCCTGCCCTCGCCGGAGCCGTTGCCGGCGTTGCCGGGTTGGTCGCGGCCCTCACGTTCGGATCCGGTCTCGATTGGGTCGTACACGACCGCGCGGCCTACGGCTGGGCGTGGGATACGAGCGTGAACGGTCCTTCGACCGGCGTCGAACTCGAGCAGTTGGCGTCACGCCTGTCCGACGACGACAACGTGGATGGCGTCGCGTCGTTGGGTGTCCAACCGATCCTTCTCGGGGGCCAACCGCTGACGAGCTATGGGCTGGACACGCGCAAGGGCTCCGGTTTCGTCACGGTGCTGGAAGGCCGCGCGCCGAACGGTACCGACGAGGTCCTCGTCGGCGCGGCGACCCTCGACCGACTCGACCTCGCAGTCGGTGACCGCCTTCCGGCAACGTCGTTGCAGGGCAACGCGCCGCGCACACTCACCATCGTCGGACGCGGTGTGTTCCCAGAGTTCATCCACCCCGCCGTGCCCGATTCTGACACCGGGGCGTACAACGACTTCGCGTTGTTGACCGAGGCCGGCGCCCAGCCCTTCACGTCCGACGCGGGCGGCGAGTACTTCGGCCTCGTACTCGTTCGGTGGGCCTCGGGCGTCGACATCGCCGCCGCCGAAAGTGAACTCGAAGACGACAGCGTGACCGTCGGGTCGACCACACTGCCGTCGAACTTGGGGAACCTCACGCACGTCGACGACTTCCCGCTCATCATCGCGGCGTTCCTCGTCCTGTTGGCGGCCGTTGCACTCACCCACGCGCTCGTGACGTCGGTTCAACGTCGCGCGCGTGACTTGGCGGTGCTGAAGACACTGGGGTTCGTCGGCTCGCAGATCCGCGCCACGCTTGCCACGCAAGCGAGCACGGTCGCATCGATCGGTCTCGTGCTCGGCATCCCGATAGGGCTCGTCGTCGGTCGCTTGGTCTGGTCAGTGGTCGCTCGCAATATCGGTGTCGATGACCACGTCCCGATTCCGATCGTCGCAATCGTGTTGTCGGTCCCCGCCGCGTTCGTCCTCGCGAATCTCGTTGCGGCCGTACCCGGGCGCACCGCGGTACGGGCGCGCGTCGATGTCCTGCTTCACCGCGAATGAGCGCGACGAGTCAGCGGGGCAACGGCAGCGACGTCGACTCGTCAGGTGCGGGAAAGTTCCACGGCGCGGGTACGTGACCCACGCGGCACACGACCGCCTGCCCGGTGCCACCGCTCAGTAACAACGACACCACCGCGTGCGCAATATCCGCGGGTTCGAGCATCGGCAACGACTGTGACTCGAACTGCTCGACAACCGCGGCGTTCGATCGCACCATCGGCGTATCGGTCACTGTCGGACACACCGCGTTGATGCTGACGTTCCGCTCGGCGAGTTGCGGAGCGAGACTGCGCATGAGCCCGATGACGCCGTGCTTCGTCATGCCGTATATCGGATCGGCCACCGACGGTCGCAGACCGGCGATCGACGCCGTGACCACGATGGCGCCACCGTGTCGGGCGAGCAGCGCGAGGCAATAGCGAATGCCAAAGGTGACACCGGCCAGATTGACACCGAGCGCTCGCACGAGTTGTTCCGGGGCCAGGTCTTCGATCAGTGGAGGCCCACCGCGCACACCCGCGTTGAGAAATGCGATATCCAGTCGGCCGTACTCACGCTCGACGCGGGCGACGACGTCGATCCATGACGATGCATCCGCCACGTCGATGGGGATGAACGGCACATCGAGCGCACGCGCCGCCTGCTCGCCCGCAGCCACATCGACATCGAGGAGGACCGGCAGTGCGCCCGCCGCGGCCAGCGCCTGCGCAGTCGAGTAGCCGATGCCAGACGCACCACCGGTCACGATGGCTCGCTTACCCGCAAGTGAGTGCATCGGCCGATCATTGCGCACGCCACCAGCACGCGCGCAGTGGCACCACCGCGGATGCGACACCGACTGGCGCGGGAGTAAGGTCCCGTACCCGAAAGGGTGGGCATGGCCAAGCCGGCAATCATTTCAGTCGATGACGATGCGGGAGTGTCGGCGGCGATCGCGCGCGATCTGCGAGACAAGTACGCGTCGGACTACCGGATCCTGCCTACGACTTCGGGGGCGCAGGCCCTCGAGTTGCTGGCCACGCTGGCGTTGCGAGGACAACCGGTCGCGTTGATCGTCTCCGATCAAAAGATGCCGGAGATGACCGGCGTGCAATTCCTGGAAAAAGCCAAGGAGCATTGCCCCGACGCCAAACTCGTGCTCCTCACGGCGTATGCCGATACCGACGCTGCGATCAAAGCAATCAACGACATCGGGCTCGACTACTACCTGATGAAGCCGTGGAACCCTCCTGAGGAGCGGTTGTTCCCGGTTCTCGACGATCTGTTGGAAGACTGGCGGCGGGCCAATCCCACGCTGACCAACGATGTGCGCGTAATCGGACATCGATGGTCCGATCGATCCCACGAAATCCGCACGTTCCTGACCCGCAATCACGTGCAACACGGGTGGCTCGACATCGAACGCGAAGAGGAAGGGCGGCACCTGGTCGCACTGGCCAACGCCGCGCCTTCGGACCTGCCGCTCGTGCTCGTGCCGGACAAGGACGCACTTCGTGCGCCGACGACGCTCGAAGTCGCCTCGGCATTGGGCCTGCGGACCAGCGGCAGGGACAACGTCGTCTATGACCTCTGCATCATCGGTGCCGGCCCCGCCGGTCTCGCCGCCGCGGTCTACGGCGCATCCGAGGGCCTCAAGACGATCGTCGTCGAGCGCGAGGCGCCGGGCGGGCAAGCCGGACTCAGTGCGGCCATAGAGAACTACCTCGGCTTCCCGAAGGGACTGTCGGGGGCCGATCTGGCCCACCGCGCCGTCGCGCAAGTGACGCGGTTCGGGGCCGAGATGGTGCTCGCGCGCGACGCCCTCCGGCTCGACGTGCGCGGCCCCGTCAGAGCGCTGAGTCTCGGTGACAACGCCGAGATCGAGTCGCGAGCAATCGTTTTGGCCACGGGTGTCTCGTACCGGCGCCTCGATGCTCCGGGTATCGAAGCCGTCGAAGGTCGCGGCGTCTACTACGGGGCCAGCGCGGGCGAGGCCGCGGCATGCGCGGGAGAAATTGTCTACGTGGTCGGCGGCGCGAACTCCGCCGGGCAAGCGGTGCTCAACCTGGCCCGTTACGCGCAACGCGTCGTGATGTTGGTGCGCAGCCAAGACCTCGAGCTCTCGATGTCCAGCTATCTGATCGAGCGAATTGCCGCGACCGAAAACATCGAGGTGCGTCCCCGCAGCGAAGTCGTCGAGGCGCGCGGCGACGGTCACCTCGAGGCCATCACAGTCGCCGACATCGACTCGGGCGCCCGCGAAGAGGTCGACACCAACTTCTTGTTCGCGTTCATCGGCGCCGCGCCCAGGACCGCGTGGCTCGGCAGTGACGTCGCGCGCGACGACAAGGGTTTCGTGATCACCGGGCGCGGAGTGCTCACCAACTGCGAGGTCTCTCGCTGGCCGTTGCTGCGAGACCCGTTCCTCCTCGAAACGAGCGTGCCCGGTGTCTTCGCCGCCGGTGACGTGCGCCTCGACTCGATGAAACGAGTCGCCGCAGCAGTAGGAGAAGGCGCGATGGCAGTTGCGCTCGTCCATCAGTACCTGGAGACCACGTGATCACGCCGGCCGACCTCCGCTCGACATTCCTGTTCGACACCTTCAGCGATGAACAGATCGCGGCCTTGATCGCGCACGGCGAAGAGGTGGTCTTCGGTGTGGGAGACGTGCTCTTCGAGGAAGGAGCACCGGCCGACTTCCTGTGGGTGTTCATCGAAGGTCGGGTCCAGCTGTTCCGGCGCGTCGAGCACGAAGAGACACTGCTCTTCGCGATGGAGCGTCCGGGCCAATGGGCCGGCGGCTTTCGCGCGTGGCACACCGACTCCAACTATCTGGCCACCGCACGCGGCGCTGAACCCGGCCGCATGTTCAAGCTCCCCGCGCCGGAGTTGAAGGTCCTCGCGCATGAATGGTTCCCCTTCGGCGTGCACTTGATCGAGGGGATCTTCCAGACCGTGCGCCGTCTGGAAGCGCTCAATCGGGAGCAGGAGAAGTTGGTCGCGCTGGGCCGGATCTCTTCCACGCTCACCCACGAGCTCAACAATCCTGCGGCCGCCGCGACGCGTGCGGTCGAGTCGCTCGATTACAACCGCCACCACATGTTCGAGTCGCTCACGAAGTTGGCGACGCACGAACTCAAGGCTGCGGAATTCATCGCCCTCGACGCGATGCGCCGCGACCTCGACGAGGTAATGCCAACGAACCACGACCCGCTCGCCCTCGCCGATCGTGAGGACGAGTTGACCGGCTGGCTCGAACGCGAAGGCGTCGAGGCGGCGTCGCAAATCGCTTCGACACTGGCCGCGGCGGGGGCTGACATCGACTGGTGTACGCGCATCAGCGCGGTGGTCGGTCGCGACAAGCTCGAGGCCAGTCTCGAGTGGGTCACCAGTGCCGTGTCGATCAACACGATTCTCCGCGAGATGCGGGACTCGACGACGCGGATCGCCGATCTCGTCAACTCGGGCCGCACGTACACGCAACTCGATCGGGCCGCCCGGCAAACGTTCGACGTGGTCGATGGCATCGAGAGCACGCTGACGATGCTGCGCCACCGCATCGGTGACGATGTACGAGTCGGCCGGTCCTACGACGCCGGGCTGCCGCAGATCGACGGGTACCCCGGCGCACTCAACCAGGTGTGGACGAACCTCATCGGCAACGCCGTCGACGCGATGGACAACAACGGCACACTGCACATCGCGGTGCATGCCGATGGCGAAACCGTGGTCGTCGAGGTGACCGATTCGGGCAAGGGCATGACCCCCGAGGCACAGGCTCGTGCGTTCGAGCCCTTTTTCACCACGAAGGATGTCGGCAAGGGCACCGGCCTGGGCCTCGACATCTCGCGCCAGATCGTGGTCGATCGCCACCACGGCCAGATCTCGATCGTTCGTTCCGGGCCGGGCGAGACGGTGATCCGCGTGCGTCTACCGATCAAGCAGGAGTAATCGCCCCGGCGCAATGTGGCAAACTCGTCCCGCCACGAACGACCGGGGGGACGCGATGGCCATTGCTGTGCCAGACACGCTCGACGACGACGCGGATTATGCGCTCGACGACCTCGAGGATCTCGACGAACGGTTAGCTCGCCTACGCGCCACCAAACCGGCGGCGTGGGTTCGCTGCTTCGGTCAGCCCGCCGTCATATTCACCAGCTACGAACTCGTGCACGCGGCATTCAAGGATGAGGCGACGTTCCCGTCGGCCGAGTTCTACGGCAACACCGTCACCGACGTGATGGGCCGCAACATGCAGGCGATGGAAGGCGGCGAGCACCGAGTCAATCGGGCACTCGCCTCGCCCGGCTTTCGCCAGCGCCTCATGCCCCCGTTGATGACACCGCTCCTCGAGCCCGTCGCGCACGAACTCATCGATCGCTTCGAACCGCGTGGGCGGGCCGATCTCGTTGCGGAGTTCACCCGCGCCTATCCGGCCAAGATCATCCTGGCGATGCTCGGCCTCCCCCAGCACGCCGAAGACGACGTCACCCGGTGGGCACTCGGCATGCTCGACATTCAGATGAACTACGCGCACGCGATGGCGTGTTCCGAAGAGTTCGAGGACTTCGTGCGCCCGCATCTCGACGATCGGCGCGACAACCCGGGTGACGACCTGTTGTCCAAGCTCGCGACCGAAGAGATCGATGGACAACGGCTGACCGACACCGAGATCTTTGCGTTCTTGAAACTCTTGTTCCCCGCTGGTGCAGACACGACCTATCTCGGCCTCGGCAGCACCATCTACGCGCTGCTGAAGAATCCCGATCAACTCGCCCGCGTGATCGCCGATCCTTCACTGTGCGCGGCGGCCGCAGAAGAAGGCGTGCGCTGGAGCCCGCCGGTGCCGATGCTGCCGCGCCGCAACCGCGATGACGTCGTGTGGAACGGCGTGGCGATTCCGGCGGGAACGCCGCTCATCTTCGGCGTCGGCGCCGCCAACCGAGACCCCGCGGTGTTCCCCGACGGCGATCGGTTCGATATCGACCGTCGGCCTGCAGTCACCCTCACGTTCGGATTCGGTGTGCACTACTGCCTTGGCGTCCACCTCGCGCGCGCCGAGCTCGAAATCGCGTTGCGCGTGTTGCTCACGCGCCTCCCCCGGTTGCGCTTCGACGGCGACGGTAGCGATGTTCGCATCGGCGGATCGTTCATCCAACTGCTGCGCGGGCCGAACAAGCTGCCCGTGCGCTTCGACTGAACAAGCCTCAGATCACGAGCGACGGCACGTAGGCCTGCACGTCGACGATGAAATGCGTGCGCCCGGCCCCGCCGGCGTGTATTTCGAGGGTGTTCTCCCCGCCGACCGGCGTGATGACGAGGTTCGCGACCGTCTGTCCGTCGGCCGACCAGTTGACGTTCGAGGTCGGTGGGAGCGGGTGCAAACCGCTGAGGTCGGAGCCTCGCACCACCAAGTAGCCGCGCCCTTCGGTGTCGGTGACCGTGACGTTGACGAAGACCGACGCGGGGTTCGATTGGTCGTCGGTGATGCCACCGACGGAGACGCCCACGGAGTTGCCCGACGCGAGCTTGCCGCCACCGAGTGCCGCCAGCGCGGTACGCGAATCGAAGACGCGAACCGGCTGCGGCAGCACGACGATCGCCGCGAGCGGCGCCGCTTGCGCCCGATCACTCATCGCCACCACCGGGGCGAGCGCCGCGACCCCTCCGGCACCGATCAGCTTCCTGCGCGACCAAATCTTCGACGTGTGCGCCTCCCCAGAACTACCGACGTCGAGATAACGCCTGTACGACTATCGCCCGACACTTCCCGAACTCGCAGCACAACGTGGAACATAGCTCGACGTTGTGCTGCGAGAACGGGTGGGTCAGGCGCGGTTGCTACACGCGATTGCGGGTGAGGTGGCGTCCGGCGCGGTAGCCGAACGTGAGGCCCGAGCCGAGAGTGGCGCCGGGGCCGGGGTACGAAAAGCCGAACACGTTGGACATGACGTTGCCGCAGGCATAAAGCCCGGGGATGGGTCGGTCGTGGAGGTCGAGCACTTGTGCGTCTTCGTTGGTGACCGGGCCGCCCTTGGTGCCGAGACATCCCAACGTCTGGGGCATCACGTAGTAGGGCGGCTCGAGTGGACGCAGGTTCGGATGCAGCGAGTCCGGGTCGCCGCGATAACGGTCGTAGGGATCGTCACCGCGATGGAAGTCGGGATCGGTGCCGCGCGCGGCGTTGCGGTTGAAGATCTCGAGTTGCGCTTTGAGACCGTCGGCGTCGATCTCGGAGCGCTCGGCCAGCTCGGTGATGCTGTCGGACCGGATCAACCAGTCGGGGTCCGCGGTGCCGGGGTTGAGGCTGCCGATGCGGAAGTTCTCGCGCAGCACACCGTCGAAGAGGATGTAGCTCGGCATGTTCGGGTGCTCGTAGGCCAACGGATCGAACGCCTTCATGATGACGCCCATGTCGCTGTAGTTCATCGACTCGTTGACGAAGCGCCGGCCGTGGCGATTCACCATCATCGTGCCCGCCCTACCCCGCCACAACGTCGTCGTCTGGTAGTACGGCTTGCCGTCATAGATCTGACCGGGCTCGTGCATCACCACGTCCCACCACGCGTTGGTCATGTTGCTGATCGCGGCGCCCGCCTCCAAAGCGAGCCCCAACCCCAGCCCGAGACCTGTCGGCGGACTCGCCGGCGTCAACTGCGGGATGCCGAGAAAGCCCCGCACCATCTGCGCGTTCCACTCGAAGCCACCCGTCGCCAGCACGACACCGAGCCGCGCCAAGTGTTGCTCGCGCGCACCGTCGCGCTCGACCTCCACGCCGATGACCCGGTCGCGCTCCTTGAGCAACTTGATTGCGGAGGTGCGCAACAACGCGGCCATGCCGAGCTTCATGCCCGAATGCAAAAGGCTCGCCACCAAGCCACGGCCGCGCATCAACGCACCCTGCGCCGCGCGCTCCTCCGCTATTGCGGGATCGATGTCGACACCGGTGCGCTGCATTTGCGCCAACTCGGCGCTCGTGTGGAGGTTCGCGTGGAACGGCGACGCGATCGCGGCGTACGAACTGCGGATCGAGTCCGCGAACTCACCCATCTCACGCGCGTACACGATGCGATCACTCTCGATGCAGCGACCGCCTTCTTTCGCACCTTCGAACGTCGGCTGATAGTCGGCTTGCGCGTAGCGACAACTCATGTCGAACGCGGCGTTGATCTCGAAGAACTCGACCATCTCGTTCGCCGAATCGACGAAGGTCGACAACATCGACTCCGGCACGAAACCGTTCGTCAACGTGCGGAGGTACGTCAGCGCGTCCTCGCGTGAATCCTTGATACCGGCCTCGGCCATCAACCGATTGTTGGGTATCCACAGCGCGCCACCCGAGTAGGTCGTCGTGCCACCCAGACGCTCGGTGCGCTCGAGCACCAAAACCTCTGCCCCACCGACCGCTGCGGTCAGCGCGGCACTCATGCCGGCGCCGCCCGAACCCACGACGATGACGTCAACCTGCATGCGCGGTCCCGTCTTGTTGTCGCGGCCCTGGGATCGGCGTGAGCGGCACGTTCTCGGCTGCGCCCTCCCACGAAGGTGTGTGCGCCCGGTGCGCGATGCGCCAGCCCGCCGCCGTCCGCACGAAGCGGTCGTGGTAGCTGATGCCCCGCTCCCGCAGTTGCAAGGGCTCTCCCCGTACACCGAAAACGACGGCCCTGCTCTTGACGTCGGCCTCGTCACCATTGAGCGTCACGACCACATTGCCGAAGCGATGCATGCTCCCGATGATCGGGGCACCGCGCAGCGATGCGAGGAACGCGACGATCGCCGCGCCACCCGGGCCGGCGGGCACGCCGGCGAAACTGGCGGTCGCGTCGTCGGTGAAGCACGTCTCGAGCAATGCGTCGTCTTGGCTGTCGACGGCAGTGGCGTAGCGGATGATGACATCCTCGATCTCGCGCCGATCCTCGAGCACTCGCACTCGTCGTTCGAGGTCGTTGGATTCGGTCATGGCGCCTCCACTTTGTTCAGTGCACTCGTTGGTAACTGGGGTCGCACATCTTCGACGAAGTGGTGCATCTGCGTGAGTATGGCCTCGGTCGTCGGGCCGGGCGGCATCGCCAACTCGAGGTGTTGCACGCCGATCTCGGCCATACGCGCGAGGTCATCGACGAC
Source organism: Acidimicrobiales bacterium (assembly GCA_039915945.1). Lineage (GTDB taxonomy): Bacteria > Actinomycetota > Acidimicrobiia > Acidimicrobiales > WLNW01 > DATLFA01. The sequence goes on along the minus strand of JBDSMH010000097.1, from coordinate 7,054 downwards.
CTTGGCCACCGAACCAACACCGGGCGGGGCGTCGGGATAGTGCTCGTTGTTGATGAAGAACCGCATCTGGTGCGCCAACGTCACCTCGGCCGGGTCGCGGCCTTCCGCGATGATCAAGTCCTGCAGTTGTTGCCACTTGGCGCGCAGGTCGTCGTGCTTCATGTACACCGCCAGCCACCCATCGCCGAGGCGCGCCGTACGGCGCAGCGCGCGTCCGGTGTTGCCGCCGATCCAGATCGGGATGGTGCCCCGCACCGGTTTCGGTAGGAAGCGCAGCCCGGGCTTCAATGTGTAGTGCTCACCCTCGAACGACGGATCGTCTGCGGTCCACAGCTCGCGCATGAGGCGGAGGTATTCGTCGGTAACGGCGCCGCGCGCTTCGTACGGCGCATCGAGCGCCTCGAACTCTTCTTCCATCACGCCCACCCCGGCACCGATGATGACGCGGCCCTCGGTGAGTACGTCGAGCGTCGAGAAGAACTTCGCCGTCACCACCGGATTGCGATACGGCACGACCAAGACACTCAGCCCGAGACGGATCCGTTGCGTGCGCGCTCCGAGCCACGCCATCACCGCCAGCGGATCGAACACCGGCTCGGCGCGAACCTCGGTGCCGTTGGGCTTGTCGACGATTGGGTAGGACGACCCCGTGTGCCTCGGGAAGATGACGTGGTCTCCGAACCACAGCGCGTCGAACCCGGTCTCCTCTGCGAGATCGGCCACTGCGGCCATCGTCTCGCGGCTGATCGCGAGACCCGGCGGAAACGGACGGCCGAGGAACGCGTCGAGCCCGATCCCGTGATGCATGTTGGGGCAATAGACACCGAACTCCATACCGGCATTCGAACAGACCGTCGGGCCCGACACGAACTCGCAGCCAGGACCGCGCGTGCCCGACCCGACCTCGCATTTCCTTGCGAATCGTACAGGTGTTCGTATAGGGTGACCGAGTAGTGCGCTCTACCCCGACGATCCTGCACGCCGACCTCGACGCGTTCTACGCCTCGGTCGAGCAGCTGCTCGATCCCTCGTTGCGGGGTAAGCCGATCGCGGTCGGCGGTGGCGTCGTGCTCGCCGCGTCCTACGAGGCGAAGGGCTTCGGAGTCTCGGGCGGCATGGCCGGGTGGCGGGCCAAGCAACTGTGTCCACAGCTGATCTTCGTCGGCGGCCATTTCTCCAACTATCAACGCATCGCCGATCAGGTGATGGCAGTCCTCGACGATTTCACTCCGCTCGTGCAACGCATCTCGATCGACGAAGCGTTTCTCGACGTGTCGGGTTCGGTGCATCTGTTCGGTCCGGCCGAGGTGATCGGAGAATCGATCCGCCGCCGCGTGCGTGACGAGATCGGTCTGCCCATCTCGGTGGGCGCCGCTCGCACCAAGCATCTCGCCAAGGTCGCATCGCAAGTCGCCAAGCCCAACGGCATGGTGGTCGTGCACCCCGATCACGAGCGCGCCTTTCTCGACCCGCTGCCGGTCGGCCTCATCTGGGGTATTGGGCCCGTGACGCAAAAGAAACTCGCCGAGCGAGGCATCCGCACCGTGGGTGAATTGGCTGAGTCGCCCGACGACTCACTGCGCGCGCTGCTCGGCCAAGTGCTCGGCGCCAAGGTCAGCGCGCTCGCGGCCAACGACGACGAACGACAGGTGAAGCCGTCAGGTCGTGCATCGTCGGTCGGCGCGCAGTCCGCGATGGGTCGTCGGGGTGCGACACCCGAGGTCATCCATCCGGTGTTGGGTCACCTCGCCGATCGCGTCGCGGGACGACTACGGGCCAAACGCCGCGCGGGGCGCACGATCACCGTGCGCGTGCGCTTCGGCAATATGCGCGCGGTGACGCGTTCTCGCACGCTGCCCGTTGCCATCGCCACCACATTGACCCTCACCGAGGTGGCCGAAGCGCTCGTACACGCCGCCTTGTCGGATCACCCGGGCGAACGCCACATCTCGCTACTCGCCATTTCCGTCTCCAATCTCGTCGACCAACCGGTGCTGCAACTCGAGTTGCCCCTGGTGCCCGCGCCGCCCGACGACGCCATCCGCCCCGGCTCGCGCCTCGGCGCCACGCGATGGGCGGTCGATCAATCGGTCGACGCCGTACGCCGGCGATTTGGCCACGCCGCGGTCGGCTACGCATCGATCGTCCTCTCCGAGCACGGTTCCGTGCCCGAAGCGTTCCGCGACCTGGCCGAACACGAACTGTGAATCGGTCGCCTACTGTCGACCGCATGAAGCTGGCCGGCGCATTTGCTCCACTGCGACACCGCAGCTTCGCCGTTGTGTGGACCGGCTCGTTCGTATCCAACGTCGGCACCTGGATGCAGGCGGCGGCGCTCGGTTACTACACGGTCCATCTCACGCAGAGCGCGGGTTGGGGCGCGGCCGTGGCGTCGGCAGAGTTCGCGCCCACCGCGCTGCTCGGGTCGCTCGGTGGCGCGATGGCCGACCGCTATTCGCGCAAAGCCATTTTCATGACGGCCACGCTGGCGCAGGCCGTGTTCGCCTCGTTGCTCACCCTCGGGATGGCGACCTCGACCCCGGGCGCTCCGGTCATCGCGCTCTATGCCCTGGCCAACGGGTGCATCTTTGCGCTGGCGTTCCCCGCGTTCCAGGCGATCCTGCCTGAGCTCGTACCGACATCCGAGCTCGGCGGCGCGGTCGGGCTCAGCTCGGCGTCATGGAACCTTGGCCGGGTGATCGGCCCGGTCGCCGGCATCTTCGTGTACCAACAGTGGGGCATCGGATGGGTGCTAGCAGTCAACGCGGCCAGCTTCTTCGCCGTTGTCGTCGCGCTGGTGACGATCACCTTGCCAAAGCAGCAGTTCGTGCCCGCGCCGATCATGCGAGCGATCGCCGAAGGCTTCCGATTCGCAAGGAACGAGCCGGGCATGCGCATCACGATGCTGGCGCTGTGTCTCAACACGCTGTGCGTCGCGCCCTTCATCGGGCTCATCCCGGCGGTGGTCGAAAAGGTCTTCGACGGCGACAAAGGCGACGTCGGCTGGCTCATCACCGCGCAGGGTGTGGGGGCAGTGGTGATGGGTGTCTCGTTCGGCCAGCTCACGCGGCGCTACGGCGTGCGCCGGGTCATGCTGGTCGCGATCATTGCGGGGCCGATCTCGGTCATCGTCTATGGACTCGCGCCCAACATCCCGGTGGCTGTCATCGCGATCTTGTTCGTCGGCGCGCTCTACTTCGCCGCGCTGTCGAGCTTTTCCACAACCGCACAACTACGAGCGCCGGCCGCGCTGAGGGGCCGCATCGTCTCGCTCAACCAGGTGATCCTGGGCACCGTGTACGCCTTCTCCGTGAACGTCGAAGGTCAGCTCGGCGATCGCTTCGGACTGCGCCGCGTCACCGTCGGCGGCGCCGCGTTATCGCTCGTCATTCTGGCCATCGTGCGCGTCACCCGGCCCGGTTATTCGAAGGCGCTCGATGACGCGCCTGCCCTGTTGCCCGCGCCGGCGTTGCGGGGCTGATCTCGGAAGCATCTCCTCGGGGCCTGATGTTCGCTCCGCCCTAAAGTCAACCGAGCCGCCGAAGTCGACCGATGATCTCGACGTCGCTCGTCCGTCTCACCTCACATGGACGACGAACGAGAGATTCGAGAGCTCATCATGAGGTGGGCCGAGGCAGTGCACCACGGAGACATGGACACGGTGCTCGCCAACCACGCGGTCGACATCGTCATGTTCGATGTACCACCGCCAGAGCAAGGCGTGCGCGGCATCGATGCCTACCGTGCGTCATGGCCGCCATTCTTCGAGTGGCAACGGTCCGGCAGCTCATTCGAGATCGTCGAGCTCGACGTCGTCGCGGGTGAGGACGTCGCGTTTGCGTGGGCACTTCTGCGCTGCGGAACGCCGGAGGACCTCGCGGCCACGCCGGTCAACCTGCTGCGCTTGACCATCGGGCTCCGCAAGGATGCGAGCGGATGGACGGTGAGCCACGAACACCACTCGTTCAGCGACCGGAGCTGATGGGCGTCGACAGCTACGTGAGCTCCACCGCGTCGCCGACGCGGATGGTGCCGGCCACGACCACCTCGCCGTAACAGCCCAGTTGTGCGCCGGCCGAGCCGGCCGTGAGTGGGCCTTCGAAACCCCGCCGATGGCGGGCGATGGTGCGAAGTATCGAACGCTGCTCGCCAAACCAAGGTTGCGCGCGGGTTGTCATGACGCAACGCTCGGTGAGCTGATCGGGAACCGACAGTTCGACTGCGCCGATGCACAACGTGCGCCCCAGCCACTCTTCTTCGGGCACATCGGTTTCGAACAACGCGTTGGGTCGGAACCGACGCACGTCCCAATCGACATCAGGGTGCGCTCGAGCCATTTGATCGAGCGACACCGTCGCCATCAGATGCAACGGGAACAGATCGACATAACGACCCCGCGGTGTGCGCCACCGAATAACGAGCGACGTGTCGTCTTCGTTGTCGCGGTGCATCTCTTGGCGCAGCGTCGGTTCTTCGTCGACGTGCACCATGCGTACCGAACGCCCGAGCCATTCACTCAGCGATTCGTCGAGCGTCGCATCACCCAGCCGGCCCGACGCGCCCGTGGGGAGCGTGGCGACGTCGCCGTCCACCGAGGCGAACAACAGGGCACCGACGCGCTTGGCCGACATGACCACATCGGCCTCGACGTCGTAGACACCCCATGCGCGGTCGCCGGCAGGACCTTCGTCTTCGAACGACATGACGTCGACAGAGACACCGGCGAACGACTTGACGGGATACGACCACAGCTGTCCAACCCGACCGATCTGCACGGCCGAAGTGTAGTGATCAGGCCGTGTTGCGTTGCAGTTGCGACCACTGGAGCTCGATACGGGCGCGCTCCATCCGCGACTGACGGCTCTCGAGGCGGCGGGCAAGACTCGTCAGCGCGAAATTCACCACTACATAGACGAGCCCGGTGACGAGCAATGCCTGCAGCGGGTTTCGGTTGAATTCACCGACCTGACGACCGCGCCGCAGTAGGTCGTCGACTGCCGGTACGAGAACCAACGCACCGAGCGACGAGTCCTTGAGCAACGTGACGAGCTGATTGATGATGGCGGGGACCATGCTGCGAACCGCCTGCGGAAACAGCACGCGGCGCAAGGCCTGGCCCTCGGTGAAGCCGATCGCGAGTGCGGCCTCGCGCTGCCCGCGGCCGAGCGCGAGGATCCCCGCCCGGAAGACCTCCGCGATGACCGAGCCGTTGTACAGCGCCAGCGCCATGACCAGATACCAGTACGAGCTCAGCTCGAACAGGTAACGAGGTACCGCCACACCCGCGAAGTAGATCAGCAGCACCAGTGGCGTGGCGCGGAACAACTCGATCAGCAGGATCGACGTGCCCCGCACCGAGCGATGAGGGTTGAGGCGTCCGAACGCGCCAACCATGCCGAGCATCAACGCGATCGCCATCGCGACGAGCGCCGCGGTGAGCGTGTTGCGCAGACCGGTGAACATAAAGCGGGCGGTCGAGCGAGTGAAGATGCTCTCCCACAGCTTGCGATCGAGCTGACCTTTGTCATGGAATCGCTTGACCGCCAACAACACCAGGATGACGATCGCTACGAGCGACACGACGGTCGCGATTGCGACTCGGCGACGCCCACGCGGCCCGAGATCATCGCCGAGTACGAGATCGTTCATCGGGCGATCCTCTGCCGTCGATCAACGGCGTTGATGCCGAAGGCCAGCGGGATCGTGAGCACGTAGTACGTGAGCGCCGCGCCGACCAGCACCGCCAGGGGCTGCGCCGTGGTGGTGATGAGCCGATCCGAACGACCCATGATGTCGAGCACCGAAATGGTGTAGGCGATCGCGGAGTTGCGCACGAGCGCCGAGAGCAGCGACCCGAGCGGAGCAATCACAGCTCGCACGGCCTGCGGCAGCACGACGAGCCGTAGTGTGTCGGCGAACCCGAGCCCGATCGATCGAGCCGCTTCGACTTGCCCGCGCCCCACCGTGTTCATGCCGGCGCGGATCGTCTCGCCGACGAATGCGCCCGTGTAGTACGACAACACGATGACGGCCGTGACGAACGGGCTGTAGCGAAAACCGAGCTTCGGCCATCCGAAGAAGGCCACGAGGATGTGTACTGTCAGTGGGCAGTTGCGCACGATCTCGACATAGGTCATGGCCGCGATGCGCAACGGCTTGATCGGGCTGACGCGACACGACGCGAGCACGGTACCGATGGCGAGCGCGAAAACGAAGGACAGCGCCGTCAGCGCCGCCGTTGTGCGCAGGCCGGCCCAGAAGATGTCGAGGTTGTCGAAGAAGACGCTCACCTGTGGGCCGGCCTTTGCCTACACAATCTCTCGGGCGCCGGTGATCAGTATCGGTTCACGGAGGGAGGCGTCGGAGCCGCTTGGCCGGTCTTGCCTGCGGTGTCGTCCCATGCCTTCTTCCATGATCCGTCCTTGTAGGCCTTCTCGAGCGTGTCGTTGACGAACGTGCGGAAGGCCGTGTCGCCCTTCTTCACACCGATGCCATATGGCTCCGTCGTGAACGGCTTGTTGACCAGCTTGAGATTGGCCGGGTCATCGTTGATGAAGCCGAGCAAGATCACGTTGTCGGTCGTCACTGCTTCGACACGACCATCCTTCAACGCCTCGACGCACAACGAGTACTTGTCGAAGGTGATCGAGACATCAGCGGTCGGCACCGCCTTTTGCACGTTGGTGAGCGAGGTCGACCCTTGCACCGTGCACACCTTCTTACCGGCGAGTGATTCGACGCCGGTGATGGTGGTGTTGGCCTTCTTCACGAGGATGTCTTGGCCGGCGACGTAGTAGGGGCCGGCGAAATCGACGACCTTCTTGCGCTCGTCGTTGATCGTGTAGGTCGCAACGACGATGTCGACCTTGCCGTCTTGGATGACGGTCTCGCGTACCTTGGAGGTTGCCTCTTGGTATTCGACCTTGTTGGTGATGTCGCTACCGAAGATTGCCCGCGCGACGATCTTGGCCACTTCGACATCGAACCCCTCTACCTGACCGTTCGTCGGGTTTTTGAGACCGAACAACGGTTGGTCGAACTTGGTGCCGACGAC
>JBDSMH010000095.1:0-11734 GCA_039915945.1 Acidimicrobiales bacterium | reverse complement strand
TCACCCAGCCGGAATTCGACCTTGTTTCCGTTCTGGCTCGTGACCCACAGGACGAAGAGCATGAGGATCACGGCGGTGACGACACCGGCGGCGCCCACCACGATGGCACTGCGAGCGGTCATGCGGGGGCCGCGAGCGACGGGCATCAGCCGATCACCCGGCCCGTCTCTCCACACGCCACCCAATGAGAAGACGAGTACTGCACGTGCCTAGTATCCCCCGGGTCCTCGCCGAGCGGGCAACCGAGCCTGCGCCCAGATCGAGGCGACAAACCAACAACAAAATTCGGACGCCACGGGCGCGGCGCCCGGGAGGATCGCTCGTGGATCTGCTGGAATTTCAGGGCAAGCAATTCTTCGCACAGTTCGGCATCCCCGTGTCATCAGGGGGTGCAGCAGAGACCGTCGACGAAGCGGTGGCCATCGCCGACCGCGCCGGCTACCCCGTCGTGGTCAAAGCACAGGTGCACGTCGGCGGGCGCGGCAAGGCGGGCGGCATCAAGCTCGCCAACAACGCCGCCGAGGCTCGCGAGCATGCGGGGAAGATCCTCGGCATGGACATCAAGGGGCATGTCGTCAAGATCGTGTGGGTAGAGCACGCGTCGGACATCGCCGAGGAGTACTACGCCAGCTTCACCCTCGATCGTTCCAAGAAGCAGTACCTCGGCATGTTGTCGGCACAGGGCGGCGTCGAAATCGAAGTGGTCGCGGAGAGCGACCCCGATGCGATCGCAAAGATCTGGATCGATCCTGTCGACGGTCTCGACGAGGCAACCTGCCGCGCCTGGGTCAAAGCGGCCAAGCTCAACCCGGCTGCCGAAAACGGCGCGGTCGATATTCTGCAAAAGCTATATCGCGCATACGTCGATGGCGATGCCGACCTCGTCGAGATCAACCCGCTGATCTTGACGCCGCAAGGCGCGGTCCACGCGCTCGACGCCAAAGTGAGCCTCGACGGCAACGCGGTGTTCCGGCATGCCGACTACGTCTCGTACGACGCCACGCAACCACGCGACGAACGCGAGAAGGCCGCCAACGAGAAGGGCCTGCAATACGTCGGCCTCGAGGGCGCGGTTGGTGTCATCGCCAACGGCGCCGGTCTCGCGATGGCCACAGTCGACGTCGTCAACCAGGTTGGGGGCAAGCCGGCCAACTTCCTCGACATCGGCGGCGGTGCGAATGCCGCAGTCATGGCCGGCGCGCTCGAGGTCATCAACAACGACCCCAACGTGCGGTCCATCTTCATCAACATCTTCGGCGGCATCACGCGAGGCGAAGAAGTGGCCAACGGCATCATCGAAGCGCTCAAACGGGTGAGCATCGATTCGCCCATCGTGATTCGCCTCGACGGCACCAACGCCGACGAGGGTCGGGCAATCCTGCAGCCACACCTGTCGGACACATTGATGATGGAACCCACGATGCTCGACGCGGCGCGCCGAGCTGTCGCGCTGGCCAACGCTCGTTCCTGATCGAGAGAGATTTTCGGAAAATGTCGATATTCGTTGATGAAAACACCAAGGTCATCTACCAAGGCCTGACCGGTTCGCAAGGCAAGTACTACGGCCTCTTGAACCGTGAGTACGGGACCAAGGTCGTGGCCGGTACCAATCCGAAGAAGGCGGGCACCGAGATCGAGGGCATTCCGATCTTCGCGTCGGTCGCCGAAGCGGTGAAGGCCACGGGCGCCACGGCGTCGTGTGTGTTCATCCCTGCAGCCGGCGTGAAGGGTGCGGTGATGGAGGCGGCCGAGGGCGGCGTCACGTTCATCGTGGTGATCACCGAAGGCGTGCCGGCCCACGACGAGGCCTGGTTCTTCAACAAACTCAAGCGGGACTTTCCCGGCGTGCGTCTGCTCGGACCCAACTGCCCAGGCATCATCTCGCCGGGCAAGTGCAACATCGGCATCACTGCCGGCCACATCGCGAAAGAGGGCGGGCCGGTCGGCATCGTCAGCCCGTCGGGCACGCTCACCTATCAAGCGCTGTACGAACTCAAGCAAAAGGGCATCGGTGTCACCACGTGTGTCGGCATCGGCGGCGATCCGGTACCGGGCACGTCGTTCATCGACTGTCTCGAGGCGTTCCAAGCCGACCCCGAGACCAAGGCCGTGATGATGATCGGCGAGATCGGCGGATCAGCCGAAGAAGAAGCAGCCGAGTACATCAAGGCGAAGATGACCAAGCCCGTGGTCTCATATATCGCGGGCGTCACTGCCCCCGCCGGCAAGAAGATGGGTCACGCGGGCGCCATCGTCTCGGGCGGCAAAGGCACTGCGCAAGCCAAGATGGACGCGTTGCGCGCGGCAGGCGTCGAGGTCGGTCACAACCCCACCGAAGCGGGTGAGCTCATGGCCGCGATCATTCCCACGCTGACCTGATGCATTCTGTTGGTGTTCGAGCGGTGTCGACACCAGTAAAACACCAAGAGAACGGCTGGAGAGACCCCGCGACGTGCGCGCCAAGCTCATCATTCTGATCACCGCCACGGTGGCGGTAGTCGCCTTTGGCTTCGTGGCCGACCGTAACGACGGCGATCGCGTCGATACCGAGGCACTCGACGCACCGATCGATGGGCCGACGAGTTCCGTCGATGGTGTCGGCGCGGAGACGGGTTCGACGATCGCCCCGCCGACCACATCGAATGTCCCCGCGACGATCCAGGGCAAGCCGACGATCTTCGTGACGCCCACCGGCGCGGTCACCATCGTGCTCGCCAAAGACGGTTCGCAGTATCGCGTGCGCACTCCTTGCGCGAAGGAGGCGCGCCTCACCGCGGGTCACGTCTACGGAGCGACCACGGTGGTGATCGATCCGGGCCACGGTGGATTCGACCCGGGCGCGTCGACGGCGTCGGGCCTGACCGAGGCCGCGCTCAATCTCGATGTTGCGAAGAAGGCCAAGGCCATCCTCGACTCGATGGGCTACACGACGGTGCTGACCCGCGAGTCCGACTACTACGTGCCGATCCAGATTCGAGCCGAGATCGCCATAGCTGCCGCACCAAAGCTCTTCCTCAGCATCCATCACAACGGCGGCGAGGCCGCGACCCAGCAAGGCCCGGGCAGTGAGGTCTATCACCAGGTGCAGTCGTCATCGGCCAAGCGATTCGCGGGTTTGTTGTGGGAAGAGATCGTCAACACCTTCACCAAGAACTACAAGGTGACGTGGTGGGGCGGGTCCGACGCCGGCGCGATCTACCGTCCGGACAAAGACGGCAAGACCGACTTCTTCGGGGTGCTACGACGCACGTATCCGACGATCCCCGCGGTGCTCATCGAGGCCGGATACATGACGAATCCGCAAGAAGCCACACTGATGAACCGCCCCGACTACCGGCAGAACGAAGCGCAGGCGGTAGCCGACGCGGTGAAGCGCTACCTCACGACCGCGGATCTCGGCTCGGGTTTCAAGGTGCCCAACGATCGCGGGTTCGAGACCGGCACCGGCGGCGGCGGTTTCGACGGGTGCGTCGACCCCAAGTTCAGTTGACGGCGCTTATCGCGGTTCGCGCAAGCGCTCACCGGTGCGGGCGTGAGCGCGCCCGCGGCGCCCGCATCGTCGGCGCGGGATCCCACCGGAATCGCTTGCCCGCGAGGGCGGCTCCGCCGACACCCCACAGCGCGAGCGCCAGCAGGTAGCCCCAATCGAGCCCACCGGACTTGAGCGGGTTCAACAAGTTGGTCGTGGCCTGGATGGCATGCCACACCGGAAAGACCTTTGCCACCTTCGTCAGGACACTGTCGTTGCTGATCGGTCCGAAGGTGCCCGAGATGAACACCAGGGGGAACAGCACCACGTTGATGATCGCCGGTGCCGCCTCTTCATTGGGAACGATGGTCGACACGAGCGCGCCCAGCGCGGTGAAGCAAAACGAGATCACCAACAAGAGAAGGGCGAACTTCGGTAGGCGCAACGCGATATCGGGGAACGTGAATTCGTAGGCGACGATCCCGATCAGCATCGTCACCGCGGTGAGCACGATCGTGACGACGAGCGCGTTGCCGACGACACCGCCGAGATACATGGCCGGCGTGAGCGGCGTCCCCCGCTTGCGTTTGAGGATGCCCTGCGTCCGGCGAATCGACAATGTGAACGCGAGCGCGGTGTAGCAGGCAGAGATGATGCCGAACACCACGATGGCGGGCACGTAGTACTGCGTGAACTTGACGCGGACCGCGTCCTCACCGACGACGTCGTCGCTGTTGATGGCCGAGAAGATGACCAGGAAGATGATGGGGAAGAAGAATGTGAAGACGGCCGCCGCGGGATTGCGCCAGAACATCTTCTGTTCCCAGCCGATCTGGCGGGCGAGCAATGGCAGCCGCTTCATCAGGCCTCGCCAGCGTCGTCGCCGACCAACTGGAGATACACGTCCTCGAGTGACGGCTTGCTGACGGTCAATCCTTCGAGCGCGATGCCTGCGTCGAGGGCCCACGTGGTGAGCCGATGAAGGTCGCGTGTGGTGTCAGCAGACTCGATGGTGAAGGTGGTGCCGTCGTGGCGCACCGGAGTGAGCGGCAGCGTCGACGAGAAGCGTGCGGGCGCAGAGAACTCGATGACGGTGGCCGCGTGCGCCCGCCCACCGATGGTCTCGGGCGGGCCCTCGGCGACGATCGTGCCGCGTGCGATCACGATGACACGGTCGGCCAGGTTCTGCGCCTCGTCCATGTAGTGCGTGGTGAGCAACACGGTCTTGCCCAGCGACCGAAGGTTGCGCACGATCTCCCAGGCCTGACGGCGCGCCCCCGGATCGAAGCCCGTCGTCGGCTCGTCGAGGAACAACAAGTCGGGGTCGCCGATGAGCCCGAGCGCGACGTCGAGGCGCCGTTGTTGCCCGCCCGAGAGCAACTTGACGCGGGTGTCGCGCTTCTCGGTGAGACCCACGAGTGCGATGACCTCGTCGACGTCGCGTTGGCGCCGGTAGTAGTCGCGGTGCATCTGGATGACTTCGCTGACCGTGAGATACGGGTCGATGCCGCACGACTGCAACACGATGCCGAGGTGCTGGCGAAAGTCGGAGCCGCCATCGGCGGGATCGACACCGAGCACTTGGACGTCGCCCGAGGTGCGGTGGCGGAATCCTTCGAGGATTTCGATCGTGGTGGTCTTGCCCGCGCCGTTGGGGCCGAGCAGCGCCACTACTTCTCCCTCGGCCACCGTGAAGTCGATTCCGCACACCGCTTCGACCTCGTCGTAGCTCTTGCGGAGATCGTGCACTGCGATCGCATCGGTCACGGTCGGCAACGCTATCGGCCAAAAGCAAAGCGGCCCGCCGCGAGGGCGGGCCGCTCTGGAACAGACCGAACGTGGATCAGAACGACGTTGGCGGACCTGAGGACGCAGTGGCGTCCAGTTGTTTGGCCGCAAATGCACCGTAGACCGCGCCGCCGGCGAGCAGAATGCCGAAGTAGGACCCGAAACCGAGCGAACTGGTCTCGATGACCAGCTTCAAGAGGAGAAACGCCAGCGCGGCGATTGCGCCGTAGAACGTGGCGTCAGACCAGCTGATCGGAATGTCGGGAAGCTTCGTTGTCGTCAGGCGACGGATGATGACGACGGCCAGCAAGGCGATCGCCAGTAGCAATGCCAGCCATCCCCAGAACGCGTTTGGCGACTGGACGGCAGTTCGCTTGACCGAACCTCCGCTGCCCAACAGGGGCCCGAAGTCGAAGTCGATCTTGTGCCAGGGGAGGAACAGTAGGTCGATGATCAAGACCAGAGCACATCCCCCGAGGATCCAGTCTGGCGTGCGCATCTTGCTTAGGTCCACAAGTACCTCCCGCGGGTAACCCCGACGTCGATTTCGGGAGAGCGAACTGACTGCCCCCGTTGTGTTCGATGACACGGTCGCCCAACTTAGTCGATCCCCTCGACAGGTAGGTGTTTCAGTTGAATGACAGCCGCGACCCGATACGGCCTCGGTTCCCGGAGGGCCGTGCGGTAGCGTCTCGTCGTGCGGCTTGGAGTACTCGCGTCGGGAAGCGGCACCATCCTCGAGGCCATCCTCGCGGACGGGTTGCCAGTGGTGGTCGTCGTTGTCGACCGATCCTGCCGCGCCACCGAGATCGCGGCCGCGGCCGGGGTGACGGCACTGGTCATCGAGCGCGAGTCTTTCGGCGCCGATTTCGACCGCGGCAGCTACAGCGAAAAGATCGTGGCGGCGTTGCACGAGCACGGTGTCGAGCTCGCAGTCATGGCCGGCTTCGGCACGATCTTCGCGCAGCCCTTCTTCGACGCGTTCGACGGTCGTGTGATCAACACGCATCCGGCGCTGCTGCCCTCGTTCAAGGGTTGGCACGCGGTGCGTGACGCCCTTTCGTACGGCGTCAAGGTCACCGGTTGCACCGTGCACGTCGCCACGCTCGAGGTCGACCACGGCCCGATCCTGGCGCAGCGGGCAGTCGACGTGTTGCCCGGCGACACCGAAGCAACCTTGCACGAGCGCATCAAAGAAGTCGAGCGCTCGCTCTACGTCCAAACCATCCGTCAGATAGTCGAGAGAGAGTCTGTCCTGTGAGTGCGCCCCGCGCCCTGCTGTCCGTGTTCGACAAGAACGGCATCACCGAACTGGCCAAGGGCCTGCACGCCCTCGGTTGGCAAATCGTCTCGAGCGGAGGGACGGCCAAGGCCATCGCCGCGGAGGCCATCCCCGTGGTCGACGTCTCCGACGTCACCGGCTACCCGATCATGCTCGGGCACCGAGTCGTGACGCTGCATCCCAAGATCCACGGCGGCATCTTGGCCGACCTCGACGATGCCACCCATCGCGCCGACCTCGAGGCGCACGAGATCGAACCGTTCGCGTTGGTGGTCGTCAACGTCTACCCGTTCACGTCCGAACCCGGTATCGAGATGATCGACATCGGCGGGCCCACGATGATCCGCGCCGCCGCCAAGAACCATGCGCATGTGGGTGTCGTCGTCGACCCGGCCGACTATCCGACAGTGCTCGAAGAGTTGCGCGCGAACGCGGCACTGAGCGCGGACACTCGCCGCTCGCTCGCCCGCAAGGCGTTTGCGTTGACCGCGTCGTACGACGCCGCGATCGTGTCGTGGTTCGACGAGACCGACCGTGACGCGGCCATCGGCGACGATCCGCTCCCGTCGTCGTTGCATCTCGCCGCCGATCGCGTACAAGACCTTCGCTATGGCGAGAACCCGCATCAGGTCGGTGCCCGCTATCGCTTTCGCGGCGAGAGCAGTTGGTGGGACAGCGCCATCCAGCACGGCGGCAAAGAGCTCTCCTACCTCAACCTCTACGACACCGAAGCCGCATGGCGCCTCGTACACACGCTCGGCATCGACCCCGCGGTGGCCATCATCAAACACGCCAACCCGTGTGGCGCCGCGGTGCACGGCGATATCACCACCGCGTACGAGCGAGCGCACGAGTGCGATCCGGTTTCTGCGTTCGGAGGCATCGTCGCGATCAATCGCATCGTGCCCAAGTCGCTTGCCGAAAAGCTGGCGCCCGTGTTCACCGAAGTGATCGTGGCCCCCGGCTACGAACCCGACGCACTCGCAGTGCTGACGGCCAAGAAGAACTTGCGGGTGCTCACGGCAAACGCCCCTACACCGGCGGTTCTCGACATCCGTTCCATCGACGGCGGCTTGTTGGTACAGACCGTCGATCGGGTCACGACCGACCGGCAATCGTGGAAGGTCGTGACCGATCGTGCGCCCGACGACAACGAATGGCTCGACCTGTTGCTGGCCTGGCGAGTCGCGGCGCGAGTGCTGTCCAACTGCATCGTCATGGTCAAAGACGGTCAGGCGGTAGGCATCGGTGCGGGCCAGCAAAATCGCCGAGATGCGGGGCGCATCGCTGCCGAAAAGTCGGCCGGCCGGGCGCGTGGTGGCGCGTGCGCGAGCGACGCGTTCTTTCCGTTCCGCGACGGTCTCGACGCCGCGGCCGAAGCCGGTTGCACCGCAGTGATACAGCCGGGCGGTTCGGTGCGCGATCAAGAAGTGATCGACGCGGCCAACGAATACGGCATGGCGATGGTGTTCACCAGCGAACGCCACTTCCGGCACTGAGGCCTTCGCCGTGACTGCACAGTTCCTGGCCGGTGCGCCGGTCGCCGAAGCCGTACTCGACGAGGTGCGAGCGAGTGTCGCGCAACTCGCGACGCGCGGCATCACGCCCGGCCTCGGCACCATCCTCGTCGGCGACGACAGTGCCAGCGCCGGCTACGTGCGCATCAAGCACGAAACGTGCAAGAAGGTCGGCATCGCGTCACACCACATCGACGTGCCCGCCTCGGCCGGACAGCCGGCCCTGCTGGCGGCGGTCGAGCAATTCAACAACGACGCAGCCGTGCACGCGTATCTGATCCAGTTGCCCGTGCCGAGTGGCTTCGACGCCAACGCGGCACTGCTCGCCGTCGACCCGAGCAAAGATGCAGACGGTCTGCATCCGGTCAATCTCGGCAAGCTCGTTTTGCAACAAGATGGTCCCGTGCCGTGCACGCCGGCCGGCATACAGGCGCTGTTCGTCCACTACGGCATCGACATCGCAGGGCGCGAGGTATGCATCGTCGGCCGCGGCCCCACGCTCGGTCGCCCGCTGTCGTTGTTGCTCACGCTCAAGCGTCCGGGCGCCAACGCCGCGGTCACCGTCGTGCACACGGGCGTCAAGAACCTTGCCGACTACACGCGGCGCGCGGACGTCGTCGTTGCCGCGGTGGGTGTGCCGAATTCGGTCACGCCCGACATGGTCAGGCCCGGGGCCATCGTGGTCAGCGGTGGCATCACCTACGAAGGGCGCCGTGTGATCCCCGACGTCTCCGAAGAGGTGGGCGAGGTCGCGTCGTGGATCACGCCTCGTCTCGGTGGGGTCGGCCCCACCACTGTCGCGATGTTGCTGCGCAACACCGTCACTGCGTGTAGCGCGCAATCACCTCACGCGTGACGACATAGGCGTTGGCGGCCACCGGCCAGCCTGCGTAGTGCGCGAGATGGATGATCCATTCCTCGATGGCCTCGACGTCGAGATCCCCGCTCTTGAGCGCCGCCTCGACGTGGATCGCCAACGCCGGGCCGGGGGCCAGCGCGGTGCACGTGAGCGACACCATGCGCCGATCACGGGTGGTGAGACCGGGGCGGGACCAGATCTCGCCGAAGACGTGATCGCGGGTCACCGCCGTGAACCCCGCCACCGAGGCCGGCGGTTCGTTGGCCATCACCTTGCGCCACATTTCGATGCCTGCTGCCGAGTCCATCGTGTCCCCCAAAACCTCGTCTGGTCGAGCGAGCATTTCTATCTCGCCGATGCGGTGCGCCGCGCCGTACCCTTGTCGGGATGACGAAGATTCACGATCTGTTGGCAAGTGGCCCGACGGTCTCGTTCGAATTCTTCCCCCCGGCTACCGATGACGCCCTGCGCGCACTCGAGAAGAACCTCGACGCATTGGCTGAGTTGCGACCGTCGTTCGTCTCGGTCACCTACGGCGCCGGTGGATCGACACGCGATCGCACTCGCGACCTCGTTGTCGGCATCAACAACAACCACCAGTTCCCGGCGATGCCCCATCTGACATGCGTCGGGCATACACGCGCGCAGGTGCGAGATCTGCTCGCCGAGTACGAGGCCGCCGGCATCGACAACATCTTGGCGCTCGCCGGTGATCCGCCGACCGACGGCAGTCCCGACCTCGGCGAGTTCCGCTACGCCGTCGAGCTGGTCGAGTTCGTCCGGGAACAGGCAGATTTCTCGATCGGCGTGTCGGCGTTCCCCGAAGTGCACCCGCGCTCGCCCGATCGCCATGCCGACCGCCGCAACCTGGCCGCCAAATTGCGCCTGGCCGACTTCGGAATCACCCAGTTCTTCTTCGATGCCGCGGACTACCCGCGCATGATGAACGAACTCGCCGATCTCGGGGTGACCACGCCCATTCTCCCCGGCGTGATCCCCGTGCTCGCCCCGTCGCGCGTTCGTCGCTTTTGCGTCATCAACGGCACCACGGTGCCCGAGGAACTTTTCGCCCGCATCGACGCGCTGCCCGACGAGGCCGCCCGGCTCGAGGTGGCCGTCGAAGCCGCGGCCGAATTGTGCCTCGAACTGATCGACGCGGGCGCGCCGGGCATCCACTTCTACACGCTCAACCGGGCCGAGGCGGTCAGCCGCATCCTCGAAGGCCTGCCCCTGCCGTAACGGGCCTCTCGGCGGGCGAGCACGGCTGCAGGCAAGCTCCGCACTTGTCTCCTACTTGTACGGGGCGCGGGCGTGCGGGCTAGGCTCCCCGCATGGCTCAGAAGATCACTCAAAACGCAGACGGCAGCCTCAATGTGCCGAGCGACCCCATCATCCCGTTCATCGAAGGCGACGGCACCGGCGTCGACATTTGGCCCGCCGCCAAACTGGTGCTCGACGCGGCGGCCAAGAAGCACGGCCGCACGATCGAGTGGCTCGAAGTGCTCGCTGGCGAGAAGGCGTTCAACAACACGGGCGACTGGTTGCCCGAAGACACGATCGCCAAGTTCCGTGAATACCTGATCGGCATCAAGGGCCCGCTCACCACGCCCATCGGTGGTGGCTTCCGTTCGCTCAACGTCGCGCTGCGTCAGATCCTCGATCTGTACGTGTGCTTGCGCCCGGTGCGTTGGTTCACCGGCGTGCCGTCGCCGGTCAAGCATCCCGAAAAGGTCGACATGGTGATCTTCCGCGAAAACTGCGAAGACATCTATGCCGGTCTCGAAGCCGAAGCGTTCACGCCCGAGGCCAAGAAGCTGCGCGACTTGCTCAAGGACTCGTTCGGATGGGACATCCGCGAAGACTCCGGCATCGGCATCAAGCCGATCTCCAAGTACGGCTCACAGCGTTTGCAACGCGCCGCGATCAACTACGCCGTCGAGCGCAATCGCAAGTCGGTCACGCTCGTGCACAAGGGCAACATCATGAAGTTCACCGAGGGTGCCTTCATGAAGTGGGGCTACGAACTCGTCAAAGAAGAGTTCAGCGACGTTGCCGTTGGCTGGGACGACTGCGGGGGCAAGCCGGGCGACAAGATTCTCGTCAAGGACAACATCGCCGACATCACCTTGCAGCAGGTGCTCACTCGGCCCGAAGACTTCGACGTCATCGCCACGATGAACCTCAACGGCGACTACCTCTCTGATGCGCTCGCCGCGCAGGTCGGTGGCATCGGCATCGCGCCGGGCGCCAACATCAACTACGTCACCGGCCATGCGGTGTTCGAGGCCACCCACGGCACCGCGCCCAAGTACGCCGACCTGGACAAGGTCAACCCGGGTTCGGTGATCCTCTCGGGCGAGATGATGCTGCGTTACATGGGCTGGACCGAAGCCGCCGACGCGATCATCGACGGCCTCAACAAGGCCATCGCCAACAAGCGCGTCACCTACGACTTCGCCCGCCAGATGGACGGCGCGACCGAAGTGAAGTGCAGCGAGTTCGCGGACGAGATCATCAAGCAGCTCTGATCCGCGACTGACGCGACAAGGCATGTCGCAGCAAGACCTGTCGTAAACAGAAAGGCCCCGCATCGCGGGGCCTTTTTATTGTTGCTTCGGCTTGTCGCTGCGTCAGCGGCGCTCGGCTCCAGCCTCGATCGCCGTCCAGGTCCGCAGCAGGTTGCCACCCAGGATCTTGCGGATGTCGGCATCGCTGTAGTCGCGCGCCTGCAATCCCGCGACCAGATATGGATAGTCGGCAGTCGTGCGCAAGCCATCCGGCAGTTCGCCGCCAACGCCGTCGAAGTCCGAGCCGATGCC
>JBDSMH010000075.1:0-10600 GCA_039915945.1 Acidimicrobiales bacterium | reverse complement strand
CGGGAAGATTTCCTGTTCCTCTTCTTTGACATGATGCTTGATCCCCGCGGTGAGCATTGCTACTGCGGCACCGAACCCGGGCTGGTCTTCGAGCTCCTGAAGTGTCGCTAAGCCTGTCCGCGCGAGGCGGTGCTCGACGGTTGCCTCCTCGGCCGACTGCTCATCGAGAAGTGCTTGTACGAGCGGATAGACGCGGTCCTCTTCGATCTTCATGTGCAATTCCAAAGCGGCGACAAGCTTCTTGACGGTCGCCCGTCGCCGCGCTCCAGGATTGCTTGCATCCAATGTCTTCAACATCGCCGCGACGTCGCGGTGATCTTGCTTCAACAACGCGACCGGATCATTCATCGAAGGTCCGCCTTCCCGTGGATCGTGCCCGAACCCTACTACTGCGCCTCCCGTTGGCCCACACAGATCGGCAGCGGTGACCGTGCCTCCTCACGGCTAAACAGCCCAACGAGTTGCGTGAAGTTCGCCGCGTCTGCCAAGAAGGCATCGTCTGAAACGAACGACGGTCAGCTTCAACCCCCGGGGCCGCGCCCCGAAGGCGCTGTCACGCAAAGGAGTCCGCGAGTAAACGACCGACAGGGACCGGATTGGTCGACGCTTACGACTTGTAACTCTTCGGGCCAGCGCGGTGCGAAGATTGTCTCGGGCCTGCGCCACGAAGCAACGTTCTAAGCGCCGGCGCTACGGTGTGGTCACAAGTGGGCGGGGTCTTCGTCGATGCGACGTTGCAGTGCCCCTTCGGCGAGATCGTGAAGCTTCGCAGCCGTCTCGAACTCCGGGTCGCTTGCCGCGCTCCCGCTATCCGGCGTTTCGGGGATTTGGTTGAGTTGCTGCATCAGGTGACCGTCGGCGGGTCCTCGTTGATCGGCGTCGAACACGAGGGACACCTCGCGGAGCCCGTGATTCAGTTGCCTGGCGAGATCAATATCCATAGAACACAGCGCACGCCAGTTCTTGAGGAGGCGTGTCCACCGGACGTCTCCTTCAGCGGGGGGGCGTGTCCCGGCGACCGTTTCAACGGCGACGAAGTAGTCGCGCTTGACCGCCGTCCATAGTTTGTCCGCTTCGTTTCGACGATGGGAGTCGGTCATCTATTTCTCCTGAGCAGCCGGCGGCCGTTGATCCTTGTATTCCAACGCTTTCGAGGCGCCCGCAGTCGCCGCACGCGGCGAGACCTGGTTGATGAACCCACGGAGCGCTGCGGTAATCAGGCCTCGCCTTGAACTTCGTAGATCGTGGCGCTTTCGAGCGTGACGCCCGGTGGCAACTTCATCTGATCCGACTGCTGCATACGCATCAGCGCTTCGGCCTGGTCGCGGTGTTCGAAGACGACGAGCCCGATGCCGCGACCGCTACCTCGGTCCGCTGTCCAAATACCACGGATGAACCCCGGTGCTTGCTTCACCCCCGCGATGACCTCCCGGTGAAGCGCTTCCCGCGCTTGGTCGACGTCTTCGATGCGCACCGTGTTCACCAACGCAAACGGCATAGTTGCCTCCCCGGTTCGTTTGGGTGAGTCTCGCACTGATTGAGGGCCCACAGCGGCCGCAACGCAGAGGATGACGATGTACAACCACCGGCCCTGCTCGGCGCGTAGTGTCTATGTTGTTCACGAAGGAGCTCTACATGAAGTGCGTCTCGCCGCCATGCCCCGGCACCGTGATTGACGGCGGATGCCCGGTTTGCGGATTGCGTCAACGGCGAACACCCGAGGGAATCACCGTCGATGGCCCTCTCCACGCAACACGGCGTTCGAGGGATGGCGCGGAACAGGCGATGGTCGGCCTATCAGCAACCGTCGGCGACCGGGTAGTCACCGTCCATCTTCGCCAGGACAAGGCGACGCGTACATTTGAGGTGCGGGCGCTGGTTTCGATCGAGACGAGTTAACGGCCGAAATAACGCAACCGGCCCAAGTGCTGAAAAGTGCGCCAAAAGAATAACGCTCGGATGCCCCAACACACGAGGACCGCCAGGCCCGAGGTGAGGGTGCGACACGACGCTCGAGCGACAGCAGATAGGATCGTTTCCGGCGGCGATGTCTCGGCGCTGCGTAGCATCGTGGCGTGACCGATTACTTCATGTCCGACAAAAAGCTTGAGAAACTTAGAGAGCGTCAACGACATGTCCAGTGGCTGATTCATGGCGAAGCACACCCTCGCGACTGGCCCTATCCGCGTTTTGTCGATTGGCACGACGAAGATCGACGACGACTGGAGGTCGCCATTCGGATTCAGTGTGCGTCGGAAGTTCGCAAGCATTTCGAGTTGGTGGAGCGCCTTGAGGCGCGCCAGCGGAGTCATCTAGTCAGTAGGGCGATAGGCAGCGTGCCGGGGATGGTTACCTTCAACGATTCCCGCGCGACAGCGGTGACGATTCTCGAGGCTCTCGCACCAGAACCACAGCATGAAACAACCCCCGAGGACGCAGTCAATCTCGCAGTACTCCGGTACCTCCTCGACGTCGCCAAACTCCTGGAGTCTGGCGGCCACTCGACGATCCCCACCGGCTGACAGCAGCCATCGAAGCCATATACGAGTGTTTTGGCGCCGACCTCGGCGTCGGACCGGCTCGATCCGTTGACCGTGTGCTCCGCTTCATCCTACAACGTCCCACTGTCCAGCCTTACCAAATTAAAGAGACACGTCACCAATGTGATGGAGGGGACCCCAACTAGTGTGGCCTGAGCCATAGCCGTATTGTCGTCGCCTTCGCGCGGTTTCGTCATCGTTTGTGCGGCATCTTCAGTTGAGCCATCGCGATGTCTGGCATTGTCCCGGCGAGGAGGTCGGTGGCCACGTCAGAGATACGAAGGTTGTGAGAACGCGCGTATCGGCGCAGCCGTCGGAAGGCCTCTTCGGGATTGGTGGCGAGGCGGCCCGCGAGGAACCCTTTGGCTTGTTCGATCGTCACACGAGAGTTCAGCGCCGTCTGGAGTTGTGTCGACAACAGAACGGAGTCGTGCATCGCGCGATGGTGCAATAGGCCGATGGTGGCCACCGCGGTCAAGGCTTGCGCAAGTTTAAGCTCCTCGGCGTCCCATGGCGCCCGATTGGTGCTGAACAAGGTGAGCGCGCCGATGACGTCGGTTCTGAGGCGCATCGGTACCGCATAAATCGATTGATACCCCGCGGCGCGTACGTGAGCGGCGAAACTGGGCCATTTACGGGCAATGGCGTCGAGGTCGTCGGCGCCCACCGCTTCGCCCGTTTGGTAGGCGTCTAGGCACGGCCCTTCCGATGACTGCAACTCGAGAAGCTCTAGCGTGCGCATCTGCTCGCTCGACGACGCTACGACGCGCAGGTCTCCGACCGAGTCGACAAGCATCAGACCGCCGTCGTTGGCACCAAGCAATTCGACGCAGCGCTCGGTCAACAGAGTCATGAAGTCGACGACATCGAAGTCATCGACCAGCGTGTCGGCCAATTCGACAAAGGCTTGCGATAGGCGCTGCTCACGAAACACCATGCCCTCCTTTCTCATGCTGACCCGGCGAGGGGTCCAAGGTTCCGATCCATGCGTCGTTGACCGTAGTCATTGTGACGCGATCGGGCGAGACCGCTCCCGACATGAGACCTGGTTAGTCGCGACATCTCCTCAGCGACCGATGGCCGAGCCGCTAGTTGGTCCAATCCGTCTTGAACGGACATCCAAGATTCTGCGCGACGTCGCGATCAGCTTGACCTCGCGTGAAAACTCAACGGACGCACGAGTCTCTGGTGGAAAAGGACCAGGCAGTTCTCCGCGCCGAAGCGGACGCCGCCCTCGTCATGGTAGGCATCCGGAGGTCCGAAGACGGTCAATCCCGGGGGCGCCGTAAGCTCCGTGCTTCGAGCTCAAATGAGTCGTTCGACGGCGAGTATGGCGATGTCGTCTTCTGCGGTGGTGTCGGTGAGGGCGTCGAGGAGTGAGTCGATGAGTTGTTCTGGTGGGAGGTGTTCGCACAGCGTGGCGAGGTGTGTGGCTGCGAGTTGGACGCCGGTGAGGAATGGTCGGTTGCGGCGCTCGACGAGTCCGTCGGTGTACATAACGAGTTGCGCGCCCGGCGGGAACGGTGCGGTGTCGGCGAGGTCGCGTGTAGGTCCGGCGCCGATCATGGGGGCGTTGGCGCTGTTGAGTGTGCGGACTTCGCCGGGGGGAGTCGTAGCAGCGGCGGCGGGTGTCCGGCGGTGGCGAAGGTGAGCGTGTTGGTGGCGGTGTCGATGACGACGAGGGCGGCGGTGGCGAGGAGGAGTCCCGAACGTTGCCGTATCACGGCCGATATTTGGCTGAAGACGTGAGCGGCGGGCACGTCGGCGACGAGTAGCGCGGTGACCATCCCTCGGATTAGCGCCATGTCGGCTGCGGCGCTCTCGCCGTGTCCGGCGACATCGCCGACGACCAACGCGATCCGATCGTTGTCGAGTAGCACGCCTTCGTACCAGTCGCCGCCGATCGAGGCCGAACGGGCCGCAGGGAGGTATCGGGCCGCGGTGGCCACGCCGTGTAGTTGTGGGATGTCGTCGAGTAGCCGGCGTTGGAGCTCCACGATGAGTTCGTGCTCGGCGTCGTAGCGTTCGCTTCGCTCGACGGTTTCGGCGCAGAGATCGGCGACGGCGTGTATCGCGTGTTGAAGTTTCAGATCGAATACGGGTGGGTCGGCCCATGCGAAGCCGATGGCGCCGACGGTCGTGCCGTCGGTCCGGCGCAACGGTAACGACGCGGTGGCCCGAATGCCCGCGGCGATGGTGTCGTCGAGGATCTCAGGGAAGTGTTCGCGATATGCGTGCAGATCGGCAAGCAGAACCGGGTTGCCGGAGCGCACCGCGGCCGCAATGGGGTACGGCGCGTCGACGCGGAAATCGGTGTAGCGATCCGCAATGGCGGGGTCGAGGAACGTTCCGTGGAAGAGCCGCAACCTGGTTCCGGCCGCGTCGAGCAACGCGAGGTTCGAGTAGTCGGCGCCGACGCACGCGGCCGCCCGCAACGCAACGAACTGGGCAAATTCGAGACTCGGCGCGGACTGGTAGCTGGTCGAGGATCGTGGCGGATCACCGGTTCGGTGGAAGGCACCGTCATCGCGCGCACCGCTGCCGCCAAGTTCGCATCGTCGCCGCCCATAGAACGTAGGCCCTCGTCCATGGCGCTTTCGCTGCTTCCTAACAAGAGCGCGTTCGCCGCAATATGTATCTCCCCTGCCGTCGCGCGTCAACAACACGGCGGTTAAGATCTGGTCTCGTCCTTCCACCGGCGCCTGATGGCCGACAACGACTTGGTCACGATGCCCGAGGAGACCAGTACACGCTCGGCAGCGCTGGGACCTACCAGCAACCAACCGGGTATCTCAACGTCGGGCTGTGAAGCGTTTCCTGGTGGGCGGTAGCGGCTCCTCGAACTGGTGGTGGAAGCGAACCCTCGAGGTCCGGGGCCTTGGCGGCGGGCGTCACTGCACGATTTCGAACCAGACTTGCTTGCCGTCGGGCCGGACCGCAGTGCCCCATCGGGTGGTGCATGACGTGACGATATTGAGGCCGTGCCCGCCACGATCATCGGGATGGTTGTTCGTCGTCGGTGCCCCTGTGGAGCCGTCGTGGACTTCGCCGCGCACCATGCCGTTCACGCGAGAGAGCTCGAAGTCAAACGGCGGCGTGGCATGTCTCACCGCGTTGCCGACGAGTTCGCTGACCACGAGTTAAATATCATCGGCGGCCGCTTCGGCTAGGTGGTGGTCGCTTGACCATTGACGGGCGTAACGCCGTGCCTGGAGTGCCGCTGTATGGTCCTGAGCCAACCGCATAGCGGCCACCGATCCGTGCCGTGTCTTGACGCACGAGCGTGACCCTACCCATTCCGCGCGACACGAACCCAGGGAACAAACGGTTCACCTGCCGTCACCCGCCCATTATCGAGGGTGAGCCGTTAAGGTGGCGGGGCCGGGTTGAGACCAAGCCGGGCCGGGGGCGCGCCGAAGTCGCTCCGCAGCTAGTCGGGCGAGATGTACCGTGACTGGCATCTCAACGACGTTCACACCGCTAACCGTTGGGAGGCCGCATGCTCGGCCCGCAAGACTTCCATGATGCGCTCCTCGAGCTGTCCACGTTGCTGCTGGCGAGGAGACCAAACACACCCTCTTACAGCGCATCGTCGAGTTGACCTGCGCCTCGGTGCCCGGCGCCGGCCACTGCGGAGTGTCGCTACTAAGCGCCGAGCGAGTCACGACCGCCGCCGCGACCGACGGCACCACCTTGCAACTCGACGGCGCGCAATACAGCAACGGCGAAGGACCATGCTTGGAGGCGGCGCGCACCGGAGAGATGGTCAGTGTCGAGGACTTCTCCGACGATGGTCGCTTCCCCAAGTTCGCGGCAGAGGCACTACGGCTCGGGATCAACTCGTCGTTGTCAATTCCGTTGATTGTCAGCGGCACGTCAATCGGCGCGCTGAACATCTACGGACAAGAGGTCAAAGCCTTCGGACCGGACAGCGAGATGCTCGCTGCCCGATTCGGCCGCCAAGCCTCCGCCACCTTGGCCAACGCCGAGATCCACGAACGCACCAACGCGCTGGTAACGCAGCTCAACGAGGCACTGGCCTCTCGTAGCGTGATCGACCAGGCACGCGGCGTCCTGATCGAGCGTATGGGCGGCACCGCCGACGAAGCCATCGACACACTAAAGAAACGATCCCAGCGCGAGAACCGCAAACTCCGCGACATCGCCACCGAAATGGTCGAAGACGCCACCAGACAACCACACGATTAAACGCTGCCCGCCGCTCCATCTCCGCGGGTTAGCGACATGGGGGCGCTAGTAGAGCCCTTCCGTTCGTCGGCCTGTTTTGAACCCGATTTTGGTGAGCATCGTCAGGGCGGTCCGAAAGCGCAGCTGGTACGCCGGGTCTTGCTTGTAGCGCGCCAACCGCCGATGCAGCAACACTGACTCCTGCGAGTTCGGATACTGATCGCACAACTTCCGGATTCGTCGCTCGATGTCAGAGAATTCTTCTTCGTCATGCGCGCTACAACCCGCGCTTCGCCCCTGGACCAGGTAATCGATGGTCCCGGTAATCTCAAGGACTTTCACGACTGCGGGGCTCGGATTGACGATTCGCATGCGGTCGTCGCGACGACGCACGGTCAAGAAGGTACTCAGCGCGCATGAATCAAAGAACGTGACTCCGCTGAGGTCGACCTCAGAGAGCTGCCCGTCGAGACTGCTCAGCCACGCTTCCAGCGCCGGCACCGCCCTGAAAGTCCAACTCACCACACACCGCAGGACGAATACCGTCGATCATCGCCACTTGCAGCACCGCGAAACTCGCCTTCGAACATTCGTCAAGAAGGCGCCGCTGCTGCTCCTTTCCCATGCCGTCAACGGCACGAGGACAGTGCCGGGCGCTGGCGTGGGTTCTGTCTCGGGCTCGGTCCCGACCTCGGGTAGCGTCTCGGGGTCGATGAACCACCGGCCCTCGTGCAGCACGGCGGTCACGCGGCCCGACTGCGCCCATCGCACGAGCGTCCGATGTGAGACACCGGCCCGGCTCACGGCCAGCGAGATCGGCAGATAGCCGTCGGGTGGGGTGCTCGGTGCGCTCGGGGGGTCGATCGACGCAAACGGGTTCCCAGCGCCTCTGTCGGTGTTGGTGGGGTTGCTGTCGTCAGGGGGGTCGGTGGGGTTGCTGTCGTCGGCGGGGTCGGTGTTGCTGATGGCAGCCCTGGGCTGTCGGCGGCTCGGTCGAGGTCGCTCATGGCTGCTCGTCGCCGTGATCGCGCCGGAGATGGTCGCTCATGTTGACGATGATCTCGGCGAGGTTGACCGTCTTTGCCCGCCAGTCCTTCCGGCCCTCGCAGAGCCTGCACGTCGCGCTGATCCCGTCGTTCTCGGCGGTGATCGTCACGTCACTCAGATCGGCCATCGGTGCCCCCGTCCCGGATGCGTTCGTACTCGGCCCGCATCATCGCCGGCAAGCTCGACGGCGAACGCCCGGCGCTCTTCGTCGGTCATCTTCGACGGCGAGATCGTCGGATGAACCATCGCCGAGCAGTCGGCGGGTCAGCTCGATCGCCGGAGACGGGCTCTCAGCGTCGCTCGCCGGGCCGTCTGTCATCGGTGCTGCCTCGGCCGGTCAACATCGTGGTGCCACTCGGGGCCATCGCAGTCGACGCACCACAGGTCACCGGTGGTGCTGTCGTGCCAGTGCAGTTCCCCCGTCGCGATATCGCGTAGGCAGTAGCAGCACTGGGCGAACTCTCTCGGTGGCAGTCGTCGGAGGTTCATCGTGGGGTGGCGCTGGGCGTCTGTCGTGGGGGCGATGCCGTGTCGCCAGCGCTCGACCATGGGGATCGGCTTGTCGGTCTCGGTTAGCCACCGCAGCGTGACGAGGTCGGCGGCGGCGCGCGGAGTGTTGGCGCGATCCAGGTGCGCCGCCAAGCGGTCGATGTCGTTCTCGCTCATCTCGGCGACGAGCATGTGCGCCACTCGGATCAACGCCAGGGTTCGCTCATCGTCGGGAAGGTCCTTGAAGTCGCTCATGGCCGCCGCCTCGCTCACCGTCGTTGCCGGATCGGTCATCATCGCGCTACCGGCCGCGCGCACCGTGGCGTCGTTGGCCATAGGTGCTCCTCGCGGCGAGTATGGAAGAGACCGCATCGGATCGCAAAACGACCACGTCGCCGCACCCCGTCCCGACAACGGCGGACCCAAACACCAGACGTTGCGCGCCTGAATCTGCGTGCGACGCGTAGCCAGCCCTGCCTTCGTCACGCGGGTAGCCTTTGGCAATGGCGGAGTATCTGGCGGCGCAAGAGATCAGGTACCGAATTTGGTTTAAGGGCGAACCAGCGGCTCGGTCGCGCTACTTCACTGACCGTGCTCACGCTTGCTCACGGGCTTCGGCGAATCAGCCGAGTCGTCCATTCGAGGTGCATGAGCAGCGGCAGCGCGTGCGTCGCCGACTCTTGGACAGCTTAATAAATCGATGAGAACTTGGGCAGGCGACGCGCTCGTCTGCTGGCTTGTCATGTGGCGGGTGGTGAACCTCGGTAGACGCCTGCGATGTGTGCAGGCCGCGGATGGGACCAACCCCGTGTCCATACCCTCTGCGTTGCGTTCCGAGTCCGCCAACCTCAACAATTTTGGCCGGGTTATTCCGTGACCGATCGAAGTACACCGACGACCCGGTGCGATCGCCACGAGATAATCGCCAACACACGCAAAATGCTGGGCATGGCGCGCAACGGGTTGGCGGGCGCCACAGCGCAAGATCCGACACGCCACCGGCCGGGATTGACGAATCTGCGCACGTATGGCCGCCACGTGACTCTCACCCTGCAGTCGATGGCAAATACCGACGCCACGTTTGCCCCATGGTGGGCCCCCTACGAAGCCAAGTTCTCTCGCGATCCACTGATGAAGTATTTCAACGATGCGAGCAACGCGACTCCGAACGACGGCACTGCCACCGCGAAATCCCGGCCTTCGCCCGACACCAAGATGATCGCCATCTTGAACATGCAGGCACCACCCAACACCGTTGGGACTTTCTTCGGGGAGCAACGCAGCAGCAACGGCTGGGAGGTGCAGATGCCCGACGGCTCGATCGAGCGAATCTACTTTCATCTGCCGGAACCGCTCGGTCTCCCAAGCCTTCTCAATCTCGAAAATCTGCCAACCTCGCATGACGGCGTGCCGATTACCGATACATCAATCGCAAACATCGGTGGCATCTACATCACGACCCTCGTGGGCGTTGTGGAGGCGTTCGCGCAACGCTTCGCTCAGGAAACGTGACGGGTAGAACCGCGCGGGCCACCGAGTCCGGCAGATCATGCAGATCGACATATGCAAAGCAGCAGTCGGCGCCGGACCGAATCATGGCCAGGCCGTCGTTCAAGCACCCCAAAGCGACTCGGTTGAACTCACGGTGCATCCGCCCAACGGCACGCACCCTCCGAAGCGTGGAACCTAGGCCCGGACACGGCCCTTTAGCGCAGCCAATCCGGATACGCAACAGGCCCACGACTGAGCTGGGCGCGGAACTCAACTACCTCCGCGGCCGTAATCGGGCCCAGCGGCCCCCCCGGCGGGTCGCCGACATGTCGTTGAGATGGCGTCACTCGGGCGCCGGAACGCAGAAGCAACAGCAGCGTCGCCGGACGGGCCTCTCTGATCGTCAACGCTCCGCATTTCGGGCAACGGAACTGGTAAAAATTCTGCACCGTGTCAACGCACGGGAAAATACTCATATCGGCAGCGTGTACCTCGACCAGCCCGCAAGCCGCGCACGCGTCACGCACCAATCCGTTCAACATACGTCATCGACCATCATGGCCTTGCCCCTTACGTCGCAACGTTGTAGTGACGAGCGGGGGCTGGGCTCACCGTGCTGGATCAGTGTAGGACCGCCGACCGGACCATCAACGCGGTGGCTGCGAGAATGGACCGTCAACAGGGCGCTAGTACGAAATGGTGGAGTGTGGGAACGAACGTCGGGTACCACTCCACGGCGCGAATGCTGGTCTCGATGGCGTCGGCGACGATCGCCGCCCGCGTAGCGTGACGGCACTCGAAATGCTCAACTCGGTCGACTTACGGCCGACAGGTGCTGCAAATAA
>JBDSMH010000042.1:0-44977 GCA_039915945.1 Acidimicrobiales bacterium | reverse complement strand
GCGCCACCGAACTGGCGCAGCAATCGGTTGGCGGTGGCATGGAACGTGCCGCCCCACACTTGCGCGGCGGCAAGCGGATCGGTGCTCAGACCAACGCGATGCACCATCTCGGCCGCGGAGCGGCGGGTGAACGTGAGCAACAGGATGCGATCGGGCGCGCTGCCCGTCTCGATCAGGTGCGCGAGGCGTGCGACGAGCGTCTTGGTCTTGCCGGTGCCGGCGCCGGCGACGACCAACAGCGGGCTCCCACGATGGTCGATCGCGGACTGCTGATCGTCGTTGAGCGCCGATTCTGCCATCGTGTTCGAGAACATGCGTTCGACGCTAGCGCCCGGGCAGGCCCGTCCGACGGATAGCCCGCAACCCAGAGGGCCCGAGCGGCCCCTCGAGAGCGGGGAGCTAGGTCGAGTCGAGCGCCGGCTTGGCCGTCGCCCCCGGGTTCGTCGTCGCGATCATGATTGCGAGGGCGCTGACCACCACCACGACGCCGGCTACCTGCACGGCGAGGAGTCGTTCGTCGACGAGCAGCCACGCCAGCAACGTGGAGCCGGCGGGTACGAACAGGTTGAGCACCGCCGGCACGATGAGCGGAATGTGGGCCATCGCGTAGTTGGTCAGCAGATGGCCGGTGCCCGGCAGCAGCACCATCATCGCGAGCCAGAACCAGTCGATATCTCGATGCACACGAATCGAGGTACCCGAGATCAACGCGATCGGCAGCATCACAACCGTCGCGACCACCAGCAAGCCGGCTTGATATTCGAACGTCGTGAGCGTCCTGCGGGCGCGCTTGGACGCGAGGAAGTACGCGCAGAACAACAACATCGCGATGAACGCCAAGAAGTCGCCGAATGGGTCGCCCGTCTTGGCGTTGCCCGACCCGCGCACGACGAGGACCACACCAACCATCGCCACCGCGGAATACAACCAGTGCGCGCGCCGTGGGCGTTCACCGAACACCCGATTGACGATCAACATCAAGAACAACGGTTGCATCGCGGCGATCACGGACGCGTTCGCGATGCTCGTGTGCTTGACCGCGACGAAGAAGGTGGCGACATTGACGGCAAAGGTCAACCCACCGAGGGCCGAGTGTTTGATGATGCGCCACGAAAGGCGTTCGCCCTTCAGATACAGCAGGCCGATGGTGAACAGCGCCCCCATCCAGCATCGGTTGAACCCGACCGCGAGCCCACCGAGCTCGATCTTGCGTACGATGACCGGGCCGAAGCTCTGCACCAACACGGCCACCGCACAACAGCCCACGGCGACCTGCGTACGCGTCGGTCTCTTCGCGGCGAGAGAAGAGGGTGGTGGCACCGAGTCAGATTAGGTGTTGTTCACAACGTCTTGTCGAGGACGACGACGTCGGCCTTGTCGGTCACCCACACCCGTACCACCAGGTCCCGCGACAAGGCGGCCTGCATCGTGACCGTAGCCGGCGTGTCCGTGCCGTTGAAGGTGCCGGCCGCCACCCGCTTGCCGGAGGCATCGGTCAACCACAGCCAGTAGATCGCGTTGGGGTCGAGGCCTTCGTGGGTGAACGTGACCGATGTGCCGGTCGAGTTTCGATGCAGTGCGAACGAACCGCTCGTATCCGGCAGCGCGAAAGCGAACGGCACGCGATCGTCGCCTCCGCTGTCGCGCAACATGACCGTCGCGCCGAGGGCGAGGACGACGACTGCTGCGGCGGCGGCGACGAGCACGCGGCCCAGCCGGCGGCGCGCCCGGTGCCGCACCAGAGCGCGTTCGTCGCTGAGTTGCATCATGATGCGATCGCGAAGCTCGGGTGGTGGTGCAGGTTCGTGGTCGAGACGCGTCGCATCCGCGTGGGTCATCGCACGGCCGAGGTGCTCGAGCATCGTCAGCTCGGCGCGACAGCTGGTGCAGCCATCGGTGTGCGCGAGAACTCGCGCTCGTTCGTCGGCGGGCAGGCGGTTGATCGCCATCGCGGCGAGATCGCCGCGCCATTCGCGGCATGCGTCACTCATCGCCGTTCCATCCCAGTTCTTCGAGGGCCAACCGCAATGCTCTGAGCGCGTAGTACACCCGACTCTTCACCGTGCCGGTCGGGATGGCGAACTCGAGCGCGACCTCTTCGTAGCTGCGACTGCGGAAGTAGATCTCGATCAGCGCGCTGCGATGATCGGAGGACAGGCGGCGCAACGCTTCTTCGACCTGCCACGCGACGAGCATGCGATCGACGTCGGACTCGGATGCCGGCCAGCCATCGACGGCGTGCTCTGCGGCGGACGAATCGGCGAGCGACGGCCGGGCGCTTCGGGCCCGGGCCATGTCGACGACGACGTTGCGCGCGATGGCGAACAGCCATGTGCGCATCGAGCCCAACGATTCGTCGAATCGCGCGGCTGCCCGCCACGCCCGCAGATAGGTGGTTTGCACCGCTTCTTCGGCGAGGCCGCTGTCGCCTAGGGAGCGCAGAGCGAATCGATAGAGCTCGCGGCCGTGAGCGGCGTAAGCCGCGGCAACCCACTCGGCGTCGGAGTCGACGATCGGCGAACTCATCGCTGATGGATACGACGCGAGTGGGACTTGGGTTCGATCAGGGACGTGGTTCGATCAGGGACGTGGTTCGATCAGTTGATCACTCCGTCGCCACGGAGCTTGGCGAGCTGGTCGTCGTCGAGCCCCAGCTCGGCGTGGAGGATCTCGGCGGTGTGCTCGCCGACCCACGGCATGCGCGTCTCGGGGCCTTCTTGCATCTTGGACAGCTTGACGGGGTTGCCCGGCACCATGATGGGTTGCTCCACGCCGTCGCTGCGGGGGATCTCGACGATCATGTTGCGGTTCTTGACGTGTTGGTCGTTGACGACGTCCTCGGCCTTGTGCACCGGTGCGCAGGCAATGCCCGACTTGGCGAGCTCGAAGCACACGTCGCGCTTGGACTTGTCGCTAGCCCACGCCTCGACCGCCGGACGAATGTGGCTCTCGAGGATCGACAGCCAGTTGTCACGCGCATAGGTGGGGTCGGTCAGCCACTCGGAATGGCCGATCGCCTCGGCGAACAGTTTGAACTGGTGGTCCCGGCCGACCTGCACCATGAAGTAGCCGTCGTTGGCGAGGAACGACGTGAGGATCAAACCCGGCGTGCCGCCATGCTTGGGCTCCATCCCCATCGAGTGGTACTGCACGATGAGATCGGTGAACGCGATCATCGCGTCGTACATGGCGATATCGACGTATTGGCCTTGGCCGGTCTTGTCGCGGTGACGCAATGCCGCCAACATGCCGACCGTCGCAGTGATGGCCGACCCGATGTCGCCTAACGCGCCGACGGGGCTGATCTTCGGAAGCTCGCCTTCGTGGCGGGAGAACTCGTAGATACCGCTCATCGCTTCGGCGACGCCCGCGTACGCCGGCCAACCGTCGTACGGAGTCTCGGCCGTGTTGCCGAAACCGGAGACCGACACGTAGATGAGGCGCGGCCACCGGGCCGAAAGATCCTTGTAGCCGAGGCCCATCCGATCCATCGATCCGGACTTGAAGTTCTCGGCGAAGATGTCGAAGCCACCGGCGAGATCGAGGATGAGGTCGCGGCCCTTCTTCAAGTCGATGCCGACCGACTTCTTGTTGAGGTTGTTGCGGATGTAGGTGCTACCGACCCGCCGTCCTTGTGGGTCGAGCATGGCCGGCAGCGAGCCGCGCCCGGATTCGCCGTCGACCGGATGCTCGATCTTGACGACCTCGGCGCCGAGGCGGGCCAGCAACTGCGTGCCCCACGGCAACGCCTGCATCTGCTCGACCGCCAGTATGCGAACGCCCTCGAGCGGCTTGCCGTAGCGGGCTGCTTCGGCGTTTGCGACTTCACCCAACCGCATGCGTGTCACCTCGGTGTCGACGGCGCCCCCGTGAGCGCCGGGCGCAACTGTATAGACGCACTGCCCGCTCTGTCGGGGCCGCTCGGGCCCTGCAGGATGGGACCCCGGCGGCGTTCACCAATACACTCGGGCGCATGCGAGGGATCATCAGCGCGGGCGGTTACGTACCATTTCGTCGTCTCGACCGGGCCGAGGTCGTCAAGATCTTCGGCTCGGGCGGAGGCAAGGGCACCCGTGCCGTTGCCTCGTACGACGAGGATACGACGTCGCTCGGTGTCGAAGCCGCG
The DNA here is from genome assembly GCA_039915945.1 of Acidimicrobiales bacterium. Classification (GTDB taxonomy): domain Bacteria; phylum Actinomycetota; class Acidimicrobiia; order Acidimicrobiales; family WLNW01; genus DATLFA01. The sequence continues at coordinate 40,851 of JBDSMH010000042.1, read as the reverse complement.
CGGCAGGCAATGCGTACGCTCGGCGAGGCCCACCGCGTGCGCAGCGTTTCGTTCGCGACGACGGCTCCCGCGTACGTTGACAAGACCAATGCCACGACGATCCATGCCGCGCTACGACTCGACAGCGACTGCATGGCCATCGACATGTGCGGCTCCGTTCGTGCCGCCGCCGGATCACTGCGACTCGCGCTCGAAGGTGTCGGTACCGCACTCGTGGTTGCGTCCGACATCCGCACCGGTTTGCCGACGTCGGTCGACGAATCGACGCACGGCGACGGCGCGTCCGCATTCGTTGTCGGCGACGACTCCGACGGCGCGGTGATCGCCGAATATCTGGGCGGTGCGTCGATCACCGAAGAGTTCACCGATCGGTGGCGCGTGCCGGGCGCGTCGACCTCGCGTCAGTGGGACGAGCGCTTTGGCGAGATCAAGTACATCCCGCTCGGCGAGCAAGCGTTCAATGCCGCGTTGAAGAACACCGAGTTGACGCCGGGCGACGTAGCCGTCGCCATCGTCACCGGTCCGCATGCGCGCGCAGTGCGCGGCCTCGCAGGCCGCCTCGGCGTCAAGGTCGCCGATGATCTGACGACAACGGTCGGTTGGACCGGCGCCGCGCACGCGGGTTTGCTGTTGACCAACGTGCTCGAAAGCGCGGAGCCCGATCAGGTCATCGCGCTGGTCTCCCTGGCCGATGGCGCGGATGTGTTGTTGTTCCGCACGACATCGGCCGTCGGTGGCAACCGCGCCAACCGCACGGTTGCGCAACAGGTCGCCCAGAACGGGCCGTTGCTCTACGGCAAGTTCTTGTCGTGGCGCGGGATGGTCACCGTCGAGCCACCGCGCCGTCCCGAACCGTCACGCACTTCGTCGTCCGCGGCGGCCCGTAGCGAAGACTGGAAGTACGGCTTCGTCGGCTCACGCGATCGCAAGTCCGGTCTCGTGTACATGCCCCCGGCGCGCATCTCGGCCAAGAACGACGAGATCGACGACATGGAAGCCGTGCCGATGGCCGATGTGCTCGGCACCGTCGCCACGTACACGGTCGACCGCCTCGCGTATTCACCCAGCCCGCCCGTGGTCTTCGCGGTCGTCGATTTCGATGGTGGCGGACGCCTGCCCCTCGAGTTGACCGATGTCGATCCCGATGGCGTCACGATCGGCATGCGGGTCGAGATGACCTTCCGTCGCCTCAACTCGGCTGACGGCATCCACAACTATTTCTGGAAGGGCCGTCCCGTACGGGCCTGAAGGTACGATTCACACTGAGAACCGGAGGTTCACATGGGCTCGCACGGCATCAAGGACAAGGTCGCGATCGTTGGCGCCGGATGTATCCCGTTCCGTGAACATTGGGACAAAGGCACCGATGACATGCTCATCGAAGCCTCTGATCTCGCGTTCAAATCGGCGGGCGTCACCAAGCACGACGTCGACGCGTACTGGCTCGGCACCGCGCAGTCGGGCATGGCCGGCATCACGCTGTCCATCCCGCTCAAGCTCGACGGCAAGCCGGTCACGCGTGTCGAAAACTTCTGCGCCACCGGCAGCGAGGCGATGCGCAACGCGGCGTATGCACTCGCCGCCGGCGCCTACGACATGGTGATGGCCATCGGTGTCGAAAAGGTCAAGGACTCCGGCTATCAGGGCCTCAACTCGCAACCCATCCCCACCGACGGCACCGGTCGCACGCTGACCGCTGCCGCGATGTACTCGTTGATCTTGCCGGCGTACGCGCACAAGTTCGGCGTCGACGAAGACGAACTGCGTCTCGCCATGGCCCGCATCGCGTCCAAGAACCATTTCAACGGTGCCCGCAACCCGCGAGCGCAGTTCCGCAAAGAGATGACGCCCGAAGCCATCTGCAACATGGCCGCGGTCGCAGGGCGCCTCGGTGTCTTCGACTGCTCGGGCGTGGCCGATGGCGCGGCCGCGGTGATCATGGTGCGCGCCGAAGACGCCAAGAAGTACTGCGAAGACCCCCTCTACATCAAGGCGCTCTCGTTCATCTCGGGCAACGGGTCGGGCGTCACCGATCCCGAGTACGACTACACGACGTTCCCCGAGATCGTCCGCTGCGCCGACGACGCCTACAAGCAAGCGGGCGTCACCGATCCGCGGCGCGAGATCGCCATGGCCGAGGTGCACGACTGTTTCACCCCGACCGAACTCGTGCTCATGGAAGACCTCGGCTTTTCCGAGCGGGGTATGGCGTGGAAAGAGGTCATGGCCGGTGCGTTCGACCTCACCGGTGATCTCCCGGTCAACACCGACGGCGGGTTGAAGGCATTCGGCCATCCGGTCGGCGCCTCGGGCCTGCGCATGATGTACGAGGTGTGGCTACAGATGCGCGGCGTCGCCGAGCCCGACCGCCAGATCACCACCAACAAGAAGCTGGCGCTCACACACAATCTCGGTGGCTATCCGGGCGAGATGGTGAGCTTCGTCGGCATCTACGGCACCGAACTGGGCTGACCTGCGAGCCAGGGCCTGAGCGGCCCGGCAGAGCGGGGACAACTCGCGCGAGGGTCCGAGTACCCTTCGCTCTGATGCTTCCCCAATACGGTCGAGCCAGAGGCGGTCTTCAGTTCCGCGTTTTCGGATTTCCGGTCCGAGTCGACCCCATGTTCTTCTTCATCGTCCTCGCGCTCGGGTTCTCCACCCACGCGACGGTCGGCGGCATGGTGGCGTGGTTCGCGGTGGTGTTCGTTTCGATCCTGATTCACGAACTCGGTCACGCATTCGCAGCCCGCGCGGTCGGCTCCGAGTCGATCGGCATCGAGTTGCAGTCGATGGGTGGGCTCACCGCCTACCGGCCGCGACGCGCGCTCTCTCGGCTCGAGCAGATCGGGGTCAGTCTGGCCGGCCCCTTCTCCGGCTTCGCCCTGGGCACCGCAGCGCTCGTGTTGGCCACCCTGCTCGACGTGTCGACCACACGATCCGGCGACAACGTCGTGCTCTTCGACCTGTTGTGGGTGAACTTCGGCTGGGGCCTGTTCAACTTGTTGCCGGTGCTACCGCTCGATGGCGGCATGGTGATGCAGAACATGTTGCCGGGCAACGAAACCGTGCGCGGCCGGCGGGCGGCGATGGTCTCGATCGCGATCTTGATTGTCGCCGCGGTGATCAGCGTTCGCATGAACTTCTTCTTCGGTGTGATCTATGCCGCGCTGCTCGGCGCCTTCAACATCGCACTGCTGTCGCGTAGCAACGGCGCGCGCGCGAGCAATGAGGGCACCGACACTGCGGCAGCCGCGTTCGATCGGCTCGAACAGGGTGACTTGACAGTGCTCCCGGCGTTGGGTGAATTGGCCCGCAACGCGCCCAACTCCGAAGTGCGCAGCCTCGTCAAGTCGCGCGCTGTCGAGTCGCTCGTGCGCCAGGGCCGCACCCCCGAGGCTCGTGCGGTGCTCGCATCGTTTCCGGGGCAGAGCGGGCCCAGCCTCTACGCCTTGGTCGACACGGTCGAGGGCGTGCCCCACGGCCTCGCCATGCTCGACGAGCAACTGTCGCGCTCAGCCGACCCTGCGACGGCACGCCACGCGATCCTCGGGCGGGTGCTGACACACCGCGCCGGCGAGGTGCCAGGGCTCTTCACCGCGTTGCCCCTGACCGCCCGCAGTCTCGACGCGTTGCGAGAAGCGCAATACCTCGCGCACCTTCGCGGCGACTTTCGCGACGCGGCGATCATCGGCGAGCAAATCGTGCAGCAGTATCCGCAAGCCGCCGACGCGTGGATCATGTACAACACCGCGTGCTCGTGGGCCCGTGCCAATGATGTCGAGCGAGCATTCTCCTGGCTGACGCGCGCCCTCGATTCGGGATGGAGCGATCTCAACCAGCTCAGCTCCGATCACGATCTCGCCTCGTTGTGGAACGACGCTCGATTCCATCAATTACGCGCGCGCCTCGGCGGCTGAGCGTCAATCGCCGTCGCGTTGTTCGCGAAGGAACGCTTCGAGCTCTGACGCGATGTCTTCGCCTGACGGCAGCGGCTCGGCATCGTCGTAGCCGCGCTCGAGCTTGCGTACATAGGTGCTGACTTCTTCGTCTTCGTTGGCCGCGTCGTTGACGCGTTGCTCCCACTCACTGGCGGGCCGGTCGAGGCGGGGAAAACCGGTACGCACGCCGGTGACGTCTTCGAAGCGTTTGAGCAATGCTCGGGTCGCCTTGGGATTGGGTGGTGCGGGCACGTAGTGGGGCACCGACACCCTCAGCGAAATGACCGGAACGCCCGCCCGGTCGAGCGTGTCGTGCAGCGTGCCGACGACGCCGGTTGGGCCTTGATAGGTGGGGCTGCTGAGCCCGAGGCGCGCCGCCAGCGATGGGCTTGCCGCGCTGCCGGTGACGGGAAACGGGCGGCTGTGCGGATTGGTACCGACCATGGCACCGAGCGTCACGACCATCTCGGCTCGCGTGTTGCGGGCGATGTCGAGGAGGTGACCGCAGAACGAACGCCAGCGCAAGTGCGGTTCGACACCGTCGCACACGATGAGGTCGCGAGGGTGTTCGTCGACCGATCCGGTGATCGCGGTGGTGTGGACCACGAAGAAATCGTTGCTCGGCCACAGCAACGAACGTTGCCCATCTTCGTCGATGGTCACCACCGGACGTTCCTGCTGGAAGTCGAAGTAGCACTCGGGATCGATCACCGCGATCCGTTCGGAGTCGTAGCGATCGCGAAGCCAGGCAATGGCCGCAGTGGCCGATGTTGCCGCATCGAAGAGCCCGCGAAACGCCACGACCACGATCGGTCGCTGAAGAGTTGGGACCTCGTCCCACGTGAGCTCGGACATCGCTCAAGCCTCGCGCACCGTCAGCGTTCATGCTGCGCGCTGACCGAGCGCACAGTGGTCGTGCGGTGGTATGCCGTCGGTCGACTACCGTCACCCCCTATGAGCGCCGCGCCTCCCCCGAATTGGTACCCGGACCCGAGCGATGCGGCGCAGTTGCGATGGTGGGACGGCAGTCAGTGGACCGAGCACCGTCACGCGCTCGCGGGCGCGGGAGCGGGCATAGGGGCGGCGCCGGAGGTGCCGCAGGCGCCGCAACAACCAGTGGTCGATCAGTGGTCCGCCGCACGGATCCCCGAAACGAAAGCGCCCGAATCGGCAACGGTGTTCGATCCCGCGCCGTTCGATCCGGCTCCGGCGGGAGATCTGACACCAAAGGCACCTGCCGCGCAGGTGTTCGCCGACCCGACGATGCAAACCTGGAAACCGCAGGATCACACATGGACGACGCCGGTGCCGGTGCCCATGAACGTGCCCGGCCCGAGTACCGCGCCGCCCAAGGATCGCAAGCCGGTGATCATCGGCGCGGCCGTGATCGCGGTACTCCTCATCGGTCTGATCGCGTTCATCGCGACCCGCGGCGGAGACGACGATGGCGACATCGCCGCGCTCTCGCCGACGACTACGGCGGCTGTGCCAGGAACTACCCCACAGGCGTCGGTGGCGTCGACGACTCTGAGCGTGACGACCGCGACGACGTCGAGGCCCGCGGGCACGAGTGTCGCAACCACCGCCGGGAGCACGCTTGCGGGCTCCACCTTCAGCGACCCGACGAACGTCTATCGGCTACGCGTTGCGCCTGCGTGGCAAGACGCCACCACCATCGGCGGCCTGCAAACGTGGGCGACCGGAACCAGTTCGAGCGTGTTCAGAGACTCCGTCAACGTGCTCGTCGAGAAGTTGCCGGGCGACATCTCGATGGAGGACTACCTCACGGCATCGGTGAAGAATGGGCCCAAAGCGCTGCCGTCGTTCGTCGAAGTCGGCCGTTCGGTCAACACGGTCAACGGCAAAGTGCTGGGGCAACTCGACTTCCGGTCGAATCAAAACATCCCGCTGCGTCATCGTGCGGTGGTACTCATCAAGGGGCGCAACGCCATCGTGGTGACCTACACCATCGAGCCGAACCGCTTCGACGCCGAGGTCGTCAAGGTGCAGCCGTATCTGACGTCGATCGAAGGCATCTGAACTCGTCCCCTTTCTCGCTAGCGGCGGATTATCGCCGCCCATGTGTATAGCGTTTCGAGTATGAGTGATTCCGTCTTGCAAACCGTGCCGCTGGGCGATCCGCCGTGGCCTACCGTCGACCCGTTTCTCTTCTGCGTGCACCACGTCGACAACTATCCGGCGGGCAACGATCGCCTTGGTCCGGAGGCGTCGCTGGCGGGGCGCGATATCGGTCAGGACTTTGCCGGAATCGACGGTTGGCGTATGTACCACGGGTCGGAGGTGCCCGGCTTCCCGCAGCATCCGCACCGCGGATTCGAGACGGTCACGCTGGCTCGTCGTGGGTTCATCGACCACAGTGATTCGCTCGGGGCCACCGCTCGGTTCGGGCGCGGTGACGTGCAGTGGATGACGGCCGGTGCCGGCGTCGTGCATTCGGAGATGTTTCCGCTGATCGACCGCGAGCAACCGAACCCCGTCGAACTGTTTCAAATCTGGCTCAACCTGCCGCAAGCGGACAAGGGGGTTGACCCCTACTTCACGATGCTGTGGGACGAGGAGATCCCGCGTCTCGACGTCACCGACGACAGCGGTTCCAAGGTGGGAGAAGTCACCGTGATCGCGGGCGCGCTCGGCGACCGCGTGCCGCCGCCGCCACCACCGAACTCATGGGCGGCGCGCACCGAAGCCGACGTCGCGATTTGGGTCATCCGCCTCGATGCGTCGGCGCAGTGGGAAATGCCGGCGGCGCATGGTGACGACACGGTTCGGGTGCTCTACGTCTTCGACGGCGCGGCGCAGATCGACGGCCAGCGAGTCGACGCGCCGACCGCGGTCGTCTTGCGACCCGATCGCCCGGTGAGCATCGCCGCCGACGATGGACCGGTGGAGTGTCTCGTGTTGCAAGGCCGCCCGATCGGCGAGCCCGTCGAAAAGTACGGTCCGTTCGTCATGAACGACCGCGCCGGCATCGAGCAGGCCTTTGCCGACTACCGTCGCACCGGCTTCGGCGGTTGGCCGTGGCCGTCCGTCGATCCCGTGCACTCGCGCGAGGCGCGCCGATTCGCCCGCCATGCCGACGGCCGCGTCGAAACCCGCACCAACTGACCGCGCCGCGCAACGAGTTGAGGCGCGGACGATGACAACGCCACCGTCGATCGTGCATTTGATCGGCTATCCCGCCGCCGGCAAGTTGACGATTGCCCGGGCGATCGCCCAGGCAGCGCGCGACGATGGCCGTCGCTTCGTCGTCGTGGACAATCACCACACCGCCAACGTGATCTTCGCCGTGCACGATGTAGACGGTGTGCGGGCGTTGCCGGCGGGAGTATGGGACCGTGTACGCGAAGTGCGCGAAGCAGTGTTCCGATCGATCGATGAGCTGTCGCCTCGCGACTGGTCGTTCGTGTTCACCAACGTGCTCCTCGAGGACGATCCCGCCGACACTGGAACAAATCGCCGCGGCGCCGCCGCCAGTCCGTTGCGGCGGAGCCGCACCAGCTAGCGCAAGAGGTCGCGGAAGGCGATGCCTTTGTCGACGCGCGGTTCGCCGGGGAGGCCGAGCACGCGTTCACCGAGGATGTTGCGCATCACTTCGCTGGTGCCGCCCTCGATGGAGTTCGCTCGCGAACGCAGGAACCAGGCGTGCACGCTCGTGTACTCCATCATCTTCGTACGGTCGAGGTCGTAGCCGTTGGCTTCGGGGAAGAGCATGCCCTCGGCGCCGAGCAGGTTCATGCAGAACGCATACACGCGCTGATTGAGTTCGGCGCCCCAGAGCTTGCCCACCGATCCCTCGGGGCCGGGCGTACCCACCGATCGCAGTTGCGCGGCGCGCCAGTTGGTGAGGCGACCGACCTCGGCTTCGATCCACAACCGGGCGAGCTGATCTCGCTGCACCGAAGTGCCGCCATGCTCGTGCCAGATACCCAGCGCGTGCGCGATTACGCCGGAGCTCTTTGGTGGCACCGAGCCACCGATCGACACCCGTTCGTTCATGAGTGTGGTGAGCGCGACATTCCACCCTTGCCCGATGTCGCCCAACCGATTGGCGTCGGGCACGCGGGCATCGGTGAAGAACACCTCGTTGAATTCGGCTTGTCCGGTGATCTGTCGTAATGGTCGCACTTCGACGCCCGGTTGTTGCATGTCGATGGCGAAGTACGTGAGGCCCTTGTGCTTTGCGACGTTGGGATCGGTCCGTGCGAATAGCAGCCCCCACTTGGCGAAGTGCGCGAGCGAGGTCCACACCTTTTGACCGTTGACGATCCACTCGTCACCGTCGCGTACTGCGGTCGTCGCCAAGCTCGCGACATCAGAGCCGGCGCCTGGCTCGGAGAAGAGTTGGCACCACACTTCGTCGTTGGTGAAGAGCGGTCGCAGAAACCGTTGCTTCTGCTCCTCGGTGCCGTGCACGGCGATGGTTGGTGCGCCCATGCCATGGCCGATGCTCCCGCGAACGAGTGCGACGCCGCCATCGGTGATGCGGCGATTGATCGCCAGTTGCAGCTTTGGCGACAGGCCGAGGCCGCCGTTGCCGACGGGGAAGTGCACGAACGCGAGCCCCATGTCGAACTGCGCGCCGTAGAAGTCGCGTCGCGGAGCGTCCTTGTACTCGCGCAACAGTTGGTCGGTCAGTGCGAGTACGCGGTCTTCGTCAGTCACGTTGCGTCACCTCCGGTCGGTCGTGCCATCACTCGGGCCAAGACTGGTACGCGCCCAGGCCCTCGAGCGCCAGGCCGAATCCGAGACCGTCGTTCATCATCCGCTTGATCGACTGCGTCAGGGACAAACGGGCGTAGCGCAATGCCATGTCGGGCTGGCGTGCGAGATCTCGTGCGAGCGCCCACGCCCGATCGAGGATTTCGCCCGGTGGCAGCACCTCGCTGACGACTCCGAGATCCAGTGCCTCGGTCGCCGAGAGCCGTTGGCCGGTGAGCAAGAAGTAGCGGCCGCGGTTGGGGCCGAGCAGCAGGGGCCAGACGATGTGTACACCGTCGCCGGGCACCGTTCCGTAACGGAAGTGAGGTGCATCGCGAAACGTGGTGGTCTCCGACGCGAGCACGATGTCGGCCAGCAGCCCGAGCTCGGCGTGCACGGTCGCAGGCCCGTTGATGGCGGCGATAACCGGCACTTCGATATCGAGGAGGTTCAACATCAGGCGGCGCCCGTGCTGCAAGATCTTGTCCCATTTGTAGGGGTTCATGCCGCCGACCCAACTCGTGTCGAGCCGGGCGATGAACTCGTCGCCGCTACCGGTGAGGATCACGATGCGATTGTCGGGGTCGCGTCCCACGTCCTCGAAGAGGTAGCCGAGTTCGGTGTGGGGCCCGTCGCCCCAGACGAGTGGCCCGCCGTCAGTGTGCAATTGGACCAGGCATATGCCGTCGACGCGCTCGAGGCGCGCGTGGGCATACGCCTGCGAGTACTGATCGAACGAAGCCCGCATGGCCAAGAACTTACTTCCCCGCTTTGAGGGCCGCTCGGGCCGCAGGCTGCTACGTTCCGGCCGTGCGCATGGATGACGCGACGAGGCTCGAGGTCTTTCGTCAGTCGTTGCTCTCCCGTCGCCTCGAAGAGCGCGTGATGAGCTTGGCCAAGGCGGGCGAGGTGCCGGCGTCGCTCCACATGGGCGCAGGGCAAGAAGTCGCGCAGATCGCCGCTCTCGCCGCGCTGCGGCCGCAGGACCCGATGCTCTACGGCCATCGCGGTGTCGGCTATTGGATCGCGCGCGGCGTCGAGCCCGAGGTGATCCTCTGCGATATCTCGTACCGAGAAGGCGGCACCAACAAGGGCAAGGGTGGCCCGATGCATTTGGCCGATCCTTCGCGCGGCGTACTCGGTGAGACGGGTTCGCTCGGTGGCAACTTCGTGATCGGAGTCGGCATCGCGTATGCCGAGCAGTACCAACGCAGCGGCAACGTGGCGGTCGTGTTCTTCGGTGACGGCACCGCCAACCGAGGTCAGTTCCACGAGGCGCTCAACTTCGCCGGCTTGCGCAAGTTACCCATCGTCTTCTTCTGCGAGAACAACGGCTGGGGTTTGTCGACGCCCACTGCCGCGGCGTCCGCAGTGGTCGACATCGCGCGGCGAGCGGCGGGGTACGACATGCCCGGCGTGACGGTCGACGGTCGCGATGCCGACGAGGTCTTCGCGGCCACGCGAGTGGCCGCCGACCGGGCGCGCTCGGGTGGGGGAGCGACGCTCGTCGAAGCGAAGGTCGATCGGCTCCATGCGCACTATCTCGGTGACCGCGAGCCGTACCGCACCGCCGACGAAAAAGCGGCGCTCTGGGTCAACGATCCGTTGGCGCGCCTTGTGACCCAACTCGAGGCGATCGGTATCGACATCGCGGCGATCGAAGCCGAGGTCGCGGACCGCGTCGAGCGCGCGGTGACGTACATGCGGGCACAGCCGCTCATCGATGTGGCGACGGTGCGCGAAGGCGTCTTCTCCGACCCTGGAACCGCCCGGTGAAATACGCACACGCGATCCGCGATGCATTGAGCATCGAGTTGCGGCGCGACAACGCGGTCGTCGTTTTCGGCGAGGACGTCGGCGCGTTCGGCGGTGTGTGGGGGGTGACGCGCGGAATGACCAAGGAGTTCGGTGATCGCGTCTTCGACACGCCCATCAGCGAAGACCTCATCGTCGGTATGGCCATCGGTATGGCATTGCGGGGCATGCGTCCCGTGGCCGAACTGCAATACGCGGACTTCGTGTTCTGCGCCGGCGCCGAAGTGTTCCTCAACACCTCCACCTATCGCTACGCCCACGGCGGCTTGTTCGATCTGCCGATGGTGGTGCGCATGGCGTGCGGCGGCGGCGGGTTCGGCCCCGAACACAGCCAGTCGACCGAGGCCTATCTGATGCACACGCCGGGACTACGCGTGTGCCTGCCCTCGACCGCGTACGACGCCAAAGGGTTGACGTTGGCCGCAATCCGGTCGAACGATCCCGTGTTCGTGCTCGAACACAAACGGCTCTACGGCGTGGCCGACGACGTGCCCGAAGGCGACTACGTCGTCGAGTTCGGCCGGGCGCGCGTGCGCCGCGCCGGCACGCACGTGACGATCGTCGCGTGGCAAGACATGTTGCGGCGGGCGCTCGTCGCCGCAGAACAGTTGAGCGACGACGGCATCGAGGTCGAGATCATCGATCCGGTCACGGTCAACCCCCTCGACGTCGACGCGATCGTTGCGTCGGTGCGTAAGACAGGCGCGTGCGTGGTCGTCGAGGAAGCGCCTCGCACCGGGGGCATCGGTGCCGAGATCGGCGCGCTGTTGATGGAGCACGCATTCGGATATCTCGACAAACCACTTCGTCGCCTGGCCATCCCCGACACACCGGTGCCGATGGCCGAGCATCTGGTCGACGCCTTGGCCCCGTCGACGGCTGACATCGTCACGACGGTGCGCGAGTTGATGCGCTGATGGCTACCGCCATACGAGTGCCCCGCGTCGGTCAGGCCGCGGAAGAAGCGACACTCGTGGCGTGGCTGCGAACCACCGGTGATGCAGTTGTCCAGGGCGACGTCGTCGCGACGGTCGAGACCGACAAGACCGAGATCGAAGTCGAGAGCCCGACCGATGGCATCGTCGGAGAGTTGCGCGCGTACGAAGGTGAGTCCTACGCAATCGGTGCAGTGATGGTCTATGTCCTCGCCGCCGGCGAGGCAGAGCCCGGCGACGATGTACCCGCCGAACCGACGCCGGTAGCGCGTCCCGAACGTCTCGTCGCGGCGCGCGTCGCCGCGTCGCCCCGGGCCCGGCGCATCGCGGACGAGCGGGGCGTCGACCTCGCAATCATCGTCGGCACCGGCCCCGACGGCTTGATCACCGAACGCGACGTCGAGAAATCGATCACCGATGCCGCAGTCGATGTGTGGCATGGCCGCCCGGTGCGCAACCGCCATCGCCTGGAGTCGCTGCGAGCGCGTACGGCGCGTCACCTGGGCGAGACGTGGTCGACGACGCCGCACTTCGTACAGATGGTCGACGTCGACATGACCGGCGCGATCGAAGAGCACGACGCGACGGGCACTTCCTACACCGAGCTCGTCGTGGCGGCGATTGCGCGTTCGCTCGTCGAGCACCCGCTGCTCAACGCCGCCTACGACAAGGGCGATCTCGTCGAGTTCGACGAAGTCAACATTGCGATCGCCGTCGATACCGCGCGCGGTCTCGACATCCCGGTGATACGCAACGCGGACCGGCTCGAACTCTCTGCGCTGCGCGCAGCATGTCGCGACGCGATCGATCGCGCGAAGGCCGATCAGTTGTCGCCCGACGAGCGCGTGGGGGCATCGGCCACCGTGTCGAATCTCGGCGGCTACGGCATCGTTGCCGGAACACCAGTGATCAACGGCCCCGAATCGTTGCTGGCCTTCATGGGCAGCGTCGCGCCGCGTGCGGTCGTGCGCGATGGTGCGATCACCATCCGTTCGATGATGACGCTTTCGATCGCGTTCGATCACCGCGTGGTCGATGGCATGGCGGCCGCCGCGTTCGTCGCAAGTGTCACGACGCGGCTCGAGTCGACCGCCGCGCCCGCCTAACTCGCCGAGCGGGCTCGCAGCTCAGGCGGCGAACACCTGGGCGCCGACACACACGTCGTCGGCGAACGAGCGGTCGCCATCGACGTCGATCGCCAGTGCATCGATCGAAAGTCGCTGTGCTGCCATGCGGCAGAACTCGATGGCGTCGACGATGAAGGTCGTATCGGGCTCGGCCGGAGGGTTGCTCCCGTAGCCGATGACCCACGTGCCGCCACCGTCGCCGGTGAGGACGACGCGAACGGTACGATCGCGGTGATCGTGGCCCGCGAGCGCCAGGCCCAGCGGTGTGCTGCGCACGGCCAGCGACGACATCAGACGGACGTCGGCCGCGGGTGGTTCGGTGAGCGGCCGGCCCAACGCGCGTCGGATGTCGTCGTGATGCGTCCAGACTTCGAAGGCTCGGGTCACGAACACATTGCGGGGCGACATTTCGAGGCCGTGGAAGCTGACCATGGCGGGCAACTTCGATCCGTCGCCGACTGCTTCGAATAGTTGCCGCACCCGTGCGCGCCACGCCGCGACGGTCTGGGCGGGCGCGCCGAGCGTCCGTTGCGCAATCGCGACTTCGGTCATGGCCCGGTGATCGGATTCGGTCCCCGCAGGGACGTCGTAGGCCCACAGGCCGAGCACCGAGCCGAGATACTCCTCGACGGTCACGAGGTGGGCCAGTAGTTCGTGCACCGTCCACGCGGCGTCGGTCATTGTGCTCCACGCGGTGTCGGGCAGGCTGTCGAGTGCCGAGTCGAGCGCGGCGACTTGACGGCGAAAGACACCGATTGCCTGTTCGATGGGAGCGACCGTCACCGTCTCGTCGGCGTAGGGCCGGCCGGCGGGACGCGCGGCGAGCGCGGCGACTCGCACGCGGTCGAACAGACTCGTCAACGTAGCGGTTGTGGCGCCGTCGCCGTCGTCCTCGAGCGCGTCGTCACCGATTGCCGTCAACAGCGCCGCTACCTGTCGGTCGTCGAGGTTCATGCAGTCACTCCGACCGCGGGGAGCGACGCGGCCAACTTGGCCAGCGCGAGACGTCCCCGTGATTTTGCCGTGCCCTCGGGGATGCCGAGTTCGACGGCAACCTCGCGATATGAGCGCCCGTCGAGGTACGTCATGATGACGATCTGCCGTTGTTCCTCGGGGAGTTTCTCGAGCGCGGCACGAACCATGTCGGCCTGCGCAACCGCGACGGTGTGTTCGCCGATGTCGGTGGCGGCGACGGGTGCTTTGTCCGCATCCCGAGCTTCGCGCGACTTGCGTGATTCTTCGCTGCGCACGAGGTCGACCGCGCGGCGGTGCGTCACGACGCCGAGGTACGAGCGCAACGACCCTTCGGTGAGGTCGATGCGTTGCGCGTTGGTCCACACGTAGACGAAGACGTCCTGTGTGATGTCCTCGGCCAAGGACCGGTTGGCCGTGACGCGTTGTGCGAGACCGAAGACGAACGACGCGTACTGGTCGAACATTTCTCGCAGCGCGGCATCGTCGCCGGCTTGGAGGCGAGCAACCGTGCGCCGTTCCCAGACGGCGGGATCCGGTTGGTTGGCGGGCCGAGCGGCCAAAGGCACAGGGGAAATAGTAGACCTCTAGGCCGGGTTGGCTCAGGGCCGCCCTATGTTTGGCCGCCGAGAGACCGCAGATGAGCACCGAAAGGGTGTGACATGACCGAGCAGAGTTCGCTCCGCGTCGAACGGTTGACGCACTACAGCCACGGGGCAGGGTGCGCGTGCAAGCTCGACCCGAGCCGCCTCGCGCGTGTCGTGCGCGGGCTGGTTCCGTCCAACCGGGCCGAGCTCCTTGTCGGACCGCAAACCGGCGACGACGCCGCCGTGTGGAAGCTCGACGACGAGCGGGCGCTGGTGGTCACCGCCGACTTCATCACACCGGTCGTCGACGACGCACGCGACTGGGGCCGCGTCGCCGCCGCCAACGCCGTGTCCGACGTCTACGCCATGGGCGGGCGGCCGTTGCTCGCGCTCAACCTCGTGTGCTGGAACGACGAGTTGCCCGACGAACTCCTCGCCGAGGTGCTTTCCGGCGCGCAAGAGATCGCGGCCGAAGGCGGCTTCGTCGTCGCCGGTGGACACACGGTGACCGATCCCGAGCCGAAGTTCGGGTTGGCGGTCGTCGGTGAGGTCGCGCCCGATCGGCTGTTGACCAACGCCGGCTTGCGGCCCGACGATGTACTGATTCTCACCAAACCACTCGGGGTCGGTGTGATCACCACGGCCATCAAACGCGGCGTTGCCTCGCCCGAGGCCATCGACGCGGCAGTGCGGTCGATGACCTTCCTCAACGGGCCCGCATCGCGGGTCGCGCTCGACAACGGCGCGACCGGTGCCACCGACGTGACCGGTTTCGGTCTGCTCGGCCACCTCGGCCGCATGGCCCGCGAATCCGCGGTCGACGTGACGATCGATGTGGCCCGCGTTCCGTTGATCGACGGTGCGCGAGCGTTGGCAGAGTCCGGCGCCGTCTCCGGTGGTGCGATGCGCAACGTCAAATGGGTCGACGAACAGCTCGACCGGGGTGCCACCGACGACCTGACCGTCACCCTCCTGGCCGACCCGCAGACCTCGGGCGGGTTGGTGTTCGGGCTCGCGGAGACCCGGGTCGACGCGGCGCTCGATGCCTTGGCGAAGAGCGGACACCGGGCGGCGCGCATCGGCCGTGCGAGCGCCGGCACGGGCCGACTTCTCCTGCGCTGACCTTGACTGTCAGTGACCCTGCGTAGTCTCGGCGTTATGGCGTTCGATGACTCGGCAGGGGGTGTGATCCGTGTGGTGCCCTACGGGCGCGCCGCGACTTCCGAGTTGGCAGCGGCGATCGAGCGGGCCAAGCGCGCCATGGGCGACCCGATGGCGCCGGTCACGGTCGTCGTGCCCACCAATCTTGCCGGGCTGTCGGCCCGCCGGCTCATCGGCTCGGGCCGCCTCGACGGGGCGGGCGGCTTGATCAACGTGACCTTCGTGAGCCCCGATCAGCTGGCGGCCACGCTGGCCCCGGCCCGGCTCGATCGCGTGCCGCTCACCGACATCGCGCTCGTCGCGGCGATCCGTGCCCAGCTCGATGACGACCACGACGGCTTCTTCGCGCCGGTGGCCGGTCACCGCGCGACCGAGCACGCGCTGCGCGCCGTCTACCACGAGCTCACCGGTGCCCACGAGGCCACACTCGACGCGCTCGCGGACTCGCCCTCGGCGCGTACCCGTGCGGTCGTCGCCACCATCCGAGCCGTTCGCCGGCGACTGGGCCACACGGTCGACCGGCGCGACGTCGCCGAGGCCGCGACGGCATATGTGGCCGACGGCGCGTCGGTGCCGTCACTCGGTGCGCTCGTTCTCTATCTGCTCACTGATGTCGCTCCGGTGCACGGCGATCTCGTTCGCGCTCTCGGCCAACGGCTACCCATATCGGCGGTCGTGGGGTCGACCGGCGTCGCGGCGATCGATGCGGCGTCGCTCGAAGCGACCGCGCGCCTGGCGCCCTCGTTGCCGGTGCAGGCAGATGCGGCCGATCCCATCGCCATCACGCGCGTCGCCAGCGCCAGCGACAGCGATGACGAGGTTCGGTGCACGTTGCGCGAGGTGATGGCACTCGCCGACGACGGCATGCCGCTCGACCGCATTGCCGTGCTCTACACGGCGGCCGATCCTTACGCTCGCATCGTGCGCGAACAGTTCGCCTCGGCCGACATCCCCCACAACGGTCCCGGCGTGCGCCGTCTCGCCGACACGCTGGCCGGCCGTACTCTGCGCGCGCTGCTGGCACTCGACGCCACGCAGTTCAGCCGAGATGCCGTGATCGATCTGGTCAGCGGCGCGCCGCTCATGGTGCAGGGCGTGCTCGTCCCCGCGACCGCATGGGACCGCATGTCGCGCGAGGCCGGTGTCGTCGGTGGCATCGACGACTGGTCACGCAAGCTCACACGGCACCGCGCCGCGCTCGACAAGCGCCGTCATGACTTGATCGCCGATGAAGCATCCGAGGGCGCGCTGGCCCGCGCTGATCGTCAGCTCGCCACGCTCGACGCGCTCGAGGGTTTCGTACGCATGCTCGCGGCGCGGTTCGCCGCCGACGTGCGCCCCGGCAGCTGGCGCGGCCTCGCCGAGTGGGCCGACGAGCTCTCGGGCTCGCTGTTGCGGGCGCGAGACGGGTGGCCGGCACGCGAGGTCGAGTCGCTGCGCCGCGTCCGCGATGTGCTCACTCGACTCGGCGGCCTCGACGCGGTCCGGCCCGAGCCGAGCTTCATCGAGTTCGTCGAAGCAGTCGACTCCGAGCTCGACGAGATCGCGGATCGCATCGGCCGTTTCGGTCACGGCGTGTTCTTCGGCCCGACACGTCTTGCTCCCGGTCTCGATGTCGACGCGGTGTTCGTGCTCGGCGTCGCCGAAGGGCTCTGCCCTGCCGCGCGTCGCGAAGATGCGCTCGTGCCCGATCGCGACAGACAGCGCGCGATCGCCGGCGAGTTGCTGACGCGCACGCAGCGGGTGTTACACGATCGGCGGGCGCTGCTGGCGAGTCTGGGCACTGGCCGCGAGGTGCGGGTGCTGTCGTTTCCCCGCGGTGACGGTCGCACCGGCCGAGCGCGTCAACCTTCCCGCTGGCTCGTCGATCTGCTCGCGGCGCGCACTGGCGTCCGCGTCGACAGCGCCACCATCGCATCACAGGCCAACGACAACGTCACCACCTATCGTTCGTTCCTCGACGGTCTGCGCCACGCGCCCACGTCGCTGTCGCTCGCCGACCGCGACCTCCACCTGCTCGAGCGCCATGTCGCGTGCGGGCTCGAGGTGCGGCGCCATCACATCGCGGTCGAGCCGGCCATCGCGCGCAGTGTCGAGCTGATCGCGGCGCGCGCGTCGAGCGCGCTCACGCGTTTCGACGGCAACGTCGTCGGCCAGGTCGTGCCGCGGCTCGCCTCGTCGTCCGATCAAGCGGGTCGTGGCCGAGTGCTCTCGCCCAGTCGCCTCGAGACGTGGGCGGGCTGCCCCATGCGCTACTTCCTCGGCGATGTGTTGCGACTGGCCCAGGTCGACCGCCCCGAAGACATCTTGACAATCTCTGCGCTCGACCGCGGCACGCTCGTGCATGCGGTGCTCGAAAAGTTCGTCGCCGGCCTCATCGAGCGTGATGCCGACTTGTCCGAGCGCGCCGACTACGCCCCGTTGTACGACATCGCGGCGCGCGAGATGGCCGACTACGAAGCAAGCGGCCTCACCGGCCGACCCGTTCTGTGGCGCATCGCCAGCCGCGAGATCCTGGCCGATCTCAACCATTTCGTCGAGGTCGATCTTCGCTTGCGTCGCGGGCGCCAACTCCGTCCATTGGCCGTCGAGCTGAGCTTCGGTCTCGACGGCCACCCGCCGGCAGTGCTGCAGTTGGCCGACGGGCGCCAGTTGTCGTTTCGGGGGCGCATCGATCGGGTCGACGGCCGCCCGGGTGGGGCCGCGGTCTACGACTACAAGACGGGCAGCCCGTTCACCATCGACTTCGAGGCCGATCCGGTGAGCGCGGGTGCGCATCTCCAGCTTCCGATCTACGCCGCGGCGATCAGTCAGCGTTTCGGCCTCGACGACGTCGATTCCTACTACTGGTTCACGCGCCAGGTCAGCGATCCCGTCGGTGCCCGGTTCGACGAGTCCGACGATGCCCGCGTGCGCGATGTGCTCGACATCATCGTCTCGGGCATCGAAGGTGGCGTCTTCCCGGCATATCCGGGGGGCTGGAACAACTTCTTCAACACCTTCGAGAATTGCCGCTACTGCGACTTCGATCGACTGTGCCCTCGCGACCGGGGGGCCCACTGGGAAGCCAAGCAAAACGATCCCGCCACCGAATCGTTCGTCGTGCTGCGGGGCCCGCTGCGTGACAGCGAGAGCGAGAGCGAGCAATGAGCCGCCGCCGCGGCAGCACGCCGCATCCGCGCGAGCAACCGCTGTTCCTCCTCGACGAGTCGATCCCCGCCGCGCCGTTGCCGGTCGACACCGACGCTCGTCGGTTGATCACACTCGACGGCCTCGATGACACGTTGTTCATCGAAGCCGGCGCTGGTTCGGGCAAAACCACCACCATCGTCGAGCGCATCGTCAACCTCGTGGTCATCGCGGGCGTCGAGTTGCAGAACATCGCGGCGATCACCTTCACCGAGGCTGCGGCGGCAGAGCTGCGAGATCGGGTCCGTGCCGCATTCGAGCGGCGCGCCGCCGAGTCGAGTGGCCAAGCGCTCGAGCGCTGTCACGCCGCTCTCGAACAAACCGACATCGCCGCGGTATCGACGTTGCACAGCTACGCGCAGCGGGTGCTGTCAGAGCATCCGATCGAAGCCGGTGTGCCGCCCCGCTTCGATGTACTCGACGAGGTGCAGTCGATTCTCGCGCTCGAAGCGCGTTGGCGGGTTTGGCTCGACGCGCAACTCGCCGACGACGCCAACCATCCGCTGATCGAGTGGTCGATGGTGTTGGGCATCAACATCGCCCGTCGACGAGCGGCATCGCTAAAAGATGTCGCCCGCAATTTCAACGACAACTGGGACCGACTCGAGGCAACCATGGTCGCCGACCCCGGTCCGCTCGCGCCGGTCGATCTGCGCGAACTCCGGCGCGCTGCCGCGGCGGTGCTCGAGCTCGCCGATACGCACCGTGATCCCGCCGACCTGCTCGCGGTGTTCATCGCGGAACGACGGGCGCGCTTCGAGATGCTCTGCCAATGCGACGATCCGCTCGAAGCAGTCGTAACGGTCACCTCCGAACCCCGCTGGACGATGGCGCACGGCAAAAAGCAGAACTGGCTCGATGCCACCAGTGTCCGAGAGTCGCTCAAGCACTTCGCAGAGACGGCCAAGCAAGTGGAAGACGACGCCCGCGTGGCCGTGCTCCATCAATGGCGCTGGCGACTGGCCAACTTCACGCTCGGCGCCGCCGAGCAACGACGTCGCGAAGGCACCCTCGAGTTCCACGACCTCTTGGTGCTGGCGCGTCGCTTGGTACGCCGTTCGCCGTCGGCCCGGCGGGCATTGCACGAGCGCTACACCCACATCGTGATCGACGAGTTCCAGGACACCGATCCCATCCAAGTCGAGCTCGTCACCCTCATCGCCACCGACCTCGATGACGTCGCCAACCTCCCGTGGCAGGCCCTCGATGTCGCGCCCGGGCGGCTGTGTTTCGTGGGCGATCCCAAGCAGTCCATCTACCGGTTCCGGCGCGCCGACGTCGCACTCTTTCGCGAGGCCTGCGACTCGTTCTCGGCGGGCCGGCCGGTGTCACTCGTGCAAAACTTCCGTACGGTCCCCACCGTGTTGCAGTGGATCAACCACGTGTTCGGCTCACTGATGCAGGGCGCTCCGCCCGAACAGCAGCCGCCTTACGAAGCGTTGGTCGCGGCGCGGCGCGAGGGCGAAAGCGCCGACCACCGCGTCGTGTTGTTGGGCGGGCCCCACGACGAGAGCTATCGCGCCGAAGCACTCCGCACGCTCGAAGCGACCGATGTGGTGCGGGCAATTCGCTCGATGATCCTCGATAGTGAGCGGTGGTTGGTCGACGACCACGGTCAGTGGCGCGCGCCACGCTTCGACGACATCGTCATCCTCGTACCGTCGCGGTTGTCGCTACCCGCACTCGAACAGGCGCTGCGCGCCGCCGATGTCCCGTATCGGGCCGAGGCGAGCACGCTCGTCTTCGACACGCAAGAGGTTCGCGAACCGCTACTGGCGTTGCAGGCCATCGACGATCCGAGCGACGAGATCGCGGTGGTCGCATCACTGCGCAGCACGCTCTTCGGTTGTGGCGACGACGAGTTGCTCGAGTTCACCACGGCGGGTGGCCGCTGGGACTACCGCGTCGCCGCGCCATCGTCGTTGCCGGCCGAACACCCGGTCGTCGACAGCTTGGCCTATCTCCGGCGTTGTCACGACGACCGCCTCTGGCTCGAGCCGAGCGAGTTGCTCGAACGGTTGTTGCGACAACGTCGCGCGTTCGAGTTGGCGCTCTTACACCGCCGTCCGCGCGACGTCTGGCGGCGACTGCGGTTCATCGTCGAGCAGGCCCGCCAGTTCGTCGAAGCCAATCGAGGGGGGCTGCGGGCGTTCTTGTCGTGGGCCGAACTGCAGCGCTACGAAGGCGCGCGGGTCCACGAGCCCTTGTTGCCCGAGCTCGACGACAACTCGGTGCGGGTCATGACGATCCACAGTGCCAAAGGCCTCGAGTTCCCCATCACCATCGTCAGTGGCCTCACCGCGCAAAGCGGCGGCCGGCGCGGTGGTGTCACCGTGCATTGGGGCGACTCGCCCGAGATCAAGATGAGCGGTTCGTCGACACCGTCGTTCGACGTGCTCGATGACTTCGAACAAGAGATGGACGTCCACGAGAAGCTTCGCCTGCTCTACGTCGCCAGCACCCGTGCCCGAGATCACCTGGTGATCAGCGCCCATCACATAACCCCGACCAACCGGCCGCGCGAAACGTTCGCCAAAATGGTCTGGGACCAGTCGCAACCCGAGCTCGAGCGGTCCTGCCGCGTGTTGCCGGTGGGCGATGACGCGCCATTCAACTTCCCGCCGTCGCCCCTCGAGTCGCTGAGTGGCGACACCAACCAGTCGCGCGTGCAGTGGCAGCAGCACCGTGCCGCGGTCCTCGCGCCGCCGTCGTTCACCGTTGCTGCGACGGCCATCGCGACGGCCATCGCCGACCAGGCGTCGATGAGTTCCGGTTTCGAGACTCCCTTCGCCGACGAGATCGCGGCGGTTGAGATCGTCACCGATGAGATCGTCGCCGACGAAGGCGCGAACGCAACGGTGGCCTACCGCCGGGGGCGCGCCGGTACTGCCATCGGCCGCGCGGTGCACGCGGTCTTGCAACTTGCCGCACTCGACACGGGGGCCGACATACGGGCGCTGGCGCGAACGTTCGCGGCGGTCGAGGGCGTGCCCGAGTGGACCGACACCATCGCCGCGTCCGCCGAGGGGGCCCGCCAGTCGGCGGCAGTACAGCGCGCGCTCGTCGCCCCCCAGTACTGGCGCGAGCTGTTCGTTGCTGCGCCGATCGAAGGCCGCGCGGTCGAGGGCTTCGTCGATCTTTTGTTCCGCGACGGCGACGACCTCGTGGTCGTCGACTACAAGACCGACAATGTCGCCGACGACGCGGCGATCGAGCGAGCGCTGGTCCGCTACCGACCGCAGGCCGCGGCCTATGCCTTGGCGCTCGAGCACACCACGGGTCGTCAGGTGCGCGAGTGCATCTTCGTATTCACCCGCCGGGGCAACGTCATCGAACGCAGCGTCACCGGCGCCGATCTCGATGATGCCCGGGCGCGGGTCCGTCGCTGGCTGGCCGGTCCCGACTGATTCGATACGCGCAAAAAGCAGAGCGACCGGCGCAATGTGCACCGGTCGCTCTGTTCTGGCTGGCGCCTTGGTCAGCGGTTCGATCTTGCGTTCGCCCTCGAACCGCAGGTTTGCAACACGGACTCTCCAGCTTTGTATTTCTGGACTTCAGCGGCGGTGGGTCACCGCCAGTGTGCTCAGCTGTTCTGCTCGAGACGACGTGACGAGCGCATGAGCTGCAGACCGAAGCCGAGGAGCAACACACCGATCATCGATTCGAAGAGGGTGTTGCGACCGGTGAAGGCCAGCGTCGTGGGCTGTTGCACGGTCTCGCCGAGCACCTGGACTGCAGGAGCGGTGGTCGTCGGAGCTTGCGTCGTCGGAGGCGCAACTGTGGTCGTCGGAGCGGGGAGCTCTTCCTTGCAGTTGACATGGATGGTCTTGTGCGCCAGATCGGTATCGCCGGCGGTGACGGCAACGATGTTGTCGGCATCTTCGGTGAGCACGACCGTCATGGTGACCGTCTTGCCTGCTACGACGTCGATGTTGACCGACGAGCCGTTGACCGTGACAGTCGCGGTGCCGTCAGCATCGCCGTCGTTCTTGACGGTGACGGAGAAGCTTCCACAGTCGCTGCTGATGCTCGCGCTCAACTTCGAGGCGGGATCGGGGAGACAGTTCACCGTGAAGGTCTTCTGCAGGAGGATCTTGTCGCCGATCTTGACGAGGATGGTGTTGGGGGTGTCCTCGTTGAGGTCGAGCGGCTGCACCGTGACCGACTTGTCTTCCTTGACCTTGACGGTCGTGTCGACGCCGTTGAGGCGGATCAACGCCCACACGTCGTGGTGGCTGTCATTCTTGATGGTGACCGCAAAGCCACCTTCACAATCGCCATGCACGCTGGCGCTGTAATCGTCGCGATCGTGCTCGTTCTCGTTGTTGTTGTTGTTGTCGACACTGTCCTGCGCGTTGGCGGGGCTCGCCGTCACGAAGAAGAAGGCGATTGCAGCCACCGAGACCAAAAGGCCGAGGTTTCGCCGCGCCTTGACACGTACGTTCATTGCTCTCTCCTGGGGTTGCGCTAGCCGGACCGTTACGTACGGACCCGGAGTTCGGGCTCATACGGGACCGGTTTCGCCTGACTCCCCGCCAACCCAGCGACCAAGTCAGCTGGCGGATCAACGTCTTCCCAGTGGAGCTATGTATTCACTGTCTGTGGTCATTACGGTAGAACGACCACACAGAGTGGTCATGAGCCGAACGGATCCTTTGACCTGCGCAAACTCCCCTCCACTGGGGACGGCTCGGGCCCTTCACTAAGGTGACGGCGCCGCTAGCAGCTGGGGGGAACGCACATGCCTATGCCAACCGACATCGGAATCGTCGATCTGGGGATGGGGTTCCCGTATCAGTCGATCGAAGAGAAGACGCGTACCTACGACTTCTTCCGGGCCAATCTCAAGGACAAGCAGAGCTTGGAAGAGATGGAGTTCCCGGCGCAGTACATGTTCAAGCAGGTGCCCGACGTCGTGTCGCCCGATACCGACCCGGTGCAGTTCATCGTCGACAAGATGGATCAGTTCGGTATCGAAATCGCCAAGGTCGGCCTGAGCCCCAACGGCATACGCGCCCGGCAGATGTACCCCGAGCGTTTCTTTCTCAGCATGTCGGTGAACCCCCACGAAGGTGTCGACGCGTTGCGCAAGATGGAAGCGGCCAAAGCCGAACACGACATCGTGTCGGTGTCGATCTTCCCGTCAGGGCTCGTTCCCCAGGCCGCGGTCAACGACAAGAAGCTGTATCCCGTCTTCATGAAGTGCGTCGAGCTCGACATCCCGATGTGCATCAACGGCGGCATCGTCGGACCGCGCATGCCGAGCTGGCCGCAGTATGTCGAGCACTTCGACGAGGTCTGCTACGACTTTCCCGATCTCCGCATCGTGATGATGCACGGGGCCGAGCCATGGACTGCGCTCGCGGTCAAGCTCATGTTGAAATGGCCGGGTCTGCACTACATGACGAGTGCGTTCGCGCCCAAGCACTATCCCAAGGACATCATCAACTACGCGAACACGCGTGGCGCCGACAAGATCATGTACTGCGGATACTTCCCCGCAGGGCTCACGCTCGAGCGTCAATTCCGCGACATGCCCAACGTGCCGTTCAAGGACGAGGTCTGGCCCAGGTTCCTTCGTGAAAACGCATTGCGCGTATTCAAGATTGATGAGCGCTTGGAGAAGCAGAACGCCCGCTGATGTCCGGCGCGATCACGTTCACGGTTCAGCTCACCGCGGCCTCGTCGGCCGCGGAGTGGCGTTCGTTGTGTCGGCGGGCCGAGGACTCGGGCTACTCCGGCATCTCGATCTCTGATCACTTCAGCGCGCAGTTGGCGTCGATCCCCGCGCTCGCGGCGGCCGCCGCGGTTACCGAGCACGTGCGGTTGGGGTTCAACGTGTTGGCGAACGACTTTCGCCATCCGGCGCTGTTGGCCAAAGAGTTGGCCACCATCGACCTGCTGTCGGACGGGCGACTCATCGCCGGCATCGGCGCCGGGTGGATGACGCACGACTACCACGCCACTGGCATTGCCCTCGATCGGCCCGGTGTGCGCATCGAACGTCTCGAAGAAGCGGTGACGGTCTTGCGCGGGTTGTGGTCGAACGGACCGTTCAGCTTTGCCGGTGCGCACTACCGCATCACCGAACTCGAAGGGTTGCCGAAACCGGTGCAGCAACTGCCACCGGTGCTCATCGGCGGTGGCGCGCCGCGTGTGCTCGGGCTCGCGGGGCGTATCGCCGACGTCGTCGGTATCGCGCTCGACAACCGTGCGGGTGCCGTCGGTGCGCAGACATGGCAGAGCGCCCGCGTCGCGTCGATCAAGGACAAGTTGGCGTGGATCGCGAAAGGCGCCGAGGGACGCGCGACACCACCGCGCATCTCGGTGCGGGTGTTGCATGTCGCCGTGACCGACGATCGCGTGCGCGCCGCCGAAGAATTTGCTGCATCGTCGGGCCTCGAGGCCGCCGAAGCGCTGTCGTCGCCGCACACGATGATCGGCACCGTCGACGAGATCGTCGCCGACCTCCGCGCCCGCCAGGCGAACCTAGGGCTGTCCGACTACGTCGTCAGCCAGTCGGCCATCAACGCACTCGCCCCCGTCGTCGCCGCCCTCTGACCCGGCCCCGTTTCTTCCCGTTCACCCTCTTCTGCCCGAACTCGCAGCACAACGTGGACCTATAGCTCCACGTTGTGCTGCGAGAACGGTGGTTTGCGAGGGTCAGCCGTTGATGGGGCGGATGAGCTTCTCGGCGAACTCTTCGAGCGTGGCCCGCTTGGTCGCAAGATCACTGGTGACGATTCCGTTGAACAGCCACGGTGGATTGTTGTACGCCGTGACGCCGATGTCGCGCAGGCGTTTCACGGTGTCGGCATTGGGCACTTCGTTCAGCGTGGCGAAGATGTCGAACGGTTTGTGGTCGGTGCCGGCTCGCTTGCGCTCTTCGTTGACCTTGGTGATGAGCGGCACGATTTCGTCGAAGTCGTAGTTGACCCCGATCCACCCGTCGTTGCGAGCGGCGCGCCGCAACGCAGGATCGGTATGCCCACCGACCCACACCGGCACGGGCTTGGTCGCCGCGGGCGCCATTTGCATCGGGGGGAAGTCGTAGTAGGTGCCGTGGTATTCGACCATTCCGCCGGCCATCAGCTTGGCCATCACTTCGAGCATCTCGTCGGTTCGCTTGCCCCGATTGGTCCAGCTCTGGCCGGTGAGCTCGAATTCCTCGGCCATCCAACCGACGCCGAGCCCGAGGATCACGCGGTTGTCGGAGAAGTAGGCCGCCGTCGAGATGCTCTTGGCCAGAGTGAACGGGTCGCGCATCGGCACGATGTAGATCGTCGGCATGAAGTGCAGATTGGTCGTGTGTTGCGCGAGCACGCTGTACATCGACCACGTCTCGGGAAAGTGCGTGTTGGGATCCCACCACGCCTTGCCGTCGGGCGCATACGGATACGTCGAGTTGATCGTCTCCGGTGTGATGAGGTGGTCGGCGGTAGCCAAGCCGAAGAAGCCCAACTCTTCGGCGATCTTCGCAACCTCGATTAGTTGGTCGGTCTCGGAGAACGCGACATTCTGAAAGAACTTCATTTCTATTCCCCCCGGAATTCTTGGTTAGATCAGCGGTCTGATTCGCGAGTGACGATGCGCGTGCCCGCGACGAACTCTTCACGGGCGGCGCCACCGTCGCCGTAGAGATTGAGCTCGTAGGTATAGCCCTGCTCGAGGCGGTAGTGCTTTTGCAGGTGGTAGATGTCGATGTGGTTCAGGGCCTCTTTGGCGGCCCGCAA
This sequence comes from Acidimicrobiales bacterium, assembly GCA_039915945.1. Classification (GTDB taxonomy): domain Bacteria; phylum Actinomycetota; class Acidimicrobiia; order Acidimicrobiales; family WLNW01; genus DATLFA01. The sequence continues at coordinate 14,675 of JBDSMH010000042.1, read as the reverse complement.
CACGCGCGGCCGCTTGGCACAGATCTTCTTCGCGACTTCGTTGGCCGTCGCCATCAACTCGTCGGGCTCGCACACCTTGTAGACGGTGCCCCATTCGTAGAGTTGCTGCGCGCTCACCGCCTCGCACGTGAACACCATCTGGCGCAGCTTCATCGGCGGCACCAGCTTGGCGAGATGCGACGCACAGCCCAGTGCACCGTTGTCCACCTCGGGCAGGCCGAAGCGCGCCTTGGACGATGCCACGATCATGTCGCAGCTACCGACGAGCCCGACACCCAGACCCATACAGAAATCGTTGACGGCGGCGATGGTGGGCACCAACGACATGTAGATCTTTTCGAACGTCGAATAGCACGCGGCCCCCGAAGACAAGAAGAACTCGTAGCCGGGCCGCGACTGCATCTCTTTGATGTCGATGCCGGCGTTGAAGCCTTTGCCCTCGGCGGTGAGGATGATGCAGCGCACGTCGTTACGGCGACCCAAGGCCTCGAACTCCTCGCCGATCTGCCACGTATCGCCGACCGTCAACGAGTTGACGGGCGGATGATGCATGGTGACGACCGCGACGCCGTCGCTGTCTACCGTCGTGGTGATGGTCATGAATTGGCTCCCTGGTGACGAAGAGGCGACTTGCGGTAGCGGGCCAGCGAAGGCGAGATGACGAGCACGACGCGCTTGGACCATCGCCGCCGCGGGAACGATTCGCCCAGGTACTTCTGCGACAGCGCGTCCATGGCAACGAGTTCGTCGTCGTCGCGAATCTCGACCACCTTGCCGCGGATGAGGAGTTGGTCGTAGGGGTTGTCGTAGGCGACGACCGACAACGCCACTCGTGGATCTCGCGCGGCGTTGATGGCCTTGATCGACTTGGCGTCGGTGGTGACGAGCACGAGGTCGCCTTCGCGGCCGACCCACACGGACTCGACCTTGGGGCTGCCGTCGGCCATCAGCGTCGACAGGTGGCCGTAGTTGGCCCCGTCGAGCAGTCGCCGGGCATCATCATCGAGTCGCACCATGGGTCACCTCCTCCGGCAGGCGCGGACGGGCAGGATCGTAGTAGTACGGGCGGTCGGCAGTGCGAGTAGCGGCGAGCGCCCACCTTGGGGGAGCGATGCAGTATCGATCAGTTGGCCGCACGGGTATCACGGTGAGCCACTACCAGTTCGGCGCGATGTCGTTCGGCCGGCTCGGCAACGGTGACCATGATGATTGTGTGCGCATCATCCATCGCGCGCTCGATGCCGGCATCAACACCATCGACACCGCGGACGTCTACTCGGGCGGCGAGAGCGAGACCATCGTCGGCAAGGCCCTCGCCGGACGGCGCGACGACGTGGTGCTGGCGACGAAGTGTTTTTGGCCGATGGGAAGCGACATCAACCAGCGCGGGTTATCGCGGCGGTGGATCATCAAGGCGCTCGACGACAGCTTGCGCCGCCTCGGTACCGACTACATCGACATCTACTACATGCACAAGCCCGATCTTGCGACCGACATCGAGGAGTCGCTGTCGGCGATGCACGATCTGGTCTCGGCGGGCAAGATCCGAACGGTGGCGGTGTCGACGTTCCCGGCCGACCGCATCGTCGAAGCGCAATGGGCCGCATCCAAGCGCCGGTTGACGCCACCGCGAGCCGAGCAGCCTCCGTATTCGATCTTCGTGCGTGGCATCGAACGTGATGTGTTGCCCGTGTGCGCGCGTTACGGCATGGGCGTCTTCGTCTGGGGCCCGCTCAATTCCGGTTGGCTCACCGGCAAGTACGCACGGGGCCAAGAGTTGCCGCAGGGTTCGCGCGGGCAGCGATGGTCAGCCAACCAAGCCAAGAACTGGAACGACGAACGCACGCCGGTGCAGCGCAAGCACGACCTCGTCGATGCGCTCACCGAGGTCGCCCGCGAGGCAGGGATCTCGCTCACGCATCTCGCGATGGCATTCAGCCACGAGCATCCGGCGGTGACGGCGACGATCATCGGCCCGCGCACGATGGAGCAACTCGACGACCTGCTGGCGTCGGCCGACCTCCGCCTAGATACCGCAACCCTCGATGCGATCGACGCACTCGTGCCGCCGGGGGTCAATGTCGACAACGACGCCGACAGCGGATGGATCGCGCCGTGGATCACCAACGCGGCGCTGCGCCGGAGGTAGTGCCGTGACCGACGAAATAAGTGAGGGTGTCAAGAAGGCGTTCGCGCATCTGACCGACCTCGATCCTCACGGTGTGCCGATCAAACTCGCAGCGACCGTGCTCATCGTCGACGATCGTCCGGACCTGCACGTGATGATGTTGCGCCGGCGCGCCCGCAGCGAATTCGTGGGCGGCATGATGGTGTTCCCCGGCGGCGGACTCGATCCCGAAGACGCGGATCCGATCGTCTACGCACGCGTGCGGGGCATGGACGACGCCAAGGCGAGTGCCTCCATCGTGGTCGACCATGACGGTCTGGCGTTCTGGGTGGCCGTGGTGCGCGAGACCTTCGAGGAATGTGGCGTCCTACTGGCGAGCGACGGCGCCGGCAAGACGCCCGAGGCGGCATTGGCCGAGCGCCTCGCGGTGGAGAAGGGCGAGACGCTCTTGCACGACGTGCTGCTGCGTCACGATCTCTTCGTCGATGCGTGGCAGATGGCGCTCATCGCGCGCTGGCTCACTCCGGTCGGTCCTCCTCGTCGCTACGACACGTTGTTCTTCCTGTGTGCGATGCCCGTCGGTCAAGATGCGACGAGCGATGGCACCGAGTCGGAGCATCTCGAATGGGTCCGGCCCGCCGAAGGCCTCGAGCGGTGGCGCCACGGTGAGTACGTGATGTTGCCGCCGACCGTCGCGTCGCTACAGCAACTCGCGCAGTTCCGTTCGGCCCGCGAGATGCTCGACGCCTACGGCGGCGATGCCACCGAGTGGGGCCCGGCCAAGGTCATCGGTGACGAGCGAGGCAGCTACGAAGTGCTGTTGCCCGGTGACACTGGCTACGACACCGCGACGAGTCGCACCGAGAACAGCTGGGTCCGGGTACCGGCTCGCGCCGCGTCAGGGGGCTAGCCATGGCGTATTCGACGATCGGCCACGCGACGCCGTTGAGCGACGCCGAGATCGAACGGCGCGTCGCGGAGATCGATGATCAGGGCTACACATTGCTCGAAGGCGTGATCGACCCAGAGTTGATCGGGGCGCTCCGTGACACCGTCACCCGATTGCTCGCCGAACTCGACATCCCGTTCGGCGAGAACACCTTCTTGGGTCACAACACGAGGCGCATCTTCAATCTCTTGCCCCGTGATCCGATCTTCGCGCAGGTTCCGTTGCACGCCACGGTGTTGCCGCTCATCGACCGTGTATTGGGCGGGCAGTGCCTGCTGTCGTCGCTCACCGCCATCGAGATGAGCCCGGGGCAACGGCCGCAGCCTTTCCACGCCGACGATGGCTCGATCACCTTGCCCCGTCCCCACATCGCGCTCGAGTGCATCGGCATCTGGGCGCTCACCGATTTCAACAAGTCGAACGGCGGCACCCGCATCGTGCCCGGTTCGCACAAGTGGGACCGCGCGCCGGTGCCGGGCGAGCGGGTCGACTACGTCACCGTCGAGATGCCGGCCGGCAGCGTGGTCGTCTATCACGGCAGCCTCTGGCACGGTGGCGGCGCCAACGACACCGACGAGCGCCGCATGGGCATCGTGGTCAACCATTGCGCCGGCTTCATGCGCCAGGAAGAAAATCAATTGCTGGCCATCCCGCGTGAGGTCGCGGCCGAGTTCCCGCGCCGGTTGCAGGAGTTGATCGGTTACGGGGTGTTCCGGGGGCTGATGGGCCATGTCGAAAAACAAGACCCCGGCGTGTTGCTCGATCCGAATGTCGAGTCGAAAATGATCTGGCGCAAAATGCAATGAAGTCTGGCTACGAGGGGGGAGTGCGATGAGCATCAAGGACGAGTTCGACCTGTCGGGTCGTACCGCGGTGATCACTGGCGGCGGCGGCGGTATCGGTCGCGAAACGGCGCTGGTGCTGGCCGAGGCCGGTGCCAACGTGGTCGTCGGCGACGTCAAAGCGGAGGGCTTGCGCGAGACGATCGTGATGGCCGAGGACATCGGTGGCAAAGGTCTGGCGGTAACGACCGATGTCACCAAGAAGGCACAGGTCGAGGCGCTCGTCTCGGCGGCGCGTGACCAGTTCGGCTCGGTCGACATCATGTGCAACGTCGCCGGCATCATCCGCAACAACCTCGTCGTCGACACGCCCGAAGAAGAACTCGACGCTGTACTCGCGGTCAACCTCAAGGGCGTGTACTTCGGTTGCCAGGCGGCAGCAGCCCTGATGATCCAGCAACAGCGCGGGTCGATCATCAACTTCGCTTCGACGGGCATGGACTCTCCGGTGCCGACGATCTCGTGCTATGCGCTGACCAAGGCCGCAGTGGCGATGCTGACGCGAACCCTGGCCACCGAAGTGGGGCAGTACGGCGTGCGGGTCAACGCGATGGCGCCCGGCTTCACCGATACCCCGATGACCCAGCGCTGGTTCACCAACGACGACGGCAGTGTCGATGCGTCCAAGCGCGACCAGTTGTGGACGATGCGCGGTTCGCAGGCCCCACTGAATTGCATCGGCACTGCGCGCGATCAGGCGCTCGGTGTGCTCTACCTCGCGTCCGACGCGTCGCGCTTCGTCACCGGTCAGGTCATGCGCATCAACGGCGGCGTCTCGATGGTGTGACTACGGCAGGCCGAGTAGCGCGGCCGTCTGCGCGCAGGTGGCAACGGGCCGACCGACCGAGTTGCACAATGCGACGGCTTCGTCGAGTAGTTCGACGTTGGTCGGCTTGCGCGCCGGGTCGAAGTGTTCTTCGAGGCCGATGTGGAGATGGCCGCCGAGCTCGAGTGCGAGGAGGGCGACCGGCGTCCGCAGCAAATCGCCGCCCCACACCGAGACCGACCACGGGATACCGGTGTCGCCGATCATGTCGAGGTACGCGAGCAACGCGTTCTTCGTCGGCGGCAGACCGAACGTGACGCCGCGTGACCGCGCCGACATGCCCCATTCGCCGCCGAAGTAGAACTTGGCCATCGAGCCGGCCGGCAAGAGGCCAGCGTGGTGATACGCCAAGGTGGTTTGCAAGAAGCCGGGCTCGTAGATCGCCAGCGATGGCCCGAGACCGAGTCGTGTGCACGTCTCGAACGCGTAGCGGATATCGGCATAGTTGTTGACGTACGCGCCGCCCGCGGGATAGCCGTCTTCGCCGTAGTAGCCGAGATTGGTCGAACCCGGATCGACCACGCCCATCCGCGTCGGCACCGCGGCGACGATGGCGTCATAGTGCGCGTACTTCTCGAGGATCGACTTACCCGACGTCAGGGTGGGGTACCACAACGCATCGGGTCGCTCGGCGAGCAACGGTTGCCACGCCGCGATGTAGGGATCAGACGCCGCGTCGGCGACCAACGTGATGTCGTGGTTGTGCGCGTGGATGACCGAGGCGCCCGCATCGAGGCACCGCGCGGCATCGGCGCGGATCGCTTCGGGGGTCAAGGGCACGTGCGGATTTCGTTCGGGTTTGGTCGAGCCGTTGATCGCAACTTCGATGATCACCGATTCGTTGCTCATGGTCCCCCCGAACGTTCACCGGCAATTGCACCGGTGTTCACCGTGCACACGCGTGCCGTTCAGCCACTCTGTCTACTGTGTGCTCACCGATCCTGATCGTCCGGGCAGGGACTGATCAGGCGAGGTTTGCTAGCCACCAAAGAGCAAATTCAGCCACCAAGAGCAATCAACCACCACAACCGAAACACACACAGGTCCCCCTCCAGGGAGCGCCCGGTCGGATGCGCCGCACAGCCGACCGGGCGCATGTCGTTTTCGTCCGCGCGGTCACGCCGTTCGGTCATTGCAAAGCATTCGGGTGACCAATGGTCACCGAATCGACATAGATGTAACCGGTCTGCAACAGCCAGGTCTAAAGAACTGGAACCCCTCCAGGGTGGCTCCTCCCGAGGAGCAATGGTCTGGCCGGGCACTTGCGCAAGTGCCCGGCCAGACCCACCCCTCGGCTGTCTTCTCCGCGCTGGTCCACTGCGTGCTGGCCTTCTCGGCGCTTGGCTACTGTGCGGGAATGCCGCTCGATCCTTGCTTTCGTTCCCTGCTCGATTCCATCGCCGAGCGCGCCGGGGTAGCCGCGCCGGGAGTCGATCCGGTCGCCGCCGCGCGCGCCGGGGTGGGGGCGATGTTCACGCACGCGGCCGCGCCCGCGGTGCAGGTTGTCGACCGCACGATCCCGGGGGATATCCCAGTGCGCATCTACATGCCGGACAACGCCGGCGACGCGTTGCCGATGGTCGTGTTGTTCCACGGCGGCGGATTCATCGCGGGGAGCCCCGACTCTCATGACGGTGGTGCGCGTGAGCTGTGCGCGCAAGCGGACGCCATCGTGGTGTCGGTCGACTACCGCCTGGCACCCGAGCACAAGTTCCCGGCGGCGGCAGACGACTGCCACGCTGCGTTGCTGTGGACCGCGGCACATGCCGCCGAGCTCGGCGGCGACGCGACCCGGTTGGCGATCACGGGCGACAGCGCCGGCGGCAACCTTGCCGCGGCCGTCGCGTTGATGAACCGCGACCGCGGCGGCCCGCCACTGGCGCTGCAGGCGCTCGTGTATCCGGTCATCGATCCGTCGTGCGCCACGCCGTCGGCCGTAGCCAACGGCGAGGGCTACCTACTGACGACGGCGTCGATGAAGTGGATGTGGTCGCTCTACGTGAATGGTGCCGAGGACTATGCGAACCCGTATGCCGCGCCGATCGCGGCAGCGTCGCTGGCCGGGCTGCCGCCCGCGTTGGTGATCACGGCCGAGTTCGACCCGCTCCGCGACGAAGGCGAGGCCTACGGGCGAGCGCTCGAGGCCGCCGGGGTCCCGGTGACGATCAGTCGCTACGACGGGATGATCCACGGATTCGCTTCGTGCTTCGACATCACGCCTCGCGCGGGTGAAGCGACGGGTGAGATTGCCGACGCGCTGAAAGCGGCTTGGGCCTGAGAGTGCGCCGGTAGTGCGACGAGGGCCCGAGCGGCCCTTCTCAGAGCGGGAGGATGGGCCCGAGCGGCCCTTCTCAGAGCGGGACACGATGGGTCTGACGAGGCCCGGGGCCGTTACGCTGGGGTCAGCAATTGCGAGAAGGGGAGAGCCATGGCTCAGCTGGCGTACGGCGCATTCGACGCAGATCAGCATTACTACGAGGCCGAAGACGCGTTCATCCGGCACATGCCGAAAGAGATGCAGCGCCGGGGCATGCAATGGGCCGATGTCGACGGGCGCAAACGGTTGCTCGTCGGCGGCAGGATCAACCGATTCATCCCGAATCCGACGTTCGATCCGGTAGCTCGTCCTGGTTGTCTCGACGAGTACTTCCGCGCCAAGACGTCGGCACAGGACATACGCGCCGCATTCGGTGAGCTCGAACCGATCAGCCCCGCGTATCGCAACCGTGACGCCCGTCTGCTCGCGCTCGACGAGCAGGGTGTCGAAGCGTGCTTCATGTTCCCGACGCTCGGCGTCGGCATGGAATCAGCGCTCGAAAACGACAAGCCCGCCCTACTCGCCGGCTTCCGTGCGTTCAATCGCTGGCTCGACGACGACTGGGGTTGCAACTACCAAAACCGCATCTTCGCTGCGCCCTACATCTCTCTGGCCGACGTCGACTGGGCCATCGACGAACTCGAGTGGGCGTTGTCCAGCGGGGCGCGAGTGGTCAACATGCGCGCGTCGTCGGTCGTCGGTGACGACGGTGGGCGACGATCGCTCGGCCATCCTTCGCACGAACCGTTCTGGAGCCGGCTCAACGATGCCGGCATCACGCTCGCGATCCATTCGGGCGATGCCGGCTATGGATTCATGCTCGACTACTGGGGCCAGGACAGCGAGTTCGAGGCCTTCCGTTACGCGCCGCTCAAGGGATTGTTGACCTACTCGCCGATCAGCGATGCGATCGCCGCGCTCATCGCCGAAGGTGTCTTCGCACGGCACGCCAACCTTCGCGTCGCCACCATCGAAAACGGTAGCGAATGGGTGTGGCCGCTCTTCAAGAAACTGAAGAAGGCATACGGGCAGCACAGCTACGCGTTCGCCGAAGACCCCATGGAGACGTTCCGCAACCGGGTCTACGTCTCGCCGTACTACGAAGACGACCTCACCGGTCTCCGCGACGCGATCGGTGCGGAGCACGTGTTGTTCGGTTCTGACTGGCCCCATGCCGAGGGCCTGCACAACCCGGTTGACTTCATCCACGATCTCAAGGGCTTCAGCGAAGCCGAGATCAAGCTCGTCATGCGCGAAAACGGTCTCGGGCTCATCGCGCCGCGCAAGGCTGTCGCGGTCTAGCAACTTCGCTCCTCGGCCAAAGGGGGCGCAGTGGCCACACTCGATTTCGGCATGTTCGATGCCGACAATCACTATTACGAAGCGACCGACGCGTTCACGCGCCATGTCGCCAAGGACATGCAAAAGCGGTGCATGCAGTGGGCGCAGCTCGGCGGTAAGACGCGCCTACTCGTGGGGGGCGAGGTCAACAACTTCATACCGAATCCCACGTTCGATCCCATCGCGAAACCCGGTTCGTTGCAAGCGTTCTTCAAGGGGCAGGACAAGAGCGGTCAAGATCTCAAGGCCCTCTTCGGCGAACTCGAGGCGATCCGGCCCGAGTATCGCGATCGCGACGCCCGGCTATCAGTGATGGACGAGCAAGGCGTCGACGCGTGTTGGATGTTCCCCACGCTCGGTGTGGGCATGGAAGAAGCACTCAAGCACGACCCCGAGGCCATCGTTGCTGCGTTTCGTGGATTCAACCGGTGGTTGGACGAGGATTGGGGCTACAACTTCCACGATCGGCTTTTCGCCGCGCCGTACGTGTCGTTGGTCGATCCCGCCGAGGCCATCCGAGAGCTCGAACTGGTACTCGATCGCGGCGCGCGCTTCATTTGCCTCAGGCCGGGCCCGGTCGATTCGCCGGCGGGGTGCCGCTCGCCATTCCTCGAAGAGTTCGATCCGTTCTGGGCGAGGGTCGCCGAAGCCGGCATCACCGTTGCCTTCCACGGTGGCGACAGCGGCGCGGCGCGAATGGTGCGCGTTTGGGAACCCGAAACCAACTACCGCGCGTTCTTCGCGACCCCGTTGCAGCGCGTCATCCAAGGCAATCGCGCCATCACCGATTGCATGGCCGCCGCGTTGTGTCACAAGGTCTTCGACCGACACCCTCGTTTGCGATTCGCGTCGATCGAGAACGGCGCGTCGTGGGTCGTGGGCCTCGTCAAGAAAGTCGACAAGGCGGCCAAGCAGACACCGGGATGGTTCCGCGAGCGGCCGAGCGAGACCTTCCGGCGCCATGTGTGGGTCTCACCGTTCTGGGAAGACAACGCGGCGCGCGCGACCGAGGCGATCGGTATCGAGCGCACATTGTTCGGCAGCGACTGGCCGCACACCGAAGGCCTATCGCAACCAGCCGATTACCTCGACGAGTTGGCAACACTGCCGGCGGACGCCGTTCGCAAGGTGATGCGGGACAACTGCTGGGAGCTGACGCAGCCGCTGGGATAAGTCAGACGTGCAATACGTTGCCGAGCAGGCGATCGACAAAGGTCTCCGAACCCTCTTCGATCTTGTCGCGCCGGATGGCGAGGCCACCGTGCACGACGCCGCCCCTGCGCTCGACCAGGCTCTGCAACTTCGGCAGTGTCTTGCCGGGGTGCAGCGCGTAGGTGCAGAACACCACCGCGTTCTTGCGATCGATGACCGGTAGCAGCTTGGACATGCGAATCGAACGGCCGGGGCGTTGGCCCACGACGAACAAGCCGTCGGTCCACGTGCCCACGATGACGACATCGGCGGCGGCCAGGGCGGCATAATCGATCTCGGTGATCGGACACACCGAGGTGGGGACGCCCGAGGCGTCGAGATCGGCACCGATGCGGGTCGCAGCCCGACGGGTGTTGCCGGTCAAGCTCTCGTAAATGACGATGGCGTGCACTCGCCGTCCTCCAGGGTGGGCTTGCGTCCGAATGCGCAGGGGCGTCGCATGTTGGCGTGAGGGCCCACCATAATGTGCGGCGGGGGACGACACGATGGGCTATCCGAGGATCTGGGCCGAGAAAGATCCGCACAAGCCCGCGGTGATCATGGCCGGGGTCGGTACGCATCCGTGGCCGGCGGGCTTCACGGTCACCTACGGCGCCATCGACGAGCGATCCAACCGGCTCGCGCACTACTTCCGCTCGGTCGGCCTCGGCATCGGCGGCCACGTGGCCATCTTCGCCGAGAACCACCCGCGCTATCTCGAAACGTGCTGGGCGGCCGAGCGCTCGGGACTGTATTTCACTGCCATCAATTCGCATCTCACCGCCGACGAAGTCGCGTACATCGTCGATGACTGCGATGCCCGGGTGCTCGTGACCTCGGCGGCCAAGCTGGCCGTCGCGCGCGAGGCCCTCGAGCACTGTCCCAAGGTCGAACGGGTGCTCGTCTTCGACGAAGGTCTGGACCCAGCACTCCTCGACGGACGGGTGGTGAGCTACGGCGAGACGATCGGTGCGTTTCCGGCGACGCCGGTCGACGACGAGACGTGTGGCGCGTCGATGCTCTACTCGTCGGGTACGACCGGTCGCCCCAAGGGCATCGTGCGCCCGCTGTCGGGCGCGTCGCTCACCGACAAGACCGCGACCGAAGCGACACTCGAACACTTCTACGCGTACGACGCGTCGTCGATCTACCTGTCGCCGGCGCCGCTGTATCACGCGGCTCCGCTCGGCTTCAACATGACCGTGCTGCGGTTGGGCGCCACGACCGTCGTGATGGAGCAATTCGAGCCGCGACAATTCCTGCGCCTCATCGCCGAGCACGGCGTCACTCACACGCAGGTCGTACCCACCATGTTCGTGCGCCTGCTCAAGCTCGAACCCGACGACCGCGCCGCCGCCGATCTCTCGTCGCTCGTGTCGTGCGTCCATGCGGCCGCGCCGTGCCCGGTGTGGGCAAAGGAGCAGATGATCGAATGGTGGGACCCGCTCGGGGTGGCCATCACCGAGTACTACGGCGGCACCGAACTCAACGGGCTCACGTTCATCTACCCCGACGAGTGGTTGCGCAAGAAGGGGTCCGTGGGCAAGTCGATACTGGGTCGCATCCGCATTCTCGGCGAAAATGGGGCAGAGTTGCCGCCGGGGCAGATCGGCGCGGTGTACTTCGCGGACGGCGGCAAGTTCGAATATCACAACGACTCCGACAAGACGGCGTCGACATTCGCTCCCGATGGTGGTGGTACGACCATTGGCGATATCGGTTTCGTCGACGACGAGGGCTACTTGTTCCTCACCGATCGCAAGGCGTTCATGATCATCTCCGGTGGCGTCAACATCTATCCGCAAGAGATCGAAGACGTGTTGATCGAGCACCCGTCCGTGGTCGACGTCGCGGTGTTCGGTGTGCCCGACGATGACCTCGGCGAAGCGGTGAAGGCCGTGGTGCAGCTCGCATCCGACATCGTCGCGTCACCGGCGATCGAAGCCGAGCTCATCGCGTACTGCCACTCGCACCTTGCGCACTTCAAGTGTCCGAGGTCGGTCGACTTCGAAACAGAGTTACCGCGACTCGACACGGGCAAGCTCTACAAACGAGTGTTGCGCGATCGCTATTGGAGCGCCGTATGACACTGCCTTACGCCCTGGTCGACGCCGACAACCACTACTACGAGCCCCGTGATGCGTTCACCCGCCACATGCCCGCCGCGCTGCGCCACCTCGCGGTCAACGTGCGGGGCGAAGGCGACCAAGAACGCATCTACATCGGCGACGACCCCTTCACGTTCTTGCGCCACAACTACGATCACGTGGTACGCCCGGGTGTGTTACGAGAGATGTTGCGCACCATGAAGAAGGGTGCGGCGGTCGGCGAACAGACCGACGTCGACGAACCGACCCAGCCCGAATACCTGCATCGCGACCCGCGTTTGGCAAAGATGGACGAGCAGGGCATCGAGGCGTGCATGCTGTTCGCCACCCTCGCGGTGTGCGTCGAGCACGCGATGCGCGACAACCCGCCGCAGTTGTACGCCAACTTCGAAGCCTTCAACCGCTGGCTCGACGACGACTGGGGCTATCACTATCACGATCGAATTTTCGCGGCGCCGTTGGTGTCGCTCGTCGATGTCGACAGCGCGTGCAAAGAGCTCGATCGCGTGCTGGCGCTGGGCGCGCGTGTCGTCTCGTTGCGCCCGGGCCCCGCGGCAGGCCGTTCGCCGGCCGACCCTCACTATGACCCGTTCTGGGCGCGGATAAACGAAGCCGGTGTGTTGGTCGGCTTGCACATCGGCGAGTCCGGCTACAACGAGCTGTATTCCACTGCGTGGGGCGAAGCCGCGAATCCGTCGTCGCACCGGCAGTCGGCGTTTCAATGGACGTGCTTCTACGGCGATCGGCCGATCATGGAGACCATCGCATCCATGGTGCTGCTCAACTTGTTCGGGCGCTTCCCCAACGTGCGGGTCGCCAGTGTCGAAAATGGTTCGTTGTGGGTCGCCTACCTGTTGGCCGCGCTCGACAAGATGAAGGGCATGGGCCGCAACGGGCCGTGGCCGGGTGGCTATGTGGCCGGGCGGCCGAGCGACATCGTGCGCCGGCACGTCTATGTGTCGCCGTACCACGAAGAGGACATCCCCGCGCTGGTGCGCTCGTACGGCGTGGAGCGCGTCGTGTTCGGCTCCGACTATCCGCACCCTGAAGGTCTGGCGCAACCCGCGCAATTCGCGGAAGGCTTGCAGGGGCTATCCGACGGCGACGTGCGCCGCATCATGCGGGACAACACGGCCGAACTGTTGGGCCTCTAGTCGCGCCAGTCGCTCGAGTCGGTTCCCGGTGACGCGACCGCCTCGTTGATGAGGTGCCTGAACTGGGGATCGATGGACAGGAACTGCACACCGAAGAGACTGGTTTTCGGATCGTCGGTCTTTTCGATGCGTTCGACCTGCACGACCGCGTGCATTCCGTCGGCGTCGATCACCGCTTGGGTGCCGACTTCGATGTGATCGTCTGCGGCGCTGCGGATGAGCAGCCCCGAGAGTGAGAAGTCCACGATGGTCGCGGTACGGGCCTTCTCCGACTTGCGCCGGTTGCGCTTCACGAGCGACGGCTGAAATCTGATGTCATGACCCAACGGCTGGCGCGTGCCGATCCGTCGTTCGGTCTTGAACGCCTTCTGTCCCGATGAGCCGCGTGTTTCTGCCATGCGCCATTCTCGTCGGCGGCATCGAGGAGAAATTGAGGACTAGCGCCCGAGCGGCCTGGTGAGCGGACTGGTTCAGGCGGGCACTTGGCTGATTGCTAGCATCGGGGCGTCCACCAGGGGGTTTCCATGAAAATCGATCCGATGCGCTCGCTGAAACCGATCGACGAGCTGATCGAACGCACAACCGACTCGCGCCACCGCGCGATGTTGCAGAACTTTCGCACGCACATCATTGCCGAGGTGACCGGCGACATCGAGACGATCATGCAGACGCTGGTCCCCGAGCCCACCTATCACACGTACTCGCCGGGGTCCCCCCTCACCGGGCCGGTCGGCCAGCAGCAGACGCGGGCCTTCTATCAGAACATGTTCGATCGCGGGTTCAACGTGCTCGAGAAAGAGATCGATCGCCTCTACGTGTGCGATGACTACGTGTTCAACGACGGGTGGATGTACAGCGTGTTCCCCGGTGCAGAGCTCGCGGCGCGCGGTCTGCCCGTCGAAGCAGACGCGTGGTACCTCTATACCAATCGCACCGCCGCGGTGTTGCCCTACGTCGGTGACGGCGACGACGTTTTGATGGCCGGTGAAGACGTGTACACCCTCGGCCCTCCGGTGATGGAACGACTGCAACGCCTCAACGACGACGAGCTGCCCGACCTCCTCGTCTCCCGCACCACCTCCTAACGCACCACTTTTCTTCCCGTTCTGGCAGCACAATGTCGAACATAGTTCGACGTTGTGCTGCGAGAACGGTGGGTCTGGTAAGCAGTGGCGGTGCAGCTCATCTTGGTTCGTCACGCGCAGCCCAATCGCGAACACAATCCCGACGGCCCCGCCGACCCGGGCTTGTCCGAGCTGGGCCAGTGGCAGGCGGCGCGCCTCGCGGCATGGCTCGCGCATGAGCCGATCGACTACATCGTCACGTCGCCCAAGCGCCGGGCCATCGAGACGGTCGGCGGATTGATCGACGGCGCACGACCCCACGAGATCATCGATGCGTTGAACGAGCTCGACAGTCGCGCGCAGTGGTATTACCCGACCGAAGAGCTGCATCTCGCCGGCGAGTACTGGGACGCCATCCAACGTCAGGATTGGGACTCGATCGGTTGGGATTCGCCCGACGTGTTCAACAAGCGGGTCACTGAAGCGTTCGCCGAACTCGTCGCCAATCATCGCGGCCAGCACGTCTTGGTGTCATCGCACGGCGGGGTTGTCCGGCGCATCGTGGCCGATGTGCTCGGTCACGACCACATGCGGCTGCCGATCACCATCTCGTACGCGTCGATCACTCGCATCGACGTCGAGCCCGACGGCAAGCGAACGTTGGTCTCGCTCAACGAGCACGGCCACTTCGGTGCAGATCGACACCGCGTGGTGCATCCGATGGGCTCACGACCGCGGTGACGAAGGGGACATGA
>JBDSMH010000223.1:0-19591 GCA_039915945.1 Acidimicrobiales bacterium | reverse complement strand
TCGACGACGGCACGCCCACGGTTGCCGATCAGATCGGCGTCAACGACCACAACTACTCGGTCGCGATCGACAAGATGACGGTCGCCACGCTGCTCGAGACGCTGCCCGAGCGCGAGCGCAGCATCATCGAGCTTCGTTTCTTCGAAGACCTCAGCCAGTCCGAAATCGCGGCGCGTGTCGGCGTCAGCCAGATGCACGTCTCGCGCTTGCTCCGCAAAGCACTGACGATGTTGTCGGAGCAACTCGAAGGGCCCGAGGACGGCGCGTCGTGAATGCCATCGTGCTGTCGGCTCCGATGGAGGTCCTCTCGGATTTTCAATCTGCCGCAGCGTCGTATCCAATCCAGCTGCGCACCACCAACTCCATCAACCGGCCACTGTTGTCGTCGTTCGGCGCCGAACTCAGAGCGGTGTTCGCGGTCAACATCACACGCTCATGGAGCCTGGGGCGACTGGCGTCGGTGGTGCGGGGCCAGAATCGCGACGCGGTGATGTCCCTTGCGTTCGCGCCGCCGACGTTGCTGTCCGCACTCGGAGTCGAGGCGGCCCAACGCTGGTTCTCTCGCACCGCAGGCGCGTTCATCGACGAGACCACCGATCCGTGGGCGTGGTCGAGTCATCGCACGACCGCCGAGTTTGCGCCCTCTTCGTCGAGCCCCGCGGCAGCGCGCCGTTTTGTTCAGTCCTCGATGCGGGAGTGGCGCCACGAAGATCGCATCGATGACACGGTCTTGATCGTGAGTGAACTCGTGACCAACTCGATCGAGTACAGCTCGAGCGACGCAGTCAGCGTCAACCTCGCGTGCGCCGCCGGCAACGTCTACATCGCGGTGAGCGACACCGCGACCAACAGCTTGCCCGTGCTGCGCCGGCCCGGCCAAGGAACGCATGCCGGCCGGGGCCTCCGCATCGTCAGCGCCAGCGCCACGTGGTGGGGCGTGACCGCGGACGCCCACGCAAAGACGGTATGGGCCGAACTCGCACAGCGCGTGTAAATCGCACTGCCTTTCGACCGACGCTTGTTTGACCGGCGAGGCCGTCGGGTACCTCCAGCCATGCGCAAGATCTGGGTGCTAGCGATACTCGCCGTCGTCGGCGCGGGTTTCGCGTTTCGTGAAACGCTGCGCAACGCGATGTTCGCCACGATGAATCGCGGCAAAGTGACCCTCGATCGCACCGGCAATCGCACGAACGACATTCCGTCGCGTCGTGGCGAATTGCCGGTCGACCTGCAATAGCACTCGGGCCGCGCCTCGCGCGAACGCGGAGCGCGGCCTGTAGGTTTCCATCGATGGCGAAGGCGAGTCGGTGGGCGCGAACCGGCGTACGACGCCAATTGGGCGCCTTGGGTCTCGTGTACCTCGTCATCGTTCTGACCGGCGCGGTGGTCACCTTGTTGGCGCTCGACCACTACAGCACCAACGCCGAAAACCGCCGCGATCTGTTGGTCGATCTCACGGTCGTCGAACGACTGCGCGCCGCGTACAGCGACCAGGAGGCGGGGCAACGGGGGTACATCATCAGCGGTGACGACTCGTTCCTCGGTCCCTACGACAACGGCCAAGTCACCGCGGCGAGTGCCCTGTCCACGCTGTCGCAAGACCTGCGCGGTCGTGAGGCACTCGCACAGGCACTTTTGGGCGTGGCCGCACAGGCCGACCGGTGGCGTATCGAACACGCCGAGCCGGAGATCGCGGTACGGCGCACGCAAGGCCAAGCCGCGGCGTCGCGCCTCGTCGCTGCGGGCACGGGTAAGGCCGAATTCGACCAACTGCGCTCCATGGTCGAACTGCTCGGTACGAACATTGCGGCCGAAGCACAGGAGGCGACCGATGCGGCAGCGCTGGCGCGCGGGCAGGCCGTTGCGGCGTTGATCGCGTCGGTTGCCATCACAGCGGCGGTATCGGTGACGAGTGCATTGTTGTTGCGCCGCTGGGTCGTGCAACCGCTGGAATCGCTCACGGCGGCCGTCTCGCGTCTCGAAGCCGGCGAACTGGTGCCGATACCGGTCGATGGCCCCCGAGAACTGCGATCGGTGAGTCTGGCCGTCGATCAGATGCAACAGACGCTGCGGCGACAGCGCGACAACGCGATACGCAATCGCGAAGTGATCGAGCAGAACGCCTTGCTCACCGTGCAGCTCGGCAACGAGCTCGCCGGTGCCCTCGGCGACTTCCCGTCCGGCTGGACCATCGCCAGCAGCCTGCGGGCGGCCGAAGGTCTGGCGGCCGGCGACTGCTACGACATCGCACTGTTGTCGCCGACCACAATCGGCCTCGTGCTGCTCGACATCGCGGGCCACGGTGTCGAAGCCAGCATCCTCGCGCTCAAGTGCAAGGAGCTGCTGCGCGCGGCGCTACGCAACGACTTCGCGCCGGGCGAGGCACTGACCTGGCTGCTGTCGAACGCCTCCGGGCTCGAGGACACGTTTCTCACCGCATTCGTCGCCCGCATCGAGACCAGCACCGGCGTCTTCACCTACGCCAACGCCGGCCATCCGGCCGCCCTGCTCCGTGTCGGTGATTCGTTGACGCCACTACCGGGCACCGGCCCTCTCGTCGGGCCGGTCCCCGGATCCAACTGGCAGACGGTCAAGGAAGTCTTCCCGCCCGGCTCGACCCTCGTCGCCTACACCGACGGGTTGACCGAGTCCCGCGACGCGTCGGGCGCGTTCTTCGGCGAATCGCGCGTGCAACAGCTGCTGGCGAACACATCGGCGGTCACCGCGGCGGAGACACTCGGCGAGATCGTCGACGAGCTCGAACGATTCGCGGTGCGATTGCGCGACGACGCGACCATCGTCGTCGTGACGCACGGTACTGTCGCAGCGTGAGCACGATCGTCGGCGTCGTCGCGATGTCGCATTCGCCGTTCTGGGATAGTCGCGAGTTCGCCGGCGAGGACGGCGTGTTCCTCGCGGCCGCGGCACGCGCACGGGCCGCAGTTGACGCGGCGCGCCCGACGGCCATCGTCGTCATCGGTCCCGACCACTTCCGCAATTTCTTCTACGACGTGATGCCGGCGTTTTGCATCGGCACCGACCACATCAGCTCGTTCGGCGACTACCGCACACCACGCGAGGACCTTCCGCCGGCGTCGACTCTGGCCCGCTCGATGCATGCATCGCTGCAAGCGCAAGGATTCGACCCCGCACTGTCGCTGCACATGGGAGTCGACCACGGCATCACGCAGCCGTATGCACTGTTCGCCCCGCAACTCGACCTGCCGCTCGTGCCGATCATGATCTCGTCCACCGGGCCCGCTCGGCCATCACTACGTCGGTGCGCGGACCTCGGTCGTGCGATCGGCACTGCCGTGCGCGAAAGCGAAGGCGAACGCGTGCTCATCGTCGGTTCGGGCGGACTGTCGCACTGGCTGCCGCCGACCGATCCCGATCATCACGAGATCGACGACGAACTCCGTGGCTTCGTCATCGACGGGCGGGCATCGGCGCGCGAAGTGCAGTCCTCACGCGAGGCGAGAATTCTCGCATCTGCCGCGACGAACAACGGGCGCGTCAATAGCGCGTGGGACGCATGGTTCCTCGACCACGTCGCGCGTGGGTCGATGGACGCGGTGCTCGAACTATCCGACGCCGACATCGATCGCGATGCGGGCAACGGCGGCCACGAGATCCGCACGTGGATCACGGCAGTTGCGGCGGGGGGCGTGGCGCTCGAGGTCTATGGCTACGAGGCGCAGCCCGCGTGGTTGACCGGCACCGCGTGCGCAGCCGCGTTCAACGCGTGAACTCAGCTCCATTCTCGAAGCTGTCCGGGCTCAAGCCCCCGCGTCATTCAGTGCGGCATTGACGAGCCCGAACCCCGCGACCCAGGCAACGATGCCGCCGGCGATCACCGAAGCGCGTACCGCGTCGATCACTTCGGCTCTTGTCGCACCGGCGGCGAGGGCTCCGCGCGCGTGCACGTCGATGCCGAAGTCGTAGTGCTCGGCACAACTCATCAACATGATGATGATCTCTTTGTGCTTCTTGGCGAGCGCGCCTTCGCCCATCGCATCGGTGCGTAGTTGGTAGTAGGCCGCGAGCTGTTCGGGGCTGGCGTCGCCCGTGAGTTGCAACCACGGTGGGAGCGCGCCGCCCCACACGTCCTCGAAATACGCCCTGATCGTGGCCGGGTCGTCGAGCGCCGCATCGGGGTTGCCCACCCAAGGCGCGGCGGGCGCCTCGTCGATCATCCACGCGCATTCCCAGAAGATGCCGTAGCCGCCGTGCAATAAGCCGGTGATCAATGCCTCGACGACTTGTGGACGGGTCAGCCCGCAGTCGAGCGCTCGCTGACCGTGCCGGCGCGCTTCTCGCGTCATACCGCGCCCCGCGAACGTCAGCGCGAGGCCGATTTCACGCACGCCCGGATCGAGTGCTTGCGACTCGAGCGCGAGTTCGGCCAGACGATCGAAGCCGGCGCGCCAGGACCCCCCGATCGACGCCGCGTCGAGTGCCTGTCGCTCCTCTTCGTAGATCATCAGTTGTCCCCCAGGAATGAGAGGTGGAGATCGTTGAACGCCTGCGCTTGTTCCCACTGCGGCCAGTGACCTGCACCGTCGATGAAGTGGAAGGACGCGCCCGGAATGCGCTCGCGGATGGCGCGGCCCTCGGCCGCCGGCCCCGACGGGTCGTTGCTCGTCCACACGACCGTGGTCGGCGCGGTGATGCCGGCGAGCTCGTCGTCGGTGAGCAGATTGCGGGTGCGGACCTCGACGTCTTGCAGGCACAGGAGGTGGCGCATCGACTGCGCGAACCCCGGCCGCGAATAGAGCGTGCGCCGGATGTCGACGAGCTCGTCGGTGACCGATGCAGGGTCGGCCATCAGCCACTCGAGCCGGGCGCGAATGCGCTCTTCGCTCGGATCGTCGGCCGCGGCTTGGCTCAGGGTGCGGATGCGATCCATCACTGCCGGGTTGACCAGCGTGCCACCAGGGGTGTTGAGGATCATGCGGCGCACGCGATCGGGGTAGCGTCCCGCGAGCCGCGCCGCGACCCAGCCGCCGAGCGATTCACCCGAGAGGTTGGTCTGCTCGATGCCCAACGCGTCCATCACACCGACCGTCTGATCGACGTAATCGTCGATCTCGAGATCGCGCGTCGCGTGTGTCGTGTAGCCGTGACCAGCGAAGTCGAAGGTGATGGCGCGGAAACGTTCGGACAGCGGCGCGAGATTGCGCGAGTAGGCCTCGCAGTGGCCACCGGTGCCGTGCAACAACAACAGTGGTTCGCCCGCGCCGGCTTCGACGATGCGGGTGTCCCACTCGCCGACTTGTCGAAACGACTGCGAGAAGGAGGAGCCCATGAGCCCGACCCACACGGAAGCGATCCGTGCATCTCTCGTCACGCCGCCCTCCCCTGGGAACGGTTGAGTTTAACATGGCGGGAGGGCCCGAGCGGCCCTCGATAGAGCGGGGAAGAATGCAGCTGTTGGAGCCGATCGATATCGGTGGAGTGACACTTCGCAATCGGGTGATGATGGCCGTGCACGGGCCACGTTTGTCACAAGCGCGCTACTTGCGCTACCTGGATGAGCGGTCGCGCGACGTCGGTCTCGTCGGACTGCACGCGTTCTACGGAGTAATGAATTTCCCGTTCGGACCGGGACCGTTCGTCGCGTCATTCGCCGCCGATGTCGACGCCGTACCGCCGCATCCGCTCACCGATGAAGGCCGCGCGTACTACGACACGATGATCCCGTCGATGGCCGAGCAGGTCGACGTCGTGCACGGCAACGGAGCGAAAGCAATCGGCCAGATCTTCCATCTCGGCGCGAGTCAACACAACGATACGTTCCAGCCCGCGATCGCACCGTCGATCATCGAAGACGAGTACCGGCGCAAGATCGCGCACGAGCTCACCACCACCGAACTCACGGACTTCGTCACCGCGTGCGCAGAGGCCGGCCGGCGCGCCTTGGCCGCCGGCATGGACGGCATGGAAGTGCACAGCGCGCACGGCTACCTACTCAACCAATTCTTGTCGCCGCGCACGAATCACCGCACCGACCACTACGGCGGCAGCCTCGACAACCGCCTGCGGTTGCTCACCGAGATCCTCGATGCGATCCACGGCGCCACCCACGCCGACTTCCCCATTGGCGTACGTGTCTCCGGCCACGAGAATCTCGACGAGATGTGTGAGGTCGCCCGCCTGCTCGCGGATCGCGACGTGGCCTATCTCAATGTCAGCGGCGGCACGTACAGCGGCCTCGACCAGGGCGCCAAAATGGCCTACGTCGCGTCGGCGTACACCGAGCCCGGTCCCAACGTCGCGGCCGCGCGAGCAATGCGAGCGGCAGTCGAGGGACGTATCCCCGTCATCGTCGCCGGGCGCATCGTCGATCTGCGCCACGCCGAACGCATCGTCGCCGAAGGCAGTGCCGACATGGTGGCGCTGGTGCGCGCGCTCATCGCCGATCCTCGCATCGTCGAAAAGGTGCGCCTCGGACGCGACGACTTGGTCAATACGTGTATCGGCGGCAACGAGTGCCACTACGGCCGATCGGTCTCGTGCGCGGTCAACCCCGCGGCCGGTCGAGAAGCAGAGTTGGACCGTGGTCGCAGTGCCCAGCCGCGACGGGTCGTCATCATCGGCGGTGGCCCCGCGGGGGTCGAGTGCGCCCGCCTCGCGGCGAGCCGCGGACACGAAGTGCGGCTCTTCGACGAGCAACCCGCGCTCGGTGGGGCGCTGCGTGACCTGGGGCGCCACCGACCCGAATTCGCCAACTACTCACAACGGTTGGCGGCGCACCTGACCGACGTCGACGTCGTGCTCGGTCAGCGCATCGACGCCGACGAACTGCGGTCGATGGCGGCCGATGTCGTCGTACTCGCCACCGGGTCCACCGAGTGGACGCCCCCGGTGCCGGGGTTGGGACTCATCGCGTCGTTCAGCGCGTGGCAACTGTTGCGCGGCGAAGCCGATCTAGGCGCGCACGTCGTGATCGTCGGTGGGCGCGACGATCATCTTCCGCCGCTCATTGCCGCCGACGCGGCCAGCGGGGCCGGGCGGCGCGTCACGTTGCTGTCCGAGCCGATCGTGCACGGCGAAGGCATCGAAGACGCGACCCGTTACGCGTTGACGCGTCGGCTACTCGAGAAGTCGGTCGACATCCGCGCAATGACCGCCCTGCACGAGATCCGCCACGGTGAGTTGGTGCTGCGCAACACCTTCACCAATGCGCTCTCCACGATGGCGGGCGTCGACACCGTGATCTTCGCCTGCGGCCGCCGTCCCCGGCTCGAGCTCTTCGGCGTGGTCGACGGCGCCCGACCCATCGGCGATGCCCTCTCACCGAGGCGAATGCTGCACGCCACACTCGACGGCGCCCGCTTGGGCGCAACGATCTGAAAGAAGGCTCATGTCCCGCGTCCCGAGCGTCTATGTGATCAGCCTCACGCCCTTCGACAGCGACGAGCGCCTCGACGAACCGGCGCTGCGCGCGCACCTACAACGCATGAAGTCGGCCGGCATCGGTGTCTACGCCGGCGGCGCGGGCAGCGGTGAGGCCTACACGCTGTCGTCGGACGAGCTGCGCCGTGTGCTCGAGATCGCGGTCGAAGAGTTGCAGGGCAGTGTTCCCGTTCGCGCGATGGGAGTCGAGCCGCGCACCGCCAACGAGATGATCGCATTCGGCAAGCTGTGCAAAGCCGTAGGCGTCGACGCGATGCAGGTGTACTCACTCGACATCGGCCATGTCGGCAAGCCCTCGAATGACGAGATCGAGCGCTACCTCGACGATGTGTTGTCGAATATCGAAGTGCCCGCGGTCATCTCGACCCACTTCTCGGTCGGCTACTTCGTGCCGGTGCCTGTCATGGCGCGCGTGTGCGGGCGCTACGACCACGTCATTGGCATCAACTGCACGAGCCCCGACATCAACTACCTCACTCAGCTCAGCACGACCATCGACGAGCGAGTCGAGATCCACACCGGCCTGATGACGCAGGCGCTGGGTGCGCTCGCCGTCGGCGCGTCCGGCTATCTCACGACCGAAGCCAATGTCGTGCCCCGCCTTTGCGTCGAGGTCATCGATCGTTACCGGGCGGGCGACCTTGCGGGGCTGATGGCCGCATACGGCCGGCTGCTGCAGTTCTCCGACAAGTTGCTGGGCGACGGCGGCAGCATCAAGGCGACCAAAGCGACGTTGCGCCTGCTCGGCCTGCCCGGCGGCATCCCGCGGCGGCCACGGCTCCCCCTCGACGACGCGGCCGCGACCGCGCGCCTGCTACAAATGATCGAGGACCTACAAGTCCGCGAGACGGAGATCTAGGGCCCGAGCGGCCCTTCAGAGCGGGAATTCAGGGGGGACGATGCGGCCGTATCCGATCATTTCTGCCGACTCGCACTTCACCGAGCCTGCCGATCTCTGGCTGCGCTACATCGAGCCCGAGTTCCGTGATCGTGCGCCGCACGTCGAAGTGCAAGAACACACCGATGTCGTCGTGTGCGACGGCGCGCCGATGTTCCCGGTCGGGGTGATGCACGGAGTGCGTTGGAAGGGGGGTGAGACCCCCACCGACGGCCGCTACGCCGACATCCCCGCGAGCGGATGGCAGGTGGAGCCGCGCCTCGCGGAGATCGAGCTCGACGGTGTGTTCGCGGAGGTCCTCTACCCCACTGTCGCCATGCGCTTCTTCACGATCGAAGACCCGACCTTCGCCAGTGCGTGCGTGCGGGCCTACAACTCGTTCGCGGCCGACTTCTGCCGTGAACGACCCGATCGTTTCAAGGCCGTCGCGGTGATCACACTCGACGATCTCGATCACGCCCTCACTGAATTGCACCGCGCCCATTCGCTGGGACTCGTCGGTGCCATGATCGCCGCGGTGCCGCGCGGAAGCCTGCCGTATCACGACGCGCGCTATGACCCGTTCTGGGCGGCGGCCGCCCAACTGCAGATGCCGATCAGCCTGCACGTCGCCACACCGCGCCGGCTCGAGGCCGAACGCACCGCCACCGAAACATTCCTCGGCTACCAGGTCGTGCAGCACATGATCATCGGCATGATCTTCGCCGGTGCGCTCGACCGTCATCCTGATCTGCAGCTCGTGTCGGTCGAGAACGATGCCGGATGGGCGGCACATCTCATCGAGCGCATGGACTACGTCCAAGCCAAAGCTCGCTCGCGCAACCTGCTCACCGATCAACACAACGAGCAGATCCCCAGCCACTACTGGCGCAACAACGTGCATTACACCTTCATGCGCGATCGCTCGGCCATCCTGGCGCGCGACATCATCGGTGTAGACCGCTTGTTGTGGTCGTCCGACTTCCCCCACGGCGACAGCACCTGGCCCGACTCGATGAAGGTCATCGAAGAAGAGCTCGGTGACATTCCCGCCGCCGACCAACGTGCCATATTGCACGACAACGCCGCCCGTCTCTACGGATTCTGAGGAGTACTCATGACGCTCACCGCGCCGAAGAAAGACAACCGCAGTCGTACCGACTACAAGTTGATCTCGGCCGATAGTCACCTGACCGAACCAGGCGACCTCTGGACCACGCGCGTCGACAAGAAGTACCGCGAGCGCGTGCCGCACATGGTCCATCTCGACGAAGGCGCGGCGTGGGTGATGGAAGGCGTGCCGCAGCCGATCGCGTTCGGCTTCACCGTGTGCGCGGGCAATCGCCCTGCCGACATGCGCGACTGGATGCACATCGACGAGATGCGCTCGGGTGGTTGGGATCCCGCGAAGCGTCTCGAAGAGCTCGATCTCGATCGCGTCGACGCCGAAGTGCTCTTCCCCAACCGGCCATGGCAAGCGGTTGTCGCCAACAAAGATGCCGAGCTGCATCTCGCGATGATGCAGGCCTACAACGACTGGCTGTCCGAATACTGCTCGTACGCGCCCGATCGGCTCGGCGGCATGGCCGGCATCCCCAATCGGGGCGTCGCTGCCGCGGTCGCCGAGGTCGAGCGCGCGGGTGCGTTACCCGGCATCGTCGGATTCAACCTGAGCTGCTATCCGCACGGCGATGCGGTGCTGTCGCCCGACGACGATCCGGTGTGGGCCGCGATCGAGGCGATCGGCAAGCCCATCGCCATCCACGTATCGCTCGGTGACGCGATGCCGTTCCAGCTCGTCGCCAACAAGTTGCCGGGCACGGTGCACTTTTACGACGCGCCGGGACGCATGCTCGAGTTGATCTTCGGCGGAGTGCTCGACCGCTTCCCGCGCCTGCGCTTCGCCATGACCGAAGTCGACTGCGGTTGGGTCCCCTACTTCGTCGACCAAGCCAACGACAACTATCTGCGCCACGAGAAGGCGACGCTCGTCGGCAAAGAGTTGGCCCGCCTACCGGGCGACTACATCCGCGAGCACTTCTGGTTCTCGTTCATCACCGACATGTACGGCATCGAGAACCGCCATCGCATCGGCGTCGATCGCATGTTGTGGTCGAACGACTACCCGCACATCGTCTCCGATTGGCCGTACTCCTGGAAGTCGATCAACGCGCAATTCGCCATGGTGCCCGCCGACGAACGCCAGGCGATCCTCGCCGGTAACGCGATGGACTTGTACAAGTTCGGCACCTGATGCAACTCCCCTCGTTCGACGAGTTGCCGGTGCACGCCGGCGCACCGCCGGGCTCGTCGTGGGGACTCTGGGGTGACGACGACGTGTTCGGCTGCCTCAATCTGTTGACGCCCGAACGGGTGCAGGCGGCCATGGCGAGCGCGGTCGACGGCGAGGTGTTCAATCTCAATCTCGAACTCGAGTTGCCCGATCCGCCACTGTTCGGCCGTAGCAGCGTGCACCATGTCGTGCTCGACACCGGCACCGGTCACGACGACGAGATCGACGCGTTCAATACCCAGAGCTCGACGCAGTGGGACGGGTTTCGCCACGTCCGTCACTTCGCGTACGGCTACTACAACGGTGTCGCGGACGCTGACCACGGTGTGCATCACTGGGCGCGACGCGGCATCGTGGGCCGGGCGGTGCTCGTCGACGTCGCGCAGTACCGCGAGCGCGACGGTCGCCCGATCAACCCGGGCTTGCCTGATCCGATCGAACCCGACGACATCCTCGGCGCGCTCGCCGAGCAGCGGACGCGCGTCGAGGTCGGCGACATCCTGCTGATCCGCACCGGATGGTTGGCGTGGTACCGCGCGCTGTCCTACGAACAGCGCGCCGAGTACGCGACGCATCGAGTGCCCCCTTCGTGCGGCCTGCGTCCCGGTACCGACACCGCGCGCCTGCTGTGGAACCTGCACATCGCCGCGGCGGCGGCCGACAATCCGGGCTTCGAAGTGATGCCTCCCGGCGCCTTGCATTCGGCGGTGGCCTTGTCGGTGCTGCGCGAGCAACTCGAACACACCGAAGAGTGGTTCCTTCACAGCGCGATCATCGCCAAGCTGGGCCTGGTCGTCGGCGAACTCTTCGACCTCGACGCTCTCGCCACCGCGTGCCACGCGGACGGCCGCTACACGTGCCTGTTCACCTCGGCGCCGCTCAATTTGCACCAGGGCGTCGCCAGCCCGCCCAACGCGCTGGCCATCAGGTAGCTCGCCTCGTCTCCTTCAGCCAGCCGTCTCCTTCAGCCAGCCAAACACTCGAACAGTTCGGGGTCGGAGCGGCGCAACCGGCGAAAGTGGGCCGCCCACATCTCGGGCAACATGTATTTCTCGAGGTTGAACTTGAGCGAGCCGAGACGCTCGGGAATCTCGGACTCTTTGCCGCCGACGATTTGCGCGTCGAAGTCGTAGCGCGCGGCCTTCTCGAGCAAGATCGCCTTGATCGTGGCGACTTCGAGCGTGGGCCCGACGACGAGGCAACCGTGGTTGTGTATGAGCACGACGTTCTTGTTGCCGAGCGCGGCCACGAGTGCTTCATCGTTTACGGACGACTCGTTGCTCGAATCGAACGAGAGCGCCTGGTCCTGCCAGAACAGCGTCGCGACGAGGTTGTGCTGCCCGACCGGGCGACCGGCACCAGCGATGACCGACGTGTAGTGGCCGTGATGATGCACGACGCTGTTGACATCGGGACGGCGGCGATAGGTCATCGCGTGAAACGCCAGTGCGGGCGACGCGAACCAATCGTTTTCGATCAACTCGAGATCGAACGACACTTTGATCACATGGTCGGGCAACGTCTCGTCGAAGTATTCGAACGGCGTCGCCCAGAACGCGTCTTCGCCCGGAGCGCGTACACTCACGTGCCCGGCGGTCTGGCTATCGACCCCTTCGCGGTACATCATGCGGCGCGCCGCCGCGATCTTGAATCGAACATCGTCTACGTCCATGAGGACTCCCCCTTCGGTACTCCCGCTGCGCCGCGGCCGCTAGGCAACGGCAAGCTAGAGGTGTGGCATCACTTCTTTCGCGAGGCGCGTCATGCTGTCGAGCACGTGGTGCTGCGCCAGGCCGCCCAACTGTTGGAAGCACAGCAACCGCTGCACACCGATCTCCGCGAATCGCGACATCTTGGCCAGACAGACATCGGGATCGCCGACGATGACGGCGTCCATCGGGGCCAAGACCTCGTAGACCTCGTCAGGGTCGAGCGGCAGCCCCATGAGTTGACGATTGAGCAGGCGGATCACCGGCACGGGATCATCGATGTCCCACGCTTCGTCGTCGACGACTTCACCGGCGTTGAGCGCGGCGAGCGCCCCGCCCGGCGAATACCGGTTGCGGAACGAATCGATCATCACGCGACGCGGCGTGCGAAACGCCCGCGGCACCGCGTTGATGTACCACAGCACTGCTTCGCCGGCGCGGTTGCGGATGGCGGCCTCTTTGGACTCGGCACAATGCACGAACGTGAAGATGCCGAACTGGTCGTTGATCACGTCGCTGACGCGGGTCTCGGTCGAACGCAAACCGGCGTGGTAGACGTCGCGCAGCAAGGCCAAGCTCTCGATCGGTTCGAGCAAGGTGGTGCCGATGGCGCCGACGCCCAACGAGCCGGCCATCTCGAAGGACTCTCGGCTGATACACATCTGCCACAGCGGCGGGTGCGGCCGCTGCAGCGGTTTGGGCACGATGTTGATCGCGGGGATCTCGAGGAGATCGCTCTTCCAGCTGAAGTCTTCTTCGTTCCACATGCGCGGCAACATGTGGAACAGCTCGCGCAGCTGTGGCCGCATGAGTTCGGTGTCGAGCAGGTAATTGCGCACTTCGCCGAAACCGGACCGGGCGCAGCCCATCTCGAGGCGCCCGCCGCTGACGATGTCGAGAAAGCCGGCGCGCTCGGCGACGCGGATCGGATGATTGATCGTGAACGGCGCCAGCACTCCCGAATGCCCGATGCGGATCCGCGACGTGTGTTGACTGACGAGCACGTTGAACAGCTCGGGCGTCGAGCTGAGGCTGAATTCACCGCACCCGTGGTGTTCGACGGTCCACCAGCAGCCATACCCGAGCTCGTCGGCCAGCTTGGCCTGCGCCAGCGAATCCGCGATCAAACCGGCCTCGCCCTCGCGCGACCAGGCTGGTTCGGCTCGTTCTAGCTCACAGAAGATGTCGAGCTGCACGCTGTCGTTGCTCCCCGTGGTTGCGTCATGACCGGCACTGTTGCGCGCGCTCTGCTCATCTCGAGCCCGGCGCGAAGACGGTCGCCGTACCCTCCCACATCCATTGGGCGCTGTGCACCCGTTCGCTGATGCGCCAACCAGCAGGCGTGCGAACCAGCTGGTCGCGATAGCGCAGCGTGCGGGCGTGGAGTACGCCATCAGCCGCGATGAGGTGTGTGAGCGATCGTGTCGTCGATCGAGCCTGATCACCGTCGACGTCGATCTGCATGTTTCCCATGAAATGAAACGAGGCCGCGAACCCTTGAAGCGGGCTGATGTATTCGATGATCGCGTCAACGCCTTCGAGCCACGGCCCACCACCGTAGGACGCTCGCGCGTCAGGCGTGAAGACCGTTGCGAGCGCGGCGAAGTCGAGTTCGTCGATGGCGTTGGCGTAGCGAACGAGGACTTGTTGGATGAGCGGGAGATCGTCGGACACGCCCACAGGTTACTGTGAGGGTCGTGGGGGGAATTGACGCAGATCGCAGACGTTGGCGCTTTGTGCTGCTCGTCACCGGTCTGAGCTCGTGGCTCAACACCGCCACCTTCAGCACGGTCAACATCGGCCTGACCGATATCGCCAAGTCGTTCCCCGGACATTCGCTCAGTGCCATCGGCTGGGTGATCACGTCGTACGCGATCGTCTTCGGTGCCTTCCTCTTGCCCGCCGGTCGCTTTGCCGATCGATTCGGTCGTCTCCCGGTCTACAACCTCGGATTGGCGCTCTTCGCGGTCGGTGGCATCGTCGCCGCGATCGCGCCGACATTTTCGCTCTTGATCGCGGCGCGCGTCGTGCAGGGCGCCGGTGCCGCGATCAACGCGCCCGCGTCGATCGGCTTGTTGCTCGAAGTGACACCGCCCCACGAGCGCGTCCGTGCCATAACGCTCTGGTCTGCGTGCACCACTATCGGTGGTGCATCGGGACCGACGCTCGGCGCGCTCATCATCGACAACGGCGGCTGGCAATGGGCCATCGCGGGACCCGCCGTGCTGACCGTCGGCGTCTGGTGGTTGGGACGGCGCCACTTGCCGCACACCGCGCCCGCGGCGTCGAAGGCGCCGCTCGATGTCATCGGCACCCTGCTCGCCACCGCGTCGATGGGCCTCATCGTGCTCGCGATCTCGGAGGGGAACCGCTGGGGTTGGGGCTCGCCGGCAACCGTCGTGGCATTCGTCGGTACCGCGCTCTCGGCGGTGCTCCTCGTCGTGCGCTCGCTGCATCATCCCGAACCCGTCGTCCCGACCAAGTTGTTCCGCGCCCGTTCGTTCTCGGTGGGCACCGGCACGTCGGTGGTACTCGGCGTGATGGGTGGGTCGATCCAGTTGACACAGGCACTGTTCCTGCGCCAGGTCTGGGGCTATTCCGCGCTGCGAGCCGGCTTGGCGATCACGCCGGCACCGCTGTTCGCCTCGCTGGCGTCGCCCATCGCGGCGCGCTACGGATCGCGCTACGGCGAACGCGCTGCCGCCTTGCCGGGCACCATCGTCATGGCGTGCAGCGTCAGTTGGTACCTCTTCTTCATGACGTCGACGCCGTCGTATTGGGCCCACCTGTTTCCGGGGGCGGCGTTCAACGGCATCGGCGTGGCGTTCGCGTTCCCGATGATCTCGGCCGCCGCGGTGCGTGACGTGTTGCCCACCGACCTCTCCATCGCCACCGCCGTCACTCGAGCCGCCAGCCAGGTAGGACAAGCGGTCGGTGTAGCGTTGATCCTCGTGTTGATCGGCAACGGCGTCGCCGGCATCGATCGGTTCCGTACGTGTTGGTGGATGCTCGGCGCCTTTTGCGCGGTAGCCGCCGTGACGACGCTCGGGCTCGGACCACCCAGGTTCAACCGCGGCGTGTTGATCCGAACCAACGACGACGTCGCGCAGCCCGTACAGCCCGTGCTGCGCGACTGACGCGGCGGTCAGCCGCCGGTCGGTGTGCGCGCCGCCGACGCGCCCCGGAAGCACCCAACGGTGTACGGGAACTCGCGCGTCGCGTGATAGTGGTACATCACGACGTCCTTGCCGTCCCACGTGATCGTGTGGGTGTGGCCGTGACACTCGTCGAGATCCGCGTTCGTGACTTCCTTGCCGTCGGCACCGCGATAGCCGTAGATGCCGAAACCATCGCGCGCATAGCCGATGAGCGCCGAGTGCCCCGCGCCGGCGTCGGCCACACACGACGACAGGTCGTGATAGTGGTAGACGCCGCTCATTTGTGGATGCCCGTGGCATTCGTCCTGGATCTCCCATGCGACCGCGTCGCGGCCTCCCGCGTCGAATCCATCGAATATCGGAACACCGTTGATCGAGTAGCCGACCTCGCCACCGACGCACGTCGCTGTCGCGGCGACCGTCGGGATGGCAGGCAGGCTCACACTCAGTGTCTGCGCCTTGATGGTGTTTGGATTGCGGTCGTAGCGATAGGCATCGTCGGACACGGCGATCGGGAACACGCCCGTCGCATGATCGGGGAACAAGTTGCCGGCGATCGTGCGGGTCGTACCGGTCAACGAGATGGTCACGTTGGCGTTGGGCCACTTGACCGCGCCGTCGACCGTCACCTTCTTCGTCGCATTCCACGTACCGTCGTCGTTGAACCACGGACCCTTCGCCGATGCACCTCCTCCTCCGAAAGTCGTACGGCAACCGAATATCGCACCGCGCGTCGGCTGGCTCACCACCTTGCCGTCGCCCACCGGCAGCCTCGTCACATCGACCGACGCCGGCGCACTTGTTGTACCTGTCGTGCTCGTCGTGGCCGTCGCCCTTGTCGTGGCCGTGGCGCTGGTTGGCGCGACGCTCTCGAGGCCAACGCTGGTCGAAGCCGCCGGCGACAAGCTCACCTTGTCGCTCGATCCGCAGGCCGAAGCAACTATGACCGCGAGGACACCCAGTACACCCGAAACGCGACGGCTCAACATCGCCGAGGACCGTACCGTATGCATCAGGCGCGATCGCGCCATTCGTCCTTGACCGCCTTCGAGTTGGGTGGCGCGCTGCAGGCGGTGGCGTTGGTGCGGGGACGCGTCGATGTGGTTGACGCGCGGTTGGTGGCGGCGTTCGGTCGGGTCAATGGTGCGCAGTGCGATGGTGCGACCGATACGACGTCGTGGTTGGCCAACAAGACCAAGACGTCGGGTCGTGCAGCGAAGCGCAGGGTGAAGCGCGCGAGGGTGATTGCTGCGGTGCCGGCGTTGGGTGAGGCGTTGGCAGCCGGTGAGATTTCGGCGGCGCATGTCGATGAGATCGCGGCGATCGTCCCCGCGCCGTTGTTGGCGAAAGGCGGGCTCATTGGTGGCCGCCGCGAAGTCATCGTCGCCGGAGGAGTTGGCGCAAAAGCCCGGGGATGGTCCGTCGCCGAGATCGTGACCGACAACGACGAGTCGGCCAGCCGGTACCGGCGCGGCAAACGGCCCGGCTGGCAACGAGTGCTCGAACTGCTCGACGCGGGCGCCGCGACCGCTCTTGTCAGCTACGACATCGACAGGTTGACGCGCTCCCCGCGCGATTTGGAGGATCTGATCGACCGAGCCGAAAAAGGGTTGCCCGTGGTGACTGCCCAGGGCACGCTCGACCTCGAAAACGGCGACGGGCGCGCCATCGCGCGGATGCTGTTGACCATGGCCGCAAAGTCGAGCGATGACACCAGCCGGCGCGTCCGACGCAAAAAGCTCGATCAGGCCGAGCAGGGATTGCCGACCGGCCGCGTCGATTGCTTCGGATGGAAACCTCCAGTCGACAAACGCAAGGATCCCGAAGGGGCCAAGCTCAACGGCAAAGTGCACGACCCGGTCGAAGCCGACGCCATCCGCAACGCGGCACAACAGGTGTTGGCGGGTGCGTCGCTCGGCGACATCGCCCGCCAGTGGAACACCGCCGAGTTCAAACCCCGCGGCAACGGTCGCGCGTTCACTGTCACAGCGGTCCGCAACGTCCTATCCAATCCGCGCAACGCTGGCCTCTACGTCCATCGCGGCGAAGTCATCGGCAACGGCCAATGGGAACCGATCCTCGAACGTCGCGCCCATGAGCAGTTGCGTCGTCTGTTGACGGATCCGGCCCGCTCCCACGGCCCACGTCGGCGCACCGCGTTCACTGGCCTGTTTGTGTGCGGCCTGTGCGGCTCGCGGATGTCTCGCGACGCCAACGGCAAAACCAAAGTCTGGCGCTGCAAAAAACTGCCCGGATATCCACGCTGCGGCAAGGTCTCCGTCAACGCCTCCGCCGTCGAAACCTACCTAACCGAAGCGCTGTTCGCAGCGCTGGACTCGCCGGCGCTAGCGAAAGCGCTGCGCCCCAAACGGAAGACGAACGACCCTACCGTCGCTGAACTCGAAGAAGTCGAGCAACGCCGCAACGACTTGGCCGCCATGTTCGCCGCAGGTGAAATCTCACGGCAAGAGTGGATGTCCGCACGGGCACCACTCGAGGCCCGCTACTGCGTTCTGCAGGTCGCTGTCGCACGCACGCAACGCAGCGTCGTCCTCGACGCCGCACTCACCAAACCCGGGGCATTGCGCGCCGCGTGGGCGGAGCTGTCCGACGACCGCAAACGCGCCGTGCTGGGTGCAGTTCTCGAGCACGTGACCGTCTCACCGTCGAAATCATCACACGCCGCGACACTCGACCGACTCGCTATTGCGTGGAAGGTCTGACTACCAGTCGCGCGACGCGCCGCGCTGTTGCCATTTCGGCGGGGTGCGAAGCACCACCCGTGGCGACTTGTCGTACGTCATTAGTGCCCACAGCGACCTGTGGCGCCGCACAGCCGAGCTATAGAGCGGCACTTGTGCCTGCGTGCAAGGTTTTGCGGCTCGCGCAGCGGTGTCTCTCATCGATCACAGCGCGTGTTGGTGGTGAATGAAAACGGTGACTTACAGGATGAGGCCACCATCGGAGAAATTATAAAAAGCATCGTTGTAGATTCAAATTACATGTGATACACCTGGTGCTTCGTTAGTTGACGGAGGAATTCATGGCACGAGGTACCAAGGTCAAGTTAGGTGTCGGCATAGCTCTCGCCGCGTCCGCCATCTGGCTCACGCCGGGGACTGCGTTCGCGCATCACCCCGAGATAACCGCGGAAGTAGTCTGCGGTGACACAGGAGGCCTAGCGGTCGACTATGTGTCGACGGCCTGGGCAGGTGGGGGCAGCGACCCTACCAATGACCCATCACGAGCAAATACGCACATCGACATCACGATTGGCGGCAACGTCGTCGATTCAGGCCAGTACACCGCACCCACCTACTCGTTCGCCGGGCGCGTCGCTGCACCGGCGGGCATCGCCGCCGGCGACACATTCGAAGTGAGCGCCATTGCGGTCGACAGCTGGGGCAACGGAGGCGGAGGCGGCCAAATCACCACTACCGTCGTCACTGTCCCTGCACTCGATTGCGGCGGGGTTGACCCGGCGCTTGGACGGTTTACTGGTGGGGGCTTCCAGTTGCGTGTCGGCGCTGCGCGCGTCACACGAGGACTGACAATCCACTGTGACCTGCTGCTGTCTAACAACCTCGAGGTGAATTGGGGTGGCAACCAGTTCCACATGACCGAGCATCTTGAAACCGTCGCCTGCACCGACGATCCAGCGATAGTTCAGGCTCCGCCACCCGCGCCTCTTGACACCCTTGTCGGAGTGGGCACCGGCCGCTACAACGGCACGGACGGGTACACCATCGAGTTCACGCTGGTCGATGGGGGCGAACCCGGCACGGTGGCAGACAAGGCAGCACTGCGCATCTATCAGACCAGCAATCCGGCGAACGTAGTGTTAAATATTCCGCTACGAGCACTGAGCGGCGGCAATTTGCAGGCGCATTACGATCAGCCGCACAAGTAATCGCAAGCAACTCATTGCGTTTGGGTCGGGCCGACAAAGTCGACCCGACCCTCCCGTCGCGAATCCATCACCGAGCGGCCACCCGCATGCCTCGTTGGCCTGAGGTGTGTCTGACTCTTCGCGACGTGACCGGGTTGGTTTCAGTCCACAGTGGTGGGCTGTCGGCGTTGTTGTTGTGGTGATCATTGCATGTTCGGTTTCGGGTGTGCGCGGTTGTGGGCGCGG
>JBDSMH010000185.1:0-15566 GCA_039915945.1 Acidimicrobiales bacterium | reverse complement strand
ACGTCGAACGCGACGTCGAACGCGACGTGCCGCACTCGTCGAACGCGACGTCGAACGCGACGTCGAACGCGACGTGCCGCACTCGTCGAGCGCATCAAGAAGCAGACGCGTTTTCTCAGAAATGCCCGACCCCAACTCGAGCAATGACTCGGCACGTGTGAGGCCCGCGATTTAATGCGCGTGACGCTCCAGGATCGTGCGTTCGGTGCGAGTCGGCTATTACTCGGGAAGTCGGGTTATCTCTTCGAACAACCGGCAGCCGCGTACGTCATAGAGCCATTTCGGTGAGAGGTCCTTGAACATCAACGTCAATCCAACACGCGCTTCACGGGCGGTTGAAGGCACGCCTGAGACCGATGCGCGGCGTGAAGACCGACCGGACGACGAGTGTGATCATCCGCGGTCACGCATTCATACAGAACATCCGATGAGGCCACTACGAACTTGGCATCGACGCGCGACATGATCGACTACGCGTCGCCGCCGCGTTCCACGAACTTACAACAACCATCTGAATCACGTCCGGGGTAGGGTCGTCGACGCCCGCTATCGAGCAACGCAACAGCGCCTGTCAGACGTGAGCCAAGTCACGTGAAGCAACGATTCGTCATTCGTGTCGGTGGAGGATCGTCGACACGGGTGTCGATGGGAGGTCGGGCATGGCGCGGTGAATCGCGGCGGCGTCGAAGGAGAAGTCGTCGCGATCCATGACGAGCGCGGCGCGGGCCTGCCGCCCGAGCTCTGGCTTCACACGTCCGACGGTCGCGGACATGATCCGCAGTGCGATCGGTGGAATGTGCCGCGGCGTCTTGTCGGGTCGCCCGTCTGCCGTTTGCACCATCGCGGCAAGCTCTGTGAAGGACAGGTTCTCTGGGCCGCCGATCTCAAATGTCGCGCCGCGGGTCGAGGCGTCGACGATCGCGTACCGCACCAACGCCGCGACGTCGGACACTGCAACGAAGTTGATCGGGTTGTTGCCTCGGCCGAATACCAGTGGGCGACCAGAGTTGCGCGCGGTCTCACGGATGAGCTCGATCCAGAGGTCGGCGAAGGCGGTCGACCGCACGATCGTCGTGGGAACGCCGCTGGTGATGGCGTACTGCTCTGCTGCGTACTTCATGCGGAACAGCTCGATCGGGCTGTCGGCGCACGCGCCCACGATGGACACGAGGACCAGCTCCGCGCCAGCGGCCAGCGCCGCATCGGTCAAGTTGGCATTGCCGGCCCGGTCGACCGAAGCGGGCGAGTTGTCCCGCCTTCCGGTGAACCCGTGGACGGCGGAGACAACGACATCGACGCCGTCAAGGGCCGCCTTGAGCGATCGACGATCACGCACATCACCCACGGCCACGTCGACTTCACCGATCGCCCTGCCGACCCGCGTCGGGTCACGCGTCAAGATCCGCACCCCGTCCGACCTCTCGCGCAAACTGTCGACAACGAGCGAGCCGAGACGACCAGTGCCGCCCGCGACGAGGATCACGTTGGATCTCCGTTAGAAACCTGGCCGCGCAGGAACTCATCGACGCCACCGCTGTGTTTCTGTACCGGCTCGAGGTAGAAGCGTGCCCAGGTCGCAAGCTCATCGACCACACCGAAGATGATGACGCCTCGCATCAGGTGCTGGCTACCGTCGGCTCGGGTGCCGCGGTGTTCCCACTCGCTCCAAACCTCCCCGCCGTCGACCGTCGACCGGAGCAACTCGGTCGTGAGGTCCGGGATGGCGGCGAAGATCTGCTCCCAGTTCCGTCGGACCTGTTCACGGCCGCGGAACCCGCGTTCGGGATGAGCCGGCGTCTCGTTGCGGTACGTCGACGCGAAGCAACCGACGAGTGCCTCGAGATCGCGGTCGTTGGTGGCGCGACACAGCCGTTCGAGCATCACCGCCCCACCCGTAGTACTGCGTGAGCTGGCCATGGTTTCTCCGTTCGGGGCATCGACATGCCACTTTGATCCAGTACGCTAGATTCTTTCTAGCACTATGGATCTAATATAGGCGGCCGTCAAGATGCAACGTCGCTACGACTCGACTCGACGCCAGGAGCAGGCTCGCCAGACAGGCGACGCGATTCTCGCCGCGGCGCGACGACGATTCCTCGACCGTGGGTTCGCGTCGACAACCATCGCGTCGATCGCGTCCGACGCCGGCGTGTCCGTCGACACGGTGTACAAGTCCTTCGGCGGAAAGCCTGGGCTCGTACGGGCGATCTGCGCGCACGCGCTGGCCGGCCAGGGGCCGGTGCACGCCGAGTCACGATCGGACACCTTGCAGACCACCGAACCCGACCCGAGGATCATCATGCAAGGTATCGGGCGGCTGACTGCCGAAGTTGCTCCACGCATCGCGCCGATCCTGCTCCTCATTCGAGATGCTGCGTCGGCAGACTCCGGCATGGCGGAGCTCAAGTCGGAGATGGAAGCCCAACGTCTCGAACGGATGACCCACAACGCAGGCAACCTCGCGACGGCTGGACACCTCCGTCCCGACATCACCGTCGAAAGCGTCGCCGAGATCATGTGGACCTACAGCTCACCCGAGCTCTACGAACTCCTCGTCATCAACCGGGGCTGGTCGGTCGAACGTTTCGGCACGTTCGTCGGCGACGCCCTCCAAGCAGCGATCATCGATCCGAACAACCCTCAGCGCCAACAAGCCCCCTCGTCCCACCGCACCTGAGGCACTGAACGAGCAACCACGACGTCGCGCGCCGTACACCGCCCGCAAGATCGCCGAAGGCAAACCCTGCGCAAAGCTCGCTGCGCTCACCGACGAAACCTCGCCAACCGAGGCACGGTGGAATCCGCGCCGATCGCGGCCTGGACGCTGGCGACGCTTCACGGCGTACCCTCGCCGTCAGCCCGGCGCTACTGGCAGGCGCGGGCCACGTTCGCCACCGCAGAGCCCTGCGTTTGATCGCCTTCGCGTTCATCGCGCTCGCGAGTTACATCGCAGCCCAATCGATCGTCGTGCTCGCGACACGGTACTATCCCGAGCACAGCACGCTCGGTATCGCGTGGAAAACGCTCACCACGGCGACCATGTTCACGCTCGCAGCAGCGAAGTGGAGTTTGACCCGCTTCCACGGACGGCGTCCGCCGCGTACTAGCGGATGCCGACTAGTGATGATCCGTGAGTGCACGTCCGCGATCCCGAAGCGCTGCCCCGTCTACCGCGTTCACGTTCGACGTCCGTTGCGATGCGGGCTCGTCCTGTCCGGTGTGACCGCGCTCGACTCATGTTTCGAGGATGGGCTGGGGCTGAGGTGGCGAAGCGCGTCGATGCTCGACGGTGCGGGCACCCCAACTATTCGGGGTGGTGAACGCTTTCTGGTTGTCGGACACTGACGTCATGACCACAATCGAACAGAACAAGGCCCTCGTCCGCGGCTTCATCGATGCCCTCTTCAGCAAGGGGGACCTCGCTGCGGTGGACGACTACCTGTCCGAACACTTCGTGAACCACGACCCGCCCTTTGGTGTCAGCCCTGACCGCGAAGGCATGCGGAGCGCCGGTGCGATGTTCCGGGCGGTGTTCCCGGACTGGCACAGCGACCTCCACCTCCTCGTGGGCGAAAACGACATCGTGGCGGAGCTCTTCACGGCCTCTGGCACCCATCGCGGCGAGATCATGGGTGTGGCCCCGACCGGCAATACGATCACACTCCCCGGCATCAACATCTTCCGCGTCCACAACGGCCGTATCGTGGAGCGCTGGGGACGCCTCGACGATCTCGGCTTCCTCCGCCAGCTCGGCCTCGTTCCCCAGCCATGAAAAGCCCGTACCGCGAGGCCGCGATGACGCGCCGGCGCCACCGCGGGCGCCAGACCTATCGTGCAGCGGTGACCAAAGCGAAATGGGATCGGCAGATCGCCGGCATCGCCGCGTCGTCGTCGCTTGGGTTCGATTCCACCGCGTTCCGCCGCGAGGCATTGCGACGGCTCCGTGCGCTCGTTTCCATCGACGCCGCCTTCTTCGCCACCGTCGACCCTGTCACCCTCCTGTTCACTTCCGCGGTGGCCGAGGAACCACTCGGGGCCGCGACGGCGCTCTTCCTCGACAACGAGTTCGCTCACGACGACGTGAACAAGTTCGCCTCGCTCGCGAACTCCCCCGATCACGTCGGGTCACTCGATCGTGCGACGCGCGGAGACCGGGCGTCGAGCTCGCGCTACCGCGACGTGATGGCGCCGCTCGGCCTCGGTGACGAGCTTCGGGTAGCGCTCATTGCCGGCGGCGCCTGTTGGGGGGTGCTCTGCCTGCACCGCGAGGACTCACCGCTCGGGTTCAGCGCAGACGAGATCGACCTGCTTCGCCGGCTGGGTCCGCACTTGGGCGAAGGGCTGCGGCGCGGCCTCACCTTCTCATCCGTGTCCGACACAACACACCTCGAGAGCCCGGGCATCATCATCCTCGCCGCGGACCTCACCGTCATATCAATCAATGCGCAGGCGGAGCGCTGGCTGCGCGAGATCGCCGGCGAGGATTGGTCCAGCCGCAGCGAACTGCCCATGCCCATCTTGGCCGCAGCCGCGCAACTAGCACGTAACAATCAACCGACGATCCCAGAGTCGGCCGTCACCAGGCTACGTAGCACCCGAGGCGTGTGGATCACCGTCCAGGCCTCATTGCTGCAGGGGCCAGCCGGACTCCAGATCGCCGTGATCCTCGAGCCCGCCAACCCACTACAGCTCAGCTCGCTCGTCCTCGCCGAACACGGCCTCACCCCAGCGCAGCAACGAGTCGCCGCCCTGGTGCTACAGGGCTGGTCCACCGACCAGATCATCAACGAACTGCAGATCTCCTCGCACACCCTCCAAGAACACCTCCGCGGAGTCTTCGACAAGTTTGGGATCGGAAGCCGCCGCGAACTTGTCGCCACACTCTCCGGACATCGCGGATGAACCAGTCACCGAAGCCTGGCCTGGGTCGTTCCGCGACGAAGCGGCGCTTGACGAGATCCGGCGGCCGGGTGGCGTTCGTGTCAGCGATGGTGGTGCGCCGTGTCTTGCCTCGTTGCACGCCACGGATACCCATCTGCGCCATGAGTCGCACCACCGTGCAACACGCCACGCGGTAGTCCTCGCGGCAGAGCTGCTTGTAAATACGTCGAGCGCCATAGCAGCGATAGTTGTTCTCCCACACCCGACGGATCTCCACCACGTGCGCCGCGTCGGACAGGTCCCGGCGGCGACAGCGGCCGGCTCTTCGCCGCGTGATACGTGCGCTCGGAGAACTCCAGCACGCGACAGATCACCGCCACGGGCCACTACGCCCGGTGCTCATCGATGAAACGCATCGTCACCGCCGGTCCGGGTCGGCCTCCCTCGCGAAAAAAGTGGTGGCCGCCTTGAGGATCTCGATCGTGCGCTGCTGATGGGACACCTCCTTACGCAGCTTCTTGATCTCCGCCAGCTCCTCAGTGGTCGGACCGCTCTGCAGCCCGCGATCACGCTTCGCCTGCGCCACCCAGTTCCGCAGCGTCTGCGCCGACACAATCCCCAAATCGCGCGCCACCTCCACGATCTTGCGATCCCGCTCGATCACCTCATCGACAGCTCGACGACGCAACTCATCGGAACTTCCTCGGACGTGCCGTAACAGCAGTCTCCATCCCCCCGACCCAAAGGCCAAGGAATCAGGACTGCATCAAACCCGGGCTGACTCAGTTCGTCACCACCCGCCGCGACAACCGGGCGGTGCGACCTCCGGACTTGGTCAAACGGGACTTCACCGCCCCGGCCCCGAACCGGCTATGGGTTGTCGATTTCACCTACGTCGCGACCTGGGCCGGAATGGTGTTCACCGCGTTCGTGGTCGACGTGTTCTCCCGGCGCATCGTCGGCTGGCGCACCGCGGCGACGATGCCGACCGCGCTCCCGTTGGACGCGCTGGAGATGGCGCTGTGGACCCGCCGCCAAGCCGAGCAGCTCGTCGACGGGCTCATCCATCACAGCGACGCCGGCAGCCAGTACACGTCGATCGTGTACACCAACCGGCTCGTCGACGCCGGCGCGATCGCCTCGATCGGCACCGTCGGCGACAGCTACGACAATGCCCTCGCTGAGACGACCATCGGGCTCTACAAAGCCGAGTGCATCCACTTCGAAGGACCCTGGCGCGGCGTTGACGACGTCGAGCTCGCCACCCTCAACTGGGTGTGGTGGTTCAACGAGATCCGACTCCACTCCGCCATCGGCTACGTCCCACCGGTGGAGTACGAGAACGCGTACTACCGTTCACGCAACAACCCCCAACAGCAACCGCTGTCGGGAGAACCCGCCCTCCACTAAACACGGGGCGCTTCAAGCCGGCCCAGGTGCTCCACCGCGACACCTGGAGATACGGCGGCTCCGCCCTTGCCCTTCGACGTGGACCTCAACGCGCTCTGGGCTGTCACCGACTTCACCGAGTCCAACGGAGCGACTCACGTGGTGCCCGGGAGCCACCGTTGGGACGACCATCGCCGCCCCGAACCCGGCGAGGAGGTTGCCGCGATCGCACCGAAAGGGTCGGTGCTGCTCTACACCGGCAACCTGTTCCACGGCGGCGGCGCGAACATCGGCGACGTCGTTCGCCTCGCGATCAACGCGCAGCATGCTGTGGGTTGGCTGAGCCAAACCGAGCTGATGTTGCTCGAGTACCCACCGGCAGTCGTCGCCCGCTGGGACGACGACCTCATCCGCTTCATCGGCTACCAGCGAAGCGGACCCGCGCTCGGCCACTGGCGCAACGCCGAAGATCCCTTCCGCGCCGTCGACGAGTACCGCGCCACGAGCCCGCTCGCCGACGACACCGCGAATCAGGCCGTGGCGCGAGGCTCGCCTCGTACCTCCACCCCATGACGTGTCGCTTTCGTCAAGCCCTGAGCGGCTTCGCTTCGGGCAACGCGCTTGCGAGGTCGACTTGAGATCGGAGGCATCGAGGCGCTTGACATCAAGTCGCTCGTTGGTCCCACGACCGTCGACGTATCGTTGAAGGTCTCGGTGACGGCGCTCATCGACAGAAGCCGGGACGCACGGGCAGCGCGCTGCGGTTCGTGCCTGTTCTCATCCCCCAGTAACAAGCCACCAGTCTCGGATCGTTTATCCACCGTCGCTGTGGCTTGCGGTATTCGCACTCTCGCGGCGGTGGAAGTGCGTGAGTTGTCGGGTGTGGACGGCGCCCACTTTTCGATCGCTGCCATGTGGTTCACGTGCACCTTGGTCCGACCGCAATTGCGGTGTCTTTAGTCCTGTGTGGTGAGTTGGGCGATGGGTACGACGGTGCAGTTGGTTGTTGGTGTGGTTGTGGGGCGGACGAATCGCAGGCCCATGACGCCGTGGTCATGGTCGCCGGGGTCGACCCAGTTGCCGACGCCGGGGTTGTGGTGGGCGACCACGATGCGTTGCATTCCGTCTGGGTCGGTGACGGCGTTCTCGCGGCTGAGGTAGCCCTGGCCCGTCTCGTAGTTGGCCAGGTTTTCCATCCAGTGGTTACAGAGTTGAAAGTTCCAGTGTTGGCAGACGGGCGGCTCGAAGGTGATGACGAGCGCCTCGCCGGGACCGATGCGCCAGTAGCCGAATTCGAAGTGCCGGTCATCGGGTGATCCGCCGATGCGCTTGTAGATCTCTTCGGTGTGCTCGAGACGGTTTTCGTGTTTGAGGAGCTCGCGGGTCCATTCTCCGTAGTCGGCTTGCAAGCCGAGCACGAGCTGCGCGCCGACCGCGAGACGAATCGCCATAGCGGCCGCGGTCGGGGTGGCGCTGCTGTCGACGGGATCGAGACATTCGATGTTGAGGCGAGGCGGGCGTTGTGTGGCTCGGTCGTCGTACACGAGACGCATCATCAATTCGCGGGTCTTCGGATCCATTGGGAACCAGTTGCCGTCATGCGGCTCGACCGCGAGCACGAAGTCGACATGGCCGTCGGCGTCGGTCAAGTCGTCGAGCATCGCGGTTGACGTCGTGACGACGGTGTTGGGGTTGAATCGGTCGAGCATCGCGACCGCGTCGCTGCCGGTGGGGAACGCGCCGACGTCGTCGGGTATCGGTGGAGTCCACGTCGACAGGTGCACGTAGGGGACCGATCCTCGCGTGCCGGTGATGCGATAGCGCCGGACCGGATCGACGGGTTGCACGACGTGATCCTGATTGGGTGACTGCACACCGATGCCGCCGCGGCTCGGCGGGGGCATCACAATGATGGGCTGGGGTCCAACGGGGGGGTTTGCGTCGACGACCCTCCATGTGGCCATGGTCGTCATTCGCAGGAGGTATCGGAATCCTTCGACGCGGTCTTTTTCGTGCGAGTCGGGGGTCTCGTCGAGCACGATCCTGCCCGCTGCTTTCAACGTGTCACAGAAGTCGCTCCACGCGGCACCCGAGATCAGTCGTTCGGTTCGCCGAGTATCGAGATCGGTCATCTCGTCGTCTCCTGCATGTAGTGAGAAACCCACCTTACAATAACCATCATGGTGCATCCTTCGCAGCCCAACATCTTGTTCGTCGTCTCCGACGAAGAACGACGCAACGACTGGCTCGCCGGCAAAGTCAGCCTCCCGGCTCATGAACGGCTGCGACGAGACGGCATGTCGTTCACGAGACACTTCACCCACAGTTCGCCGTGTTCGCCATCGAGAGCCAGTTTGTACACGGGTCGCTATCTCGCCGAGCACGGTGTCGTCGACAACGTGAGCTTCCCCGCGCATGTGGCGTTGGATCCGACAATCCCCACGATCGGCCAGTTGCTGTCGGACAACGGCTACCACAGCAGCTATTTGGGCAAGTGGCATCTGAGCCATGACCGTCAGCCCGACATGGCCGCGTACGGCTACCGCGATTGGCGCGGCGACGACGGCGAGTTCACCGGTTCGCCGTGGAGCGGACGTCATTTCGATCCCATCATCGCCGCCTATGCGGTCGACTGGCTCCACCGACACGCCGGGTCTTCCCAGCCGTGGTTTCTCACCGTCGCGCTGGTGAACCCACACGACGTCATGTGGTTTCCGCTCGACCACCTGAGCTACCAAGCGAACCATCCGCACGAGAAGGAGGGCTTCGACTTCGTGCAACAGTTCACCGTCGGCGATCTGCAACTTGCTCCGCCTCCCGAGGACTACCCGCAACGATTCGACCGTCTGCCCAGCAACTTCGACGACGACCTACACACCAAGCCAGCCGTGCAACGGGCGTGGCGCCATGTACGCAACACCGAGCACATGGTCGGCGCGATCGACCAAAGCGAGACCGGTGCGTGGCTGCGACAACTCGACTACTACGCCTGGCTGCACGAAAAGCTCGATGTGAGCCTCGCGACGATCCTTGGCGCCCTTGACGATCTCGGCATCTACGACGAAACCGTCATCGTCTACACATCGGATCACGGCGACGCATGCGGCGCGCACGGCCTCCGGGCCAAACTGCCGTGCGTCTACGAAGAGGTGATGGGAGTCCCACTGATCGTCAAGGCGCCGGGCGTGCCCGCAGGAACGCAAACTAGCGCGCTGTCGACGCATGTCGATCTCGCCGCAACACTGTGCGCGCTTGGCGGCGTCGACCCGGTCGACACGGCGACCCTGTCGGGAACCGACCTGTCGCCAGTTCTTGTGGAACCGACGATGTCCGTACGAGATTTCGTGTTCTTCGCCCAGGACTCTGCCCAATCGGAACTGTTGCGCAATACCCGCTACGCAGTGCGCGGCTTCTACGACGGGACCACGAAATACGCCCGCTACTACGGTGTCGGCGGCGGCGTCGAACGCCAAGGCGCGCGGTCGGCAACAGCGAAGGTCTTCGACATCGACGCACCCTTCGATGAAAACGACCACGAGTGGTACGACCACACCAACGACCCCGACGAATTGGTCAACTTGGCGCACGACCGAGGCCGGCGCCACCAACTGCGTGCACTCTTCGATCAACTCCTCGAAATCGAGGCAACCGAACTGCACGACATTCCCTGACCGACGATGCCGCGATCTCCCGACGCCGCCCGTGCCGCGCTGCTCGACGCCGGCGAACGACTCTTCGCCGAGCGAGGCGTCGACGCCGTCAGCGCCAACGAGATCATTCGCACCGCCGGCCTCCGAAACAAATCAGCTGTCGACTACCACTTCGGCGGCAAAGAACAACTGCTCACCGCCGTGCTAAACCGCCACCAACACCGAATCGACCGCGCCCGCGTCGAACTCATGGACGAGATCGATTCCCACCCGCAACCTGCGTTGCGCGACTGCGCTCGAGCCCTCGTCGAACCCCTAGCTCAACTCCTCGATGACCCCAACGGCGGCGCACACTATCTCCGCATCCAAGCCGCACTCGTCGCCACGCGCGGACTGCCACCACAGTCCGTGCGTCGCGGCGGCACCGACCGACTCATCCGCAAAATCGCGCAACTCACCGGCCCCGTCGACCCCGCCCGCGCCCGCGCCCGCGACAACCTCATCGCCACACTCGTACTCCACGGCCTCGCCGACGCGGCCCGACGCCCGGCCCTACGCCGCCACCAACAAAGTGTCTATGTCGAAGCACTCATCGACGCCACGGTCGCCATACTCGAGAGCGTCCGTTGAGACCGACGCGTCTACCTTGGGGCGAAGCTGGATCGTGCCTGAATCGCCCAGACCTCGTTTTGTCGTACGAGGACATACAGGGACTCGAAGGTGATGAGGCGCTGATCGTTCGCGTCGTAGCGGCTG
The DNA here is from genome assembly GCA_039915945.1 of Acidimicrobiales bacterium. Lineage (GTDB taxonomy): Bacteria > Actinomycetota > Acidimicrobiia > Acidimicrobiales > WLNW01 > DATLFA01. The sequence continues at coordinate 4,890 of JBDSMH010000185.1, read as the reverse complement.
TATTGCAGCGCGACGTGCGCCTTGTTCGCGTCTCCTTGGATCACTTCCGCCCAGTCGAGCTCGGTTCGGTGCCATCCACCCGCGGCGAGCCGATCGAATCCCGACAGCGCCTCGAGGCCTTCTCTTTCGGCGATGAAGAGCACGGCATCATTGGCCAATCGCACATGGGGACAGACCATTGTTGCGCGGTTTCCCTCACCGTCGCGTTCGTTGACCGTTGTGACGTAGCGATCGATGACCTCGAGCACTGCTCGACGGTACTCGGGTTCGAATTCGCGAACCGCGAACGGTGACGGCGATTGTCGCGACATGATGCACCTTCCATTTCCTATTCAACTTCGTTTTCGGTGGACGGGTCGTGCTCGCCTGACCAGTGAGGATGCCAAGCTCGACCCTTTGTCAGTCAGGCGAACCCACGATGCCCAACGATCGCAACTCGTCGACGCGACTCGCGCTGTGACCCAATTCTTCAAGCAGCTGCCGAGTGTGTTGGCCCAGCCGGCTTGCCGGCCTTGCGAGCCCGGGTGTCTTTGATAGGTGTACCTGTGGCGCGTAGCGTCGGTACATCCCAAAGTCGTCGTGCTCGACTTCGGCTGCGAACTCATTGGCATCGATTTGCGGGTGGCGGTTGAAGAATTCATGGCTGCGCCAACGGTCGGCCGCGACACATGCGACGCCGAGTCGCGTCAAGTCGGACTCCCACTCATCGGCAACGCGCAGCCTGAACAGCGACACAAGGAGTGCGCCCAGATCTTCGTCGAACTCCGCCCGCGACCGAGCAGTCGCAAACCTGGCGTCAGACGCGAGTTGCTCGTGGTCAACACCGATCAGCAGCCCCGTCCACTCGGCATCAGTCAAACAAGCGAGGAATATCCAACCGTCTTGCGCCTCATAGAGTCGGTAGAGCGCGGAGATGCCCAGCAGCGCTTCATCGGGAACGGCCACGGCCGACTTGTCGGGGAAGCGAATGAAGTCGATCGACGCCGAGTAGGCCGTGGAGCAAAGCATCGTGGTTTCAATGTATTGACCTTCGCCCCAACGCTCTCGGCCGTAGAGACCCATCATCATCGCGACACCATCAACGAGGCCGGAACTCACATCAGGCGCACCATCGTTGGCCTTTGCCAAGCGCAGCGAGATTTCCTTGATCCGGTCGAGGTTCATGTCGGCGTCCGCCGTCGGCGGCATCCCCGCACCTGCCTGGTAAAGGGCGCTGCCACATATCGCACCAAAGGTCAGTGCGTATCCGGGCCGCAACGCAGCAGGCCCGGTCGATCCGTAGCCGCTGGCGTACAGGTACACGATACGCGGGTTGAACTTGCAAAGTCTCTCGTAAGTGAATCCAAGTCTGTCGGGAACCCCGGGCCGGAAGTTATGTACGAAGATGTCGGCCCGCGAGACGAGGTCGTGAAGAACCTGACGACCGATGTCGGTCTTCAGATCGAGTGCCAAACTCTCCTTGCCCTGAGTAGCGAGCGTGATCGCGCCGTTGGTACGGCTCGCATCGCCCTCCAAGGGTTCGATCTTGATAACCCGGGCGCCCAGGTCCGCCAACAGGCTCGCCCCGATAGGGGCCGCGTAGTTGCCTGCTGCCTCGATCACCGTGACACCGTGCAACGCGTGTGGGGGGAGCGCACTTGCGTACGCAGCCGCGGTGGCCGGTTGAAGACGACGTTGGCGCAGAGCCTCGTTGTTGTGTTCGCCCAACGCGGGCGCCGGCGATCGTCCCACGATCGACGGCGTTCGAGCGAAGCTCACCATCGGACCGAGTTGAAGCGAGGGTCCTGATATTGGGTCGCTGATCTCTGCAACGTGACCGCTGTGCGTCGTCTGTGGATGGTCGATGCCTTGCTCGATGGTGCGAAATGCTTCGACCGACACATCCGGATAGCGAGCGAAAATGTCCGTCCACTCCGCCAATGACTTGCTTCGGATGGCGACCAGCAGCTGTTCCCACAGTTCCTCGGGGGCCTCGTTGACGACCAGTCCGCTCATCACGCCCGCTTGTTCGAAGACCGTTTCCACGTCGAGCGCTTTCGTGAACGATCTGAAGAGCCGGGTGCGCCGGTTGGCGAACTGCAACCACACGCCGTCGCTGGTGGGTGCTACCAAGAAGGCGACGGATCGGGCGGGCCGGCTCGAGCTCGGTCGCACAGGAAACGATTCGGGAAATCGCCCGGTGAGCTGAGAGCTCACCCAGTTGAACATGTCGTAACAACCGAGGCCCTGGAGAAGACTCGTTTCGACCAATTGCCCCTGTCCCGAACGCCTTCGTACATAGAGCGCCGCGACGATGCCAAGTAGGCCGAGTTGCGACGCAGCGAAGGATCCGAGCGGCATCGCTGCGAACACCGGACCAGGACGCGGAATCTCGCCGACGAATTCCAACATGCGGCCGGTCACCGCGCTGACAATGCCCTCGTAGCCTTTGTGGCCGGCAAGAGGTCCGTGTTTTCCAAAGCCCGTAATCGAGCAGTAGATGAGCGCTGGGTGCTCGTGTGCGAGATCGTCGTAGCCGATCCCGAAGCTGTGAGCGAGTCCGGGCCGGAAGCTCTCGATGATCACGTCCGCATGGAGGGCCAGCTCTCGCGCCCGGCTCCTTCCGGCAGTGGTCTTGAGATCCACCACTACGCTTTTCTTCGCTCGATTCCACTGCAGAAACGCTGGTTGCGAACGCCATGGATCGCCCTTCGGGGATTCGACTTTGACGACTTCTGCACCGTTGTCTGCCATCACCATGCCCGCCATGCCGAGCATGCCGGTGGTGAAATCAAGGATGCGTAGATCGTCAAAGAGTTGTGACATGGGATCCTTCTTTTGGGCAGCGCAGTTGGACGCCGCAGCCGGTCACCTCGCGCACCTCTGCCACGAGGTCCCGTTCGTGGTGGCTGATCGTGTGGTCGGCACCCGACACTGTTGCCTGCGAGCGCGTGGCGTCGATGCGACGACTGCATCGCCGATCGAAATATCCTCTACGCCTGGCGCCAACTTCGACGACCTCGCGTGCGTGGTCGCGGCCGACGACGTGTGGCAGCGCGAAGTTGACGGCATGCGACCCTTCTCGAGTACACAGATCGACTCGATCGACTGAGACTGGCCGGACTGGTATCGATACATCGGATGGCGCTGGCTTCGACTTCGGAGGTCCCCGTACATCAGAACATCCGAGCGCCGCGCGTGTTCAGGGTGAACGGCTCTCATGTCAACGAACCTTGTTTCACGAGCAGTTGGAGCCTGTGGCAGTGGCAGTGGCCCCTCGGCCTTGGGAGCGCTTGATTACGATGCGATGTAGGCGCGGTCGAACAGAACTGTTGTGGCCAAGCCGAAGGTGAGTCCCTTCACCTTGCTGCCCCAAGCGACTGCTTGCTCGACGGCGGAATAGATAACGCTGGGCGCGGTGTCGTTCCAGACCTTTTGCACCTCGCTTAGAGCCGCCTTGAGATCGGACTGTGACCCTGCAAGTCGAACCTTTGCCAGTGCTGCATCCATCGCTGGATCCGAATAGCCCGTCCGATTGGTCGCGCTCTTGCTTTCGAACTGCGCCAGGTTCACGTTGGGTGCGCCCTCGTCAATGGCGAATCCCCAGCAAGCCAAGTCATAGTTTGGCGTGCCAATAACTAGCGCCGTCACCGCTTGCACGTATTCGACCTTGACTTTGAACCCGACGGCGTTGAGTAACGTTTCGAAGATCTGACCTCTTGAAGTCTGTGCTTGAGAGCAGGCGAGGCGGATGGAACCATCCCATTTGCCTTCGCTCTTGACTTGTTGCACGAGCATTCGAGACTTGTCGGCGTCGTACGCCGGTCCCGGCACGGAAGTCGCGAGAGGCGAACTCGATGGGAACAAGGCCGAAGTGGGGACACCCGCACTGTCGAAGACTCGATCGTCAATGGCTTTCGGGTCGAGCGCGTGCATGACCGCCTGGCGAATACGCATATCGGTGCCGGGGGTAACGCTCCCTTTCACACCGGCGTTGATCAGTATTGCCCCTCCGCCGGCGGACTGTGCGGTGTAGAGATTCGCCTTGTCAGCCCGGGCCCGAGCCAGTACTCCCGCGTCGCGCACGAAGCCAACGTTCACCGTGCCGACTTTCACCGCGTCATATGTCGCGTCGGCTCCAGTAACGACGACGAAGCGCAGTCGCTGGACACAGACGGGGCCGCCCCAATAGTCCGTCTTCGCGTTGAGCACGATTTCTTCGGCTGGCGCGAACCGAACGGGTTCGTAGGGTCCGGCTCCGGCCCCCTTTGGAAGCTTGTTGAATGCGTCCTTGCCGAGCTGTGCGAGCACGTTCGGATTGACAATCATGCCAACCTCACTTGCGAGCAGGTAGGGGAAGGAACGCCACGGCTGAGCCAGTTTGAACACGATGGTTAGGTCGTCGAGCACCTGCATGTCAGCGATCGCCAGCGAGAGCTGACGCTGGGGCGACGCACTCGCGGGATCTTGGTGCCGGGCGATACTTGCCTTGACCGCGCCAGCAGTGAACGGATCCCCGTTGCCGAAGCGCACGCCGGAACGAAGTTTGACGGTCCACTCGGACGCGTCCGCGTTGGGCTCGAATGACGTAGCCAATCGAGGTTCATACTTGGCGCTGTCAGGATTGAATCGAGCCAACGTGTCGTAGATCGCGGCCAATTCGGTTCCACCAGTGGTGCCCGAACCGAGCGAAACGGCGGGATCCAATCCTCTTGTCTCTTGAAACATGCCCATTGTCAGGTCGCCACCAACGCGTGCGGCCGTACATCCCGCCGCAGTCGTCGTCGGTGCTGCCGCGCTCGTTCCCGAGGCGGCCAAGCTCGACGATGAACTCGTCGGCGTGGCGCTGTCGTCCCCGCACGCGGCGGCGAGAACGCCCACAACGCAAAGAAGTGAAAGAAATCTTGGTAG
>JBDSMH010000183.1:0-8076 GCA_039915945.1 Acidimicrobiales bacterium | reverse complement strand
GCATCAGTGTTCAACGCCCGGATCTCCTGCTGCCAGAGTTCGCCCATGTCTGGATCGCAAACCAGGCCGCAACTCGCGACGACCCGCGGTCGCTCTTGCGTGATTGTGGCCGGAGTCGCGGCGTACGAAGCGCTTCGGTCATCGAACATGTTTCTCGGCTGCTCGGTGAGGCTCGTCTGCTCGGTGACCGCACGCTTCGCGACGAGCCGGTTGGCAAGGAGTGCCGTCGGCACGAGCGTGATTGTCGCTGCGGCGATGATGGCTAGGGCTCGCGTCACCGCGGGCGGCGGATGGCAAACCTGTGTGGGGTTGGGTTTGATGATGTTGTGTCGTGTCGGTTGTTTCATACCGACGTTGTCGCAAGTCGCAGTTGCAAAACATCAACGCCGCGTGACGTTTCGCGATGTCAACGATCTGCAAGCGAGCAGTAGGTCAGGGGCACGTCTCGCGGTACGGCGCTTTCGGGCCATACCGCGTCCACTCGGATTGGCTCAGGTTGCGGCCGGCGAAATGACAAGCTGCTTCGACCCAGCGTTCGGGATCGGTGTCCCAGATCTGGATGCTGGTGTCGTCCTTGCCCATGAAGCTCTTCCCATCGGGAAACCAGAACGCGCAGTCGAGTTTGAGGCCGATTCCGATTTCGCGGCCCGCTTCGGTGTCGAACAGCTGGAGGGCTCGAAAGCCGAGGCTGCTGTCGTAGTCGAAACACGTTCCATCGGTGAGGAGCAGTGGCTCGGTCGGGTGCGACAGCGCCCGAGAAGCCGCTCGCCCGCTGATCGGCGCGAGGTCGTCGGGAACCTTCAACGTGACGGCATCGAGCAGGTACACGACCTTGTCGTCCAAGCTGAGCGTGACGAGGTACCGGCCAGCCCGGTCGAACTCGACTTGGAACGCGTGGTCGATCGAGTGCACGGCTCCCGTGTCGAGGTCCCAAACCAAACCTACGGAGCCCGTCAAGGTGCCTGCGGCGAGTCGTTTGGAGTCCGCGCTGAACGACAGTTGGTTGGCGACCACAGTGGCACTTCCGCTGACCGCATCGAATTCGGTGAGCGTGACGAGACGGGCGCCCGTGGCGACGTCATAGACATGCACTACCGACCTGAGGCTCTTGAGGTCCCGGTCGGTCGACGCGAGCAAGCGGTAATCGGGGCTGAAGCTGAATGCGAGGCTGCGCGCCGGGATCGGCACGGACACGAAACGACGCAGCGTCATGGCATCCCACAGCGACGCAGTCAAATGGTTGGCGTTCGCGTGCTGGGTCACGACGAAACGCCCGTCACGGGAAAAGCTGGCGATGGTGAGAAAACCATCACCGGGGAAGTCGACGGTCCGCCAACCTGCGGTCGGATTCATCAGGTCCAACATGTGGGCTTGCGTGTCGAACGCGAGGAGCTGTCGTCCCGCCGCGTCCACGGACAGCCGATCACCGCCCGCTTGTCCCGTCGAAAACCCGGTTGGTAACGGCACGGACTGCCTTGCGCCGACCTGGCGTTGATCGAGCGCCACGATGTCGATCGATGCTCGGGTTGTCAGACCTCCGCCGATGGCAACGGCGGAGAATGTCGGATCAACGCTGATGGCCCCATTCAGCGCACTATTGGTCCCGTAGAACCGCCGCACGCCGGTGGGTAAATTGTACTCGAACAGGTCAAACTGGTCGTACATGATCCGTTCGTTGCCCACGAAGGCCACGCTCTCGACCCATGGCTCTATCGGCAGATCTAGCTTCGTCACGAGTTGTCCCGAAGGAACGCTCCATACGCGGACCATGCCCCGGAGGCTGTGCGACGCCACCATCGTGCCGTCGGGCGAGAAGTTCGAGAGACCGATGGTTGCGTAGGCGAGCCCGCCCGAGGAGCCCGACATCAGCGGCCCGGCCAGGAGCGCGCCGGTATGGGCATCCCACATGCGTAGCATCGCGTCGTTGTGCCCCGTGACCAGCACGCGGCCGTCGGGGCTCAACCGGTTGTGATAGATCAGCGCGGGCACGGGGATCTCGAGTTCGACGTGGTTCGTGCGCCACCGAAGAATTTGGACGATGGGGTTGGTCGCCGGCAGCCAGAACGAGGGCCCAATCGCCTGGCCGATGACGATACGAGCGCTGTCCGTAGGGTCGAACACCACACCGGTGGAAAGGAAGCCGACGTTGAGCTGTGCTTCGCGCGCGCCTGTCGCCACCGCGTAGATCGATACGCGGTCGGGCGTGGTCACGGCAACATAACGATCGTCGCCACTCAGCGCGAGCGCGGTGACCTCGGTCTCCACTGCGAAATCGCGCTGCTTCTTCCAAGTGCTCGCATCCCACACGCTGACGCGCTCGCCGTTCTTGGCCACGATCACCGTGTTGCCGTAGTTGGCGAAGCTGTACGGACCCTCGCCTGCGATGGAGCCGAGGTGTCCCTTGGTCTGCTGGGAAAGAACCGACTGGACCGCCCCCGCGGCTTGGAGCTTGTCCGAGCGTGACTCCGAGCGCCGATACGCCTCGACCGCCAACAACGCGGCACGGTTCGGGTCGAAAGTGGCATCCGCGCGCGACTGCGCGATCATGCGATCGATATCGCCTCGGGCGCGCGCCGCTGCTTCGGCCAGTGCCGCCAGTCGGGCGGCGTTGCGCTGGTCGTCGGCTCGGTTGCGTTGAACAAGGGCAACGGAGCCGGCGAGCACCGCGATGACGAGCATGATGCCGGCGCCGACGAGTGCCCGCCGAAGCCTTCGGTTTTGCCGTGCCTGTTGCGCGACGCGCAGTTGCTCTTGTCGTTCTTCGGTTTCGTGCGCCGACCAGCTGGCGTCGAGGAACTCCTCCTCGACCGGCGCGAGGATCACATTGCCGGTGTTGTTGGCCTCGCCCATCAGTGACAGGCGAGGGCCCCGATAGAGGTCGGTGTCGCGCCGGCCCGCGTCTTGCCACTCGTCGGCGGCGCGGGACAGATGCTGCATGAGTTGCAGCTGTTCTCGGTCCTCGTCGAGCCAACTCCGCAGACGAGGCCAACGAGTGAGCAATGCTTCGTGCGCAATGTCGATCGTCGGCTCGCGGCTTGCCGGATCACGATCGACAACCAACAGCCGATGCAGCACGAACTGATCGGCAATCGCATTGGTCGACTCCGGCATTTCACTGCGCCGTGCCCGCCGGCGCGTATCTTCCGCACCGGCACCCGGCGTCACCAACCGGCCAAACAGTCGTCGCGCCTCCCGCTGCCCGTGTGCATCCAGGCCGCAGAACACCGCCTCGGCGCGCGCCGCGATCGCACCTGCGACTCCGCCCATCTCGCGATAGGCCACCGTCGGTATCAATGCGGCCGTGCGCCGCTCGTACAACTCGGCCAACGCGAATTGCAGCAACGGCAAACTCGCGTTGTACGAAGCGACGTCGGCCACGATCTCCGCGTCGAGGCCCGGTTCGAAGCTGACGCCCACCGCATTCGCGGGGGCCCGCACCGCTTCGGAAAGTTCCGCAGCGGACATCGGTGTCACGGTGAACACACTCGTCGTGAGGTGCGGGCCGAGTAGCGGGTCGGCCAGCGGACGATCGAAGAAGTCGGCGCGGATGGCGTAGACCATCCGCACGTTGCACGACGTATCGCCGGCAAGGCGAGCCAACAGCTGCACGAACCGATCGCGCTCGTCGGTGTCAGTGGTCAGTGTCCAGAGCTCTTCGAACTGATCGATCAACACGATGAGTTCGCTCTGTGCCTCACGGGCGACTTGGGCTAGGGCATCGCTGGTCTTGTGGGCGAGTGGACGCGTCGCTACTGCCAGTAGCGCGGTACGTAGCTGCACGCTCGGCCGATCGGTCGGCACCATCGTCACGACGCGGGCTCGCTGGTCGCGCAAGCGCGGCAGCAAACCAGCATGCAAAAGCGAGCTCTTTCCTGAACCGGAAGGGCCGACCACTATCACCGTGCGCGCGACGTTCACCATGCGACTCAGACCATCGATGAGTGACGACCGACCGAAGTACTCCCGCGCGTCGGCCTCTCCGAAAGCCCGCAGCCCTTTGTAGGGATTCGTGCCGGCGGTCGCGAACTCGAGCATTGTCGCCGCGACTCGTGGATCAACGCCCAATGGCACCGGGTCGCCGGTCGGCGCAAAACGCAGATGTTCGACCGCCACGCGCCACGCGAGAATGAGGTCGTGCACGGACTGATACCGGTCTTGTGGGCGAACCGCCGTCGCCCTCTGCAGCACGGCATCGATCACGCCCGCAAGTTCGGGACGCCACTGCCGTAGCGACGGCACCGGACGCTCGAGCTTGATCCGCTCCACCACTGACGCGCTCACGCCTTCGAATGGCGGCACACCCGTTAGTAGTTCCCACAACATCGCAGCGAAGCTGTAGAGATCGGACTTCGCCGAGATCGGTTGACGGAGGAACTGTTCGGGACTTGCGTAGAGCGGAGAGCCCGCCGAGTATGTCGTGCCGTCATGTTGCGCGGAGTCCGTCAACGCGATTCCGAAGTCCGAGAGGTGGGCGTTGCCGATCTCGTCGAAGAGGATGTTCGCCGGCTTCACGTCGCGATGAATCACCCCGGCCGCGTGAGCAACACCTAACGCACCACCAATCTCGTCGACCAACCGCGACACTCGCTCGATAGGCCACGCACCGTCGGCCAGCAACGCCTGTTCCGCGTTGCCACCGCGCAAGAGTCGGAAGACCAGATAGGCGCCGCCCGGCTCGCGCCAGAAGTCGTACAACGGCACGATGTGCGGATGCTCAAGCCGCGCGACCAGTTGTGCTTCGGTCTCGAAGCGCTGCACGAAGTCGGCGTTGTCAGCGCGCTCTGCGCGAATGACCTTCACTGCGACTTCTCGCCCAACCCCTGGTTGAGTGGCGCAGAAGACCGTGCCGAACGATCCCTCGCCCAATACGTCACCCAGCACATAGCCACGGGCGACGCGATCGATGCGTGGGCTCTGGGGTACGACACCAACGGCGATCTGTCGCTCGAGTTCGACCAGCGCGAGCGATGGATCGAGGCCGGTCTGCTCGGCCAAGCGTTCGCGGAAGTCTTGGAAGGAGCGCAAAGCTTCGGCGCGCCGACCAGTGCCGGACAACGCACGCATCAGCTGACCGACGGGACGCTCGCGCAACGGGTATGCCGCGACAAAGCCTTCGAGATCGCTCACCGCGCGTTCCGCGTCGCCCGTCTCGAGCAAGGCCTCCACTCGGTCTTCGATCGCCACCAGGCGAAGCTCTTCGAGACGCGATGCGGTGGGTCGCGCCCACCATTCGTCGGCAAACTCACCGAAGGCCGAGCCGCGCCACAGTGCGAGGGCTTGATCCAGCGTTGCCACTCTCAACGTGGGCGCGGTAAGTCGCGCCGAGGTGAGAAGACGCTCGAAGACCATCGCGTCGATGGGCTCGTCGCCCGGTTCGAGTTGGTACCCGGGCCCATGGGTCGCGATGTAGCGGTTGCCCAGCACCGCGCGCAGGCGCGAGATGTACGTCATCACGGCGCGCCGGGAGCCTTCGGGCGCGTCACCGTTGGGCCACACTGCTTCTTCCAGCCGATCGAGCGAAACAACCTGACCGGGGTTTGTCAGCAGGACGGCAATCAACCTCTTCTGTTGCGAGCCGCCGAGGCCGAGGGCGGCTCCGTCGCGGCGGACCTCGACCGGCCCGAGCACAGAGAACTCGATCATATGTGCCCCCTGAGCAGGAAATATAGGCACGTGGCGCCGCGTCCGCAATCGTGTCCGATCGCGTCTACAAACCATCTACAAAACGGTCCACTTCGCTCTTCGGTGGAGTTGAAGATCGGCTGTAGACGCGCTGTGCGAAACCTTCGCCAACCCTGGCGAAGGAGCCCGCATGAACGAAACCGACACGACTCAGATCCAGTTTCCGCTTCCCGCACAGCGGCGACGATTCGTGATCGCGACGATTGGGGCGACACTGATTCTGTTGACGATGGTCGCCGTTGGTCGAGGGCCAACCGAGCATCGAGCGACTCCTCGCGTGGAGCTCCGTGACGCCATGGAGGCGCCAGTTGCTGTGCTCGCCATGGAGATGCCCGAGACTGCCTTGAGCGACTGGGAATTGCAGGCCGCCATCGATGACTTCTGCGTCAGCTATCGACACCTGTTCGACGTCGACCCGGCTACTGGCGAGCGGCCACTCCCTCGCGGCTGCACCGGCGCTATTCTGTCAATCAGCCCGGAAGCCTCGGTCGATCTCGAAGCGGAGATGGACAACTCCTTCGCAGTCGTCCCACGGTGACAGACCTGCGCTCAGGGACACGTGTCTCGGTACGGCTTATTCGGGCCGTACTTCGTCCACTCAACCTGAGTGAGATTGCGGCCGACGAACCGACAAGCCGCCGCTACCCACGTCTGTGGATCGATATCCCAGATCTGGATGCTGGTGGCATCGATCGCCGCGAACGAGGTGCCGTCGGGTGCCCAGGTTGCACACGTGAGAGGAAAGCCAATACCGAGTTCGATTCCCACCTCGGTATCCCAAATCTGCATCGACCCGGTGACATCCCCACTTTCATCGGGGCGACTGCAGGTGGTATCAGTCAGGAGCAAAGGTTTCGTAGCGTTGAACTGCGGGCGGAATGTGGTGACTCGGCCACCCACTCGCGCAAGCCGCACAGTCTGGTTCGCTGAGTCCAGGAAGGTCAGTTGCCCTTGCGAGTTGACCGTCACGAGTTCACGGCCAGTCGGATCGAAGTTGAGCCAGCGCACCTCTCCGCCGCCGGCGGCAAGTGGGGTCGCGCGTTGCGAATCGAGGTCCCACAGCACGGCCGCGCCGACAACATTCGCGGCAGCGAGTTCCTTCGAATTGGGGCTGAACGCCAGATCAGCGACATAGCGAAGGGTCTGGCCCGCGCCCGTCGCAATAGTCGTAGTGAGGTCCAGGTCCGAGAGGGTCATGCGCAGCAGGCCCGTGTCGAGATCGAAGACTCGAACGGTCGATGTCGAGGTCAGGTCGAGTCCGTTGTAGGCGGCGACGAGGCGGAGATCAGGACTCACGGCAACGGTCGTGGCCAAGATTGGCAGCCGAGTTGGCGCGCCTCGAGGTTCGAATGTCAACGCATCCCAAAGGCGAATTCTCGACGCAAGAGAACCGGTGTCGATGTGCACCGTGACAATCGTTCGACCATCAGCCGTGTAGGTCGCGCGACGCAGGTTTCCCACTCCGGGAAAGACAATGGCTCTTCTCGTGGGGGGTGTCACGGTGAGGTCGAAGACGTATGCGCCACCGTCGAGGTAGAGAGCACGGGTGCCATCACGGTTGATCGACAAGCTGACGTCAATACCTGAACCTGATGCTGGCGGCAGGACAGCCGACGCGCGGGCGCCGAGTTGACGTTCGTCGAGGGCCCAAATCTCGAGTTGGCCGAAACGAACGATCGCGATCGTGTCACCCGTCGGATTTGCGGCCACCCCGATCGGGACGGCCTCGAAGGCGCTGAAAGAGCGCGGAAGCTCGGAGCCCGTGGCCAGATCCCACAAGCGAACGCCACGACTCGTAGCAGTCACGACGACAGAATCTCCGATGAACGTCATGCCGTTCGGGATCTCTCCGTCGTGCAACGGAATCTCGAGGCGGACGCTGCCATCAGGAACATTCCAGACGCGGAGTAGCGGTTTGTCGGTGAACAATGCAGCGACGAGCGCACCGCTTTGCGAGAACACCGACGCGAACGCGAGTGCAAAAGAGCCTGTGCCTGTACCCCGAAGACTTGGAGTGATCGCAGCCGCATTATGCGCATCCCAAACGCGAACCGAGCCCTCGCGTAGCGAACGTGACAATATGCGCTGCCCGTCCCGACTGAACGAAAGTCCCTCGACGGGAGCGGTGTGGGCCGCGATGCGAAGCTCGATTTGGTTGGCACGCCAGCGCACGACCTCTAACGAGCCGTCGACAAACCCGACGGCCAACCGATTCGCGTCGCTCGGGTCGAAAGCTATCGACCTGGCGTCGGACAACTCGGGAAACAGCGCCACACGGTTGCCCGAGCCAACGTTCACAACAGCGACACCATCGCTTGTCGAGAATGCCACCAACTGTTCATCTGAACTCAGCGCGGGACCCGCTGTGATCACGCCGTCGACCGTGATCGTGTG
>JBDSMH010000148.1:0-14307 GCA_039915945.1 Acidimicrobiales bacterium | reverse complement strand
CGACGACAAAGTCAACGAAGCCGATCCCTTCACCACTGTGTCACCGTCGGCGACATCGCTCGGCACCACGACGCCTGAGGTCACCTCTGGCGCTCCGCAAGAAACGCATCGCGGCATGTTTGTCGATCGCAGTCACCCCTCGTCTGGAGTCGCGACCATCGCGACCGACGGCACAAAGACATTCCTGCGCTTCGAAGAACTGCGCACCGACAAAGGGCCCGACCTGTTCGTCTATCTCAGCGCGGGGGTCACCGCTACGTCACCGACTGGCGCGCTCGACGACGACTTCGTCGACCTCGGCAAACTGAAAGGCAACATCGGCTCGCAGAACTACGAGGTTCCGCCCAGTACCGACCTCGCCAAATACAAGACCGTGGTGATCTGGTGTCGACGGTTCGCAACCGCCTTCGGAGCAAGCGACCTGACCGCGCCCGCCGTTCGCAACTGAAGCGTCACGGCGCAGTCAGCGCGGGCAGGGCATCCGCGCATACGCAACCGTCGAACCCGGCATCGACGTCGGTGATCTTGCGGCCGACGTTGTCGAACGCTGGGTTGCAGCCGTCGATGTCGCGTCGCACGCGCACCGCTACGGCGACGACATCGGCATCCCATTGACTGCCGGCGTGTTCCCGCAGGACGGCCTCGGCGCGTTCCGCGATCGTCGACCTCGGCCTCATCACCTTCCTGGTCGTGCCTGGCCACACTCCCCCGACCGAAGCCGTCTGGGGCCCCCGCTGTTCGTCGTCGCCATAGTCGCCGCCAACCGCGCCCGCTGGCGGCCCGGAAAAGATCCACACGGACGAACCCACGACGTCAACTCCTCCAGCGGCGGACCTCAGTTACGAGCCCTGTACCAACAGAGCCGCTTGGGCAAGGGGTGCGTTGTCGCCTGCCGTCCGAGACGGACCGCTTTCCCCAGAGTGCGCCGAGGTTCGTGGGCTCAGGCAAACACGCGTATCTCGACGGCGCCGACGTTGCCGCCACTCGATGTTGCGATGTCGAATCGAAGGACTCGCCCGCGCGCAACGAATCCCGACGGGAACCTCATCGAGCTTTACGTGGACGGCGACGAGCAGCTTTGGCACGAGGACCCGTCACTGTAGCGAACTCCGACCCGCTGACTCTTTGACCCGAGCTAGAGCCGCGGGCGAGGGCGAGCGAGCACGGCGCGCCATCCCGTCAGGGTCTTCGCCCTCGATGCCGGCGTACTCGTTCTGCTTCGCTTGGGGACTGCATCGAATACGCCATTTGATGCAGTCCGCGCACAAAAGCCGCTGACGCCGATACTCGCGGCGTTGTACTACCGGTCGATCCCGAGTGTTTGTTGTCGTGATGTTCGCAGTCCCGGCGTGCGATCGACGGTGGAGATCTCGAGGCGGTGGGCGTGTTCTCGTCCCGTGGGTTCGGTGAGGTAGATGTCGTTGCTGAGTCGTCCGCGTGAGAGGGCGACGTAGCCGAGTTCGCGGTAGAGGTCGCTGGTGCCGAGCACGTACGTGCGGTCGGTGGTGATGCCTTGAGCTTTGTGGATGGTGATCGCGTAGCCGTGCCCGATATGTCCGCCATGCAGGTATTCGGCGGAGAGTCGTCGTGTCTTGCCGTGGTCGAGTCGGATCGTCATCTCGCCGCCGCGGCTGTGGATTTTCGTGATGGTGGCGTGGCTCCCGTTGCGCACACCGAGGTGGTAGTCGTTGCGAACGGTGACGACGCGGTCGCCGCGCTGGAACGATGTCCCTTCGATCGTGAGCGTCGCACCACGGAGTGCTCCGTCAGCAGTGCGTTGTTGTCGTGCGAGGTTGTTGAGTTGGTCGACGTCGCTGCGGCGTGGGGCGAGCATGATGGCGTGGTCGCCGTTTCGGGTTGCGGTGCGCCACGCGTCAGGCCTCGACGTCTTGACCTAGCCGAAGTTGGTCATAGAACGTGATCGAGATTCGACGGCCCTCGAGTTCCACGCAGGCACCGACGTAGTAACCCTTTGATTCGACTTCCCACTCGTACTGATCGAAATCGGAGGGCAGCAAGAGGACTGGCTCTGAAGTAGAGCCGCTCATGACTTGCACTCGATCAACCACCAGAGGGCCAGGTTCTGTCCGTAGAGCTCCACAGACTCAATTGTGCCCTCGAGCCGCCCGGTGGTTCTGCTCTACAATTCGTATACTGGTTTGTATGACAACTCCGATCCCGACTCGGTTCAGCGCCGAGGAGCTCGCCGTGATCGACCGACTCGTCGCCGACGGCGTGGGCGAGAACCGATCCGACGTAATTCGACGCGCCGTCGACTTCCTCGACGACGCGGTCCGGCGCGCCCGCGCGGGCGAGGCGATCGCCGAGTCGTACCGCGGCCATCCGCAGTCGCCCGACGACGATGCCCTTGCGATGGCCAGCGCTGTGGCTATGACCGAGGCCGAACCGTGGTAGCGCAAGGCGATCTGTGGCTGATGGAACCGCCCAACGGAAAGCGCCGACCCGTGCTCGTCGTGTCTCGCAACGAGGCGATCCCGGTACTGAACAACATCGTGGTCGCCCCCATAACGAGCACGATCCGCTCGATCCCGACGTGCGTCCCCGTCGGACCCGACGAAGGGATCGATCACGACAGCGTCGCCGCCTTCGACAGCATCGCCGCGGTGCCGAAGTCCGTACTGACGACCCGCCTCGGATCGCTTGGCGGGGCCGGACGACAGCGGATGTGTGATGCGCTGCGTGCGCTGGCGGACTGCTGAACCACGCAGCGAACGCAGATTTCAGTCGTGTCGAAACAGTGGAACGACTTCGTTGGCGAATCGCTGCAACTCGTCGAGGTCGAACGGCGAACGCACGGCCAGGATGATCCATTCCGCGCCCTGTTCGGCGTAGTGCGCGAGTTTGTCTGCGACCTGTGCCGGTGAACCACCGAGAGTCGCCGGCCGCATCTGCTCGGCGGTAACGCCGTAGCGGTCACGCAACGTGTGCTCGAAGGCGTCGCCCTCGGACAGGATCAACGGCAGCGTGGCGCCGATCGTCAGCGGTGACGACGCGTGTTCCTTGATGTACGCGCAGCTACGGCCGAAGTCGTCCGGCGACATGAAGTTCGCGTTCCAGCCGTCACCGTATTGCGCCGCCGCCTTGAGTGCCTTCGGTCCCTTGGCCCCGACCCAGATGCGCGGCGCCCGTT
This sequence comes from Acidimicrobiales bacterium, assembly GCA_039915945.1. GTDB lineage: Bacteria > Actinomycetota > Acidimicrobiia > Acidimicrobiales > WLNW01 > DATLFA01. Next base: position 11,156 of record JBDSMH010000148.1, on the reverse strand, counting down.
GCATCGGCTTGGGATCGCAGCGCGCATTGCGCAGCGTGCAGAACTCGCCGTCGTAGTCGGTGTACTCGTTCGACCAGAGCGAGCGGAGAATTTCGATCGTCTCCGTCATCCGCCTCAGCCGCACATTGAACGGCTCGAACGGGATTCCGTACGCGACGTATTCCTCTTCGTACCACCCCGCTCCGATGCCGACCTCGAGCCGACCGTTCGACAAATGGTCGATGGTGACGAGTGACTTCGCCAACACTGCGGGATTGCGGTAACCCGCCGAGTACACGAGGCAACCGACGCGTACTCGTGCGGTGAGCGCCGCCAGCGCCGCGTGACAAGCAACGGCCTCGAACGATCCCGCCCCGTCTGCCCGCTGTGTGTAGAAGTGGTCCTGCCCGCTGATCCAGTCGTAGCCCATCGCTTCGACGAGTGGCCATACTCGGCACACGTCGGACATCTCACACATTGCGGTCGATACCTGCACGCCGAACTGCATCGCGCCTTGTCTAGTGCGACCGCTACTTCCGCGCTTACCGCGAGCGTTTCGCTCGCGCGCCGACGTACGCCGCGAGGTGCTCGCCGGTGAGGGTCGAGCGGGCGGCGAGGAGGTCGGCGGGTGTGCCCTCGAACACGATCCGGCCGCCCTCGTGGCCGGCGCCGGGGCCGAGGTCGATGATCCAATCGGCGTGCGCCATGACCGCCTGGTGGTGCGCGATGACGATGACCGACTTGCCCGAGTCGACGAGTCGGTCGAGCAGGCCCAGTAGCTGCGCGACGTCGGCGAGGTGCAGGCCGGTGGTCGGCTCGTCGAGGACGTGAACGTCGCCCTTTTCCGCCATCTGCGTGGCCAACTTCAACCGCTGGCGTTCGCCACCGGACAGCGTGGTGAGCGGCTGGCCGAGGCTGAGGTAACCGAGCCCGACGTCGGCGAGCCGGGCGAGGATGGCGTGCGCGGCCGGCGTGTGCGCTTCACCGGCGCCGAAGAACTGCTCGGCCTCGGTCACCGACATTGCCAGCACCTCACTGATATCGCGGCCGCCGAAGTGATACTCGAGCACCGCGGCCTGAAATCGCTTGCCCTCGCAATCCTCGCAAGTGGTGGCGACACCGGCCATCATCGCCAGGTCGGTGTAGATGACGCCGGCACCATCGCACGTCGGGCACGCCCCCTCGGAGTTGGCACTGAAGAGCCCCGGCTTCACACCGTTGGCCTTTGCGAACGCCTTGCGGATCGGGTCGAGCAGCCCGGTGTAGGTCGCTGGGTTGCTACGACGCGAGCCGCGGATAGGGGTCTGGTCGACCGACACCACACCCGCGCCGGCGGGGATCGACCCGTGCACGAGCGAGCTCTTGCCCGAACCAGCGACGCCGGTGATGACGACGAGCACGCCGAACGGGATGTCGACGTTGACCTTGCGCAGGTTGTGCGTTGTCGCGCCGCGTATCGACAGCGCGCCGGTCGACTTCCGCACCGTTTCTTTGAGCGACGCACGGTCGTCGAGGTGATGGCCGGTGATGGTGCCGCTGGCCCGCAGACCCTCGACGGTGCCCTCGAAACACACCGTGCCGCCCGCGGTGCCCGCGCCAGGACCGAGGTCGACGACGTGGTCGGCGATCACGATCGTCTCGGGCTTGTGCTCGACGACGAGCACCGTGTTGCCCTTGTCGCGCAGCCGCACCAACAAGTCGTTCATGCCCTGGATGTCGTGCGGGTGTAGGCCCGTGGTGGGTTCGTCGAAGACGTAGGTGATGTCCGTCAGCGTCGAGCTGAGATGGCGGACCATCTTCGTGCGCTGCGCTTCGCCGCCCGACAACGTGCGGGTCGGTCGGTCGAGGGAGAGATAGCCCAGACCGATCTCCACGAACGAATCGAGCGCGTGGCTGAGCGTGCCGAGCAACGGCCCCACCGACGGCTCGTCGATGCTGCGGACCCATTCGGCCAACTCGCCGATCTCCATGGCGCAAGCATCGGCGATGTTCTTGCCCTTGATCTTCGAAGAACGGGCGCCTTCGTTGAGCCTTGTACCGTCGCACTCTGGACACGTCGTGAAAGTGACAGCCCGATCCACGAACGCCCGGATGTGCGGCTGCATCGCCTCTTTGTCCTTGGACAGGAACGACTTCTGGATCTGCGGGATCAGCCCCGTGTAGGTGAGATTGATACCGTCGACTTTGATCTTGGTCGGCTCCTTGTGGAGCAAGTCGTGCAGTTCCTTCTTGGTGAACTTGCGGATCGGCTTGTCCGGGTCGAAGAAGCCGCAGCCGTTGAAGATGCGACCGAACCATCCTCCATGCTGTAGCCGGGGATCCTCAGTGCGCCGTCGTTGAGCGACTTGGTGTCGTCGTACAACTGCGACAGGTCGAGGTCGGTCACGTTGCCCATGCCCTCGCAGCGCGGGCACATGGCTCCGGTGATGCTGAACGTCTTACGCACGGTCTTCTTGGCACCACGCTCGATGGTCATCGAGCCCGATGCGGTGACCGAAGGGACGTTGAAGGAGTACGCCTTGGGTGACCCGATGTGCGGCTTGCCGAGCCGACTGAAGACGATGCGCAGCATCGCGTTCGCGTCGGTGACGGTGCCGACGGTGGAACGCGGGTTGGAGCCCATGCGCTCCTGGTCGACGATGATCGCGGTCGTCAGGCCCTCGAGGACATCGACCTCGGGCCGCGCCAGCGTCGGCATGAAGCCCTGCACGAATGCGCTGTAGGTCTCGTTGATCAACCGCTGCGACTCTGCGGCGATCGTGCCGAACACCAGCGAACTCTTACCCGAACCGGATACACCGGTGAACACCGTCAGCCGGCGCTTGGGGATCTCGACGTCGAGGTCCTTGAGGTTGTTCTCGCGGGCGCCCTGCACGCGGATCAGATCGTGGTGGTCGGCGAGAGTGTCTGCCGGCGGCTGCGAACCCGTCTTCTTGGCCTTGCTCGTCATGTCTCCATCTTGGTCGGCGCGACCACGCGCCGGCGGTCAGGCCAGACCGCCGCGGAGCAGGTTTTGTCCGTCTTCCGCGCCGACCGAGCGCGACAGGCGCGTCGCGATGCGCCAAGTGGCGCCCGAGCGCACGAGCTCGAGCTTGGTGTAGCCGATGCGCCAAAGTCGGGGATTCAACATGTCATCGTCGCTGATGTAGACGCGCACGTAGCCAGTTGCAGTGGCGCGGTCGCCGTTGATGTCGAGGTCGATGACGAACGGGCCCATGGTGTGCGCGCATCGGCCTACGATTGCCTGGTGGCGTTCGTCGAGCACGAGCTGCCGGGCACCGGCGCTTCCGTGGAACTGCGACGTGGGGCCGAGGTCGATGACGGTGTCGTCGGTGTAGAGCGCCGCTGTTGCATCGGCGTCGCCGATGTCGACGGCAAAGCCGTAGCGCGTGAGCACCCGAGTGATCGCTCGTTCGTCCTCGAGCCGCTGCACACGCGCCGAGAGCTCGGCGAGGGTGCGGTTTATCTCGTCCATGTCAGCCACCCTTTTGCTCCGCAGACGGGGACCGCTCGCGTCTACGGCATTGGCAGCGCCATAGGTGCACGAGGAGCGGCGTCCAAGAGGCCAGGCCGGCCGCTACCCACCACGCTTCGGTACTCACAGCCAAGCGCCTCTCGTTGAGTGTCGCCGAAACTGCGTATCGGCCGCGCCGATCTGATTGTGAGCACCGCGGCTCAGGCGTGCAAGTCCGTCTTTGAACGCCAGCTGCGCAATATGCAACGATTCGAGTGAACCCTTCATGGTCGTGAACGCTGAGGGGGCGGCGAAGACGAGGTTGCGAGGACGGACCCAGGTCGCGCGAGCGCCGCGCTCGCGGGTCGGTGTCGTCACGGTTCTAGTTCGTCGCCGCGTCGCTGCTGACCGGGCTCGTCCCGGTGCCCGGTGGCGTCGGTGTCGGCGAGACCGCACTCACTGCCGGCTGGACCGCGGCCGGTATCCCTCCACAGGCCGCGGCCGCCGCTGCCATCACTCACCGGCTGGCGACCAGCTACTTGCCGCCCATCTTCGGATTCTTCGCATCACGCTGGCTGACCGCACACGAGTATCTCTGATAATCGCGGTGCACTAGGTTCGCCTCGAGGGTCACGAAAACGGGGATGCGAAATGACACTGGCCAAGCCCGCAACATTCACGATGAGCATCACGCCGTTCGGCCCCGACGGCTCGATCGACGAGCCGGCGTTGCGAGAACATTTGCGGTTTCAACGAGACGCGGGCGTCGGTGTCTGCCTGTGTAGCCAAGGCAGCGGCGAAGGCGATCTTCTCTCGATGGAAGAGCGCTTGCGCGTCTACGAAATAGGCGTCGATGAGCTCAAGGGCAAAGTGCCGGTGTACGCCGCGGGCATCGGCCTCGCGCATTCCACCAAGACCGTCACCGAACTCGCACAGCACGCGGCGCGCATAGGCGTCGATGCGGTGTACCTACTCGGTCCGCGACCCGGGGCTCTCGTGCCGCGACCCGTCGAGATCGAAACCTACTATCGCGATGTCCTCGAAGCGATCGAGTGCCCGGTCGCCATTTCCAACAACTCGGCGTTGGCGGGCTACGCGTTCTCGACCCAACTGATCGAGACGCTGATCGCCGACTACTCGCACATCACCGAGGTACTCATCGCCGACAACGTCGGCCCTCTGATCAATCAGGTGCAACAACTGTCGACCAGATTCGGTGACACCATCACGATTCGCGTGGGTATGAGCATCCAATCGATCCTCGCTCACGCAGCCGGCGCGAAAGGGATCTTGAACTTCGAGGCAAACATCGCACCGCGCCTCACGGCGAGCGTCTGGCAAGCGTTGCTCGATGGTGACAGCGATCGTGCCCTGAGCCGCTTTGGCGTGTTCGTCCAACTGAATCTCCTCTGTGCCCGCTTCGGCAACCCGCGCGTCATCAAAGAAGCGCTGCGCATCTTGGGGCGCAACGGTGGTCACCTCCGCCGGCCCCACCTCCCGCTCGAAGCGACGGAGTCCGCCGATCTTGCGGCAGGCCTGGCCCGACTCGAGTTGCACAAGTACGAAGAATTCTGACGTGCCCGGTCAGCGCGCGTAGGTCCTCGGTGCCGGCAGTGGCGCCGGCTGCCAGATGTCGTCGATCAGCGGAACGATCTGTTCGGCAAACCGGTCAGCCTGCTCGATCATCGAATCGGTGCTCGGCCCGGGCGCAGGTTTGAGTTGGAGGTGATCGACGCCGGCTTCAGCGAAGGCGCGAATCAACTTGGCGACGCGCTGCGGCGTACCGATGAAGTCGTCGGTCGTCGGTCCGTCCTCGTCGAGTACCTGGAATCGAACTTGATTGACGAACTGGAACGTCGCGGGATCTCTACCGTTGCCTTCAACGAGCGCCAACACCTTGGCTCGGTTCGCGACGAACTGATCGAGGGACTGATAGGGCGCGATCCACCCGTCGCCTCGAGCAGCGGCGCGCCGCAACGCACGCGGCGAAGAACCTCCGATCAAGATCGGTATCGGCCGCTGTATCGGCTTCGGCAGGAAACGCATTCCCGTAGGAAGCGTGAAGTGCTTGCCCGCAATCTCTGGCGCGTCCGCCGTCCACAACACCCGCATCGCATCGATGAACTCGTCGGTGACCGCCCCTCGGTGCTCATAGTCGGCGCCGACCGCGTCGAATGATTCCTTGAGCCAGCCGACCCCCGCGCCGACCGTCACTCGACCGCCCGTCAGCACGTCGATCGTTGCGAGCATCTTCGCCATGAGCACAGGGTTGCGATACGGAATTACGAGGATGCCGATGCCGAGACGGCACCGCGACGTACGTCCCCCGAGAAAGCCGAGTAGCGACAGCGCTTCGTAGATCGGATCGGCGGAACGAACCTTGGTCCCCTCGCCGACAGGCTCGTCATCGTTGCCGGTATTCGGTTGATAGTTCAGTGGATGCGCCACGCTCGACGTATCCGGGAACACGATGTGATCCGCGATCCACAGTGTGTGAAAGCCGATCTCTTCGGCGCGCGCGGTCAACCGGTCGAACGTCTCGGGGCCGATGGCGAGGCGCTTGATGCTTGCGCCACCGACGTAGGCCTCGAGCCCGAGCCCGTGATGCATGTTGGGAATGTCGAAGCCGAACTCCATGACCCCTCCGGTTGCCCGCGGCAGCAACGTCAGAGCGTGCCGTAGGGGAATTTCGCGTCGACGGCGCCGTCGACGACGATCGTGCGTCCGGAGATGAACGACGACAGGTCCGATGTGAGGAACAACACGGCGCTGGCGATGTCGACGGGCTTGCCCATGCGGCCCAGCGGTACCACCGCACTATTGGCCACACGCTGCTCGTCGGTGAACGCGGCCTCCATGCGAGGCGTGAGGATCACGCCCGGCGCAATTGCGTTGGCCCGCACACCGAGGGGGCCGAGCTCGACCGCCAACGACTGCACGTAGGCGACGAGGCCGGCCTTGGCTGCGCCGTATGCCGCGTGCATCGGCGCCGCGCTCAAAGCGCTGGCCGATGCGATGAACACCATCGTGCCACCACCCGACGCGACCATACGCTTGCCGAGCTCTTGGGAGATGAGGAATGCATGACGCACGTTCATGTCGTGCGACCAGTTCCAGTTGTCGTCGTCCATGTCCATGAGGCTCGCCCAGCGCGCCATGCCCACGATGTCGACGAACCCGTTGATGACGCCCAGCTGCTCTTCGGCGAACTCGCCGAGGCGACGCGCCTCGTCGCGCTTCGTCACATCGCCGTCCCACGGGATACCGATGCCGATCTCTTGCGCGATATCCGCGGCCCGCTCGGCGTCGATGTCGACGCATACGATCTTTGCCGCGCCGCACTGCGTGAGCGCGTGACACGTTTGGCGTCCCATGCCTTGCCCCGCTCCGACGACCACGTAGTTGCGTCCGTCGACCCGCAGCAGATCGACGTAATCAGGCACGGGTGTGTTATCTGTGGCGACCATGGTCTCCCCTTCAGCAGTTCTTGCGAACATCCCAGCCGGCGAACGTAGCAGCCGTCCGACGCCGCGGCGGACCCGTGTCAGAGCCGCGCGTTGACGCCGTAGAGCGAGTCGTTCATCCACGGTCGTGCATCAGGGCGATCCTTGACCTCGAAGCCGTGCGACTCGAGGAACGCTCGTACCGAAGCCTTGGTGCGCATCTCCTCGCCGTGCCCGGTCTCGGCCAGGAAGTCGTGGCATTCGACAAAGATGTGGCGCGTCATGTGCAACGCGTCGACCATGCCCTGCAGGGCCAGGACTTCGGCGCCCTCGATGTTCATCTTGACGAGATCGATGCGCGTCAGACCGAGTTCGTGCACGACGCTGTCGAGCGTGCGTCCCTGCACATCGATGCCGCCGGACTGACCCATCACGGTGTTCCCCTTGGCGATCGGATCGTCATCGGAGATGTGCAACATTCCCGGCTCGGCCATGACCGCGATGTTGAAGGTCTCGACGTTGTCGAGCTTGTTGAGCTCACACATGATGCGGAGCCCGCGATACACCCGCGGGTGCGCCTCGAAGCTGAGGATGCGACCGGTCGCACCAACAATTCGTGAGAGCACCATGGCTTCTTCGCCGAACCCTGCGCCGATGTCGACGACGACATCACCGGCGACCGGGAAGTAGTCGAAGCCGAATCGATCAGCGGCGTCCTCGGTCAACTCACGCGGGATCGGACCACCGATGCGCGACCCCGCAATCACCACGCCGCCGGCATAGTGGTGCAGCCAGAGCCCGTCGCGGTAACGGACACGGCACCGCTGACGTCGTTTCACGGTGACGAAGACCGTGCCGAGCAATTCGAGCAGCCACCGGCGACCGGGCTGATCGAGCGCGCCGAATACCCTGTTCTTCGCCGCCAAAAGACTCATCGGTTGCGCCGGCCCCGACCACACACATGCACCATCACCGGACGCAACCATCCCATCGAAATCGGGGGGCCGTGCCCCGACCGCAAAGAGTACGCCACCCCCGTCAGGCGGGCTTGATGTTCTGGTTCCCCCGGAAGACGTTGTTGGGATCCCACTCGCCCTTGATCGCCGCGAGGCGGCCGTACTTCTCGTCGCCGAAGGCGGCGCGCACCCGATCCTCCCCTTCGTCGCCGATGAAATTCAGGTACACACCGCCGCTCGCGAAACGAGCGATATCGCGGCGGAAGGAGCGAGCCCACTCGATGTTCTTCGCGCTGTCGGCGGCGTTCTCCCACATCGCAAAGGGATGACTGATCCACGACACCGTCCGTTTGGTCAACGGGGTGGCGTCGTCGGGGACGCGAGCGATGGCCCCTCCCCACGGCACGAGGATCTGCTGCGTGAACGGGGACTGCCGCTCGGACCCGTATTTCACGAACACGTCGAGCGCCTCGTCCGGAAAGCTGTCGTGGTAGTCGCCCGACCAATAATTGTGTAGGCCCGGTGGATCATCGATCATGCACTGGAAGCTCGCGTAGGGCATCTCACCGACGAGATCGACCTCGGGCGCCATCTGGCGGAACGGCGCGAGAACCTCGGTCCCCTCGGCGGTGTCCCCCGACCACAGCGCAGCAATGGCAACGATGGTCCTGCCCTGCAAATGAAGGGGGATGAACGGTTCCGGTGGACCCGTGAGGAACACCAACCCCGATCCGAATTCGTCGGGCGCGTCGTAGGCAGTGTCGCGATAGAGCCGCGCCAGGTCGGGTGCGGCGTCGCCCGGCCACGCCATCAACCCGGCGGTGACGAGTGGACCGACCGGATGCAACCGGAACACGAATGACGTGGCCACACCAAAGTTGCCGCCACCACCGTGGAGTGCCCAGAACAAGTCGGGGTTCTCGTCCGCGCTGGCCGTGACCTGGCGGCCATCGGCGGTCACGAGATCGACCGAAATCAAGCTGTCGCACGTGAGCCCGAACCGTCGCTCGAGCCAACCCGAACCGCCGCCGAGCGTCAGACCGGCAACCCCGGTAGTGGACACCCGGCCGCCGGTCGTGGCCAACCCGTGTTCCTGCGTTGCCCGATCGAATTCGCCCCACGTCGCCCCGGCGCCGACGCGGACTTGTCGCGCGTCGGGGTCGACCGCAACGGTGTTCATCGAACGGACGTCGATGACGATGCCGTCGTTGTTGACCGACATGCCCGCCACCGAATGGCCACCGGCGCGGACGGCAACCTCGTAGCCCTCTCGGTCGGCGAGAGCGAGGGCGTCGACGACGTCGGCCGCGGAGGTGCATCGGGCGATCACCGCCGGTCGCCTGTCGATCATCGCGTTGAACACGACTCGCGCCTCGTCGTAGCGCGGGTCGTCCGGTTTGATGAGATCCATTGCGTTCCCCTTCCGCCTCGTTGCCTTACAAGTCTCATCCTCGGCGAGGCGCGTTACAAGAGAATCCCGTTATACAGACGGACGCGAATCGAGACTGGGAGACCATAGTGACCATGACCGTCGCCGGACTCTGGCGTTACCCCGTGAAATCGATGGCCGGTGAAGCGATCCGCGCCGCCGAGCTCACGCTCGACGGTATTCCCGGCGATCGCATCGTTCACGTTCGTGGGCCCGAGGGCGTGCGCAACGCTCGATCTCGCCGCTACTACCACCTGCTCGGCTTGCACGCGACGCTCGGCCCCGACGGCCAACCCCTCATCGACGGGCATCGCTGGGACTCCCCCGACGCGCTCGAACTCGTCCGCGCGGTCGCGGGGCCCGACGCCGAGTTGACGCGCTACTACGGCACCGATCGCTTCGACATTCTGCCGCTGCTCGTCGCGACCGACGGCGCGGTCGCCGAGTTCGGGCGTGACATCCGACGACTGCGACCCAACATCCTGATCGATGGAGTCGACGGGCTCGCGGAGGTCGAATGGCCGGGCGCCGAACTGCACATCGGCGACGCGATCATCGGTCTCGATTCGCTGCGACCGCGTTGCCCGATGACCACCGTCGACCCCGACACACTCGAACGCGATCCCGAAGTGTTGAAGGACATCATCCGTCGCTTCGACGGAGCGCTCGCGCTCAACGCCGACGTGATTCAGCCCGGCACGGTGGAGATCGGCGACGTCGTCCGGCTGAAACGAATCGACTGAACTCGTTCAGTCTTCCGGCACGTCGGCGAGGATCGCCGCGAATCGTGCCTCGAGCGTGGCGCGCGCCGACGCGTGCGTGATGATCCAGAACCGGTCGCGGCGGATGGCGTCGAGCGTCACCGCCGCGACCTCGGCCGGCGTCCTACCATCATCGCCGAAGAGGCCCTCGCGAATCATCAAGCGGACACTCTCGGCCACGTCGGTGCGCTGCTCGGCGCCCAATACCGGCGGGCGATTGCGTTCCGCCTCCATCACGTTGGTCCCGACCGAACTCGGGCACAACACGCTGACCCCGATGAGGCTCTGTTCGTGACGCAACTCAGCCTGCAGCGTCTCCGACAACGAGACGACGCCCACCTTGCTCACGGCGTACGGCCCGATGAACGGGATACCGCTCCACAATCCGGCGATCGACGACGTGTTGACGATGTGGGCCGGCGTCCCCTGCGCGCGCATGATCGGAACGAAGGTCTGCACGCCGTTGATGACACCCCAGAGGTTGACCGACAGCACCCAGCGCCAATCGACGATGGTCTGATCGGCGAGGAGATTGAACGTCGACACGCCGGCGTTGTTGCACAACACGTCGACCCGCCCGAACCGCTCGACAGCCGCACGCGCGAGGCGATCAACCGCGTCGGCGTCGGAGACATCGGTGGGCACCGCGAGCGCCTCGACACCCTCGGCGCTCAGGGCCGCCGAGGTTTGTTCGAGCGCGCCCGCCTCGACGTCGGCCAGCACCACCCTGCCGCCTGCCGCGCCGAATGCCGTCGCAAGCGCGGCGCCGATACCGCTACCGGCGCCGGTCACGACGGCCACGTGACCAGGCTGAAGGACGTTCTCACTCATCGGTTCCCCCACTGCGAACTCGCGTCGAGTCGCGCGAGGGGTGCATCATCGCGCCTACTAAGGCCGCTACGCGGCATCTCGTTGCACGCGTTCAGGCGACCCATTTGAACCCGGGTTGTCGGATTGGGGGAATAGTGGTTTCGGTGGTGCCGTCGGCGTAGGTGATGTGCAGGGTTCCGTTGGGTTCCATGACCATGCGGATCTTCGGGTCGTGCGCCGCTCGGTGGTGATGGTATTTGCATAACAGACAGCAGTTGCAGGGGCTGTTGACACCGCCGTTTTCTCGGTGGTGGAGGTGGTGGA
>JBDSMH010000145.1:0-4255 GCA_039915945.1 Acidimicrobiales bacterium | reverse complement strand
GGCGCGCGTCAACAATGTCATTGCCTGTTCGCTCGCCCGCGTGCGCGGCGCGAGCAGCTCTTGGTCGAAGTCGAGAAAAATCACGGCCTTGGCGTGGTCGACTTGATGCAGCACCGATTCGGTGCCGATGTAGACGTCAGCCCGAGCATCGCGCAGCGCGTGCGCGGCGGTCACTTCGATCACCGGCCGGTTCGCCAACGCTTCGAGCTCTTCGCGGACGCGCGCCACGCCTTGTCGAAGATTGCGCAGACTCGTCGAACCGCAGTGCGCGCACACGGCGGGGCGCGCTTCGTCGCCTTGCGGGCAAACCAACAATCCCGCATCGTCTTGTGCCAATGGCACGCGATGGGTCTCACAACGCACGAGCTCACCGCACGCGCCGCAGGCCAACAGCCGAGCTCGCCCCGTGCGGTTGAGGACACACACGACCGGCCCCGGACCACGAAGCACCGGGACCAACCGCGCACTCAGCCGCGCGCCGCCGGGTTCTTCGCGACGCACATCGATGACGTCGACGATCGGCCACGCCGCCCGTTCTTCGTTGCGTGACAGCGTGATCGACTCACCCCACGGCTGACCGTCGCGCCACGACGCGTCGAGCGACGGCGACGGAGCGCTGAGCACACACGGCACTCCCGCTCGTTGCGCGCGCTCGATCGCGACATCGCGCGCATGCCAGGCCGGCGCGCGCTCTTCTTTGTACGACTCGTCGTGCTCGTCGAGCACCAGCACCGAACCCAAACGTGCCATGGTTGCGAACGCCGCGGCGCGAGCGCCGACCACGGTGGCGCCGGCCGCGGCCTGCGCCCAATCGCGCGGGTACAACGCGCACGCGATGTTGGCCCGCCGCAATTCGGCAGCGATCGAACGGGCCCGGTCGACCGACGGGGACAGCACCAGCGCCCATCCGTCGCGCTCGGACGCGGCACGTACTGCGGCGAATACGAGCGCGCGGTCACCGATCGACGCCGGCACGCGCATCACCGCGCGTTGCGCCCGGAACGCGCCATCCGCATAGCCGTCGACGGTCGTTGCGGCCACCGGCACGATGGCCGGTCGCGCCCGCGGCGGCAGTGATGTCACGACATGGCCCGGCGACGCCGCGGTCAACGCGGCGGCGACGCGTCCGGCCCAGCGCCAGGCGGTCCAGCGCGCCAGACCGACCACCGCCGTGTCGGGTCCGAGGCCCGAGATCTTGGCCAACGCCCGCACGGTGACGCCTTCGGTCGCCTCGACGTCGTCGTCGACGATCCACCCACCGACCCGGCGGCCATTGAGATCGATGCGCACGAGCGACCCGACGCGCACCAACGACGCGCGCCCATCGGCGAGCCACTCGTCGGGCACGCCGTAGTCGAATTCGCGAGCGATGGCCGCGACGTCGGGCAGGACGCGCACGACACGGTTGAAGTGCTGCGCGCGCGCGGTTTGTTGCGGGCGCACTGTCTGTTGAGGGCGCGAGGTTTGTTGCGGGCGTCTGCTGCCGGAAGCGGCTGCCACTCCCCCGCGCTTACAAGCCCAGCGCGGACTTCAGTTCGTCGACGCGGTTGACGAACTCCCACGTGAAGCTGTCACCGGTACGACCGAAGTGTCCGTACGCCGCGGTCGCCTTGTACTTCGGCTTGCGCAGGTCGAGATCGCGGATGATGGCCGCGGGGCGGAGGTCGAAGATCTCTTGCACGACGCGGTTGATCTTTTCGGCATCGACAGTCTCGGTACCGAAGGTCTCGACGAGCACCGAGATGGGGCGGGCCATACCGATGGCGTACGCAACCTGGATCTCGCAGCGCTGCGCCGCACCGGATGCGACGACGTTCTTGGCGACCCAACGCGCGGCGTAGGCCGCGGAACGGTCGACCTTGGAGGGGTCCTTGCCGCTGAACGCACCGCCGCCGTGACGAGCCATGCCGCCGTAGGTGTCGACGATGATCTTGCGACCGGTCAAGCCGGCATCGCCCACCGGGCCGCCGATGACGAATCGACCCGTCGGATTCACGTAGACCGCGTAGTTGTCGTCGGCGTATTCCGCCGGGATGCACGGCCGAATCACGTGCTCGATCAGATCGGGGCGGATCATCGAATCGCGGTCGATGCCGTCGTTGTGTTGCGTCGAGATGAGCACCGTGGTCAAGCGCACCGGCTTGCCGTCTTTGTATTCGAAGGTCACCTGCGTCTTGCCGTCGGGCCGGAGGTACGGGATCGTGCCGGCCTTACGGACTTCGGCCATGCGTTCGGCGAGGCGGTGCGCGATGTGGATGGGCAGCGGCATGAGCACGTCGGTCTCATCGCAGGCGTAGCCGAACATGAGGCCCTGGTCGCCCGCACCTTGCTTGTCGAGCTGGTCGCTCTCGCCGGCCTTGCCCGAGCGCACCTCTTCGGAATCGCTCACGCCCTGCGAGATGTCGGGCGACTGTTCGTCGATGGCGATCATCACACCGCACGTGCTGCCGTCGTAGCCGAAGGACTCTCGGTCGTAACCGATGCCACGGATCGTGTCGCGCACGATGCCGGGGATGTCGACATAGGCGTTGGTGGTGATCTCACCGGCGACGATGGCGAGACCGGTCGTGACCATCGTCTCGCAGGCGACGCGACTCATCGGATCTTGCGCGATCAACGCGTCGAGGATCGAATCGGAGATCTGGTCGGCCATCTTGTCGGGATGACCTTCGGTCACCGACTCGGAGGTGAACAGGTAGTTGCTCACTGCGGGATGCTCCTCGTTGTTGTTCTACTGCGGGGGTTGTTGTGACTACTGCCGGGTTCGTTGTTGAACGATTGCATCGAGGATGCGGTCGGCGACTGTTCGTTTGCTCGTCAACGACACCTGTTGGGGTTCGCCATGGGCGGGCAGGATCGTGACCTCGTTGGTCTCGTGCGCGAACCCGACGTTCGGCGCGGAGACGTCGTTGGCCACGATGAGATCGAGATTCTTGCGCGCGAGTTTGGCTCGCGCGTTGTCAATTACATTGTCGGTCTCGGCGGCGAAGCCCACAATGATCTGATCGGCCCGCTTGGCGTGGCCGAGATCGACGAGGAAGTCGTGGGTGGGCTCGAGGATCAACTCGGGGACGAGCGAATTGCCGACGACCGAATCGCTCTTCTTGATCTTGTGGTCGGCCACCTCTTTGGGGCGGAAGTCGGCCACGGCCGCCGCCATGATGACGACATCCTGCGCGGCGGCCCGAGGCATCACCGCGGCCTCCATATCGGCCGCCGACTCGACCGGGACCACCTCGGCCGCGCCGATAGGGGCGGGACGATCGACGGTGGTGACGAGTGTGACCCGGGCGCCGCGTGCGATGGCGGCCTCGGCGAGGGCATAGCCCTGCTTGCCCGACGAACGGTTGGTGATCACCCGCACGGGGTCGATGGCTTCGCGGGTGCCGCCGGCGGTGACGAGCACGGCCACGCCGTCGAGGTCATGCGGCCCGAGAATCCGCTCGATGGCGGCGACGATGGTCTCGGGTGCCGCGAGGCGGCCCGCTCCCGAATCGCCCCCGGCGAGGCGGCCCGACTCGGGGCCGACGATGTGCACGCCGCGAGCGGCGAGCACCGCCACGTTGTCCTGCACGGCGGGGTGCTCCCACATCTCGGTGTGCATCGCGGGACAGACCATCACCGGGGCACGCGTGGCAATCAACGTGGCCGTCAGCAGGTCGGCCGACCGGCCGTTGCGGTAGTCGCTCAAGATGCGGGCGGTCGCCGGGCACACCACGATGAGATCGGCGCTCTGCCCGAGCCGCGTGTGCGGGATGGGTTCGGTCTCGTCCCACAGTGAGGTGCGGACGCGTTCGCTCGCAAGGGCGGAGAAGGTGGTCTCACCCACGAAATGCAGCGCACCGCGGGTGAGCACGGGCGCCACTGTCGCACCGGCGTCGACCAGCCGGCGACACACGTCGATGGCTTTGTACGCCGCGATGCCGCCCGAGACTCCGAGCACGATGCGCCGGCCAGCGAGCGTCACGGCATCTTCCTAGAACCGAGCGAGGGCGACGTCAGGCGTCGCCTTGCTCCTCGGCCTTGACCTCTTCGGTTTCGTCGGCCGGCTCGACGGCGACGATCTTGTCGGCGGCGATCTCTTGGAACGCCAACGACAGGGACGTCCGCGCGGACGAGGTGACCTGTGGGGGGATCGAAGAACCGAGGCCTTCGCCCAACTGCCCGTAGTAGGCGTTGATCTGGCGGGCCCGTTTGGCCGAGAGCGTCACCAACCGGAATTTGGACCGGGCGCGATCGAGGAGCTCCTCGATCG
>JBDSMH010000037.1:0-52777 GCA_039915945.1 Acidimicrobiales bacterium | reverse complement strand
GACCGGTGCGCACCGCGGCCAACGCCGCGCTGCCAGAGCCCATGAACGGGTCGAGCACGACGTCGCCCTCGTAGGTGTAGAGCTCGATGAGCCGCTTGGGCAGCTCGACGGGGAACGGCGCGGGATGCCCCACCTTGGTGGCGCTCTCGGGTGCGATCTCCCACAGATCGGTGGTGGCCTCGACGAACTCGTCGCGCGAGATCGTGGCCGTCGACGGCAGCCCATTGGCCAGTCGCTGTTCGGGCTTGAGCGCGCGATCGAAGCGGCCCTTACTGGCGATCACGATGCGCTCGGTGACATCACGCAATACCGGGTTGGACGGGCGCTGGAACGTGCCCCACGCGCACGAGCCACCGGCGGCCTTGCCCTTGAGCCAGATCACCTCGCCCCGCATCAAAAGGCCGAGGCTCTGCAAAATCTCGGTGACGTCGCTCGACAGCGAGCGGTAGGGCCGCCGGCCGAGGTTGGCGACGTTGACGGCGATGCGGCCACCGGGCTCGAGCACCCGCTTGCACTCGGCGAAGACGTCACGCAACAGATCGAGGTATTCGAAGTAGGTAGCGGGCACCCCGCCGACGCCGAGGATCTCTTCGTATTGCTTGCCCGCGAAGTAGGGCGGCGAGGTGACGACCAGCGCCACCGAGTTGGACTCGACCGCGTCCATGCGGCGCGCATCGTGCGCGTAGATGACGTCGAGCTTGCTCGGGCGGTTGATCGTCGCGTCGGTCGAGATCTCGGGAGCAACGAAGCGGTCGTAGAACGCGGATGCGTCGTGGCCTTCGCGCCGGCCCGAGCCGAAGGTGGCCGTGGCCGTCGACCGACGTTTGCGGGTTTCTTTGGCGACGGAGAGCGACACGATGCTCACGAGCCCGCTCCGTCGAGGGCGGTCGACGCGCTGGGCAAACGGTCGAGCAGCTCGGTGACCGCCCGGATGACGAGGAGGTTGGCCGACACGTCGCGATCGGTGGCAGCGTCGTGCAGTCGGCGGTAGATCGACTCGGGGAGGCGCACTGCGGTCACGACGCGCGGCTCCTCGTACAAACGCGGGCGGGGCATGCGGCCACCCTAACCGGGGGGTCTGACATAGCTGAGGATTTGCGCGCGCATTTACGCGCGCTATCCCCTCCCCGCATCAGTCCTGCCCCAACGCGTCGGTCGTGCCCTCGGTGCCGATCTGGGTGATGCGTTGCTGGACCATCTCGCGGTCGATGTCGAACGACGCCACCCATGCGGAATCGCTCGCGGTGATGGATGCGCGTCGTGTTGACCTGTTGTTCGAGCGCCGCCAGGTCGACTCCCATGTCCGGGAGGATCCGCGCCGCGACACTGTTCGGTTCGCGGAGCAGGCTCAGCAACAGGTGCGCGGTACCGACGTGTTGATCCCCCCTGAGGCGCGCCTGCAACGCTCCTTCGAGCACGCGCTTGGCCTCCGGCGTGAACGGGGATGTGGCCATGGGTCCTCGGCCAACCCTCACCGCCGGTGTCGAGCACCCGCCGCGCCGCGTCGGTGAACCTCTCGAACATGCACGCCTCGCCTTCGCGATGGGCAATACCCGGAGTCTGCCCTGGTAGTGGCTAACGTGCGCTCCCAATACCTACGACGACAGGGGCACCATGGCGCTGCGAGACAAGCTGACCAGTCGGGCACAGCCATTCCTCGAGCCGGGCGAACAGGTCACGCAGATCTTCGCCGCCCAGGTCGGCCCCAACCCGTGGATGATCCCGGCGATCGGGCCCATCATCGTGATGTTCATGAGCAAGATGCGCGTGATCGCGGTGACCGACCGGGCCGTGCTCGTGTTCAACAGCAGCAAGCTCACGCCCAAGCCGACCGCGCTGTTGCACCGCCTCCCCCGTCAGACCCGCCTCGGGCCGATCGAGGGCAAACTGTGGGGCAAGATCACCGTCGGTGGCGAGCGCACATGGGTGCACAAGCGGTTCCACAAGGACGTGCAAGCCGCCGACGCCGCGCTCGGGAGCTAGTGCCCGAGCGGCACTCAGAGCGGAGAGCTAGTGCCCGAGCGGCGGCAATAGACGTCGCGCTCGGAATCGGTCGAACCATTTGCGGAACATGTCTTCGGTGTCGATGCAGCCATCGAAGCCGGCGTGGCGCACCTTGATCGTGCTCACGAGCGCGGGTGGGCGCACGGTGTCGCTGCCGTAGTGGAACAACATGTCGGCATAGACGAACGAGTCGCCGACGAACGCGTCGAGGGAGCGCGGTGCTCGCAGTTCGTAGCGGTCGACGATGGCTGCCCATTCATCGGCGCGGCGCGGCATCTCGGCCGCGAGGGACATGGGCCGGTCGGGCCCGACCTCCATGCCGAGTGCGTCCGCGATCGCGGGCCACGAATCGCGCCACGAGAACACGTCGCCGTTGGTCATGTTGAACGTCTCGTCGCGCGCGGCGGCCGACCGCGTCGCCCATTCGAATGCGTCGGCGAGAAGGTCGGCATCGACGGCTTCGGTCAACCCCGTTACCCCGCCGGGAAAAGACAGCGGCTCGCCGCGCTCGCGCAAGACCGCGGCATACGCGCCGATCGCGGGGATGAGATTCATCGGGCTGGCGAACGATTCGCCGTAGACGACCTGCGGTCGCCAGATGGTGAACGCGAACCCCGCACTGCGCTGCGCGTCGCGTAGATGATCTTCCTGCAGGAAGTAGAAGTTCTCGTGTGGATGGCGCGGCCACCGCTCACGCGCCGGGACCGGCGTGACCCCGAGATGCACGCCGTAGGCCTTGGTGCCCTGCAAGAGCGACACGTGTTCGAGCGTGCCCGCGCGACACAGTGGATCGAAGACGTTGCGGAACATCGTGAGGTTGCGCTGCATCTGCTGTTGATCGCGCCAACCGCTGACGAGGCCCGGCGCTTCGGACAGCGCGGCGTAGATCACGTGCGTGACCTCGCCCATCTCGCTGATCGCCGACGCGCAGCCCTCGGAGTCGAGCAGATCGAGCGAACGCAACGTCGCGCCGTCGATGCCGTGGGGTGGACGGCGCGACACGCCGATCACGTCCCAGTCGTCGAGGCCACCGAACTTCTCGATCGCGGCTCGGCCGACCACGCCCGATCCTCCGACGACGAGCATCGTCTTGCGGGGAACCGCCATCGTCTCGGGCGCCGGCGCTCAGCCGGGCAAGCCGTCTTCGAGCAAACCGACGATGTTGGAGAATCGGCCCACCAGGCACATGACGCACAACAGCGCCAGCTCGACGACCTGTTCGGGCGTGAAGTGGTCACGCAGGGCCTGCTTGTCCGCGTCGGTGATCGATTGATGATCATTGGCGAACTTGAGCGCGAAGGTCACCGCCGCGTCTTCGGCCGGGCTCATGTCGGGCCGGTGCGCGGCATTGATCTGGCACACCACGTCTTCCGTGACGCCCTCGGCGGTGGCCGCCTGGAGGCGACCGGCCATGCACACCTGGCACTGCGTTGTCTGCGACACCGCGATGCGCACGAGCTCGGTGACGCGAACGCCGAGATGGTTGTCGAAGCGGAGCTGCCCGTAGACCTCGTTGTAGCGACGGAAGTGGTCGGGCGCATGCGCCATCAGCCGCATGAAATCGCGCAACCCCGGGCGAGTCGTCGCGTCCCACTGCGCCCGCAGATCGGCGGGCAGATCATCCGGCGCGACGAGGGGCATGAACTCGCTCATCGGACCCCTTGCTGCGAGTTGGCCGCGTCAGCCGTTGCCGCGACTCACCGCAGACTCGAGCACCGAGTCGATGACACCCCGGATGTGCGCCGGGGTCATGCCCAGGTCGGCGCCGAGTTGCTCGAGCACGATGCGGCCCGTGGAGTTGAGCGCGCCATCGGCGACGGCCACCCAGGCACAATTGCCGACGAGTGATTCTTTGCCGAGGTCGTTGAGCACGGGGGCGATGTGCTGCAGGTGTTCGTGCAACGAGGCCGTATCGAGCGTGGTGACGTCGGTGCGCAGATCGTTGTCGCTCAGGTGCGGCACATAGCGGCGCAGGATGGCCAGCGCGGCGTGGTGCTGCAGGCTGCTGACGGCACTCGACGCCCGCAGGATGTCGATGACCGACATGCGCATGGCCCGGGCGAGGCTGTCGGCGATGGCGGCTGCGGTCGGGATGCGCAGGACATCGACCTCGTAGCGGGAGTTGCAGGTCTCGCATTCGACGATCTCGCCAAAGCGCTTGAGCGGCACGATCGGCAGCCAGAAGATGTGGAACCAGCGGCGGGCGACCCGCATGCGGTAGTCGCGGTCAGCACTCTCGTGGGGGCAATGAAACACACCGTGTCCGATCGTGCGGAACACGATTCGCCACCCAAAGAAGAGAATCACCGCCCGAGCCTCCTACGCCGTCGTGCCGAGACGTTACCCACAAGGGTGCACGGCAAGCCAATGGGCTCTCCAAAATGGGCCGGGTAGGCCTATCGCCGTAGTCACCTCTCGACTGGGACGTAGCCCGATCGGGCCACACGATCTACGCGGCGCAGCCACAACGCCAGCACGGCGCCCGCCGCAAACCCGGCAACGTGGGCGACCCACGCCACCCCCGAGTCGGCGCTGGTGAAGAACTGCAGGACCAGCCATTCGACGAGAAAGATCCAGGCCGGGATGCGAAACGGTAGGAAGAACAATGGCAGCACGACCGTCGTCAGCCGCGCTCGGGGCGACTGCACCAGGTAGGCCCCCATGACGGCCGCAATGGCGCCGGACGCGCCGACGACCGGGACGATCGAGCCGGCATCCGACAACACATGACCGATCGCGGCTGCGATGCCGCCGACCAAATAGAAGATCGCGTACGCGCTGCGCCCCAACCGATCTTCGACGTTGTCGCCGAACATCCACAGGAAGAACATGTTGCCGGCGAGGTGGAGGATGTTCGCGTGGAAGAACATCGATGACAGCACGGCGAACAACACGTGCTTGCCCGGGAAGAACGGGTTGCTGGTTGCCGGCCCGACCGGCTCTCCACCGCAATCGGCGACGAGTTTCGGCGACAGCGGCTCGAGGTGCGTGACCTCACAGGGCACCATCGCATGCGAGTAGAGGAACTCGGTCTGCTCGTCCGCGTCGCGCGGCGACATGCTGCTCTTGAACGACCACGGTTGCACCAACACGAACACCGCGATGTTGACCGCGATGATGACCCAGTTGACAACGGGCTTCGCGCGCGTCGGGTTGATGTCTCGGATCGGGAACATGCGACCGCTAGCGTACGATGCCCGAGGGGGCGACGATGACACAACTGCGCTTCGGCACCGGCACCACGGTGCGCGATTTCAACGAGTACCGACAGTGGCTGCAGACCGCCGAAGGCATCGGGTTCGACATGCTCACCTGTGGCGATTCGCAATCGCTGTGGGCCGAGTGCTTCACATTGATGACCTTCGCCGCGGTGCACACGACGCGCCCCGATCTCGCGATCACCGTCTCCAATCCGTGCACACGACATCCGGCTGTGGCCGCGTCAGCGTGTGCCTCCGTGCAACAGATCGCCGAAGGGCGTTTCCGCTTCGGCATGTCGTCGGGCGACAGCGCGTTGCGCAACATCGGTGTGCACCCCGGCGGCGTCGAACTCATGGAGCGCTATATGCGCGCCATCCAGGCCATGAGTGGCGGCGAAACGTTCGATTGGGAAGGCCACGCCATAGGTTTGCACTGGCTACCCCGACCGACACCGGTACCCGTGTGGATCGCGGCCGAAGGCCCGCGCACGCAGCGCATGGCAGGGCGCTATGCCGACGGTGTGGTGCTGTCCAACTGCCTCACCCCCGAACGGCTCGCGGTCGCGATGGAGCACATCGGCGCCGGCGCCGCCGAAGTCGGGCGCTCGGTCGACGACATCGAGATCTGGCACATGTGCAACCTGATCTTCGCCAAGAGCGAAGACGAGGGCATCAACCAGATCCGCTCGGTGCTCGCCGGCACGGCCAACCACGTGTTCCGATTCACGCTCGAAGGGAAAGGCCTGCCCGAAGAGTTGAAAGAGCGCGTGCGCGGCCTGATGAGCGAATACCAGTCGCGCTTTCACGCGCATCCCGGCGCGAACAATCCGAACGAGGCGCTGCTCGACAAGTACGACCTGCGCGACTACCTCGCCCGCCAAGGCACCATCGCCGGTCCGCCGGAACGTTGCATCGAACGGCTGCAAGAAGTCGCGGGCTATGGCGTGAACAACATCATCGTCAGCCAGTTCATCTCCGACCAGTACCAGTGGATGCGCACGTTCGGCGACGAGGTGCTCCCCGCCTTCCGCTAAGACTCCGCTTCGACGGGTTCGGCGACGACCCACGAGGCGAGCCAGGTCGTCGCGGGCACGGCGGCGACGAGCCCGATGCTGCCCACCAGTGTGCGCACGATCTCGACGGCAACGATCTCTGAGTTGGCGACCGTACCGAGCGATTGATTCGACAGCACGAACAACAACATCAGCGGCAGGCTGGCGCCGGCGTACGCCAACAGCAGTGTGTTCACGGTCGAGCCGACATGGTCGCGCCCGATACGCAGCGCTGATTGATAGAGCTCACGGCGAGTCAACGCCGGGTTGGCGCGACGCAGTTCCCAGACCGCCGACGCTTGCGTGACCGTCATGTCGTCGAGCGCGCCGAGCGCGCCGATGACGACACCACCGAGCAACAAGCCGCGCACGTCGACCACATCGGTGACGATGCGCAGGTAGGACGCCTCCTCGCTGACGGCGCCCGAGAACTGTGACGCGGCAAAGAACACCCATCCCAAGATGGCTGTGAGCGCGAGCGCGGCGAGTGTGCCCAACAGCGCCACTGTGGTCATGGTGTTGAAGCCGGTCGACAGGTACAGCGCGAGGAACGCCACCGCCGATGAACCGACGATCGCGACGAGCAACGGGCTGCGACCGTCGAGCACCGCGGGCACGATGAACTGCAACAGGACTGCGACCGACGCACCGAGTGCAATCAGCGCGGTGACGCCGCGCCATCGGCCGAGCGCGATCACCACTGCAGCAAACAACGCGCCCAGGACGAACAGCGAGCCGCGCCGGTTGCGATCGCTATAGAAGTAGACGTCGTTCGCCGGCTCGTAACCCACCACGATGTGGTCGCCGGCCTCGAGCTTGGGTGCGAAGGGATCGTCGGCGGACATCTCGCCCGACGCACCGAGGTCGATCGTCGAACCTTTGTCGGGCCCCTGCTCGAGCGAGACCGTGACCCTCAGGCAGGTACGCGGGTTGTCGGTCGTTGCGTAGGAACAAAGCTCACGCGTGGAGTCGGTGACCTTGGCTTTGTAACGCTGGCTCTGTATGCCGGTCTCGGCCGCACGACCGTGAATATCCCCCGTGGGTCGCAGCACCACGATGCCGATGATCGTCGCGATGCCGATGACGACGACGGCAACGATGAGTGCGCGCTCGCGCGCCGCCGGGACCTCCAAACCGTGGTGCTCGTGCCGATGGCTGTGACCGTGCCCTGCGCCCATTCAGCCGGCGACCAGCGAGGCAAAAGCCCACAACGCCGCGAGCAACCCGATCGCCGCAAATATCACGGTTCGCAAAACAGGAGCGCGCGATAGATCACCTTCTTGAGTGGGCGCCGTCGGCGGTCGCACCAACGCAAGAATGCTGCCCACGGCCATGGCCCCGCCGAGGGCGAGCACCAACAACGGCAGCAGGTTGTCGCCGAGCAACAGCGTTGTTTCGGCAAGCACAGACAACCTCGCTCGCGTAGTGGAACTTTTCCTCAAGATCCTTTTTGGGACGCCGATCACTGTAGTGCCGGTGGAATCGCCCCCATCGGCCACACGGGAACCGGGCGGGGGTCGGCAACTCCCTCCAACGCATCGCCACCAGTACTCTCGAGTGCTGGCGCCAACGGCCTCCGCCCCTCCTCCCGTCGCCGCCGATACCGGCCGCGAACACGACGCCCGATGGCTCGTGCAGCAAGCCTGCGTCAGCGCGTGCGTAGGCAACGCTCGAACGCGAACACAGCGCGCGAACGCTGCGGTGCGAACGCTCGTCAGGATCGCGCGAAGTCGGCTTCGGTCACCGTCGTGGTGATGTGCTCCGCAGTCGTGCGGTCGCTGCCACTCGACGTCGTCATCTCGAAGAGCGTCATCGCTCCCGTGGCCGCGTCGAAGCAGAACTGCGCGGCATCACCGTAGGGCGGCAGGGGCATCGCGCGGTACAAGAACAGCCGGAAGCAATTCGCGCTCGGCGCCTCGACGCGATACAGCGGCGTCTCGCCCGAGAAGTAGTTCGACAAGACGCTGAGTTCCGTTGCGACCTGCACGTCGTAGGGCTCGGTCTGATGCGTCGGCGTACACAGCGACGACGCGTTGGCATCGAGCTCGCAGGTCTGCGCGTCGCCGCCGGAGACCGAGCTCTCGTTGCCGAACGCCCGCACGATGCGCCGCGGTGGCTGCTGCACGAGGATCCCCGCCGATACGAGCGGCGCGTCCTTACCGGTCACGGTGCGTTCGAAGCGAAGGTCCACGACGAAAGTGCCCTGGCGGAACCGTTGCCAGGCGTTGAGGAACGCGACGGCGTTGGCCCGGTGCTCGGGCGGTAGCCCGCTGGGAGCCGCCAGCTCGGGCTGGTCGACGGCGTCACTGCCGCCGTCACCGGTGACGGCGACGGCCCCGATGCCGACGCCCACGCCGAGCAACAGCGCGAGGCCGACCAACAGCCAAGTGCGGGCCCGCTCGTTCACACCGTCTCTGTCGGCCGCGCCGCCCTTCAGATGAGCCGATCGGCCCAGAGCCGGCCCAGCTCAGGGTGCGGGCAGGCGATGCACCGACACGGCGTAGCGGGCCGCGGGGGTGAACGGATCGCCGTCCCAGGTCGAGAAGCGGGAGTCGAGCACGAGCCCCGCGGCTCGGCCGGCCTCGTCGTAGCCCTCGAGGCCGAGGGTCTGGCCGAGTTGGAAGCCCGCGACCAGGCGGCCGCCGGGCACGAGATGCGCCGTCAGGCGCTCCACCACCTGGGCCTCGGTGCCGGGCTCGACGAAGATCATCACGTTGCCCGCCATGACCACGACATCGAAGCGGGCCTCGAGATCGAGCGAGGCGAGGTCGGCACAGACCCATTGGCGCTGCGGGTCTTTGCGCCGGGCCGCGTCGAGCATCCCCGGATCGAGATCGACCCCCACCGCGACCACGCCCCGGCGCGCCAACTCGATGGCCACACGACCCGTGCCGCAGCCGGCGTCGAGCACGGACTGGGGCGCGAACCGCATGACGAATGCGACCTCACCGTGCGGATCATGGCCCGATGCCTCGAGCGCCTTCCATCGCGCGTCGTAGTCGTCGCCGCGCGGTGCCGACGTTCGTTCCCAGCGCGAACTCACGCGCCCACGCTCACACGCCCTTGGCCATGTTGGCGAAGCGCGTGTAGTGCGGCAAGAACGCGAGACGGACATGACCCGTGGGACCGTTGCGGTGCTTGGCGATGATGATCTCGGCGGTACCGAGATCGCTGGTGTCCGCGTGGTAGATCTCGTCGCGATAGATGAACAGCACCACGTCGGCGTCTTGTTCGATGGCGCCCGACTCGCGGAGATCGGCCAGCATCGGCCGCTTGTCCTGGCGGGCCTCGAGGTTGCGTGACAGCTGCGAGAGCGCGATGACCGGGGTCTCGAGCTCGCGGGCCAGGATCTTGAGACCACGGCTGATCTCGGCCACCTCGACCTGGCGATTGTCGGCGCCGCTGCGGCCGGTCATGAGCTGCAAGTAGTCGACGACGATGAGACCGAGCTTGCCCAGGCGGCTCTTGAGCCGGCGGGTCTTGGCCCGGATTTCCATCACGGTGACGTTGGGGTTGTCGTCGATGAAAATCGGTGCCTCGGCCAGGCGGCCGACCCCGTGGCTGATCTTCTTCCAATCGGCTTCGGTCAGCTTGCCGTCACGAACGTTCTTGGAATCGACCCGCGACTCGGAGCACAAGAGCCGCTGCGACAACTCGAGCTGGCTCATTTCGAGCGAGAACACGACGACGGGGAGGTCGGCCTCGATGGCGGCATGCGCGGCCATGCCGAGGGCGAACGAGGTCTTGCCCATGGCGGGACGGGCCCCGACGACGATCAGCGCGCTGGGCTGCATCCCACCCAAGATGTCGTCGAGGTCGATATAGCCCGACGGTGTGCCGGTGATCGTCTGGCCCCGTTCGTAGAGCTGCTCGAGACGATCGAGATTGGCGTCGAGCAGATCACGGATCTGCGCCATGGTGTCGGCGACACGGCCTTGCCCGACTTCGTACACGAGCGATTCGGCCTGGTCGACCGCCTTGACCACATCGTCGGGCTTGGCGTAGGCGATGTCGGCGATGTCGTGGGCCACGCCGATGAGCCGGCGCAGCGTGGAGTGCTCTTGCACGATGCGGGCGTAGCGGCTGACGCTGGCGATCGCGGGTGTCGAGGCCTGCAGGTCGACGATGACGCCGACGCCCCCCAGGCTGTCGAGCAGGCCGGCCCGGTCGAGCGCCTCGGCCACCGTCACCGGGTCGACCGGCTCGCCGGCACCGTAGAGCGTGACGATGGCGTCGAAGACATGGGCGTGGGCCGGTTTGTAGAAGTGCTCGGGGCGCACGATCTCGATGGCATCGGCGATCGCGTCGCGCGAAAGCAACATGGCTCCCAGCAGCGAGGCCTCGGCGGTGACGTTGTGCGGGGGGACCCGCACGTCGGTCACGGGGCTGGCGTCGCGGGCGTCGCCACGCGCCCGTCGTGGTGAGGTGCCCGGTGAGGTCCCGGTGATCGGAGCGCTGCGTACTGCCATGAGGGGCAAACCCTTGCCGTTCTGTCCTGTTGATCTCTAGAGGACAAACCGTCTTTTGTGGTGGATTTCCGGGGCCAATCGGTGGACAACTTTTGGGGCCCGAAGGGGGGCGAGTGGGGACAAGTCTGTGGAATTAGGCATCAGATTGGGGACAACCGGGCCAATAGTCCACATGTCGATTACAGCCGGCGCGCGGATGCGCGACGGCCAGATGACAGGGCCGCAAATTATTTGTAATCGAAATCGGCGCGGGCCGAGGGGGGATCAGGCCCCGACTTCGACAGTGACCGGCACCGTCAGCTCGCTGTGGAGCTCGACGGGAACTTGGTAGGAGCCGACGGCCTTGATGGGCTCGGGCAACTCGACTTGGCGGCGTTCGATCGTCACCCCGAGCTGTTTGGCGATGGCCGACACGATGTCGGATGACCCGACCGAGCCGAACAGCTTGCCCTCTTTGCCCGACCGCACCGTGATCTGCAGCGGGGCCGAAGCCAGCAACTCGGCGAGTACCTTGGCATCGGCCAACTCGGACGCCTGTTTGAGCGAACGGGACCGGCGCATACCCTCGGCTTGCGCCTCGACGCCGGGGGTGGCCTTGAAGGCCAGACCGCGGGGTAGGAGATAGTTGCGGGCGTAACCATTGGCTACTTCGCGCACGTCACCCTTGCGGCCGATACCCGACACATCGGAACGAAGTACGACCTTCACGCGTCGACCTCCGCCAAGTCCGCGCCGTCACCGGTATCGACGACGACGTCAACCGGAGGCGCTTCGACCTCGGCCGCCTCGGCGCGGTCGCCCCGATCGGCGTTGTCGTTGCTCTTGACCTTGCGTTGTGTGGTCACGCGTGTCGTGTAGGGCAGCAGTGCCATCTCGCGCGCGTTCTTGATCGCACGGGCGACCTCGCGCTGTTGCTGCGAGTCGTTGCCGGTGACGCGACGCGCCCGGATCTTGGCGCGGTCGGACATGAAACGCCGCAGGAGGTTGACGTCTTTGTAGTCGACGTATTCGACACGCTCTTGGTTGAGAAGGCTGACCTTCTTCTTGGCCCGCTTAGCGTTGTCCTTGTTCTTTACGCGCCTTGGCTCTTTGGCCATCAGAACGGCTCCTCGTCAGGGTCGTAGACCGGTTCGTTCGATACGGGGCGACCACCGCCACCGCCGCCACCGCCACCACCGCGCTCGCCATCGCCGCCGCGGTAATCGTTCTTGGTCATCTGCGCAGTGGCGAACTTGAGGCTGGGCGCAATCTCGTCGGCCACCACTTCGACCTTGGAACGCCGCTCGCCCGGGGCGCTCTCCCACGAACGCTGCTGTAGCCGCCCGTAGACGACGACGCGCATGCCCTTGGTGACCGACTCGGCCACATTTTCGGCCAGCTGGCGCCAGCAGGTCACGTCGAAGAAGTTGACCTGCTCTTCGGTTTCATTGGTCTGGCGGTTGGTCGTGCGGTGGTTCCACGCCAAACCGAAGGTGCACACTGCAGCCCCACCGGGGGTGAAGCGCAGTTCAGGGTCGCGGGTCACGTTGCCCACGAGGACGGTGGTGTTGTCGAATGCCATGGCGGCTCTCCGTAGTTCAGCCTGCGACCGCGCCGAGAAGGCCTCGTTTGGTCGCTTCTCGGTCGGGCAGGCGGATGATTTTGTGGCGGATGATCTCGTCCGCGAGGCGCAGGTTGCGATCGAGCGGATCGAGGCTCGTCGCCGGAGTGACGAGCTCGAACACCAGGTAGGTGCCCTCGTTCTTGCGCTTGAGGGGATGCGTGAAACGCCGCCGGCCCCAATTGTCGAGCGTGACCACGCGGCCGGAGTCGGCCTGCACCAGGTCGGTCACCCGACTGATCACCGACTTGACGCCGGTCTCGTCGACCTCAGGGTCGACGATGATCATGACTTCGTAAGCTCGAATCACGAGCAGTACCTCCCTCTGGATCTGGCCGACAGGCCAGAGCCCCCGCGGGGGCAGGGTTGTTGGATGATGGGATCGATGCCCCGAGTAGCCGAGTGAACGGCGACGTCGGGCATCGGGATCGTAGCCCCAGATCGTTCAGCTTCCACAGTCCGAAGTATGCAGACGGCCTGTGACAGTGAGCCGGTGCCGGCGAGCGCCGGCTATTGCGGGGGAAGCTCGTCGATCGCGTCCTTGGTCTTGTCGGCCGCCGTATCGATCTTGTCGCTGTGGGCTCCGCCGGTCTTCTTGTCGACCACGTCGGCGCCCTTGTCGACGCCGCCCTTGGCCTTGTCACGATTCTTGCCGATGAGGCCTTTTGCCTTGTCCAGAATGCTCATTGAGTGTCCTCTCAGGGCCCGAGCGGCCCCCGGCAGAGCGGGGACGAAGATCTCTCGGGTAGCCGTACTGTCGCACACATCGAGGGCCCCGGTCGATATACGCCGATCGGCCGAGCAGGGGAAACGCCTCACCGGACGGTCAACGCTTCATCACAGACACCTCACAGTCGGTCGTCATCCTTGGGTTTCGAAGCCACCCCCCAAACCAAGGAATCAGGACGACCCGATGAAACTCAAGAAGATCCTCGCCGCCACATTGCTCACCGGAAGCCTCGCCATCGGTACCGCCGGCGTCGCCTCGGCGGCGACCACCACCGACAACCCCACCAAGCCCACGCAAGAGCAACTCTGCAATCGGGCGCAGCACGCCTGGCAGAAGTTGCAGCAACTCGACGAGCGGGCCCAGGCCCACCGAGACAAGTTGACGGCGCTGAGGGAGAAGGCGGCCGCCGAAGGCAACACCGATCTCGTCGCCAAGATCGACGCCCGCCTCGCCCGACTACAAGAGCGCCACGACCGTATCGTCGCCCGCCTGAAAGAGATCCACGACAAGGGTCAGGGTCGCTGTGCCGTCGGCGACCCCGCGGCGCCGGCCGGTACCCCGACGACTAACGCCGCATCATGACCAAGTGACCCAGGGCTCGGTGGCTCTGTGACTCAGCGGCTCAATGACCCGTCGAGCCATAGAGCCCGAGCGCCTCGGCCTGTTCGGCCGTCAGGTGATAGCTCTCGGCCGCGGAGGGGAATCGCCCTTCGCGGACGTCGGCGGCAAAGCGATCGAGGGCCTCGACCGACATCGTCTTGACCTCGGCGTAGCGGCGCACGAACTTGGGAAGGACACGGTCCTCGATGCCGAGCACGTCGTGGAACACGAGGACCTGTCCGTCGGTACCCGCCCCCGCGCCGATGCCGATCGTGGGCACATCGATCGCGTCGGTGATCATCTGGCCGACGACGTCGGGCACGCCTTCGATCACGATCGAGAAACAACCCGCGTGGCTCAGCGCTTTGGCGTCGTCGATGAGACCGAGCGCGGCGGACGTCTCGCGGCCCTGCACCTTGAAGCCTCCCATCGCGTGAACCGACTGCGGGGTGAGCCCGATGTGGCCCATCACGGGAATCTCGGCGTCGATGATGGCGTCGATCATCGTGACCCGCTTGCGGCCGCCTTCGAGCTTGACCGCTTGCGCGCCGGCCCGGACGAGCGCCGCCGCGTTGCGGACGGTGTCTTCGACGGACACGTGATAGCTGAGCCACGGGAGATCGGCGACGATCAGCGCGTTGGGCTTGGCCCGGGCGACCGCGGCCGTGTGATGCACCATGTCGTCGATCGTGACCTGCAGGGTGTCGTCGTAACCGAGAACCACCATGGCCAACGAATCACCCACGAGGATCATGTCGGCGCCGGCGGCATCGACCATGCGGGCACTGGGAGCGTCGTAGGCGGTGAGCATCACCAGCGGGTCGAAGCCATCGCGCACCTTGCGGGCCCGCAAAGAGGGCGCGGTGATCTTGTTACGGGGCGTCGTGGCGTCAGCCATCATTTCCTCCTCCCGTCCAGCGCCAAATGGCTGCCGGCGGTCGTGCTCACACTACGACGAGAGCGAGGTTCTGCGCAACGCGCTGTGCCGATCAACACTGTGCTTCTAAACACAACTCACCCGGGTCAGAGTGGACAGTCCGTCTCAACACGACTCAGCCTGGTCCCGCTGGTCGATGCAGCTAGGGACGCAGCAACCGCTCGATTCGACGGGCCGCGACGACGAGGCCCGCGGCACCGAGTGCCAGCAGGTAGGCCGCGTCGAGGATCGATCCGGCGCCGAAGCGGCCGCTGGCGGCGGCGCGTTCGAGCTCGACACCGTGATAGAGCGGCGTCAGTTGCACGATGACGCGCAGCGCATGGGGGTAGCGCGACAGCGGGAAGAAGCTGCCCGAAAACAAGAACATGGGCATCGTGGCGAGGAAGATGAACTCGAAGTCGGCCCATCCCCGCATGTAGGTGGTCGCGGCCATGCCGGCGCCGGCGAACGCGAAACCGATGAGCACCGCGATCGGCACCGACGCCACGATCCATGGTGAATCGGCCAGGCCCATCGCCACCATGACCACCGCGAAGATCGCGGCGTAGATCACACCACGGATGAGTGCCCACGCGATCTCGCCGAGCGCGATGTCGCCCGGGGTCATGGGTGTCGCCAGCACCGCGTCGTATGTCTTCGCGTAGCGCAGCTTGTGGAACACGTTGATCGTCGAATCGGTCACCGCGCCGTTCATCGCTGACGCGGCGAGCAGCGCCGGTGCCACGAACGTGGCGTAGTCGACCACTCGCCCACCGACCTCGAGGTCGCCCACGAGCTTGCCCGCGCCGACGCGTATCGACAGTAGGTAGAAGAGCGGCTCGAAAAAGCCGGACACGATCATCACCCAACCACGGCGGTAGACGACCATCGAGCGCTCGACCATGTGGTGGGCGCGCCGCGCTTCGCGCAATTGCACGGGCACGATGCGGGACAAAACGGCGACGTTCACGGTGACAACCGCCGGGGGTAGGTACGGCGGGCCCAGAGGTAACCGGCGACGATGAACGCGACCAACACCGTCACGTGTACGACCGCCGCCGAGTCGAGTGTGCGCAACGCGAAGCCCCGACTGAGTGCCACGCCGTGATACAGCGGCGTCACGTATGCGATCGCGCGAAACGGCCGCGGTAGTTGACTGATCGGGAACATCGCACCGGCGAAGAGATACATCGGCGTGATCACGAACCGCTGGAGCCCGGTGAAGTGGCTCTCGCGTTCGATCGACATGGTCCACGCCGTGATGGGGAGACCGAACGCCAGCCCGGTGAGCACGCCCGCCCCGACCGAGCCGACGAGGCCTATCCCACGGGTATCGGACGGAATGCTGAGCACCAGGCCCATCGCGACCGCGGTGTTCGTCGTGCGGAACAACAGCCACAACACTTGGCCGTGCACGAGATCGGTACTCGTCAGTGGCGACGCCAACATGCCGTGGTACTGCCGGCTCCATTTGATGGCCGACATCACGGGCCACGTCGCGTCGACCATCGCGGTGACCATGCACGCGGCGGCCAACAGCCCCGGTGCCACGAACGCAAGATAGGGGACGTCGCCGATGCGTTGGCTCGACGCGACATCGTCGTCGACGAGTGAACCGATGCCGACGCCGAATGCGAGCAGGAACAACACGGGCTGCGCGAACGAGACGAACAGCGTGCCCCGCCACAACCGCCGATACGAGACGAGTTGGTGTTCGAAAATGCGCAGCGGCATGGGTGTGGCCATCGGGTCACTCCACCAACGAACGGCCGGTCAGGCGCAAAAAGACATCCTCGAGCGTGGCTCGGCGCACGAGCGCGCTCAGCGGTCGCACATTGCGGGCGTGCACATGCTCGAGCGTCTGCTCACCGTCGTCGGTGTAGAGCAACAGTCGATCGGGCAAGGCCTCGGCGCGCTCGACGAGATCGATGATGGTCGCCGCATCGGCCTCGTCGGCTTCCGCGAACCGCAACTCGAGCACTTCACGGGTGATGTAGCGCTCGATGAGTTGCCGCGGCGAGCCTTCGGCCACGATGCGCCCGTTGTCCATGATCACCAATCGATCGCAGAGCTGCTCGGCCTCGTCCATGTAGTGCGTCGTCAACACCAGCGTGACGCCGCGCTGCTTGAGCCGGTAGAGCCGGTCCCAAACGAGGTGACGGGCCTGCGGATCGAGGCCCGTGGTCGGCTCGTCGAGCAGCAACATCTCTGGTTCGCTCATCAACGAGCGGGCGATGGTGAGGCGCCGCTTCATACCACCCGAGAGCGGCTCGACGCGACTGTTCGCGCGGTCACGCAACTGCACGAAATCCAATAGCTCGTGGGCCCGCTCGCGACACACCGATCGGGGGAGGTCGAAGTAGCGGCCATACACCACCAGGTTCTCGTAGACCGTCAGCTCCTCGTCGAGCGAGTCCTGCTGCGGCACCACGCCGAGGCGGCCCCGGATCCGCGTGCCGTCGGTCGCGGGATCGAGCCCGAAGATGCGCAGTGTCCCGTCGCTGACCGGTGACACGCAGCCGATCATTCGCATCGTCGAGCTCTTGCCGGCGCCGTTGGGCCCAAGGAAGCCGAACGCCTCACCGCGCTCGACGGCAAAGTCGATGCCGTCGACCGCGACGAATGCGCCGAAGCGCTTGGTCAGCTTCTCGGCGCGGATCAGCGGCTCGGTCGTTGGCGCCACGATCTCCCCTGCGGCCGATGGTTGCGGTGCTGGCTGGTGCTCGCTCCGCTCGCGAGCGGTGCTGGCTGGCGTTCGCCCCGCTCGCGAGCAGAGTAGCTTTCTCCGGGGGGTCGCCATGGGGGAATTAGCTGCCGCGAATACGGCCGACCAGCACATCGATTTTGCACGGATGCGCGTGCAACGACGTGCCCGTCTGCAAGACGCGATGCGGGCGGGAGGTCTCGACGCCGTCGTGTTGCTGGGGCCGTCGAATCATCAATACCTCGGCATCGGCCGCGCCTTCGCCGATGCGGCACGCGTCCATCACGAGACGGTCACGGTGCTGTTTCTCGCGGACGGCGACATCCACGTATGGACACCGTTTCCCGAGGCGGTCGTCGACGTCGACCCTGCACAGGTGCACCGTGAGTTGCCCCTCGAATACGACGAGGGCGTCGACGCTCTCTTGCTCGCGGTACGCGAAATCGTAGGCACCACGGGCCGTATCGGGTTCGACGAGCTCACGGCGCCGATGCTCGCCCGCCTGCCGGCGCAACTGCCCGCAGTCGAGATCGTCGACGCCGGTATCGCGCTGGGCCCGGCACGGTTGTGCAAGACGCGCGACGAGATCGAATGCATGCGCCGGGCGCAACACATCAACGAAACGGCGATGTACGACGTCGAGGCCGCACTGCGCCCGGGCGTGCGTCAGAACGAGCTGTCGGCGATCTTGTTCCGCCGCGCGTTCGAGCTCGGTATCACATGGAGTTGCATCGATCCGATCTGGAGCATCACACCGCCGGCGCGGGCGCTCGGCACCCGCACCACCAACGGCGACGTCGGGTTCCCGCTCGCGAGCAACGACCGCTTCCTACGCGAAGGCGAGCTCGTGCTACCGGACACGGGCCTCGTGTGGAACGGCTATCACAGCGACTTCGGCAAGACCTGGATCTGCAGCGTCGATCCCCGACCGTCGCCCGCGCTGCGCGATTGCTACCGCCGGTGGTGCGACGTGATCGCCACCGCGTACGCCGCGATCAAACCCGGCAGAAGTTGCGCCGATGTCGCGCGCGATGTCGGCGCCGTCGAAGCCGACTACCGCCTACAGCAGTTCTACCTCGCACACGGCGCGGGCTGTGATTCGGCCGAAGCACCGTTCATCGGGTCAGAGCTCGGCCCCGAATACGAAGACACCGTCGAACTGCTGCCGGGCATGACCTTCGTGCTCGAGCCGGTCATCTGGGTCGACGGCGTCGGCGGTTACCGCAGCGAAGAAGTAGTGGCGGTCACCGAGGACGGCTACGAGCGACTCAGCACCTACGGCTACTCCCCTTTCGAATGAGACCGCGATGACCATCGAGATGCTCACCCCCAACATCGGCACCGGCGCGATGGAAGATCGCGAACGCGTCGACTACCGCTCATTGCGTGCGGCGCGCCACGATCGAGTGACCGCGCTCATGGATCGCCTCGGCCTCGACGCGCTGATGCTCGGACGCGAGGCCAATGTGCGCTACTCGTCGGGTGCCCGCCGTCTGTGGACCGCGTCGTCGCGACCATTCGGGCCGACGTGCGTTGTCGTGCGAGCAACGGGCCGTGTGCACTTGATGACGTTTTCGGCCAGCTACGAAGGCGCTCCCGAAGAGGTGCCGTTCGAAGACGTGTTCTGCAACAGCTTCAACCCGGGCAAGTTGCTCGACGCACTCCTCGCCATCCCCGGTCTCGGCACCGCCGACCGCATCGGTGTCGACGGGTTCTCGGTATTCATGCGCGACTTCCTCCCCAACGCAGTACCCCACGCGACCTTCGTCGGTGTCGGTCACGACCTGCAACAGTTGCGCCGCCACAAGTTGCCCGCCGAGATCGACACGATGCGCATCGCCATCTCGATCGCCGAGTCGTCGATCTATGCCGCCGCGCGCGAAGTTCGCCCGGGCGTCACCGAGAAATCCTTGCAGGCGGCCTACCTCGATCGCATGTGCACGCTCGGCACGTCGCAATTCGCGCAACAGGGCACCTTCACGGTGATCGCGCCCGATGGCGCAATCCGCTGGATAACCGGTGAGGGCGAACGCGCCGTGCTCGCCGACGGCGATTTGGTCGTGCTGGCCGGCGGCGCACTCTGGGCGGGCTACGAAGGGTCGCTGGCGCGCACGTGGTGCAGCGGCGCGAGTACGGCCGTGCAACGCGACCTCCACGAGCGGTGGCAAGGCGTCGTCGATGCGTTGGTCACTGCCGCGCGACCGGGCGCAACCGGCGTCGATCTGGTCGCCGCGCACGAAGCTGCGGGCGAACCGATACCGCCGATGCCGATTGCCTATTCGGTGGGGCTCGGCCACGAGGGCGCGATCGCGGGTACCGCCCTCGGCGCATCGTTCGATCGTGAACAGCGCATCGACGCCGGCACCGTGGTGGCGTTGCGTACGCATGTGCGCGGCAGCACCGGCGGCTACTTCGGCGAAGAGATGGTCTACGTCGGCGAAGACAAGACCGAGTTACTCACCACGCTCGGCCATTGCTTCCCGCTCTGACGGGGCCGCTCAGGGCCCGCGTTCATGCCAGCTGATAGCTGCGCATGAGGTGATTCCAACCGCAATCGACACACACCTCGACGACATACGCGGTGTAGTCGGCCTCACGGCGCGCCAGCCGCGCCATCTCGGCGAGGTTGGTGATACAGCGACCGCCTGACGGCAAGCGCGGACCGAACACATACGTGACGTTGCGTATCGCGGCGGCATCGCAGATGGGGCAGGGATCGTCGACCACGGCGCCGCAGTAGGTGGCGTTGCGCGTGAGTTCGGACTGAGCGTCGCAAATCTGCAGCCGTGACACGGAACCGGCACGAAACGCGTGCAGCACGTTTTGTCGCGCGAGCCGATAGTCGATCTGCCCTGGACGATGCCGGGCCATGACTGCGTCGGACAAGCCGTACTTCACCGGCGTAAGGGTAGCGGCGGATGCCGTTGGGAGTGTCGCAGAGTGCGAATCGGGACATCACCGCCGTGTTTGCCACCGCGACGTAGCCTTGCCCCATGACATGGGTGCGGTACTCGACTGCGTTTCCGACGGCGAAGGCCCGCCCCATCGACTACGTCGAACTCGGACCCGACATACCGAGCCTCGATCGACGCCTGATCGGCGACGTCACCGGCAAGCGCATCGTCGACCTGGGCTGCGGCATGGGGCACGCGGCGGTGGCACTCGCCAAACAAGGGGCCAAGGTGTTCGCGCTCGACCCCGACACCACGCAGCTCAACCACGCACGCGAGCTGGCCGAACACGAAGCCGTCAAGATCGAGTTGCACCAAAGCGACCTCGCCGATCTCGCATTCCTCCGCAACGCGTCGATCGATCTCGTCGTCAGCGTGTTTGCGCTCGCCGCGGTCGACGATCTCGATCGCGTGTTCCGCCAAGTACATCGTGTGTTGCAGCAGGGCGCCGCATTCATACTGAGCTTGCCCCACCCGCTGTCCACGCTCATCGAGCAAGCGACCGACGGCAGCTTGCGCATGGGTCGCCGATTCCGCGATCAGAGTCCGATGGGTGACGGCGCGTCACTCACCTATCCGCACCAGCTCGGCGAACTGCACGCCAGCTTGGCCCGGGCCAACTTCCGCGTCGATGTCATCCTCGAACCCGAGTCGACATCGGGGCCGTGGCGGTCGCCGCTCACCGGTTGGGTGCCGTCGACGCTGATCGTGCGGGCCCGCAAAGAGGGCACCTAGTTGTGCGGCTCCGCCGCAACGGTGGGGCGGCTCCCGCCGCAACGGAGGGCGACCGTCACGTATCTCTATCGGTCCACCACTGCAACAAGCGGCGGCGGGCTTCGTCGGGGCCGACGATGCCCTCGTCGAGACGCAGGTCGAGCAGGAACCCGAGCGCGTCACCGACCACGCGACCTTCGCCGACGCCGAGCACGCGCTGCACTTCGTCACCATCGAGTTCGGGCTCGAACGTCGTGAGATCTTCGCGGGTGGCCAGCTGATCGATCAGTGCGTGCACGTCGGTTGCCTGCGGCCCGTGCATGGCTGCGACCAGGACCAGCGCGTCGTCTAGGGCAGGGCCGGCGGCCCGAATCAATCGTCGGACCGCTGGTGCATCGACGCGCTCGAGCACGCGCAGCGAGTCGACCGTTTTCAACACCGCGGCGACGCTGTGGATCTCGTGCGCCGAGTACTTGAGCGCCCGGACCCGCGCCATCACTGCCACCCGGTTCGCGATCGGCAGGAACAGTGCAACCCGACGACGATCGAGGCCATCAACGGCGCGTAGCAGCTCGAACGAGGCATCGTCGACGGCGGCGAGTTCGGGGATGAACTCACCGAGTAACTCGGTACGGCGCAACAGCACGAAGCCCGGCACCGGGTCGGGCACCGAGAGCAACTTGTCGAGCTCGTCTCGTATTCGTTCGCGCGACACGATGGCGAGTCGATCGCGCAACGCGCCGATCGCCGCCTCGGTCTCGACTTCGGGTACCAGCGCGTAACCGGCGACGAAGCGCGCCGCGCGCATCATGCGCAGAGGGTCGTCACTGAGTGAAACCGCGGGCGCCAGCGGTGTGCGCAGAATTCGCGCGTCGAGATCACGGCGGCCGTCGAACGGATCGATCAACGCTCCGCCGGGTAACGACATCGCCATGGCGTTGACGGTGAAATCGCGACGCGAGAGATCGTCCTCGATCCGACGCGAAAAGGTGACGATCGGCTTGCGCGATTCGCTGAGGTACGCCTCGGAACGATGCGTGGTGATCTCGAAAACACGATTGCCGATACGACATCCGATGGTGCCGAAACGCGCGCCCTGCTTCCACAACGCATCGGTACGGCCGGCGAGTACGCGCTCGATCTCGTCGGGCGTGGCGTCGGTCGTGAGGTCGATGTCGGGGGCACTGCGTTGGCGCCCGGCCATGAGATCGCGCACGATCCCGCCCACGAGATAGACCCGGTGACCCGCCGCGACGAAGGCCTCGGACAGCGGTCGCACTTCGGCGACGACTTGGTCGAACGCATTCCTGTCGAACAGCGGACCGTCCATCAGTGCAGCCCGTGTTGCGCCCGCACCGCGGCGATGACGTCGTCCGCTCGCGCACCCGACGACGCGGCTTCGGCCCCGACGCGGACCCCCGCGAACGCGCCCACCGTGGCCGCGACACTGGCCGCCAGGCTGTCGAGGTGATAGCCGCCCTCGAGGAACCCGATCAGCCGGCCCGGCGGCACCATGGCCACCAGCTTGTCGGCGAGATCGCCGTAGTCGCCGGCGGTCAGGCCCAACTGCGCCAGCGGATCGAGGCGGTGCCCGTCGAAGCCGGCCGACACCAGGATCCAGGTGGGCGCGAACTGCTCGATCTTGGGCCACACGACGACGTCGAACGCGTGGCGATACGCGTCGCCACTCGTACCCGCGGCAAACGGGATGTTGACCGTGTAACCAGCGCCGCGACCACGGCCGGCCTCACCGATACGGCCCGTGCCCGGATACCACGGGCACTGATGCAGCGAGACGAACAACGCCTGGTCGCTCTCGTAGAACGCGTCCCGCGTACCGTTGCCGTGGTGGGCGTCGAAGTCGACGATGACGACCCGTTCACCGGCCGCGACCAGGGCCGCGGCGGTGATCCCGATGCTGTTGAAGAGACAAAAACCCATCGACGACGACGACGTGGCGTGATGCCCCGGAGGGCGCACGACGCACAGCGCGGCGCGATGGGTGCCCGCGCGCAGGTGCCCGACCGCAACGAGACCCGCGCCCGCCGCGAGGCGCGCCGCGGCGAAGGAGTGCTCGTTCATCGAGGTGTCGCCGTCGATGAAACCGCCGCCCGACTCGTCGATCGAGCCGAGCCGCTGGACGAGCACCGCGTCGTGCACCCGCAAGATGTCGGGCAACTCGGCCGGTTGCGCGGCGACATAGTCGACCGCTTCGTCGAGCCCCGCGTCGCGCAAGCCGGAGAGGGCGGCCGACAGTCGCTCGGGGCGTTCGGGGTGACCCACGCCGACCTCGTGTTGTCCACATCGCTCATGGGTGACGACCAAGATCACGCGCGCACTCGCAGTTGACGGACTCCCGGCCCGCCCGTGACGGGGGCTCGGATCGCCCCAGAGCCTACAGTTGCACGCGTGGGAGGCCTCGAAGTCATCAATGTCGGGGCCGAGCAATATCGGCTCGGCGCCTGGCGGGGGCATCCGACGGTGGGCTATCTCGTGCCGCTCACGCCACCCGAGCGACTCTCGCGCGTCGGTCTCGAACGCAGCCTCGGCCAACTGTCGGCGTGGGGCTACACCGAGGTCCTCACCGCCGCGCTCACCGCGCGCGAACAACAGGTCTTCGTGCAGTGGGGCTTCACGCTCTACGAACGACTGCACCTCTTGCAACACGACTTGCGCGTGCTGCCTCCGCGCCCGACGATCCCCGCACGTGTCGGTGCCGCGCACCGATGGGATAGGCCGGCGGTGCTCGAAGTCGACGAGCGGGCCTTCGACCCGATGTGGCGCCTCGATCGACCCTCGCTCCACGAAGCGATTTCTGCCACCCCGGCCAGTCGTTTTCGCGCGGCCCGCCAATCGGGGTCGCGGGGCAAGCGCGGCAGCATCATCGGCTACGCCGTCAGTGGACACGCCGGCGACCACGGCTACCTGCAGCGGTTGGCCGTCGATCCCGACGCGCAACGCAACGGCATCGGCGCCGCGCTCGTGCTCGATTGCCTCCATTGGATGCGCCGCGCCGGCGTCGAGCGAGTGTCGGTCAACACCCAAGAAGCCAATGCACGCGCGTTCGCGTTGTACGAGCGGCTGGGGTTCGTCCCCGTCGAGCCCGGACTCGCCGTGCTACGACTCGAGATCGGACGCACGTGACCGCGTCGCCGTGGTGGTCGAAATGCGGTGCGGTCGTGGCCGTGCTGATCGTCGCCATGGTTCCCTCGGTGGCCTTTGTGCAAACAGCCGGCGCGCAGGCGACCCCCAACATCGAAGTAGTGGAACAGTCGCGCTACGTGCGCCGCGGTGAAAAATATTCGATCACGGTCAAGCTGACCAACGTCGCGCCAACCGACCGCGTCGCGATCGCAGTCGGGCGGGTGTCGAACTCGAATACTCGCGTACGCCAGACGCGCGCCGATCTCCGTGCCGACCTTCGCGGCGTCGATCGCCCGGCCACGATGCTGTCGGGCAACGTCGTGGCACTGTTCCCCGAGGATCCCGCCGTTGCCCGACAGCCGAACGGCCTCGTGACCATGAACCTCGCGATCTGTTCGCCCACAGTGGTCACCCACGAGTGCGCCACGCTCGAGCCCGGGGTGTGGCCCGTGGCCATCGGCGTGGGACCGGCAAGCGAGCCGCGCAAACCGAAGAAAGCGATCATGACCGAGCTCGTGATCGTTCCCGATGCCGGCACGTCGATCACGACACCGCCACTCGAAGTCACGATCGCCGTGCCCCTCACTGCCAAGCCGGCACTGCGCCCCGATCAGCAGGTGCGCCTCGACAGCCTCGACCGCAACCGACTGCTCACGCTGGCCGATCGCATCGAAGCACTGCCGGCCGCGGTGCTCGCGATCAGTCCGCAGTTGCTGGGCGCGCTCGAGCTCAGCTCATTGCCCGAAGATCGCGCGCTGCTCGATCGGTTGCGGCAACTCGCCGCGACGCGCGAAGTGCTGGCGCTGCCGTACAGCAACCTCGACGAAGAAGCGTGGCGAGCCGCCGGGTTGATCGACGAGCTCAAAGATCAGTACCTCGTCGGACAAGGCACCATCAGGCGCGTGTTGGGCGTCGAGCCCACGTTGGGCACCTCCATCGTCGATCCGAGCGCGACCCCCGAAACGTTGGCCATGTTGGGCGAACTCGGCACGAGCGTGTACGTGATGCACGAATCGCAGCTCGACGCGCTGCCGGGTACCGGGTGGGCGACCCCACCCACCAAACGGTTCGATATTCGCGGCACTCGGGGCACCGGCGTGTCGGTCGATCCGGAATTGCGCCAACTCTTCGCCGGGGATTCGGTGCTCAACGCGCACCGACTGCTCGCCGATCTCTCGGCCGCGTACTTCGACATCGCCAACGCACGCGAAGTCGCGGCGCGCGACGAACGCCACGGCGTTGTGGTGTTGGTGCCCGACGATTGGAGCACGAGCACACAGTTCCTCAACGTCATCAGCAACGCGTTGCAATCGAACCCGATCCTGCGCACGGGCAACTTCACCTCGATCTTCAACCTGCCCGCGTCGGCCATGGACACCGACACCGCGACTGCCACGCCGGCGCAGGGCGTGTTGACCCGCACGTTGCGCCCCGAATTGCCCAAGGCGCTCGGCCAATACCCCATCTTGCTGCGCGAAGCCCGCGCCCGGCTCAACAGCTTCGGTTCGCTGCTCGACACGTCCGGTGCCGGACGCACCGCACCATTGCGGGAGTTGTTGCTCGTTTCGGGTGATGACCGGCTCGATTCGAACGAACGCGACGCCTATCTCAACCAAGTGATCCAGACGGTCGAGCGCGGCAGCAAGGGCGTCACGATCACCGGCGCGTTGCGCTTCACGCTCACTGCGCAAGAAGACCTTTTTCCCATCACCATCGAGAACGACCCCGCCAATCCCAGCCTCAGCGTCGTCATCGAGTTGCGCAGCGACCCCCGGCTCGACTTCCCCGATGGGCGCATCATCCCCGTCACCTTGGCCCCCGGAACCAACCCGCTCAAGGTGCGCGTGCGCCCCCGCACGCCCGGATCATTCCCGGTGGACGTCACCGTGCGCTCGTCCGACGGCGTCATCACCCTCACCACTGCGCGCTACAAGATCCGCTCGGTCGCGTTGTCGGGTGTCGGTCTCGGCATCTCGATCGCGGCACTGGCCGTGTTGGTCACCTGGTGGATACGCCACCACCGCAGCACGAAGCGCGCAAGAATCGCCACTGAACTGACTGGAGCAGCATGACCGTCCGCATCGTCACCGACAGCGCGTGCGATCTCACTGACGACGAGGTCGCGCAGTGGGGGGTCGAGGTCGTGTCGCTCAGCATTCGCTTCGGCGAAGAAGAGTTCGTCGACCGCACCGAACTCCCCGTGTCGGAGTTCTACCGTCGCCTCGCATCATCGGCCGAACTGCCACAGACCGCAGCACCTGCGCCGGGCGCATTCGCGCAAGCATTCGAACGGCTGCGGGCCGACGGCGCGTCGGCGATCGTGAGCAT
Organism: Acidimicrobiales bacterium; assembly: GCA_039915945.1. Lineage (GTDB taxonomy): Bacteria > Actinomycetota > Acidimicrobiia > Acidimicrobiales > WLNW01 > DATLFA01. Next base: position 26,365 of record JBDSMH010000037.1, on the reverse strand, counting down.
CAACCTGTCGAGCGAACTCTCGGCGACCATGCAGTCCGCGCAGACGGCGGCGTCGGCGTTCTCCGCGATCCCGGTCCACGTCGTCGATTCACGTTCGATCACCGCGGGGCTCGGGCAACTCGTGTTGACTGCGGCCGCGCTCGCCCGCGAGGGCGCAGAAGCGGAGACCGTCGTGAGAGAAGTCGACGCGCTCAAAGGCCGCCAACGCATCTACGGCACGCTCGACACGCTCGAGTACCTCAAGAAGGGCGGACGCATCGGCGGCGCGCAGGCGATGTTGGGCAGCATGCTCTCGATCAAGCCGCTGCTCGACATCTCGAAGGGTCGCGTCGAAGAAGCGGGCAAGACGCGCACGCGCAAGAAGGCGCTGCAGTGGCTCCGCGACCAAGTGATGCAGCACTACCCGGTCGACAACCTCAACGTGATCCACAGCGAAGCGCCCGACATCGAGGACTTCCTCGAGTTGTTGCGGGCGGACATCGATCTGACACGGGTTCGAGTCGGCCCCATCGGCGCGGTGATCGGCTCGCACGGCGGTCCGCGCGTGGTTGGCGTGGCATTCCACGTACGCTGACGGTCCGATGAGCACCGTCGCGAGCACGCTGGTGGCCGGTCGCTACCGGTTGGTGCGATCGCTGGGTCACGGCGCCATGGCCGAAGTGTGGGAAGCCAACGACGAGCTGTTGCAGCGGCCGGTTGCCGTCAAGATCCTGCATCCGCACCTGCGCAAGGCCGCGATGATCGAACGATTTCGGGCCGAGGGTCTCGCCACCGCGCGCCTGCGTCATCCCGCCATCGTGACGGTGTACGACACCATCGCGCAGCCCGACGTGGACGCCATCGTGATGGAGCTCGTCGAAGGACGCACGTTGCGCTTCGTGCTCGACCAGCGAGGCACGCTCCCGATCGACCGGGCGGTACAGATCGCGGCATCGGTCGCGGACGCGTTGCATGCCGCGCACAGCACTGGTGTCGTGCACCGCGACGTCAAACCGGCCAACATCATTCTCGGCAAAGACGGCTCGGTGAAGATCACCGACTTCGGTATCGCGAAGAGCGGGTTCGCGCTCGACCTCACCGAGGCAGGCACCTACGTCGGTACCGCGCGCTACGTCGCACCCGAGCAAGTGCGGGGCGAGCCGGCTACTGCGCGCAGCGACATCTACGGTCTCGGCACGGTGCTGTACGAATCGTTGGTCGGGCGATCGCCGTTCGTTGCCGATCACGATGACGCACTCGCACTAGCGCGCCTTCACCGCGACGCACCGTCGGCGCGTGCATCTCGCCCCGACGTGTCGGCCGCGCTCGACGCCATCATTGCTCGCGCACTCGCACGCGAGCCTCGCGATCGCTACCCGACGGCGGCCGAACTGGCCGACGCCCTGCGCCGATCCGTGGCGGTCCGGGGCTCCGCAAACACGACCGACCCCGAACCCCGACCGCTCGACCCGACGGCGACGATGCCACCCGTTTTCGACCCGACCACGGTCGCGACCATCGCCGCACCGGTCCTTGCCGCACCGGTCGCCGCGACCGTCGAACCCCCATCGCCGCGCCATTCGCTGCGCCACGCGCTGGGTGTCATCGTCCTCACCGCGATCATCCTCGGCACCGCGGCACTGGCATTTGCGTTGCTCGCGGGTAGCCATACCCTCACCAACCTCCTCGACAAGCTCGGCGGCTGAACTACCCCTCTTGAAGGGGCGTAAAGTCAAGCGGGTGACGCCAGCTGATCGGGCGGGACGCGTCGACGACGCCGGTCTCGTCGACGCCGCCCGACGCGGCGACCGCAATGCCCTCGAGCGGCTGCTCCAATTGCACTTCGACCGCGTGCGGGCGCTGTGTCGCCGGGTCATGGCCAACGACCCCGACACCGACGACGCCACCCAAGAGGCTTTGATGGCGATATGCCGCGGCATCACCCGCTTCGACGGGCGATCGTCGTTCAGTACGTGGATCTACCGCGTCACCACCAACGCCTGCCTCGACGAATTACGGCGCAAGGGGCGGCGGCCGATCGCCATGGCCGACGACGCTCTGCCGGTAGCAACCGTGCCCGATCGTTTCGCCGGCGACATCGCCGATCGTCTCGAAATCGACGGCGCGCTGGCCCAGCTGAGCCCGGATTTCCGGGCGGCGGTGGTGCTGCGCGATCTGTGCCAACTCGACTACGACGAGATCGCCGATGTGCTCGGCATCCCGCCCGGCACCGTGCGTTCACGCATTGCGCGCGGTCGGGCCCATCTCGCCCGTTTCGTCGACGAGGCCTCCATAGGGAACCAAGTGACCGCCCCCGAACGTCCAAAGCAGTCGGAATGAACGAGTTCGATCCCTCTCTCGACGAAATCGTCTCGGCCTACGTCGACGGCGTGGCCACGCCCCACGAACGCGCCCGCGTCGAGGGCGACCCTGCGCTCGTCGAGCGGGCCGCAACCTTCCGCCGGGTGCAGGACGCGCTCGCGACACCGACGGCGGCCGCCAGTGACGAACTGCGCAACACGCTCATCGCTCGGGCCCTCGCTGATGCCGCCGCGCCTACCGCCACGGTGCTCCCGATGCGCAACCGGCGGGCGACCACCCTCGGCCCCATCGTTGCGGCGGCCGCCGTCATCGCCATGTTCTTCGGCCTCGGCACCTGGCTCGTGGCGTCACAAGACAACAACGACGCGGACCAATCGACCGCCGCGGGCGCGCCCTCGGTGGCAGAGGATCTTTTCGACGCCAAGAACCAATTGAACGCACCGGCCGCGACGACGCCGCCGGCGGCCGCCGGCGCGGGCGCCACCACGAACGCGACAACCGAGTCGGCGAAGCTGGCGCCGGTGTACCTCGGCGGTTTCAACGACGAAACCGCGCTAGGCCAGGCCTTGGTGCGCACGCGTGACCAATCGGGGTCGACTCCCGCCACCGTGCCCCAGGCTCGAACCGCCACTGATACGCCTTCGTGCCCGCGTACCGATTCACCCGAGGCCAAGATCTACAGCGCCGAGTTGCGCGGCCGCTCCGTCACCATCGTGGTCACCGGCACCCGCGCCGACGTGTACGACAACGCGACATGCGCGCAGTCGACGCTCGACCTCACCAAACGCTGACCGGACATCCGCTCAAAGCACCGCTCGGGTCGGCGGCGGGCGAGCGGTGCCCGGTATGCTGCGCGGCCATGGCCGAATCGCCACTGTCTTCCAACGCCCAAGACGCTGACGTCGACACCAGTCGCGACTGGCCCGCGCAGATCGCCGATACCGCCGTCCGCGTCATCGAGCAGATCCGCGACAAGACGACGCGCCCGGCGATCACCGTGGCCCGGGGCATCGTGTTCGGCCTCGTGGCCCTGTCCATCGGCACCGTTGCCTTCTTCTTGTTGTTGATCGGCACCATCCGTTTGGTCAACGGCTACCTGCCCGGCAAGGTGTGGACCACCTACCTTTTGCTCGGTGGAATATTTACCCTTGGCGGAGCCTTCTTGTTCTCGAAACGCAAACCCTCAACCGGGCGGCGTGAGTCCTGATTCCCTTTCGTTAAGGCATCTCTGTGAGCGATATTCGTGACGTAGTTATCATCGGATCAGGGCCCGCCGGTCTGACCGCCGCGGTGTACACGGCGCGCGGCAATCTGGCGCCGCTCGTCCTCGAAGGCGAACCCTCGAGCACCAGTGACCAACCGGGTGGGCAGTTGATGCTTACCACCGAGGTCGAAAATTTTCCTGGCTTTCCTGAGGGCATCATGGGCCCCGACCTCATGGCGAACATGCGTTCGCAGGCCACGCGCTTCAACGCCGAGATCTTGACGGTCAAGGTTTCGCGCGTCGACCTCTCCGAGCGCCCGTTCAAGATCTGGGTGGGCGACCCCGCTGCCGAGCCGACCTACCTGGCCCGCTCGATCATCGTCGCGACAGGGGCACAATCGTTGATGCTCGGTCTCCCGGCCGAGCAACGCCTCATCGGCCACGGACTCTCGACCTGCGCGACCTGCGACGGCTTCTTCTTCCGGGGCCACAACATCGCGGTGGTCGGTGGTGGCGACTCGGCCCTCGAAGAAGCGACGTTCCTCACGAAGTTCGCCGACTCGGTCACGATCATCCATCGCCGCAAAGAGCTCCGCGCGTCGAAGATCATGCAGGACCGGGCGTTCGCCAATCCCAAGATCCATTTCCTCTGGAATCACACCGTCGACGACATCCTGGGTGAACACAAGGTCGAAGGAGTGGTCGTGCGCGATACGACGACCAACCTCGTCAGCACGCTGCCCATCAGCGGACTGTTCGTTGCCATCGGTCACCGGCCCAACACCGACCTGTTCCGCGGTCAACTCGAGATGGCCGAGTCCGGCTATCTCATCACCGACCCGCGCACCAGCGCCACCAATGTCCCCGGCGTCTTTGCCTGCGGCGATGTCCAAGACGACATCTATCGCCAAGCAATCACCGCAGCGGGTTCGGGCTGTATGGCGGCCATCGACGCCGAGCGGTGGCTGGAGACACAGCACTGACGCCACCATCTGGGGAATTCGTCGTCGCTCGACTACGTTTCACCGTTCACTCGACCAACTTCTCACGAGTACTTCAATTACCAGCGCCTCACACACCTCTAGAAGGAGACGGCCATGGCCGGATCAATCAGCACGCTTTCCTCATCGACATTCAACGAGGTGGTGGCGTCCGCGTCCGAGCCAGTACTCGTCGACTTCTGGGCCGAGTGGTGCACCCCGTGCAAGATGATCGCCCCGATCCTCCAAGAGATCGCGGAAGAGCAAGACGGCAAGCTCAAGATCGTCAAGCTCAACGTCGACGACTCGCCCGATGTCGCCATGAAGTATCAGGTCATGAGCATTCCCACGCTGATCGTCTTCAAGGACGGCGTCGAGGTCAACCGCCTCGTCGGGGCCCGCGGCAAGGCACAGTTGCTCGAGTCGCTCGCCGCGTACCTCTAGCCCCCACGGCGCGTGGGTCGGCGCGGCGCGGTCGCAACGGCTACCGCGTGGTTGATCCACGATGAGTCTGCCGCTCAGAGTCGGGGCATCCGGTGAAGAGGTCCGCGACCTCCACCGCCGTCTCGCCGCCGCCGGCCACCGGTTGACGGCCGATCTCGCGCACTACAGCGCATTCACGGCGGCAGCCATCGAACAGTTCCAATTGGCGCATGGGCTCGACGCCACCGGCGTGTGCGACCAAGCCACCTGGAACACGTTGGTCGAGGCCAGCTACAAGCTGGGCGACCGGGCGATCTATCACACCCAGCCGATGCTGCGCGGTGACGACATCGCCGACCTACAACTGCGACTCGGCTCGCTCGGCTTCGACGCCGGGCGGGCCGACGGCATCTTCGGCCCCGAGACCGAACGGGCGATCGCCGACTTTCAGCGCAATGCCGGACTCACCTCCGACGGGGTCGCCGGGCCCCAGACCATTGCCGAACTCGTTCGGTTGAGCGCGCGGTCCGATGTCTCGCATTCGGTCGCGCAAGTGCGAGAACACGAACAAGTGCGCAGCCGCCCCCGCCAACTGGCCGGCCTACGAGTAGCCGTCGGACAGAACGGGCCCTTCCACGCGTTGGTGCATCTCGTCGGACGCCAGATACGCGAACACGGCGCCGTTGTCCTCGAAGAGCACCACCCCGACTGGTCGACCCAGGCCCGCAACGCCAACGAATTCGGTTCTCAGGTCTTCGTGGCGATCACGTCGAGTGACGAGGACCGCTGCGACGTTGCCTACTTCGCCACCACCGGATTCACATCAGCGGGAGGTCGGCACTTGGCCGAGATCTGCGCGCAGTTGCTTCCCGCAGCGCTCGGATTGGAAACCGGCACGGCGAGTGCGATGCGGTTGGCGATCCTACGAGAGACGCGTATGCCTTCGGTCCTGTGCCGAGTCGGCTCGCCCGCTCGAGTCGTGAGCCAAAACGCGGCCGTGGCCGCCGCGCTCGTCGAGGCCCTCCACGAATGGGTTCAGGGCCCTGCTCTCAACGACTAGTGGACAGTTTCCTTCACCCACAAGGTGTGGAAAAGCCTCTGGATAGTCGATGTTGACGCCAAAGGTCACAGCGAGCGACAGGGTTTCGTTCACTCGGTACTACCGGTCGAATCTCGAGCCGAGACTGACCGCAGGGCCGCTACGTCTCGAGAATCGTGCCCGGCGGAGTGATCACGCGGTAGATGCGCTCGAGGTCATCGAGGTCCGCAAACTCGACGACGACGCGCCCGCGCTTGCCCGAGAGGCTCACCGACACGCGGGTGTTGAGCCGGGCCGACAGCAACTCTTCGAGTTCGAGGACTGCGGGCTCACGCAACGCGGGCGCGGGACGGGGGGCGCCGGGCGCCACTGGCTCCGCGGCCGGTTCGGGAACGGGGTCGGTCTTGGGGGCCAGGCGGTCGCGAACGAGTTGCTCGATGTCACGAACAGAGAGTCCGCGATTCAAGATCTCGTCGGCCAGTTCTTCTTGTAGTTCGCGGTCGGGGGTGGACAACAGGGCGCGGGCATGTCCCGCAGTAAGGCGGCCATCCGCGATCATCCGCTGCAGCGTCGGCGGCAGTTGAAACAAGCGCAAGGTGTTGGCCACCGCCGAACGACTACGCCCCACGCGTTGCGCGACTGCCTCCTGGGTCAGACCGAAGTCCTCCATGAGTTGCTGGTAGGCCGCCGCCTCTTCGAGCGGATTGAGATCTTGACGATGCAGGTTCTCGACCAGCGCGTGCTCGAGCGCGGCCGTGTCTTCGATCTCCCGGACGATGGCCGGAATGTGTTGCAGTCCCGCCCGCTTGGCCGCGCGCCAACGACGCTCGCCCGCGATGATCTCGTACTGGTCGTCCACCGCCGGGCGAACGAGGATGGGCTGCAGTACGCCCATCTCGCGGATCGAGGCGGTCAACGACGACAGTGCTTCCTCGTCGAAGTGTTCCCGGGGCTGGAAGCGATTGGGGATGACCGCGGAGCACGGAAGTTCGGTGAGCGATGAACCGGCCGCGGTGCTCATGGCGCCGCCGCTCGGGATCAGGGCGCCCAACCCGCGACCCAGGCCCCCGCTGCGCTTATTGTTCATGACCGGCTACCTCCTTCGCCAACAAGCGATAGGCAACCGCACCGCGAGACGACGGGTCGTAAATGGTGATCGGCTGTCCGTACGATGGTGCCTCCGACAGGCGCACGCTGCGGGGCACCATCTGCTTGCAGACCTTGTCGCCAAAGTGTCCTCGCACTTCTTCGGCCACCTGCTCGGCCAACTTGGTCCGGCCGTCGTACATCACGAGGACGATGGTGGTTATCTCGAGAATCGGATTCAGATTCTTGCGCACCAACTCGACGTTGCGCTGGAGCTGTCCCAACCCTTCGAGGGCGTAATACTCGCACTGAATCGGCACCAGTACTTCGGACGCGGCGGCCAGCGCGTTCACCGTGAGCAACCCGAGTGATGGGGGACAGTCGATCAGGATGAAGTCGTGTTCGTCGCGAATCGCCTCGACGGCATTGCCGAGGCGGCGCTCCCGGGAGAAGACGGGCACGAGTTCGATCTCCGCACCGGCCAGATCCAGACTGGAGGGCGCAACGAAGAGATTCTTGACCACGGTCGGCTCGATGCAATCTTCCAGTGGGATTTCCCGCAGGATCACGTCGTACATCGACGTCTCGATCGAGCGGGGATCGAGACCGAGGCCGGTGGTCGCATTCGCCTGGGGATCGAGATCGATCACCAGCGTGCGGTAGCCCAACTCGGCCAGGCTTGCCCCCAGATTGACAGCCGTCGTGGTTTTGCCGACGCCACCCTTCTGGTTGGCAACGGCCAATACCCGTCGCTTTCGGACAGATTGCTCGGGCAAGGCGCCTCCCAAGAGATCGGCACAAGCGTGCCGCGGTGTTTCACGTGAAACAGATCGAGCGGTGCGGTCCACCCACCGACAACCATTCAGAATAGCGGTCGGCGGGCCGGAACCCCCGGACTCCGGGGAAATCGCTGGGGGCAGGGCGAGCGTTGCTCGAGGAGCACGTACGTGCCGACATCACCTCGCCAGGTGCGGACCAGGTACAACCCCAGCGAGTCCAGCGCCGCCTCATCCCAACGGGTGGAATCTCCTCTCGAGAGGTCGCTGGAGCCAAGCTTCCCGCTCAAAGGGCCGCTCGGGCCCAGATCGCTGAAGACGGCGCGGCCGCCCACTCGCAGCAGGGGAGCCGCGCATTCCGCGGCAACCGCCGGTGCGGCGAACCGCCGAGCCACGACGAATCCCGCAGTTGCCCGAAGCGGGCCGCGGCCCGTGACCTCCGCGGCCTCGTGGCGCACGGTCACCCGGTCCCGCAAGCCCAAGCGCCCCACCGAGCGGGTGAGCCAGTCGGCGCGTGCTCGACCGCGCTCGATCAAGTCCCACTGCGTCTCGGGGAGGTCGGCGGCGAGCACCAGACCGGGGATGCCTCCTCCCGAGCCGAGGTCGATGCCATCGCCCAAAGCCTCGGCGTCGGTCAGGCCCTGCAGGTACCCCCGCGCGTGGCGCACGAAGTCCGCGGGCGTGCCGGTCCCCAAAAACCCGCGGTGCTGGGCATCGCCCAGCACCTCATCGAGCACGGCACCCATCGGCGCCTGTCCTTCCGCTTCGCCGGGGCACCATCGGGTCCCGGCGAATCAGCTCAACTCGCGGGCGAGATCACCACGCGGCGCGAGGGCTCTTCACCCTCGGATGACGTCTGTACACCGTCGATCTCGCCCACCGCATCGTGCACGACCTTGCGATCGGCAGCCGACATGGGCTCGAGAGCCTTGGCCCGGCCGGAGGACACGACCTCTTCGGCCACCGAGCGGGCAAAGCGTTCGAGGGCCTCGCGACGGCGCTGCCGGTAACCGGAAATATCCACATGCACGCGACCCTCGGGGGCGGCGTCGAGTTGGCGCAGCACCACGGCGCGGCTGATCTCGTTGATGGCGGCCAGCGTGCGGCCCTTGGGGCCGATGAGCAAGCCCAGCTCCCCGCCCTCGATACGAACCTCGGCGGACTCTTGATCTTCCGCGGTCTCGGTCGTCGTCTGTGCCTCGTAGCCGAAGGCCTGCACGAGTCCCTTGGCGAACTCCTCGGTGATACGGACTTGCGTTTCCAACGTCACGGGACTGCCTTCCTTTCGGTTCATATCATCGATGTCTGCGGGGCGACCCGCAGGACGGCCGCCACGACCGCGTCCACCGCGCCGGCGAGCGCCACCGGCGCCGGCCGGGCGCTCGGCCCCGTCATCGGCACCGTCGTCTCCATCGACATCGGGCGCGCTGCTCTGGGTCGCGTCGCCGGCGACGGGCGCCGTCGTTCGGGGAGTGGACCGCGGCTTGACCTTGGTCGCGGCTGGCGCGAGGCCGCCGGCTTCGGTCTCGCCACCCTCACCGGGGCGCTGACGACCGCGGCGCCGGTTGCGGCCACCACCCGAATCGGGTTTGGCCCGCAGCGCTGGTTTCACGCGCGCCCGAACTCGTGCCTCGCCCTTGAGCCGACCGAAGAATCCGGCCCGCGGCTCTTCGACGGTGACGAACTCGACGTCGCGCTCATCGACGCCGAGGCGGTCGAGCGCGAGGTCTTTGGCCTCTTCGAGTGTGCGGCCGGTTACTTCTACCCATTCCATTTGCTCGCTACTTCCTCTTGCCCTTGCCGTCGCCACTCTTGGGTGTCACTCGGCGGGACGTGAATTTGGGGGGCTCGGCGGGTTCGCTCGCGCCCTTCTTCTGCGGCTTTCGTTCCGCCGGCTTCTTGCGCTCGGGCGGTTTTGTCTCGAGTTCCCGCAACCGGCCACCGACGCCCTTGGACGAGCGCGCCATTGTTGATCGGTTACGTCCGACGGTGGGCTTGACCTCGTCGGCGTCGTTGGCGCTCTTGGACGCTTTGGTCTTCTCCGGTTCGGGCTCGGGCTCTTCTTCGACCAGTGCGGAACGCGCGGCCACGGCCAGGTTTCCGAGTGCATGCTCGCCCGTATAGAACTTGCGCGTGATGAACGCTTGCTGGCCCACTCGCCAGAGGTTCGACACAATGAAATAGACCACCAGACCCGCCGGCATAGCAAATGAAAATACCGGCAAGAAGATCGGCATCAATTTCATAATCATCTGCTGCTGAGGGTTGATCTGCGCCGACGTGTTGCGGCCGGCTATTTGGCGCTGCTGTACGACACCAGTGACCAATACGGCCACAATCAGTAACAGATAGGGGATCGCATGACCTATCGAATGGGTGAGCGCTTTACTCGCACTCTCGGCCATGTCGATACCCCAAGACTTCATCCGGTTGGTGTCCGAAAGGTCTTGATAAAGCTGCGAATCTTGCGAGATATACTTCGGTCGGAAGTTGTTCAATGGGTCGTCGGCCTTGACGACACTGCCCCCCGAAACGACGCCGGTGGCGACGAGACCGGCTTGTAGCCCGACGTTGGTGACCCGCCGTGTCAGCCCGCGAAGAACCTGGAAAAGGATAAAGAAGACCGGCATTTGGATGATCAGCGGCAAACAACCGCCCACGGGATTTATGTTGTTCGCCTTGTAGAACTTGAGCAGCTCTTCATTCATCTTCTCGCGGTCGCCCTTGTGGCGCGCTTGAATGGCCTTGAGCTGGGGCTGCAGACGCTGCATTTGCAGCATCGACTTGGTGCCCTTGTAGGTGAGCGGCGTGGTCACCATCATCACGACGATGGTCAGCGCCGTGATGGCGAAGCCGTAGGAGTGAATCCACGAGTACAACAGCGCCAATACGTTGGCGAAGAGGTCGAATATCCCGCTCAGCATCAGCTGGCCTTCCGCTCAGGCACTGGATCCCAGCCCGACGCACTCCACGGATGGCAGCGGGTGACACGGCGCACGGCCATCCAGCCACCGCGGGCCGCACCATGGCGCTCGATGGCGTCGAGGGCGTAGTTGGAACAGGTCGGAAGATAACGACAGGGGCTGGAACGGTACGCAAAAACGTGTTGATAGCCGTGCACGAAGCGCAGCATCGCGCGCGCCGGCAGGTTCACCGTGTCTCCTCGTTTCGCCGGGCCAGCGCTTCGATGGCTTGGCTCATCCATTTCTCCAACTCTTGATAGGCCGCTTCGACGGCCTCGTCGCGGACCCCGATCAGGTAGACCCCGGGGCGCAGGCCGCCTCGCTGGTCGACTTGATGCAGGCAGGCCCGCAGTCGCCGCCGGCACCGGTTGCGCACAACCGCGCTGCCACCACTACGCCGTATCGCGTACGCCACCTCGGCGCCGGCGCCACCGGTCGGGGCGTAACGCACCGACAGTGGTCCCGCTCGAACCGTGATCCCGCGGCGCAACAGCCCGAGACTGGCTCGTCGAGCAACGCCGGAGATCAAGCCGTCAACTTCGCCCGACCCTTGCGGCGGCGAGCCCGTACTACTGCTTGTCCGGCACGAGTGCTCATCCGCTTACGGAATCCGTGCACTTTCGACCGTCGCCGGGCATTCGGCTGATAGGTCCGCTTCATCTTTCGCCTCCTCGAACGTTCGCCACGCAGCGTGCCGCCATTGCAGCGGAATGTGGCGCGTGCCGCTCGGTCGAATGACCCGAGCGCACCTGCGGAGAGGGAGTGTATCCGCCGACTTGACGAAGTGTCAGACCGAGCCGCCAAGACGCCCTCGGCACCGCCGCCATGTCACGCTGTATGCATGCTGACCTGCGTTGACGCTACAATCCACAGCCCGGTGGCACGACGGACGGTGCGGTGATACGGTGCGCCGCCCTCGTGACGTTCCTGTGACGTTCCACACCACGAGCTCGATTTCGAACAGCCTCATCCCCAGCTCATTCCACAGATGTGGAAACCATCATGAACATCCCTGACGCTCGCAGCGATGCCTCCGGCCTGTGGACAACCTGCAGCGGCAGCATCCGGCCGCAGGTGTCCGATGCCGTCTGGCAGACGACCTTCAACGCCATCCAGCCACTTGTGCTCGACGACGAGCAGTTCGTGATCGCTGTACCCAGTCTGCTCGTCAAAGAGCGCATCGAAGGCCGCTACCTCGGGTTGCTGCGCGACGCGCTCGCCGATGCCGGCATGGCCGAGGTCGATCTCATGATCCTCGTCGAGACCGAGCCGGCCAACGATGCCGCCTCGGCGACGCAGTGGGGCGATGTCGACGCCATCGATTTGCGGGGATCGCGAGCCATCGTCATCGGCCGGCCCGACCATGCCAATAAACACGAGGCCGGCCAACACGAGGCGGTCAACGAGCGCTACACCTTCGACGCCTTCGTCACCGGTACCTCCAACCGATTCGCCCAGGCCGCTGCCCTCGCCGTCGCCGAGACACCGGCCCGGTCCTACAACCCGCTGTTCATCTACGGGGCCGCCGGGCTGGGCAAAACCCACCTCTTACAGGCCATCCGTCAGTACGTCCACGCGCACTATCCGACCTACACGGTGCGCTACGTCTCCACCGAGACCTTCCTCAACCAGTTCGTCGACGCCATCCGCACCAACATGATGAGCGACTTCAAGCGGCGGTACCGCGAGATCGACGTCCTGCTCGTCGACGACATCCAGTTCATGGAAGGCAAAGAAGGCCTCCAAGAAGAGTTCTTCCACACGTTCAACTCTTTACACCAGGCCAATCGCCAAATCGTGCTGTCGTCCGATCGTCCGCCGGATTCGATCCCGACGCTCGAAGACCGGTTGCGCAGCCGCTTCAAGATGGGCCTCATCACCGACATCCAGCCGCCCGACCTCGAGACCCGCATGGCGATCTTGCGCAAGAAGGCCGAGCGCGATCCGTATGGCATCCACGAAGAAGTACTGACCTTCATCGCGGAGAACATCACGGACAACATCCGTGAGCTCGAAGGCGCGCTGATCCGCGTCACGGCGTACTCGAGCCTGACGCAATCACCGCTCACGGTCGACCTTGCCCGCCGGGTACTCGGCGACATCGTCAACGGACACCAACCCCGGCCGGTGACCCCGAGGCTGATACTCGACAAGACCTCGGAGATGTTCGGTTTCCCGATCGAAGACATCACCGGTCAGAGCCGGCGCCGACCCCTCGTCACATCACGCCAGATCGCAATGTACGTGACGCGTGAGCTCACCGACCTCAGCTATCCCGCCATCGCGCGCGAGTTCGGCGGCCGCGATCACACCACCGTCATTCACGCGGTCGAAAAGATCGGCGCGTTGATGCCCGAACGCCGTCAGATCTACGACCAGGTCACCGAGTTGATCCAGCGGATCAAGACCGGCAACTAACAGTGTCACAGCAACGCCATAAGCTGTCGCCGATCTCCGAGACGCAACGCAAACAACACGGTGGACAACGCGGTGGACGGCACTGTGCAACACCATCGAAAACAGGGGATGGGCCGTCGGCCGTACACAGCCCCCCGGACACAGTCATGCAACCCAGTGTGTAATTGGGGACAACCCGCGCGCGAGCGTCATGGGTCTGACCAGCACCGTACCCCGGTTTTCCCCAATCCACAGCCCTTATTACTCCCCCTACTCTTCCAAGGTGTACAGACAAAGAAAGAGAGACCGTCGTGAAGTTCCGTTGCGAACGTGACGTGTTACTCGACGCGCTCACGACCGCCGGCCGTGCCGTATCGAGCAGGGGTGGCTCGTTGCCGGTGCTCTCGGGCCTGCTCGTCGAGCTCACCGGCGACAACTTGCGGGTTACGGGCAGTGATCTCGATCTCACGATCACCGTCGAGCGCGTCGTCAACGGTGAACGAGATGGCGTCGCGGTGCTGCCGGCTAAGTTGGCCAGTGACATCGTGCGCTCGTTCAAGGCCGGCGCAGTGCATCTCGATGTCGACGGCGACCAGGCGCAGGTGTCGGTCGATCGTTCCAACTTCTCGCTGCGCATCATGCCGGCCGATGAGTATCCGCGTTTCGAGCGCGCGCAGGGCGAGCCGATCACCATCGAATCCGACAAGTTGTCCGTGGCGCTCAAGCAGGTCGTCGGGGCGGCGAGTTCCGATGATTCGCGGCCGATACTGACCGGAGTGCTCATGGCGGCCGAGGCCGACGGCATTCGTTTCGTCGCTACCGACTCCTACCGCCTCGCCGTGCGCGATATCGGTGGGGCCGCGGTGTTGAGCGAAGGCCAACACGTACTTGTGCCGTCACGCGCGTTGAACGAACTCACGCGTACGTTGCACAGCGGCAAAGCGGTCGAGCTGATGCTCGGCCAACGCGACGCGTCGTTCTCGGTCGGTGGCGTGCAGCTGAGCACACGGCTCATCGAAGGTGAGTTCCCCAACTATCGCGGGCTGATCCCCAAAAACCATCCGAACAAGCTCACGGTCGAACGCGAAAGTTTCCTCGACGCGTTGCGCCGCGTGCGATTGATGGCACAAGAGGCCACACCGGTGCGCGTCGCCATGCGGGCCGACGGTCTCGAGTTGATTGCGATCACGCAAGATATCGGCCAAGCCCATGAAGATCTCGATGCCGAGTACGACGGACAAGAACTCACCGTCGCATTCAATCCGCAGTATCTCCTCGACGGTGTCGAAGTATGCGGTGGCGAAAAGATCACGCTCGAGACCGTCGATGCACTCAAGCCGGCAGTGCTGCGATCGAGTGGTGACGACGAGTTCCTCTACTTGCTGATGCCTGTCCGCGTGTCGTGACAGCGGCGCTGCACTTGCAGCAACTCGTTCTCGTCGACTTCCGTTCGTATACGCAGCTCGAGGTTGCGTTTCCGCCGGGCCGCGTCGCGTTGATCGGGCCCAACGGCGTCGGCAAGACGAATGTTCTCGAAGCCATCGGGTGGCTGGCCACAATGCAGTCATTCCGCGGGTCGCCCACCAACGCGGTGGTGCGTGAGGGAACCACGAACGCGCGGGTGCGCGGCGAGATACTTCATGATCGGCGCCATACGACCATCGACGCCGAGTTGGCGGCGCGCGGAGCCGGTCGGGTCATGGTCAACGGCAAACGGTTGCCGCGCACCCGTGATCTACTCGGTCACGTACGTGTGACAGTGTTCTCGCCCGACGATCTTCAGTTGCTGAAGAGTGGGCCGAGCGAACGCCGAGCGTTCGTCGACGAGTTGCTCGTCGCGCTCGACGCGCACAACGACATACAGCTGAGTGAATTCGAACGGATCTTGCGTCATCGCAACGCGTTGCTACGCCAGTCGGGCGGCCGTCTCGATGCAACGGCGCGCCATTCGCTCACCGTGTGGAATGACAAGCTTGCGCCCGCGGCCGATGTCGTCGGTGCGTTGCGCCGGCTCGCAATCGAGCAACTCGCGCCGCTCGTGGTCGAGGCGTATCGCGATATCTCGGGTGTGCAGTCCGTGTTGGCGCTCGACTACAACGCGCCGTGGATCAACGATGGCATGGCCGAGGCACTAGCGGCGGTCGAGCACGACGATGTACGTCGGGGCGCGACGACGGTCGGGCCCCACCGCGACGAGATCGACGTGTTGCTCGAAGGATTGCCGGCGCGCACGCACGCGTCGCAGGGAGAGCAACGATCGCTGGCTCTCGCACTGCGATTGGCGCAACATCGACTGGTTGGTCGCGAGACCGGCATGTTGCCGTTGCTCTTGCTCGACGACGTGTTCTCCGAACTCGATCACGAACGGTCGAGCTCGTTGATCGAACACTTGCCGGTGGGCCAGGCGTTCATGAGTTCCGCCATCGAGATTCCGGCCGAGGCCGAGATCGAGCAGATTTTCGACGTCGGCCCCGGCCAGCTCCGCAGTCGCAGCTGAGCCCGAGCGGCTCTGACTGAGCGGGGAGCTGAGCCCGAGCGGCTCTGACTGAGCGGGGAGCTAGCGTGCGGGGGATGAGACCGGGTCGGCCGCGCAACGAGGAACCGGCACCGCTCGGTGCCGCGCTCGATCGGGTGCTCGGGTACTTGCGAGCCCCTGCCGCGAGGACCGTGAAGACCGTTTTCACCGAATGGCCGGCGCTCGCGGGGCCCCAACTCGCGGCGCACGCGCAGCCGATCGCGCTGCGTGACGGGGAGCTCTTGGTGGAGGTCGACGACCCGGCCTGGGCGAGCCAGTTGCGATGGCTCGAACCCGAGTTGCGCACCCGCCTCGAGGCCCTGCCGGGGGGTCCGCGGATCGACCGCATCCGCTTCCGGCTGCGCCCCGTGGAGACCCGCTGAGGGCGGTCCGCGAACCCTCGCGATAGCCCTGCGTACCAGCGCTGATTGTCACTGCCAGCTGGTAAACTTTCATCATCGTGATTTGGTGAGTTCTCGCCCCACTTCGCCCCCCTCGCCCCACGGCTCGATCTCCCCTTTGACCAGCAATTTTTCCGCACTCGCACGAGTGTGGCGACAGGAACCTCCGGCATGACAAATCTCGATGGCGCAGAGTCGTACGGCGCCAAGGACATCACCGTTCTCGAAGGCCTCGAAGCAGTCCGCAAACGGCCGGGGATGTACATCGGTTCGACGGGTCCGTCGGGGCTGCACCACTTGGTCTACGAAGTGGTCGACAACTCCGTCGACGAGGCGATGGCGGGCTTTGCCACGCACATCGACATCACCCTGTTGGCCGACGGCGGCGTCGAGGTGATCGACAATGGCCGCGGCATCCCCACCGACATCAAACCCGAGTACGGCCGTTCCGCGGCCGAGCTCGTGCTCATGACCCTGCACGCCGGCGGCAAGTTCGGCGGCGAGGGGTACAAGGTCTCCGGTGGCCTGCACGGCGTCGGCATCTCGGTCGTCAACGCGCTGTCGGTGCGAATCGAGGTCGAGATCGACCGCGCCGGCACCCGTCATCGCATGGTATTCGTCGACGGCGGCCACCTCGAAGAGTCCTTGCACGAGATCGGCCCATCGCCCGACCGCCCCCGCGGCACGACCGTGCGGTTCTGGCCCGACAAGAAGATCTTCGAAGAGGTCACGTTCTCGGCGCGGACCCTGCTCGAGCGGTTCCAGATGATGGCCTTCCTCAACAAGGGCCTCACGATCCGCTTCCATGACCGCCGAGAGAGCGACGACGCCGAGTCCGTCGTCTTCTTCTACGAAGGCGGCATCAGGGACTTCGTCAAACACGTCAACGCCTCCAAAGACGCGTTGTTCGAGACCGTCGGTTACTTCCAAGAGTCCGACAAGAACCAAGAGGTCGAGATCGCGTTCCAGTGGAACACCGGCTACCAGAGTGACGGCATTCATTCGTTCGCCAACGGCATCAGCACCGGCGAAGGCGGCATGCACGAAGAAGGCTTTCGCACCGCGCTCACGTCGACCGTCAACAACTACATCTTCGACAAGGGCAAGCTCAAGGAGAAAGACGATCGTCTCCTCGGCGAGGACATCCGTGAAGGTCTGACGGCCATCATCAGTGTGCGCTTGCGTGATCCCCAGTTCGAGGGCCAGACCAAAGGCAAGCTGGGCAACGTGTCGGTGCGCTCGCTGGTGCAAAAGGCGACCAACGAGAAACTGGGCGAGTGGCTCGAAGAGAATCCCCGCGAGGCCAACGCCATCGCGACCAAGGCCATCAACGCCGCGCGCGCTCGCACCGAGGCCAAGAAAGCGCGTGATCTCATCCGGCGCAAGTCCGCGCTCGACGGCGCCGGCATGCCCGACAAACTCAAAGATTGCAACAGCCGCGATCCGCACGAGTGCGAGTTGTTCATCGTCGAAGGCGATTCGGCCGGTGGCTCGGCCATGCGCGCCCGCGACCCCCGCGTGCAGGCGATCCTGCCGATCCGAGGCAAGATTCTCAACGTCGAGCGCGCACGCGTCGACAAGATGTTGCGCAACACCGAGATCCAAACGTTGATCTCGGCCATCGGCGGCGGGCTCGGCCTCGAGTTCGACGTCCTCAAGGCCCGCTATCACAAGGTGATCATCCTCGCCGACGCCGATGTCGACGGCAGCCACATCCGCACGCTGCTGCTCACGTTCTTCTTCCGCCAGATGCGACCACTGGTCGAGGCAGGGTTCGTCTACATCGCGCAACCGCCGTTGTATTCGACCGACATCGGCAAAGAAAAGGTGTATCTCAAAGACGATGTGGCCAAGGCCGCGTTCCTCAGCGGCCGCCCCAACCACAAGGCCGACTTTCAGCGACTCAAAGGCCTCGGTGAGATGGGTTGGCAAGAATTGCGCGACACCACCATCGATACGTCGTTGCGCACGTTGCTCCAGGTGACGATCGAACAAGCGGCGATCGCCGACGAGATCACCAGCATCTTGATGGGTGACGACGTCGAGAGCCGCAAGAACTTCATCGTCACCAATGCGCGCGAAGTCCGCAACCTCGACTTCTGATCTGACCCAACGACGAACGATGACGACAACACGATGAGTGACTTACCTCCCGAAGAGCCTCCCGGCGACAACATAAATCCGATTTCCGGCACCACCGGCGACGGCGGTGATGGTGGGGCGCGTGTCGGCGTGCAGATGATCGAGATCCAAGAAGAGATGGAAAGTTCCTTCTTGGACTACGCGATGTCGGTCATCATCAGTCGCGCGTTGCCCGACGTGCGCGATGGTCTCAAGCCCGTGCATCGCCGCATTCTGTGGAGCATGTTCGACGCGGGCTATCGCCCCGACCGCAGCCGCGTCAAGTGCGCCCGCGTCACCGGCGACGTCATGGGTAACTACCACCCCCATGGCGACTCCGCTATCTACGACGCGCTGGTCCGCATGGCGCAGCCCTTCTCGTTGCGCCACCCACTCATCGACTTCCAGGGCAACTACGGCTCACCCGACTTCCCACCGGCGGCCCAGCGCTACACAGAGTGTCGCCTCGGCAACCTGGCCATGCGGTTGCTCGACGGCATCGATGAAGACACCGTTGATTTTACGGCCAACTACGACGGCTCCAAGCGTGAGCCCGTCGTCCTGCCGGCGCGCTTCCCCAACTTGTTGGTCAATGGGTCGCAGGGCATCGCGGTGGGCATGGCCACCAACATTCCTCCGCACAACTTGGGTGAGGTCGTCGACGCGGTAGTGCACCTGCTCGCGAATCCCGATGCGACCATCGACGAACTCACACAGTTCGTCAAAGGGCCCGATTTTCCGACGCGCGGCATCATCTTGGGTCGCGTCGGGCTCAACAGTGCCTATCGCACCGGCCGCGGTTCCATCCGCGTGCGCGCCCGCGCCGAGATCGAAGAAATCCGCCCGGGCCGTCAAGGCATCGTCGTCACCGAGTTGCCCTATCAGATCTCGCCGGGCATGGTCGCGGGCCGCATCCACGAGTTGGTCAAAGCGCGCGAGATCGAGGGCATTGCCGACGTCAACGACGAGTCCGCCGGCGAGAGCACACGATTGGTGATCGAGCTCAAGCGCGACGGCAATGCCAACGTGATCCTGAACAATCTGTTCAAGCACACCGCGCTGCAGAGCACGTTCTCCGTCAACATGGTGGCACTGGTCGACGGCGTACCGCGCACACTCAACCTGCGCGACATGCTGGTCGCGTACATCGACCACCAAAGCGTGGTCGTACGCCGCCGCAGCCAGTACCGCCTCGACGAGGCCCAAAAACGCGAGCACATCGTCGAAGGCCTCCTGCGGGCGATCGACATGATCGACGCCATCATCGCGGCGATCCGCGCGTCCGAAGATCGCGAGTCGGCACGCAACGCGCTCATGGGCGCGGGTTTCGAGTTTAGCGAGCGCCAGGCCAATCACATTCTCGACATGCAACTCGTCCGCCTGACGCGACTCGGTCGCGGCAACCTCGAGACCGAGCTGGCCGATCTGCGCACGCAGATCGCCGAGCTGCAAGCCATCTTGGGCGACGAGGTCCGGCTGCGCGCCGTCATCAAAGACGAGTTGACGATCGTCCGCAACGACTACGCCACGCCGCGGCTCACCGAGTTGGCGCACGATCCGGGCGAGATCGATATCGAAGACCTCATCGAGGACGAAGACCTGGTCTTCACGATGAGCTCGGCGGGTTACGTCAAGACCGTCAAAGCAGAAGAGTTCCGCACGCAGAGCCGCGGTGGACGCGGCGTCACCGGTGCCGCGCTCAAGGACGAGGACTACATCACCAAGGTGATCCATACGTCCGCGCACGCGTATCTGTTGTTCTTCTCCAACCTCGGCCGTGTCTATCGACTCAAGGCGCACGAGATTCCGATGACGAGCCGCACCGCGCGGGGCACCGCCATCGTCAACTTGTTGCCGTTGCAGGGCCACGAACGTGTCCAGGCGATCATCGACACGCGTGACTACGAGACGAGCCGCTATCTCTTCTTCGCGACCAAGAAGGGTCGAGTCAAGAAGACGCGCTTCAACGCGTACGACTCGTCGCTGCGCGCCGGCCTCATCGCCATCAAGCTCAACGACGGCGACGAACTCGTCACCGTCGTGCCGACCAACGGCAGCAACGACGTGTTCATGTCGTCGCGGTCGGGGCAGACGATCCGATTCGCCGAAAACGAGGTGCGTCCCATGGGCCGCACGGCGGCCGGTGTGTCGGGTATGCGCTTTCGCAGCGACGACGATCTCGTGTCGTGCGATGTCGCCCGCGACGGTGCGATGCATCTGCACATCACGGCGGCCGGCTTCGGCAAGCGCACCCCGCTCGATCGCTTCCCCCGCCAGGGTCGCGGTGGCCTCGGCGTGCGCGGCATCCGCATCACCGAACAGCGCGGCACCGTTGCCGCCGCCTTCCTCGTGGGCGATGACGACGATCTCTTCGTCATCGCGTCGGGTGGCATCATCATTCGTATGGCCGCTGCCGAGATTTCGGTGCAGGGTCGTGATGCCACCGGAGTGCGCATCATGAACCTCGAAGCCGGTCACTATGTCGCGGCTGCCGCGCCGGTCTTTGCCGGCGACGACGACGAAGTCGCCGAGTAAACGGCGCCGTTCGACGCCCCTCTGCCCGAGGTAGATCACGATGGTGTACGGCGCACGACGTAGCGAGCGCGCAAGCGCGGGCATCGTCACGGTGCTCTCGTTGTTGGCGGTGGGCTTGGTGACGTTGATCGTCTCGTTGACCGCGCAGGCCGCGGTGGGGGCGGCGCGCGCCCAGGGTGCGGCCGATGCCGCGGCGCTCGGTGCCGTCCTCGCGGGTGAGGACGAGGCAAGCGCGCTGGCGCGGGCCAACGGCGCCCGCCTCGTCGCCTACGAAACGCGCGGGTCCTGCGTCGAAGTCCTCGTGGTCATCGGACGGTCCCAGGCCCGGGCGCGCGCGGCGGTGCTCGATGCAACGGGGGGCTACGCCTGCTGAGGGAGTGGCTCCCGTAGACTCGGTTGCCGTGCCCACTGATGACCCGGTTCCGCGGACGAACCCGCGCCGAGCGACGGCGGACACCGAGGCCACCCGATCGGGCGCAGTGCGGCCGGCTTCGGCCGGCACGGCCGCCTCGAGCGGTGAGGTTGCTGCCAACGGGGCCAACCCGCCGGCGGTTCGTCCCCGACCACTGGCCGATGACGAAGCCGACGCCCGCATCGACGAGTTCCTGGCGACCGGTCCCGCACTGACCGAGCCCGATCGACTGTTCGAGCGGGTCAAACCAGACAAGGCCCCCAGTCGGCGCAAGGCCGCCAAAGTGGCCGTGGAACGACCGACAGCGGCCCAGCCGGCGTTGGTCGGCCCATTGGGCACCGAGACGATCACGGCCCCCGAGGCGGCCCTCATCGCCCCTCGCGGCCGCCGAGCCCAGCGAGCCAGCCGGCGCCAGCGGGCCCGCCGGGTGCACCGGTTGGTGCGCCACGTCGAGCCGTGGTCGGTGCTCAAGCTGGCCCTGGTCTTCTATTTCTGCCTGTGGATCGTGATGCTCGTGTCGGGCGCCATCTTGTGGCGCGTGGCGGTGAGCTCCGGTGTCATCGACAACATCGAGGGGTTCATCGAGAGCCTGTTGGTGCTCGACAACTTCAAGTTCAACGGCGATGAGCTGTTCCGGGCGTACGCGGTCGGGGGATTGCTGATGGTGCTGATCATGACCGGCTTCACCGTTTTGGCGACGGTGTTGTTCAACTTGATCAGCGACCTCATCGGCGGCGTACGGGTCACGGTTATCCAAGAAGAGACCGCCCGTAGCTACGATCCGCGAGCGTCCTCGGGCCCGAGCGGCCCTTTGAGCGGATAGCTGGGCCCGAGCGGCCCTTTGAGCGGATAGCTGGGCCGAGCGGGTAACCGGGTAGCCACCGGCGAGCCGGGAGCGGTACCGTTGCGGGCCGCTGCGGGGCTATAGCTCAGTCGGTTAGAGCGCACCCCTGATAAGGGTGAGGTCGCAAGTTCGATTCTTGCTAGCCCCACAGTTTCCGTTCCCACTCACCTCGAGGTCCCGATGCCGCGACCGGTTCTCACGATCGTTCGCCGCGCGCTCACGGCGCTGGGCCTCGCGG
This sequence comes from Acidimicrobiales bacterium, assembly GCA_039915945.1. Classification (GTDB taxonomy): domain Bacteria; phylum Actinomycetota; class Acidimicrobiia; order Acidimicrobiales; family WLNW01; genus DATLFA01. The sequence continues at coordinate 4,130 of JBDSMH010000037.1, read as the reverse complement.
GGCTCGTTGCCGCCGCGCTGCGCATACGAGGCACGGGTGGCGTACCTCCGCAATCGGGCGGCTGGCGCGAGTTGACCAAAGCCGACATCGAGTCGTGAGAGCCGCAGTCGTCGGCTGCGGGGCGGTGGGCGCCCGCGTGGCCCGACAACTGCTGGCCACGTCGACCGTCGACGAGGTGTTGCTCTCGGACACGGCGGTCGAGCGCGCCGAGACCGTTGCCCGGGCATTGGGCGATGCGGCGACCGTCATCGAGAGCGATGCCCACGAGGTGCCGCTGGTCGATGTCGTGGTGCTCGCGACACCGGCCCAGACGCAATTGCAGTGGGCCAGAAACGCGGTGCGCAGGGGGGTCAGCGTCGTCAGCCTGACCGACGCCATCGAGGACGTGCAGATGCTGTTGGGCCTGTCCGACGAGGCACGTGCCGCGGGTGTGTCGGTCGTCGTCGGCGCCGGTTTTTGTCCCGGATTGTCGTGTGTTCTCGCGCGTTTTGCCGCCGAGCGCTTCGACTCGATCGACGAGATCCACGTCGCGAAGTTCGGTACCGGAGGCCCCGCGTGCGCACGTCAACACCACCGTGCGCTCTCCGGCGCGGCGCTCGATTGGCGCGAGCAGGCATGGGTGCGCCGCCGCGGTGGTTCCGGCCGTGAGCTCTTGTGGTTCCCCGAACCGGTAGCGGCGCGTGATTGCTATCGCGCGGCCTTGGCCGACGCGCTGTTGTTGGTGCCATCGTTCCCCGACGCGACGCGCATCACTTCGCGGATGTCGGCGACGCGTCGCGATCGGATGACTGCCCGATTCCCGATGCTGCGGCCCCCGCACCCAGAGGGTCGTACCGGGGCCGTGCGCGTCGAATTGCGCGGTCGCCGCGGCGGTACCCGAGAGGTGGCGGTCGTCGGTGTGAGCGAACGGACCGCGGTCGGTGCCGCGGCGGTCGCGGCCACGACGGCGGCCTGGACGATCGGCGGTCGGTTGCCGGCGGGGGCTGCCGGTTTGGCCTCGTTGGTGGATCCGAGGGCGTTCCTGGCCGACCTGATGGACCGCGGCATCCAGGTCTTCAGCTTCGATGGCCGCCCGCGCCGAGAAGTGTGACGAAGAGCCTTCCTAGGTAGAACGCCCCAGGTCGGAGTAGATCTTTTGGCGCAGCTTGGCCGGATCTGACGGCAGTTTCAGAACTTTCGCTAAAGGTTTCGCTCTCGTGTGTCGAAACCCCCTTTGTCGAACTGTGTCGGGACCCCATCCCGACTGGTGTACACGAAGGGCGAAACTACTCATGGGCGAAATGACGCCGCAGGATCTCTCCGCACTGATCGAAGAGCATCTGCCATTGGTGAAGCACATCGTCTTCCAGGTTGCCGTGCACTTTCCTCGCCACGTCGAGCGCGAAGAGTTGGCTCGGGCCGGAGCGTTGGGGCTCGTCGAGGCCGCCCGTCGTTATGACGATTCCCGTGGGGTTCCTTTCGACCGTTTCGCCGCACAGCGCATCCGTGGTGCGATCCTCGATGCAGTACGTGCCGCAGACTGGGCGCCGCGCTCGGTACGCATGCTCGCTCGCAAGCTCGAGGCCGTCGAACAGCGTTTGGCAACGCAACTCGGTCGGGTGCCCTCGCTCGACGAGATGGCCGAAGCGCTCGACATGACCCGCCAAGACATCGCCCGCTTGCAGGACCGCATGTTCCGCTCGGTTGTGTTGGCGCTCGAGCACGAAGTCGGCGACATGGCCGACGAAGAGCTCACGCTCGTCGATGTGCTCATCGACGAACGCCAGGTCGAACCACTCGAAGAGCTCGAGACCCGCGAACTGCACTCGTATCTCCGTGACGCGATCTCGTTGTTGCCCGAACGCCACCGTTTCGTGGTCGTCGGCTACTTCCTCGAGAACAAGACCTCACAAGACCTCGCTCGTTTCCTCGGCGTCACCGAGTCCCGCGTGTCGCAGTTGCGCTCCGAAGCGCTCATGATGCTGAAGGAAGGCATCGAAGCGCAGTACTCCTCCCATGAAAGCATCGACCCTCCCTCGGGTCGTGTCGCACGGCGCAAGGCGTCGTACGCGCTGGCGATTTCCGATGCATCGGATTGGACCGATCGCATCGAGCATGTGCAGTTGATCGAGTCGGAGACTCGGATCCTGCCGGCGATGCTGCAACTGTCGTAGCGCCTCGGTGGCGTAAGGTCGCCGTCCGATGAAACGCCTTGCAATCGTTCTCGTCGTCGCGTGTCTCGTCAGCGGGGCCTGTGGCGGCAAGGACAAAACGATCACCGCTCCCGCCGACATCTCCAGTCTCAAGGCGGCCACCGAGGGTGTTGCCGGCACCGTCGTGGTCCCGGTTGCGGGCGAAAGCCACGTGAGTGGCAAGGTCAGCTATCCGACGTCGCCCCCCGCGGGCGGCAACCACAATCCGGTGTGGCAGAACTGTGGCTTCTACACGGTCACGTTGACCAACGAACTCGCGGTGCACTCGCTCGAACACGGCGCGGTGTGGATCACCTACACCCAGTCGGTCGAGCAGTCGATCAAGACCGAACTCGCGGCAAAGGCAAAGGCCTCGCCGTACGTACTCGTGTCGTTGTATCCCGACAACCCGACGCCGATCGTGATGACCGCGTGGGGCCGGCAGTTGCGTCTCGCCACCTATGACAGCGCGCTGGTCGACAAGTTCATCGACGTGTACTCCGTCGACGGGCCGACCGTGCCCGAAGTAGGCGCCGCCTGTCGCCGCGGCATCGGCATCGCCCCCGATCGACCGACCGCGACCTGATCGCGCGCGGCAACCAGTTATGCCAGCCGCGCCAGCAGATCGTCGTGAATGCGCCCGTTGGTGGCGATGCCCGAGCCACCGTCGTGGCGATCGGCGCCGGTGAAGTCACTGAAGCGACCGCCGGCTTCGCGCAGGATGACCGGCATCGGCGCCACGTCATAGGGCTTGACCTCGTGGTCGACCATCGCGTCGATGCGGCCGGTCGCGACGAGAAGGTAGCCGTAGCCGTCGCCCCAGGTGCGCACGTTGCATCCGCTATCGAGCAGTCGGGGCAGCGCGGCACGGGGCCAATTGTCGAGCCCACTCGTCGAGACGTAGGCACCGTCGAGTGAATCGGTTGCACTCACCGCGCAACGAGCGTCGTTGTGGAAACAGCCGAGACCGCGACCGGCATAGACGACTTCGCCGAGTGCCGGGATGTTGATGACGCCGATCGCGGAGCCGTCGCGGTCCAACAACCCGAGCAGGTTGCTGTAGAGCGGTACACCGTGGCTGAACGCCTTGGTGCCGTCGATCGGATCGATGTACCACATGCGTGCACTCGATCCGACGTGATCCGCGAACTCCTCGCCGACGATGCTGTCGTCGGGGAATCGGCGACGGAGTTCGTCGCGGATGAAGACCTCTGCCGAGCGGTCGGCCTGCGTGACCGGTGTGCCGTCGCGTTTGCGTTCGATCGTCAACGATGACGACTGGAACCATTGCAACGTCAACTCTCCGGCGCGTCGGACGATGTCGACGGCGATCTCGAGCAACTCACGATCGACGGCGGTCATGTCGTCACTTTAACGGCGCGGCCGGCGGGGGAAGAACGCGCTCGTGCGCTCGATGTACTGCGCGTACTCCGGGCGACGCTTCACGATGGTTCGCTCGAGCAGTGCGACGCCCGAGACCCTCAGCAACAAGATCGACATCACGAGCGGGCCGATGACGGTGATCCAGGCGGGACGCGCTTCGGCGGCGACGAGGAAGATGCCCCACCACACGCAGAAGTCGCCGAAATAGTTTGGGTGACGCGTGTAGCGCCAGAGGCCGCGGTCCATCACTTTGCCTTTGTTGTGCGGGTCGGCTTTGAACCGAGCCAGTTGCGCATCGCCGATCGATTCCATCGCCAAACCCATCAGCCACAGTGCGCCGCCCACCGCGCTGAGCCAACCCAACGATCGCGGCGAATCCGCGGCCTGCCCTACCTGCACCGGCAGCGAGACGATCCAGGCCATCGCTGCTTGTAGGAGGAACACTGTCACGAGGCTGCGCTGTGTGAACGAAGCGCCAGCGCGCCGGCGCATCGCGGCGTAGCGAAAGTCTTCACCTCTGCCTGCGTTGCGCCACAGGAGGTACGCGCCGAGACGCAGGCCCCACGCAGTGACTAA
>JBDSMH010000017.1:0-66035 GCA_039915945.1 Acidimicrobiales bacterium | reverse complement strand
ACTCGGTGAATTCACGCGATGCGGCGAGCGCGCCGTCGGGATCCCACGGGTACGTGAGCAATGCGAGTGCCCACCGTTGGATATCACCTTCGTTGCGCGGCGGAATGCCCAACAAACGCGTGATCACGGTGAACGGATACTGCTTGGTGAACTCGGTGACGAGATCGGCATGGCCGCGCTCGATGAACTGATCGATGAGGCGGTGCGCGGCCGGCGCGAGGATCGGGTCGACGTAGTCGGGCATGAGCCGCGCGCGAAACGCCGGGAAGACAAGTGCACGATTGCGCGTGTGTTCGCGGCCAGTCATGCATTGCAACGTGCGACCCATCACCGGCTCGCTGTGCAGTCGATAGGCAGCTTCGGCGGGAAGGGTCGCTTCGTCGAGGAACGCGCGCTCGACATCGCGGTAGGTGGTCAGGAGGTACGCGGTGCCCCCATGGAACGGCACATACGCGACGGGGTGATCTCGGCGCAGCCGCGCCATCTCCTCGTGGAAGCCCGGCACGTCGAGCGCGAAATCGTGGTCGCTGCACAGTTGTGCACGCGTTGTCGCAGTATCCATGATCGTGCCCCCACTTGCTCGCCGACCCCGCGAACCGCACGATCATAGTTCACGTCCTGCGAGCGATTCCTCTCACCTGATTCTCACTTTGGTTTCATGCCTGCCTTATGTGCCCGAGCGCATGATGCCCTTGCGAATCCACCACAAATGAAAGGTGCACCGTATGAGGAAGGTCGTAACGACCGGCATCACCGCATTGGGCATTGCCAGCGCATCGTTCGCGCTGACTGTCCTGAATCCATTCAGCGCTTCCGCACAGACCGATACTCCTTCAACCACCGCTCCGGCGCAGACGGAGCCAACCACGCCGACCACGCCGGGCACGCCTGCGCCGGCGACGCCCGCTCCGCGGGATCACGAAGGCAACTGCCCCAACATGGGCGGCGACTCGGGCACGCAGACTGCGCCGGACACGTCGGGCGCGTCGTCGTCAGCGTCGCCCGCCGCGTTCCGCGTGCGGTCCGCGAGGTACTGAGCAGATCCAAGCATGGTGGCGCGGGCTGACCCCCCCCATCCGCGCCACCATGCCGAGGCCTGCTCGCACCCGCTCGTGATCGCGCCACGATGAGATCGAATCGGCTTCTGGTGTCGATCGCGGCGGTGGTGCTCGTCGCGACAGGGTGCGCGGCAAGCACTGTTGCTGCGCCGCAGACCGATGTGCTTGTCAACATCGGCGCAGGGTTGAACGGCCCTGCCGGATTGCGGGCGACGGTCTACACGAAGGGCTTGCCGTCGGTGTCAGCGCTCGCATTCGACTCGAGCAATGGCCTCTGGATCACGACCGCGGACTTCGAAGACGAAGGTCGAGACGCGTTGTACGTGGCGACCGAAGTCGGTGCAACCCCGACGAAAGTCGTCGGTTCGCTGCACACGCCGATGGGTCTTCTCTGGTATCAAGACTCGCTGTACGTTGCGTCGGCGAGCGGCGTCGATGTCTATGCCGGCTTCGATGGAACGCAGTTCGCGAGACATGAGCGAATCATCGAACTGCCGGCAAATGTAGGCAAGCCCGGCAACATCGTGCTCGCACCCGATGGCCGCATGCTCATGGGCATCTCCGCGCCGTGCGACAGTTGTGTCCCTGTGTCGGAATACTCCGCGGCGATCGTGTCGTTCAAGCCCGACGGAAGCGACATTGCAGTGTTTGCGAGCGGCATTCGGGCTCCGGTCGGTCTCATCTACTTCCCGCAGACGAGTGACCTGTTCGTGACCATGAACCAGCGCGACGATCTCGACCCGCAGACACCGGGCGACTGGCTCTCCGTGGTGCGCCAAGACGACGCCTGGGGCTTCCCCGATTGCTACGGTCAGGGTGGCCTCGCGTGTACCGATGTGCCACAGCCGATCGCCGCGCTCGATGCACATGCGGCGGTGAGCGGAGTCGCAATAGTCACCGGGCAGCTCGGCTCGACGATCGGCACGGCGGCAGTTGTCGCCGAATGGGCCGACGGCAAGGTGCAACGCGTCGCGTTGGCGCGCGACGGCACGGGCTATACCGGTACCGTGTACCCGTTTCTCACCGGCTTGAAGAATCCAGTGCCGGTGATCGTCGGTGCGCACGGTGAAGTGCTCGTCGGTGACTGGTCGACGGGCACCGTCTACCGCATCGCCAAGGCATAGCTTGCCGCTCGGCGCTCGGCCGCTGCGCACCGTCGAAGTTCAACCCGCGTTGTACAAGCCATCCGCGTACTGCGGGCCGTAGTAGCGCTCGAGATCGGCGAGAGTTTCGTTGGGCCGCTCGAGTCGGTGCGAGATCTCGGCGCGCGTTGGCAAGGCGGTTGGATTCCATGACGACGGTTGCCACAGATCCGAACGAAGGAACGCTTTCGAGCAGTGGTAGAAGATCTGTTCGATCTCTACGACCACCGCAAGTATGGGGCGATGGCCCTTCACCGTCATCTGCTGGAAGAAGGGAGCGTCGCGCACGAGCGTGGCCTTGCCGTTGATACGCAAGGTGTCGGTGCGCCCGGGCACGAGGTAGATGAGCCCGATATGCGGATTCGACAAGACGTTGCGAAACCCGTCGGCGCGCCGATTGCCGGGGCGCTCGGGGATCGCGACGGTTGTGTCGTCGACTACGAAGGTGAACCCGGGAGGATCACCCTTGGGCGATACGTCGCACGTGCCGTCGGCAGCCGATGTTGCGACGAGACAGAACGGCGAGTGTGCGAGCCACTGTCGGTCGTAGTCATCGAGCGACGGGCGGTCTTTGGCGGCGACGCCAGGCCCTGGATGGCCGAGTAGTTCGCGCAACTCACGTTCGGTAGTGACCGGGGTGCTTGCTTCGAGACCAGCCAACGTCGACCTCCTGCACTCGGCGATGTCGCAACATCGTGGCGCAGTTCGTTCGCCTTGGCACCTGTATTTCTGAGCGTCGGGCCGTAGGGCCTCTGCGCGCGTGACCGGTCGAAGGTCAGCGCGGCGGCGCCGAGCGTGAGAAACACGAGGGCCAGTACGAGCGGCAACACGATGCGGGGGCCGGTGAAGGCGAGGCTCGTTGGCGGCACACCGAGTTGCCCAGTGGGAGTTCCGGGCTGAGCGACGGGTGCCTCGGGTGGGGTGGTCGTGGGAGGTGCCTGACGTCCGCCGGTGATCGTGTTCGCACAAGTCGGCACGGTGAAGGTGTCGTTGTCCAACGTCACCGCAGCATTGCGGGCGAGCGCCCGGCCATGCACGGTTACGCCGGTGGTTACCGTGATCGACGACAGCGCCAAGATGTTGCCGGCGAAGACCGAGCCCGTTCCGAGCGTGGCCGAGCTACCGACCTGCCAGAAGACGTTGCACTCTTGCGCGCCGTTGATCAGCGTGATGGTGCTGCTCGATGCCGTGGTCAGCGTTGAGTCGGTTTGGAAAATGAACACAGTGTCGTTGTTGCCGGCCCCGTCGAGGACGAGCGGCCCCGTGAGGCTCAGCGGCGACTTGCTGGGCCCGGAGTAGACACCTCCTACGAGTGTGAGGTTCGCGAGATCGGCGGTCGTCGTGGCGTTGATCGGTCTACCGGCAGCGTTGACGTACGCGGCGGTGAGGTCTACCTGCGCTTGTTGCGCGGCCGGATTTGCGATGTCCGTGGTGCCGGGCGCGTTGACCAATCCCGGTGGAAAGCCGGTGATCGACGTGCCGGGCGAAAGCCCGAGGCTGGCGTGGAGGACGGTGGCCCCGGTGTTGGTCACCGTCGATCCACCAAGCACCGAATAGTTGACCGATGTACCAAGCGGCACCGTGGCCACATCGGCGGCATACGCAGTGCCTCCCAAGGAGAGCACCGCACCTCCCATTGTGATCGCGAGCACGACGGCAAACAGACGGCGCAACGGCACGGCGGATGTCTTCATTGATCTCTCAGTTCGTACGGGACATCGCTACCAGCAGCACCGCCGCCGTAGAGGGTTGCCCCCGGTACGAAACGATCTTCTGAACCGGGTTGTAGGGGAGGCGCCTATACAACTAATCGTCAGGCCACGTCCGGCAACCCCGGCAATAGGATGCGATGTCAGCACCCGTTAGTTCTTTATCGACCACTCGAGAGAGATCTTGAGTCGCCGCGATGGGGTGAATGTTCGCTCACCCGCCTCACCCGAAGTCGCGCTGTTTTTTCTCTGGCCGCTGCATCCCACACACGCTCGCGTTCGGTGTCGCTCAGCTCAATTGTCCCAGCTGTGGCGCGTTACCGCTTCTTGTTTCGCGAGACCGTCTTGGCCCATCGCCTGACTCCCTCACGCGCATCGTCGACACCGCGGCGAGCATTGGCTCGTGTTGACCGTGCGGTCGAACGAATGCGCCTGCCGATTCGTCCAGTCGCAGCACGAAACTGGTTGACGACCGAGCCGCCCAGCAGGCGGGCCTGACGACCGCCGGCCGCGAAGGGGCGTGCGACCGAGCGAACGACGCGGGCGGCCGACGTCGTGATCGACTTGCTCGCTACCGCGACCACGAGCAGCGCACGCCGCACGATCGGGGTTACGTGAGAAGTCACCAAGCGCATCACACGACGAGTGCCCGCCACCGCCAGACTCCCGACGCTACGCACGGCGTTGTATGACGCGCGTACCACCAGCACGACAGGGCGCAGCAACGCGCGCCCGATCGCGCGCGCAGCCTGACGGAGGACGCCGTCGCAGTGCGGGCGTTCGCCAAAGCCGGCGCAGTCGCACTACGCACCGCCGGGCGCGCCACCCTCGCACTCGGCCGCCGTCTACTCGTCGCACTACGCATGGTTGCCCGCACCGGTACGACACCGATTCGCACCGCTACTAGGACAATCTTTGCGATCGTCAAGCGGTGCGCGGTCGCAGTGCGCGCGTTCGCCAAAGCCGGCGCAGTCGCACTTCGCACCGCAGGGCGCGCCACCCTCGCACTCGGCCGCCGTTTGCTCGTCGCGCTACGCGCCGCCGCCAGAGCCATCGCAACAGTCCTGAAGCGAGTCCTTCTCCCGGTCCGCTCCTTCACCACGGCGGTCGCGGCCGCCATGCGCGCTGCGGCACGTGCCACTGTCGCGCTGGGCCGCCGCGCACTGGCCGCGCTCCGCGCCGCCGCGAAGGCGGTCAGCGCGGCGGTTCGCGTCATTGGTCGGGCCGTAGGTCACGCCGTCGCGCTCTTCGGATCTCGGACCAGCGCGGCGACAGGCCGGGTCAGTGCGCGCGCAAGAGCCGCGCCGGCGGTCCAGAATCGAACCGCGGCTGCACGGGCCAAGTGGCCGAGCGTTGTTGCGGCTTTGCGCACGGCCGAGACGATCGCTTGGAACGCGCGTTGCAACGACCGCGTCGCCGTGCGTATCGCGACGACGACTGATCGACCGACCTACGTCAGCGCCGAGCCGAACCACCGCGCGGCCGCGCCGAGTTCGTCGGCGAGTTCGCGCAAGTTGTCGACATCGATGTCGGCGAGTACGAGGCGAGCACCCCGTTGGTGGAGCCGCCGGGCCAGCGCGGCACCGATACCACTCGCGGCGCCGGTGACGACGACGATGTCATTGGTCGTTGGCATTGCAACCTTTCACGAAACAACACAGCATGGTCTCCCTTGGACTGTACCTTTACGTAAGGGTAGATTTTTGAACGCTGCTGAGGAGCTAGAGGGACGCAAGAACATGGCGAAACGCAGTCCCCGCCGCAGGAGAGTTTGTTGGCTGTTGGTCGCCGCCGTGCCGACGATTTTTGTGTTTGGTTGCTCCGGCGACCCGGTTGATCTGAAGCCGAGTCCAGGTTCAGTCGGTACATCAGAGCCGGCGCCCATCGTCGCGACCACGCAACCGCGGATCGATCTCTGCGCGGCGCTCGGTGACAACGTGTCGCGCGACCTACTGCTCGAGCAGGTCGATGGGTTCGCGAAGCTGGCGGAGACGAACGGTGCGGGCATCGACGGGCAACTCTACGTAGTGACCTCGACCGCCGATTCGGGCGCCGGAACGTTGCGCGAAGGCTTGGAACAGGGCGGGCGTTGGGTCACTTTCGACAAGACGGTATTTCCGGCCGTTCGCGAGACGGTGATCGGTCTCAACTCGGCGATTCAGATCGGGAACAACACGACACTCGACGGCCGGTGCTCCAACGTCCACGTCCAACCGTCGCGGTCCGCCGAAGGGGGTTTGTTCGTCGGCTACTTCGGCGAACGCGCGAACGAAAACGTGATCATCACGAATGTGAAGATCGGCCCGGTCCCCGGACGCGGTGATGGCCAATCAGGCGACGGCATTCGTGTGGTTTGGGGATCAGATCGTTTCTTCATCACGCATGTCGAGATCACGTCGGCCAACGACGAAGCCATCGAGGTCTCGCGCGGTGATAAAGGGCCGATGCGCGGAACGATCTCTTACTCGCACATCTCGACGACGCGTAAGGCCGTGCTGATCGGCGATCAGACGGGCAACAACGAGAAGGGTGGCGGTTGGACGAGCAGTCTGCACCGCATCCAGGTCACCATTCATCACAATTGGTTCCAGGGCAACGCAGTGAGGAATCCACTCGTCACCGACTCGGACGGGCATCTCTACAACAACTATGTCGACAGCTATGGGTTGCGCGGCAATGAGCAGGCGAGCGCGGGCCAGGAGTTCGGCGGCGACGCATGGGTCTGGACCGAGTACAACGTCATCGAGCCGCCCGACGGGGGTGATCCGTGCGGTATCCATGTCGTGAACTACGGCTCACTCGGCGTGACCGGTATCAGCCACATCACCGCGAGAGGCAACGTGTTCCGTAAGAACGCGCGCTTCTGCCCGCTGTTCGATCCTGATCCGAAAGTACCGATCGCCGTGCCGTACAAGTACGCGCCAGAGGAGCCTGGACCCGATGGCACCACGCTCACGTCGGTGTTGACATCGTCGGACGGAGACACGTTGGGTCGGGCCGGTTGGATCAATGCGACGTGACCGCAATTGATCGCGTCGCTCGGCTCAACCAGGCGGGACGTCGGCGTCGATACGTAGATGACCTTGGTGGTACTCGTGCCAGCCCGCACGAATGGCGACCTGGAGGGCACCGACGATCGGTATCGCCAGGAGGGCGCCGGTGATCCCGAAGACCTCTACGCCGATGAGCACGCTGAGGATGACGGCGAGCGGGTTCACCTGCACCGTGCGGCTCATAACCAATGGTTGCAGCGCGCTGTTCTCGATCTGTTGATATATGACGAAGAAGACGATCGCAACGATGCCGGCGGTCGGTGAGTGCAAGAACGAGGCGAACACGGCGAGCGCTGCCCCGATCGTTGCTCCGACTAGGGGGATGAGGTCGGCGAATGCCACCCACAACGCGAGAACGATGGGATTGGGTACGCCGAGCAGCAGCAAACACACGAATGCCGAGATGCCGGCGATGAGACTGATCAAGAGATTGCCGATCATGTAGCCGCTGATGGCGCGCGCCGCGTCGGCCGCGGCGCGTAGGGCGGCGGGCCTTCGTCGCTCGGGCACGAGGCGAATTGCGGCTTTGCCGAGCGTGGTCGACTGAGTAAGGAAGAGGAAGGTGATGACGAACACAGTGATGATGGCGACGACGATGTTGATGACGCGTCGAGCAATGGAGAACGACGAACTCTGGAGGTCATCCGCCCATTGTTCGATATCGCTCTTGTGGTCTTGTACAAAGCTCTGAAGGTGCAGCTTTTGCACCGATTGTCCGACGGGGCCTTTGCCTTCGGCAGCGGCATCGATGGTGCCGGGGAGATCGGTGGCGGCGCTGATGGCCTGACTCCGTACCGGCAGTGCGAACACCGTCAGTAGTCCGATCACGAGAAGTGCGCTCGAGAACATCACGATGGACGTTGCGACCCCACGCCGTCCGTGCACTTGCGCTTGCACGCGGGCCACCGCCGGAGCGAGAACGATCGCAAAGAAGCCGGCGATGACGATCCAGATCAAGATGCGAACCGTGACGGTGATGAGTGCGATGGCAACGCCCGCGGCGAGGACGACGCCAACGGTGGCGACAATCGTCCGCCACGGAACGTCAGCCCAGGTCTGCCGGCGCCGGGGCTCCTCGGGTGTGGGTGGAGCCGGCGTACCCAGCAGTTGCACCATGTCGGTTGGCGCTACCCGTGGGCGGCGGCGTTCAAACGAATCGTCGCCCGAATGTCACACGGTCGAAGTGAGGCGACGCAGGTCTTCGAGCACGATGTCGGGGTGTGCGCCGGCATCGGCGACTTCGTACACACGCGCGATGACGCCGTCGGGGTCGATCACGAACGACATGCGCTTGGGATAGTGCGGGTTGTTCTCGTCGGGGTTGCGCTCGGCGCCGTACGCGTGACCGACGACGCGGTCGACATCCGAAAGTAGGCGATAGCCAAACTGCTCGTTCGTGGCGAAGATCTTGTTGTCTGCAGGTGTGTCGAACGAGGCTCCGACGATCGTGGCACCGAGTTCGGCGAATTCTGGGCTTCGATCACGGAAGCCCTGGCCTTCGCGCGTTCAACCGCCGGTCGACGCTTTGGGGTACCACCACAGAACGACCCATGAGCCGCGCAGATCATCGAGGCGCACTACGCGCTCGTCTTGATCCAACAGGGCAAAATCGGGAGCGGGGTCACCAGGTGCAAGCACAGTGAAATCCTAACGGTGATGGCACGGGCTGCAACACGATCGACCTCAGGTTCTCGGCAAGACATATGTTGCGAGGCGAGTGCTGCTCTTCTCGATCATGAACGTTGACGGCCCATCGAACGTCTCCCCGTCGCGAGCGAGCCGCAACGGTCCGCAGTGCGACTCGATGTCGATCGACGGCAACAACTCACGGGTGTAGGTGTTGGTGCGGGTGAGTTGACCGGTGAGCACTGCGGCGATCAGTCGCAGGCGGCTGTAGGGCCCGGTGTCCTCCACGTAGCGCACGTCGAACACCCCATCGTCGAGGTGCTCACGCCAACTCGGCGCCAGCCCCGGCGGCCCGTACTCGCCGTTGCCGATGAAGATCAACCAGATCGAGCGACGCGTACCGTTGATGGTGACGTCGACGGGCTCGGCCCGGCGCAGGATTCTGATCAACGCCATGCCCATTGCCAACCATTTGCCGTAGCGGTCCTCATGCTGCTTGCGCGCGTCGACGAGAGCGGCATAGCTGCCGAAGCTGGCGGTGTTCAAGAACGGCTTGCCGGCAATGCGGCCAACATCGACCGAACCGAGCGACTTGGCCCGTATTGCTTCGACCGTGTCGTCGAGCGAGTCGAGGCCGAGGTCGCGCGCGAAGTGGTTGAGTGTTCCGCCGGGAAAGACGGCCAGCGGCTTGCGGGCTTGCAGCGCCACGTCGGCCGCCGCGTTGATGGACCCGTCGCCGCCGATGATCCCGACGACGTCGCTTTGCGACGCGGCGGCGAGTGCCTCTGACAGATCGCCGCCGTCATCGAGCACCGACAATGACGCACGGGGCAGTTCGTCGCGCAGGAAGCCGACAGGGTCGCCCTTTCCCGCGGATCCCGCCGATGGGTTCAACACGACGGTGAGCCCACTGCCGTCGGTATCGGCGCGGGCGGTGCGAGGGGACGCCGGCCGTACCGCGGCCGGGTCGCGCGGACGCAACGGCCAGCAGTAGCGCGTAGTGAAGGCAATCGCCGAGCCAGCGAGCAGACCGGCGACGACATCGCCGGGGTAGTGCACCCGTGTACGGACGCGTGACCAGCCGACGGCAGTGGCGGCCAGACCGAGCGGGCCGGCCAGGTAGGGCGCCTCCATCCCAACGCCTACTGCGAACGCAGCTGCCGATGCCGAATGACCCGATGGGAACGAGGTCGACTTCGGAACTTTCGCGATGCGAGTGAGCCACGCCGAAGGTGTCGGCGTAGGCCGGGCACGGGCGGCTATTGGCTTGATCAACGCGTTGGTGATGGCCGATGTTGCGCCTACCGACAACAGGCCGCGCATCGCCGCGCGCCGGTTCGCCCGACCACCGCGTGCCGCGAGCAACGCGGCCACACCGATCCACAACTTGGAGTGATTGGCCGCTCGGCTGAGCGGATACAAAACGCGATCGACGTGGGGCGCCGGTCGTTCTGTGGCGCGCCGGAACAGTGCGAGGTCGATGCGATGCAACCGCGGGAATCGAGAGCCTCCGTCGGCGCGAGGGACCAGTGGCGGAGGCACGTCGCTCAATACCCGGGGCGGCAGCGACGAAACGTGTCAACGAGACGGTGCGCCGACGCGTAGCCTCGTCGCGCCAGTCGAACAGCGATGGAGTGCGTGGTGCCTGAGCCTTCCGAAATCAGCATGTTGGGACGGTCCGTCGAGCTGACCGATACGACGCGGAGATCAGCTACACCGCAGGACGCACGCGCTCGAGTCCAAGTCGTTCAAATTGTGGCTTGTCGGATTTCGCGACCGCCGGATATTCGCCGAGGAGCTCGCCGTCGAGTTGCACGACGGCATCGCGGCATTCGCTCCTGCTGTGTCCGACGTTGCGGTTCGTCTGACCCAATCCATACGGGGCGGAATCATCACGACGGTCGAGTATCCCGTTCAGGCATGACGAGGTCCATCCACAACATCACGCGCCGGCGTCGCTAGCTTGCTCTCATCCGAGTCACGTCTGGCGTGGCCCTACCCCCAGGCGTGTCCTTGAGCCTCGCTGCAATGTTCATCATCTACCGCCTTGTCAAGGCCGAATTCTTCATCGTGAAGGCCGGCTACTACTTGGTCGAGTGGGTGGGCGCGCGGCAGCTCGGACGAGTCGTCACCAAGGTTCGCATTCGCTGAACGCTGCTTCTCGACAATCGGCGTCCCGAGGTGTAAGCCTGAATCGCTCTCGAGGGGAGACTGCTGATGGCACATCAGTCCGTGCGGATCACTTGTACCCACGATTGTCCCGACGCATGCAGTGCGCTCGTCACTGTCGATGAGAGCGGCCGAGCGGTTGATATCCGAGCGGATACATCGCATCCTGTCACCGGACGTCATCTTTGTGTGAAGGTTGATCGCTACTTGGAGCGCGTCTACAGCCCTGACCGGCTGCTGTCGCCGATGCGCCGCAGCGGGCCGAAAGGAGGCGGTGAGTTCGAAGCCATCGGATGGGACGAGGCACTCGACGAAATTGTGACGCGATGGCGATCGATCATCGCGGCGGAGGGCGCAGAGGCGATTCTCGGATATTCGTACTTGGGATCGATGGGTCTGCTGGACGGGTTCGGCACGATGCAGGCAGTGTTCAACCGGCTCGGTGCCACGCAACTCGAGCGGTCGATCTGCGGGCCGCAGTGGTTCGCCTTGACCGGGTTGACGCGTTGGCCTTGGTCTGATCCCGAAAACCTGCCCGATGCCGAAACCGTCGTCGTTTGGGGGATGGACCCGGTCGCGACATCCATCCACACATGGGAACTCATTCGACGCGCCCGCAAGGAACGTGACGCCAAACTCGTTGTGATAGATCCCTACCGCAGTCGTACGGCCGCGTACGCGGACATTCACCTACGCCCGCATCCCGGCACCGATGGCGCACTTGCACTCGCGGCCGCTCACATCATCTTTCGTGACGGGCTACAAGACGATGCGTATGTCACCGGGCATACAACCGACATCGACCAGTACCGCGCCGCTGTCGAGCGATGGACTCCTGAACGGGCGGCACAGGAGACTGGTTGCACCGTCTACGACATCACCGAGTTCGCGCATCTCTATGCAACGGCGCGGCCGGCTGCGATTCGCATCGGCGTCGGAATGCAACGGTCGACAAATGCGGGCACTGCGCTGAGAGCAATCCAGTGCCTGCCTGCGCTCACCGGCCAATGGCAGTGGCCGGCCGGAGGGATCAGCGGCGCAGTGTCGATCGGTCAGGTCAATCTGCCATCGTTGGCGCGACCAGACCTCAAACCTACGGGCGTACGCGAAGTCAACATGATCCAGTTGGGACGCGTACTCACCGACCCCGCGATGCGCCCTCCTATTCGAGCGCTGTACGTGTGGAACAGCAACCCGGCGGTCATTGCCGCCAACCAACAGCTCGTGCTCGAAGGTCTGCGCCGGGACGACCTGTTCACCGTCGTGCACGACCAGTTCCTCACCGACACCGCGCGACACGCGGACATCGTGCTGCCCGCGACCACGATGCTGGAGCATGCCGATCTCGTCGGTTCGTGGGGATTCTCTTACCTCTCATGGAACGAAGCAGCCATCGCTCCGGTCGGCGAATCGAAGGCCAACGCCGAGGTCGCCCGTCTCCTCGCGGCGCGACTCGGTTTCACTGAAGCGTTGTTCCGCCTGGATGACCATCAGCTGATGGAGCTCGCGCTCGCAGATTCACCCGCCGATGCTGCCGGCGCAACTGCGGTTGCTCTGCGAGACGCGGGCTTCCTCAGAGTTGGCTCGCCAATAGGCACCGCGATATCGGCGGACGCGACGTTCGCGTTCTCCTGCGACGCGCTGGGCTCGACCGGCCTGCATCCGGTCGCCGAATACCGTCCACCCGCCAATACACCATCGGCTGCGGGCGGCTATCGACTGCGGCTCCTCACACTCAAGCGGCACTACTCGATCAACTCGTCGTACGGAAGTCTTCCTGTCTTGCTCAACGCGGAACCAGAGACAAAGGCCGAGATCCATCCGCATGACGCGGCGGCGCGAGACATCGCCGACGGCGACCGCATCTGCGTCTACAACGATCTCGGACGCATTCGATGTACCGCGTCCGTTACCGACAAGGTCCCAGAAGGCACGGTTGCGGTCCCGTTTGGCCGTTGGCGCGGCGATCCCGAAACAGCGGGGGCAAACAGCCTCACCAATGATTCGCTCGGCGACCTTGCCAATGGGCCTACGTTCTGCGACAACCTCGTCGAGGTCGAGACCATCTAAGCCCCCTCGACGTTGCCGCTTTCAGGAACGACCGTCCAGACTTCGAGGGCGATCTTTCTAGGACGGATGCAAGCGTCTGCGGGTCTTCGTGAGCTCGACGCTCGCCGAAGAGCGCGCCGCGGTGGCCCGAGCGATCACGTCGTTGCGGCTCACGCCGGTGATGTTCGAGCTCGGCGCCCGGCCTCATCCTCCGCGCGAGCTCAATCGCGCGTACTTGGCGCAGTCCGACATCTTCGTCGGCCTCTACTGGCAACGCTACGGCTGGGTCGCTCCGAGGCGACGACGTCGCTGGAATCGCGGTCGACATCGCCGCACGCATCGCCTCGCTCGCCGAGCCCGGGACGGTCTGGACGTACACACCGTCACAGAGCTCGTCGTCGGCTCGCCGCTGCGCTTCGACGATCGCGGTGCGCACAAACTCAAAGGCGTCGACGGTCATTGGCACCTCTTCGCCGTCGGTCCTGACGCTGCCAGCTAAATGAGTGGATCGCAATTTGCCCCACGGCGAGCGGTCTCAGGTATGGCAATCAAGCGCACTCGGCGGCCATGTTCTTGAGCGCCGCGAGTTCAGCGGCCGCGGTCGTCAGCTGCCAAGTGGACTTGATTCGTGCCCATGCGGTCGCGTAGTGGCACCACGCCGAGCGCAATGGTGGCTGCCATTGGTCCGGGGTCTTGTCGCTTTTCGCAGTGTTGATCGTTCCCCGCAGCGCGTTGAGCGTGTCGGGGTCGGCGAGATCGTTGGCGAAACGCAACCGCGTCGCGTCGTCCCATTGCGCTGCGCCCGACCGCCAGGCGTCAGCGAGCGGGACGGTGTGATCGATCTGAAAGTCGCCCGCCGATGTCGAGGTGAATCCGGACCATGGATCGGTCCATGATCCGGTGTTCACCGTGCACCCGTTGGCGTTGAACGTGACTTGGGCGGTGGCCTCTTGCATGAGGACTTCGGCGCGCGTGTTGTGGCAGTCATTGTCCGCATCGATCCAGTCGTCGCCGAATGCCGCTCGCCGGTAGGGCTGTGCCGTATTTGGCGAGGCCACCTCGAGCGTGTCGATGAGCGCCAGGGTCTGGGTACGTTGTGCCGGCGGCCGGGTCGTAACGGCCGATGTACTCGACACGTTGGTCGAAGTAGTTGTCGTCAGTTCGGTGAGGGTTGTCGTCGTGGTTGGGACGTCAGTTAGTAGCTGTCGTGTCGACTCGTTCGTGCCGTCAGTCGCGTCGATGAAGCCACCGATGGCAATGAGACACAGCAGAACCATGAGCCCTTGGGCCCACCACGGCCACGCTTTGGAACGGTTCCACGAACGACGGATCACGACAGTCGTCAGATCGGAGTGAAGCTCGTTGAACAACGTGTAATCGCGCCGACCGTCACGTTGACGACGACGGTGTATCCGATTGTTGGGCCGCCGGTATCGAAGGAAACGGACCCGGCACCGTTCGCGCCGGTGACACCTGAGAAGTACGAGTCTTTCGTCTTGTAGTGCGCGACGATCGCGATCGGAGAGTTCGGCAACGAGGACGCGACTGAGACGGTTACGACTGCGCCGCGCCGAGGCGAGGCGTTCGACATCGAAGCCGTACACGTTGCTGTAGCTGGCGGCGGAGGGGGCGGCTGGGGAGCGGCCGTCGTTGTCGGCGGTCGAGTAGTCGTGGTGGTCGTCGGTGGTCGAGTCGTTGTCGTTGCCGTTGTCGGCGACGACGTCGTGGCTCGTGTCGTCGTGCTGGTCGCGGTCGTTGCCGCGGGAACGGTCGTTGTCGAAATGACGGTGACCGAAGACCCGTTGGTGTCTACCTTGGCTTCGCCGTTTCCGCTACTGGAGTCGGGCATGCATCCCGCCAGTGCGAGAACTGCGATCGGCGCGCTGATCTTTGCCCACAGCGGCCATCCGAGATAGCGCCGCCAGGCGCGCGTCGGCAGCGCCTTCTTGGGTGCGGAATCGAGAGCGAAGGTGGGCGTGCGAGTCAAGAGCGGCTCACGGGGCGAAGGCGCAGCCAACTTCGACCGTGGTGGCACTGGGGGCAGCGGCGGAATCCGCGGCGTTGCGGTGGCGGCGTCGATGAACCAGCCGGCGGGGAGTGACTCAGGCGGATACCAGCGGCCGTCGTTGGCGCGCCACCAACCCGGTTGCGGGGTTTCGCTGCCGATCACTACTCCTCCCTAACTACAAGTTCGGCTCGGGGAGAAGCGGTGCGATCGTAGCCGTTTGTGGTGCGCCGTCCATTTGTCGTGCACCGCGTCGAGACTCGAGTGGGCTTGCTGCGACGTCGTGTTGTGCACGTCTTGATGTTCCACGCGGTAGAACTCTCGCGCCTGATCCGGACAGCTCATGATGTGTGCTGCGATCTGCCGCTACCGTCGCGGCCATGGCTGAATTCGTGCGCTGGCAGTACCGAATTGTGAGCATCGGCAGCGTCTACGCAGCCAGAAACCTCGGGATCACTCTGTCGTACGTCGGTCAGCGCGGGTGGGAGCTACAGACCGTTTTCGACAAGGCGTCGCACTGGGTTGAAGGCATCGAGAAGGGCTTCATCCTCTTCAAGCGCGGCGAGGAACCCGTCGAGGAACGCGACGGTCCTTGGGCAGAGGTGTGGACCGCAGAACAGGTCGCGCAGCGCTATCAAGCAACAATGGCGGAATGAACGACGACCGCACGCTTGGCAGCGCCGGCAGCGCCGGCAGCGCCGGTACCTCCGTGTACTCGTCGACGCGCTCCCAATCGCTACAGATATCCTCGCGGCACCGCATCAGCCGAGCGCAAGACCCGCTGAGTAGAAGTCCGCCATGGAGTCAGTTGCGATAGCCCGAAGGCCAAGCCTCATGAGGTCGAGGCCTGGGAGGACTGGATCCGGCTTCCCGCCGACGATGCGGACGTCGTTGTCCGACTGTAGAGCCTGTCCGTTTTCTGTCGCCCGGTATTCGTCGACGATTCGGTTCTCCACAACAGCAGCGGTTCGGTGACGCTTCCAGCATCGGAAGCGGTGATTGTCCATGCGTTGCGCGCGGCAGACGGGAAGCTCGTGACTCGCGAGGATTTGGAGTTGGCGCTGTGGCCGGGAGGGCCTCCGAGACGCAGAACTCTACGATCGCATCTACCGCCTACGGCGCCGATTGAAACCGTTACACCTTGACATTTTCAGTACAGGTGGGCGCAGCTTCGCGCTGGGCGTGACATTGGATCGCTCACCATTCGCCGCGTGCCTTGCGAAGGAAGGTCCCCCGACGTGACGGGCCTGTCGGCTTCGCACCGGTCCGTATGAACGACTCGATGTCAGCGATGTGGTCGTCCGTGAGCTTTGCGCCGGCGGCGTCGGACAACTCGAATGTATCCAGCGCTCTTCCGACGGTTGTGGTTGCCACCCGAGCGCTATGGATCGTCCCGCCGCCTCTGGCGATCGCAGCGGTGATGGCGTGAAGCAGACCTGGCCGATCGTCAGCCTCGACGGCGAGGACCGTGTACCACGGAGACGCTTCGTTATCGGTCGTCACAACGACGTCGACAATCGGATGCGTTTCGGCGGGCGTCTCGAGGAATGTAGCAATGCGCTCTCGGAGCTCATCGGTATCGAAAGGCGAAGTGCCATTGGCGAGGCCGAATGACGACAACGCCATTGCGTCCGGCCAAGTCGCCGCGACAGCGCTGGTGATATCGATGCCGAAGGATTCGATCGCTGCGGTCACGGCGGCGAGCAAACCGGGCTGATCCCCACACACCACGTCCAGTGTGAGTCCGTCGGAAATGAAGAAGACTCGCAGGTCTGCATCTTGTCGAGCGGGGTAGATCGCAAGTGCTTGACGCGACAATGTCTCTGGGGACGCGGAGAGCAGCCACGCCATCGGGCCGGTGTTGATACGTCGGCGCGCCAGTAAGTTCTCGCCCACACCGGCAATCGCCTGCTCACGGCGATGTTCGAGAATGTCGCCGAGTTCCGGCATGCCTGATTCGTAGGTCGCCAGCGTTGCGTCGAGCAACGTCCAAAGCTGCACCAAGCGCTGCCGATCGATCTGCTCGAGGTCGAAATACGCCAACGTGAGTGTGTAGAGCGCGGCGGCGCATTCTCGATGACGTAGACGAATGGCGAGTTGCTGAACTGACGTTTCGGAGAACGCGTCGACGCGTCGAGAGGCGGCGAGGAGCAGGCCATGGTCGCCCACGAGTAGTGCGACTTCATCGGCCGCGACCGCGGGTAGCTCCAACCGCTGGACGAGCTTGTGCGCGATGTCGACGGTCAACGCGCTGTCCGCGGCCGTGACGTCGAGTACGAGCGCAGCAAGGACGAGCCGCTCGGGATGTCGAATGTGGCGAGTCACCGGGTCCGGCGCAGCTACGAGGAAACTGTGCACTGCGTCGACGAGTTGCCATTGGAGCTCTCCGCCCGAGTCCACGATGTACGGATCAGAGCGGCGCGCAGTGATGGCGTTGGACAACTCGGGCAGCGCACGCTCGAGCGCTCCCGTCGTGTAGAGAAAACGCCACGCGCGATGGCCGCCGTCCCTCAGTAGCGTGAAAAGCGACTCGGTCGTCTCACGGTCCCAAGTGAACGCTTGATCGGTCAGATTGTTGAGCCATTCGAGCAGCGCGGGACCAGGTTGAGCTTCTTCGATCGCGCGCGCAGCGCTGAGTGCGATGACGAGCCCGAGATCCTGCGGCGGGGTGCCCGCCAAGTCGACCACTCCATCGTGGGTCTGCAACCACCCGCCGACTGGCGGTGTCGCGTCGGCGGCCGCCACCGGCTGTCTGCGGTTGAGTCGCGTGTAGCGAACTTTCAAGACCGGTGGCGTCACCAATGTGGTCACCAACACAACTACCAACAACGCCGCATAGAGGTCCCCGGTCAACACCCCTTCGGTCAGGCCGATGCCGGCGAATATCAACCCGACCTCGCCGCGAGGGATCATGCCCAGGCCGATCAGCAGCCGGTCGCCCGAACTCGAAGTTGCGAAGCGTCCCGCCGCAATCTTTCCCAATACGCCGACGACTACGAGACATCCCGCCAACCCCAACACAGCCGGGCGCTTGAACTCCGAGACATCAGAGTCGATGCCGATGCGCACGAAGAAGATCGGCACGAGGATATGGATGACCGAACCGAGGTCGCGCCGCACTCGGTCAACCTGACTAGTGCGACCGAGGGCGAGACCTGCGACAAAAGCGCCGACGATCGGCGCCAGCTTCGCTTCATCGGCAAGTACGGCGATCAGCAGAGTGAACGCGATTGCGACCGCAAACACGGTGCCATTGCCGCGAGCGAGTCGTTGCACAAAGTTGAAGAGTTTGGGCGCGGCGACTACACCGATCGCGCCAACACCGAAGAGAAACAGAACTGCCACGCCGGCGATGTTGGCGACCGTGCCGAAACTGACGGTGCCCTCGGAGACGATGCGAACGACGACGGTCAAAATCACGAGTCCGAGGACGTCGTCGGCAACGGCCGCACCGAGCACTGTTCGAGCCTCGGCGGTCGTTAGTGCGCGCAAATCGCCGAATACGCGTGCCGTGATGCCCACGCTCGTAGCGGTCAACGCTGCCCCGACAAACAACGTCGTATTGCCGCTCTTGCCGAACAAAAGCATCACGCCTGCGCCCGCCGCAAACGGAAGTACCACGCCGGCTAATGCGACCTGCATCGAGCTTCGGCCCACTGCGGCGAGCTCCCGGAGGTCCATCTCCATGCCGACCTCGAGCAAGAGCATGATCACACCGAGTTCGGCGAGGAAGTGAATGACGTCGCCGTCACCGACGAGATCGAGCGCCGATGGTCCAATGGCGATGCCGACCAGTATTTCGCCAACCACGGCCGGTATTCCGACGCGCTCGGAGAGCTCAGCACCGATTTTCGCTGCGATGAGGACGATGAGAAGGTCGAGAAGGACGTCGGGTACCGAAAGCGCCGAAGTCGCAGTTTCGGCAGCAAGAAGAGCGAGCACCGACCTCATCTAAGCGCGCCAGATGCCAACAAGATGGCGGAACAGTGAACAGAGTGTTAACGACAGCGGGCAGGGCGCGTGTCGAGGCGATTGCCGTTTTTTGCAACGGTGGTGTGACGAAGTATGGTCGGCCCAGCCTGCCTCCCGACGTTGGTTCACGAGTCGGTCATGAGTGCGCTGACCACTGCGCCACGGCGACGCGCAATCGAAAGATTCCAATAAGAAAGTGGAATCGGACTGTTCACATAGGTGGAACAGCCGAGAAACCACGTCTTTCTAACGTCAGCCCCGATTCAGAGTCCCGTCCATGTTGTACGGGCCAACGCACAAGGGAGGCCCGATGCACGGGTTCGACGAACTGGCACAGCAGGGGAGGAGATCGGCGTGAGGCTCAAGCGAAAAGTACTGATCGGTAGCATCGCTGTCGCAGGGATGCTCACGATCGCAGCTCCGGCTTTCGCGCAGGATGACGCCGCAGATCCCGTTGCACTTCTCGGTACGCAGGTCAACCTGCTCTGGGTTGTGCTCGGTGCGGTGCTCGTCATCTTCATGCAAGCCGGTTTCGCGTTGGTCGAGACCGGTTTTTGCCGGGCCAAGCATGCGGCGCATGTCGTGTCGACCAACTTCGCCATCTTCGGGCTCGGCTTCGTCGCGTTCTTCATCGTCGGTTACGGCTTCATGTTCGGCGGGTTCTCCTTGCCGCTCATTGGGCTCGACACCGCCCCTGGTGAGAACTTCATCGGTTCAGGACATTGGGTGTTCCTATGGAAGGGTGGATTCGGGCTCACCGATCTGAATGGCCCGGGCGGCGCGGCGCTCGCTGGTTACTTCCTCTACATGGTTGCGTTCATGGACACTGTCGCCACGATCCCTACCGGTTCGATGGCTGAACGGTGGCAATGGAAGAACTTCGTTCTGTGGGGCTTGTTCTGCGGCGCGATCTACTACCCGCTCTTCGGTGCGTGGACGTGGGGCGGCGGCTGGCTGTCGCAGCTCGGCAACAGCGCGCATCTCGGCGTCGGCTACGTCGACTTTGCCGGCTCCGGCATCGTGCACGCAATGGGTGGCGCTGCAGCTCTTGCGGGCGCAATCGTGATCGGCCCTCGCATCGGGAAGTTCAAGGATGGCAAGCCACGGGCATTGCTCGGCCACCACATCCCGATGGCGATGCTCGGTACCTTCATCCTGCTGTTCGGTTGGTTCGGGTTCAACGCGGCCTCCACGTTTGCGGTGACGGACGTACGGTTTGCGCTGGTCGCGGCCAATACGGCGATCGCCGCCGCATTCGGCGCAGTCAGCTCGATGGTATGGGTGATGTGGCGCACCGGAAAGCCTGACCCCGGAATGATGGCGAACGGCATGCTCGCCGGCCTCGTGGCGATCACGGCCCCGTGCGCATTCGTCGACCCGATCTCGGCGGCGATCATCGGTACGATTGCCGGCGTGCTGGTTGTGCTCTCCATCAGCTTCGTCGAGAACAAGCTGAAGATCGACGATCCGGTCGGTGCCATCTCGGTGCACGGCGTGAACGGTACCTTCGGCGCTCTTGCTGTCGGACTGTTTGCCAACGGCAAGTACGGCGCCGGCTGGAACCTCACGACGGAAGGCAAAGGGGCCGAGCTTTCCGGAGTCACCGGTATCTTCCACAACTTTGGCGATGGCATCGGCCAGCTCGCGTCGCAGGCGATCGCAGTCGCAGTGATCTGGACAGTGATGTTCGGCATCGCCTTCGGATGGTTCAAGTTGTCCAACAAGATCACGCCGATCCGCTCGAAGGAAGAGGACGAACTCGTCGGCCTCGACCTGCCGGAGATGGGTGTGGTTGCCTATCCAGAGTTTGCTCAGACGGCCGGCCGCAACTAGCCGCAACCGTCTTCCTTATCGGTACCAACGATTCGGAGTTGGGGCTTCCTTCGGGGAGCCCCAACTCTGATTTTTGAACCGATGCAAGAACTCCGAAGCGCCGTATCTAGCGCCGAAGAGTTTCGACGTGGCGGGAGAGCTTGTCGAGCGCCATCGTCCAGCCTGCGGCGCCGGGGGAGTCTTCGGGCACGCCGACGTGCGTCAGCACCATCTTCGTACGACCGCCGATGCTTTCGAGTTCGACGATGACTTCGGTAGCGGTGGGATGTCCGTCAGGCATACCGAGGTCCGATGGCGACAAGACATTGCCGTGCTCGTCGGACATCGACTCTGTGTAGACGAGGCGCTTGTTCGCCACGACCTCGCGGTATTCGCCGGTGAACCACATGCGCATGGTGCCGTTTGGTGTGTGCATCTCCATGCTCACAAGTCGCGTGCCTCCGACGCGCACGTCCATGCGTGCGACGACGATGCTCGCACTATCGGGGCCGTACCACGCCTGGAAGTGCTCCGGCTCGGTCCACATCTGCCAGACGAGATCGGCCGACGCATCGAAGATGCGATGGATTACTACTGCGTCGCGTGAAGCGTTGCTGTCAGTCATGGGGTTCGTCGGTCTTTCGTTGCAGTTGGAGTTGACGGATGTAGTCGTCCATTCGGTCGAAGCGGGCCTCCCATATTGGCCGGTACTGCTCGGCCCAAGTCGAGATCTCCTCGAGGGGCGCGGCGTCGAGCGCGCAAGGTCGGTACTGCGCGCGCTGGCCCCGCACGACCAAGCCGGCTCGCTCCAACACTTTGAGGTGCTTCGAGATCGCGGGAAGCGTCATGTCGAACGGCGCAGCAAGATCGTTGACGTTCGCTTCACCTTGCGCCAGACGCGCCAGGATCGCTCGCCTGGTCGAGTTGGACAGCGCCGCGAACGTCTCGCTCAGTCGGTCCTCAGAGATCACCACCGCCACGTGCCACCCCGCTTATCTTAGCTATCTGGTTAATTAACCAGATAGGAAAGTACCGCGAAGGCTCTGCAGTGTCAAAAGCCTGCCGCAACTTGAGCGCGATGGCGGCCAACGTGAGCGACTGCGCGTAAATACGCGCGATGCGGTTTCAAAGCGAGCGCGACGACTGCGTCTCGTTGCACCACTGTGTCGATGTGGACACGGCACGCGAAGCGCGCGCGTTCGCGCCACTGAGGTGAAGATGGCTCAGCCAAAAATCGTACGGATCGTCCATATTGCGCGACATCCTCGGTTGGGAACCGCGCCAGGCGTTCCAACGGTCCGACGCTCATTGAGGAGAGAAGGCTGCTCGTCGGACAACGAAGTCAGTCTGGTCGGGATCGGCCACGGCTACGCATCTCGGTAAGCTAACGCGCCGGAGCACGAACCCTCGCGAACAGAGTTGGGCTGGGCATATACATGACTACCGGCAGACGCACTGCTGCTACCCCGCTTGTCTTGGTGGTGATGGACGGGGTCGGTGTCGGACGTGGCGATGCGTATGACGCGGTGGCAGCCGCGCACACGCCAAATTTGAAGCAGCTGCAGGCGTCTGGTCGGTATCGGACGCTTCGCGCGCACGGTCAGGCCGTCGGGCTTCCGACCGATGCCGACATGGGCAACTCAGAGGTCGGTCACAACATACTTGGTGCAGGCCGCATATTCGACCAAGGCGCGAAGCGGGTCAACGAGGCCATCGCGGCGGGCGCCACTTGGACTTCGAAAGCTTGGCTCGAGGTTCTCCGATGCTGCGCTGGCACTTCCTCGACCCTGCATCTGGTTGGCTTGTTGTCTGATGGCAACGTGCACTCGCACATCGACCATCTCGAAGCGATAATCGCAAGAGCTGTGAGTGACGGCATCTCGCGCGTCAGGTTGCATGCACTCTTTGACGGTAGGGACGTGCCAGATCATACGGCCGGCCTCTACGTAGACCGCCTGCGGACCTACGCATCCCGGTTCCCAGATCTTGACTTTGCCTTCGCGTCCGGGGGTGGCCGGATGGTGACAACGATGGATCGGTACGGTGCTGACTGGCGCATTGTTGAGGCAGGTTGGCGAGCCCATGTCCTCGGGACGGCCCATCCAGTTCACTCAGTCGATGAGGGAATTGAGTGGAGTCGATCGACTAGACCAGGGATCAGCGACCAACTCCTTCCCCCGTTCACCGTCGTAGGCGAAGATGGCGCACCCGTCGGCAAGTTCATCGACGGTGACGCTGTGATCTTCTTCAACTTTCGTGGTGATCGAGCCATCGAGTTCTCGCAGGCGATCGAGAGCGGTCCTGAATTCACGCACTTCGATCGCGGCGGAGTACCCGCCGTGTTCTACCTCGGCATGTTGCAATACGACGGGGATACCAATACGCCCCGGCACTACCTTGTCGAACCGCAATCGGTGGCCAACACCGTGAGCGAACTCATCAGTCGCGTCGGACTGCGCCAGTGGGCGGGCGCCGAGACGCAGAAATTCGGTCATATCACTTATTTCTGGAACGGGAATCGCTCGGACAAGTTCGACGACGCGACCGAAACCTACGTTGAGATCCCTTCCGATCAGGTGCCGTTCGACGAACGTCCATGGATGAAATCGGCAGAAACAGCGGACGCCGCTATGTCCGCGATTTCCTCTGGCATGTACGAATTTATTCGTCTGAACTTCGCTGGCCCCGACATGGTCGGCCACACGGCGAACTTCGAGGCCATCCGAATCGCCGTCGAAAGCGTCGACCTCGCCATCGGCCGAATTGCGAAAGCAGCACGCGAAGTATCCGGCTGCCTAATCGTCACCGCCGACCATGGCAATGCAGAAGACAAAGTCGAACGCTCGGCCGACGGAAACCCTGCCACCGATCGTGACGGGAACGTCATTCCACGGAACGCGCACTCGCTGAACCCCGTACCGTTCATCGTGAAAGACTTTGCACGGCCGCTACTTGAGCTGCGCCACGACCTCCCCGACGCTGGCCTCGCAAACGTGGCAGCGACCGTTTTAAGTCTGCTGGGCCTCGAGGTGCCATTGGAATACGAGCCAGGCCTAGTTGCCGGCTAGAGCCGCATGCGATGGGGGCGCTCGACGGGCGGCACGGAGTGTCATGCGACGTTTCACGGCGCAGCCCGCAACCGCCGGGTTGATCTGGAGGCAGACCTCCTGCGGCCGCCCCAAATACGGGAAAATGAGTGGAGACGATGGGACTCGAACCCACGACCCCCTGCTTGCAAAGCAGGTGCTCTAGCCAGCTGAGCTACGTCCCCGAGGTCGGTGAATTCTAGCGACCGTCGGCCGCGCCTGAACGTGAGTTCTTCGTCTCACGTGCCGAATACCGGATCGTGCACGGGTTCTGGCTGCGGGCTACGCCACCGATCTGGCCTTGCACCGGGCGGGGGTTGTCGAACGCGGCCTCGAGGTCATAGCGCTCGACCAGGCGGGACGCCGACTTCGACATCGCCGACAGGGAGAATGGCTGGGCCGGGCAGGTGTGTGAGCCGTGGCCGAACGTCGTGACGAGTTCACGCGCCGGCAGCAGTCGCTCGTCGCGCAACCGCCGCCGTTGCCACCGATCGGGGTCGTATCCGTCGAGGCCGGGCATGGCGGTCGTATTGGTCAGCGGGAGCAGCGTGCCGATGATGGCTCCGGCGGCGACCTCGTAGGTGGCGTTCTCGTCTGACACCCTCGTCGGCGCCATCACCGACCGCAGCATGATCGAACGCTGCGCGATGCGAGTCGACTCGAGCGCGCACTTCTCGACGAACCCCGCCTCGCCGTCGCGCACACGCGCCAACACCGCGGGCCGCTCGACGAGGTGGACGATCATCCACCCCATTGCGGCGAAGAGGTTGGACATCGAACCGAGGTGAGCCACGATCACATCGCGCGCGATGCCGATCGAGCGATCGGGCTCGGCCGTGTCACCCCACGCGTTGACTATGCGCGAGAACAATTCGTTCGCACCCGTGGCGCCGGCGTCGTGGGCGCGGATCACATCGATCATCAACGCCTCGACGTGAGCGAGCGCGTCGCGCTCGGCGCGCTTGCCTTGCGCGGCGACCGCCGCCATCTCGCCGGGATTCACGAACGCGGCCGCACCGTCGAGTGCATCGAGCGCGACGACCAACTCATCGAACAGTGAACTGCGCGTCGGCGCCACGCCGCCCCAGCAGGTCAGTCCGAGCCGATGACCGAGCCGTCGCGTAAAGGCGAACGCCTCGAACTCACCGCGATCACCGAGCTCTTCGAACTGCACGTCGATCGCCCGATCGAGATGCGTCAGGTAGCTCGCGACATCCTCGCGGCCGAACAGCGTGTGCATGATCGTGCGCCGTCCGACGAAAAGTTCTTCGGGAAGCTTGCGGACCAACAACCGATAGTCGGCGTAGCCCTTGCTCGCTTCGTTCTCGGGCAACTCGTAGAAGCTGTGTACGCCCGCCGGCGAGAACAAGAACAGATACCGATCGTCACCGCTCTCGACGACGAACGTGTCACCACATGTGGCGCGCGCTGCCGCGATCTCAGCCACCGGATCGACAATAGATTCGTCCCACGGCATGGCAATAGCCGCCACCGGAGGCATCGGCGTGATTGCCGGCAATGTGTTAGCCATCGTCGCTCACATCCCCAATCGATTCGCGCCAGCGTGTCACCAGCTCGTCCAAGAATACCGGCGCGCGCTCGAGTCGCCCGACGAACAGCGGGAGCACCACGTTGACCGTCGTCGCGCCAGCGCCGAGTAGATGCGGCACACCGGCGGCCAACGACGCGGCAATGTCCGGCCGGCCGTTCGTACTCAGGACGACATCGAGATCGCCTTGGATCTGCGGTACGCCTTCACGACCTGCCCGCGTCCACGCGTCGCGCACGATCGCCGCGTCGCGCGCGAACGAGTCGAGATCCGCGTAGGCGGGCGGGATCCAACCGTCGCCGAGTTCGACGAGGCGTTCGAGATTGCGCGGTGTCGGCCCGCCCGCGATCCAGATCGGCAAACGGGCTTGGAAAGGCTGTGGTTCACACCAGATGCTGGCGAACGAGAAGCTCGCCGAGTGAAACGTCGCCGGCGACGACGTCCACAATGCGCGGCATGCGGCGAGCGTGTCCGAGAGCAACTGCCCGCGCTTCGACCAATCGATGCCCGACGCTTCGTACTCCTCGCGTTGCCAACCTGTCGCAACTCCGATCTCGACGCGGCCCTGCGAGATCTGATCGATCGTTGCAAGCGTCTTGGCCAACAACGGCGCGGGCCGCAGGGGAGCGATGAGGATCTTTGTCGACATGCGCACGCGACGAGTCACCGCGGCGATGGCGGCGATGGCCGACAGTGGTTCGAGCCACGGCACGTCCGGCTGGAAGTGGAAGTCGCCGAACGGATAGCGGTCGAGATGCTCGCCCATCACCACATGATCGGTGAGCAAAACTCGATCGACACCAGCGTCGTCGACGGCACGTGCCAGATCCAACAGCCGATGCCACTGATTCGGCGGCACCGTCGACCCGAATGTCGGCAACGTCAGCGAGAGCGTCGGCCGAACCATGACGGGCGCTACCGCTTCAGATCGATGGGCCGGCTCACGTCGGCGAAGAAGTCGTTGCCCTTGTCGTCGACCACCACGAACGCGGGGAAGTCTTCGACCTCGATACGCCACACCGCTTCCATGCCGAGCTCCGGATACTCGAGCACGTCGACCTTCTTGATGCAGTCCTGCGCGAGGCGAGCCGCCGGCCCACCGATCGAGCCGAGATAAAAGCCACCGTGGCGCTTGCACGCGTCGGTCACGGCCTTGGATCGATTGCCCTTCGCCAGCATCACGTAGCTACCGCCGTTCTCCTGGAACAGATCGACGTAGCTGTCCATGCGTCCGGCGGTGGTGGGCCCGAACGAACCCGACGCGTAGCCGGTCGGGGTCTTGGCGGGGCCGGCGTAGTAGACGGCGTGATCCTTGAGGTACTGCGGCAGGCCTTCGCCGCGGTCGAGCCGCTCTTTGATCTTCGCGTGCGCGATGTCGCGGGCCACGACCACTGGGCCGTGCAACGACAGGCGTGTCTTCACCGGATAGCGACTGAGCTCGGCGCGGATCTCGTCCATCGGCCGCGTGAGATCGATGCGCACGACGTCGTCGCTCAACATCGTGTCGGTGACTTCGGGCAGGAAGCGCGCCGGATCGGTTTCGAGTTGTTCGAGGAAGACGCCGTCGCGCGTGATCTTGCCCAACGCCTGCCGATCGGCGGAACACGAAACTGCCAGCGCAACGGGGCACGACGCGCCGTGACGGGGCAGGCGAATGACGCGCACATCATGGCAGAAGTATTTGCCTCCGAACTGCGCGCCGATGCCGGTCTGCTGCGAGATGCGCAAGATCTCGGCTTCGAGCTCAGGGTCGCGAAAACCTCGCCCGAGGTCATTGCCGGTCGTCGGCAGCGTGTCGAGATAGCGCGCCGATGCCAGCTTGGCCGTCTCCAGCGCGTGCTCGGCCGACGTGCCGCCGATGACGACACCGAGGTGATACGGCGGGCACGCGGCGGTGCCGAGCGTGCGGATCTTTTCGTCGATCCACTTGGCAAAGCTCGTGGGGTTGAGCAACGCCTTGGTCTCTTGGAACAACAGGCTCTTGTTGGCCGAGCCGCCGCCCTTGGTGATGAACAAGAACCGGTACTCGTCACCGTCGACCGCGCTGATCTTGATCTCGGCCGGCAGGTTGGTGCCGGTGTTGACTTCGTCCCACATGTCGAGCGGTGCCATCTGCGAATAGCGCAGGTTGCTGTCGCGATACGTCTCGTACACGCCCTGTGCGAGCGCGGCCTCGTCACCACCGCCGGTGAACACGAGCTGACCGCGCTTGCCCTTGATGATCGCGGTGCCGGTGTCCTGGCACCCGGGCAACACGAACCCGGCGGCGATGGATGCGTTCTTCAACAAGTCGAGGGCCACGAATTTGTCGTTGGCCGACGCATCGGGATCATCGAGGATCTTGCGCAGCTGCGCGAGGTGACCGGGCCGCAACAGATGCGCGATGTCGCGCATGGCCTCGCGGGCGAGCAGCGTCAGCGCCGCCGGCTCGATCTGCACGAAATCATGTCCGCCACCGCGGAACGTCGAGATGCCTTCGGTGCTGAGCAACCGATAGGGCGTGGTGTCGTGGTGGTCGATCGGCAGCAGCTCTTGGTACACGAACTCTGGCATGCCCCAAAGTGTTCCAGATGGTGCCCGCCGTCTCGCAGTCGTGCCCGTTGTTCACCCCGCCCGTCGGTAGCGCAACAACGTGACGCCGTCGGCACCGTGGTCGAACACCGGCACCACCCGCAGGCCGATCGCAATGGCGTCGGGTTCGATATCAACGAGCGTGGTGGTGATGCGAACCTCACTGCACGGCGCGTCGAGCTCGACGATGGCCAGCAGTTGCGGCACTTCATCGAAGAAGTGCGGCGAGGTCGCCTGGCGGGCCACGCTGAACGCATGGATGACGCCGGTGCCGGCAACGTCGTGCCACGACAGCCGAGCGCTGAGGCAACGGGGACACCGCACCCTCGGGTAGTAGACCCAGGCCGAGCAGTCGTCACACTGTTGGATGGCCACGGCTTCGCGCGCGAGGGCGTCCCAGAAGGGCTGGCTCGTCGGTGTGGGATGCGGACGCGGGGTCTCGAGATCCATCAGCTGCCCTGCAGTACGAGTGCGGACTGTTCGGACATTACGCCGCCGGTGCCCGACACGTAGACCGCGTCGCAGCCCGCGATTTGGCGCTCACCGACGTCGCCGCGCAGCTGGCGCACCGCTTCGGTCACGTGCGACATGCCGCCCGCGAGACCGGCCTGACCAAAGCCGAGTTGGCCGCCGTGCGTGTTGCACGGGAAGTCGCCTTTGTAGGACAAGTCGTGCTCGCGCACGAACGCCATGCCCTCGCCCTTTTCACAGAACCCGGAGTCTTCGATGGAGAGCAGTGCCGTGATCGAGTAGCAGTCGTAGAGCTCGACGCAGTCGACGTCGTTGGGCGTGAGCCCCGACATGGCGAACGCTTGGTGAGCCGCGGGGCCGACCGGTGTCTCGACGAGGTTGGGCATGTAGGTCGGTGTCTTGTGCGTGAGATGCTCGCCGAACCCGGTGACGAACACAGGACGATGGCGCGACCGCCGCGCCTTGTCCTTGCTGGCGATCACGATGGCCGCGCCGCCGGCGACCGGCATCACGATCTCGAGCATGTGGATCGGATCGGCAACCATCTTGCTGTTGAGCACGTCGTCGATCGTGATCGGATGACCGAAGAACACCGCATCGGGATTTGCGCAGGCGCTCGTGCGCTGATCGACCACGAGCTTGGCGATGGCGCGCGGGTCGTAACCGAACTGTTGGCCGTAGCGCTGCGCGATCATCGCGTAGCCACAGTTCTGCGCGAGGTTGCCGTAAGGGATCTCGAACTCGGCTTGCGGTGAGCCCCACTCGTTGGACGACGAACCGAAGAACACGCGCGGATCGATCGGCCCCGGCGTGGGATCAGGCGGACGCGGTTGGGAAACCACGGCACCCACGACGACGTCGCACACACCGAGTTCGATTGCGGCTGCCGCGCGCCACACCATGCCGACCGACGACGCACCGCCGAGGTCGAGGCGTTCGGCGAAGTTGACGCGGAACCCGCAGTACTCCGCGACCGTCGCCGGGACGAAGAAGCCCGACTCCCGCACATCGTGCGCGCAGGCGATGCCGTTGACGTCGCGCGCATCGAGACCCGCGTCGTCGAGTGCCTGCGCGGCAAGGTCGGCCCACTGTTCGAGCGAGAACGTCGGTGTGCCGCTGAACTTGCGTTCGGGCCGATACTCCGCGATGCCGACGATCGCCGCGTCGCCTCGTAAACCCATGATGTTGTTCTCCTCAGCCGGCGAGCGGTCGTCCGAAAGGAAGCCGTTCGCACCAGGTGCGCAAGAATGCTTCGGCGCGATGGCAGGCCGCCAAGTAGAGGCCCTCGTCTTCGTCGACGATCTCGTGCACGATGCCGGCGACTGCGGCCGATGGATCACCGGTCTGCCACGCGGCAGCGAGCGGTGCGGCCATCACCACGAAGTCGGGGACGACGGTGACATTGGCCTGCTGCAGCAGGGCAAAGCCTTTGGCCGTGACGGGCGACGGCGCAGTCGGGACGATGGTGCGGGCCTTGACGAACGGCGCGGATCGATCGTTGAGCGCACCGAGGCGCGAGCCGACGAACATCACGTCGGCGTCGGCGCCGAAGATGCGATTTGCCGGTAGCGCGTCACCGTTGAGATGTGCAACGCAATCGTCGCCGTGCGCGGCCATGAGCCCGCGCAACTCCGCGGCATCGAACCCTGCGCTGTTGGTGGCCGTGCCCGCCGACGTGCCGACGGCGACGATGCGGGCATCTTGGTGCGCGAGCAACTCGAGCAGCGGCAGGCTCGACAGCGAGAAGCCCTCGATGGCGACCCGCCCGTCAGCCAGGTCGTAGCCGAGCGCATCGAGCACGTCGAGGCAGGCCTGCGCGATCAGTGCGTCGTCGTCGATGTCGACGCGCGGGTCGTGCGGTCGCAACGACGCGAGATCGGCAGAAGTGACGGACTTGTTGTGATCGGGAAGGAACGTGCCGTCGACGGTGAGCTTTTCGATCTCCGCGACGAACTTTGCGATTGCGTCGTGGCGTGCCGCCTCGGGGGCGTTGATGCCCGCCGATGCACCGCCTTTTTGCAGGCCCAAGCTGGCGTACGCATAGGTGGTGCAGCGGGCCAGTTCGGTGGCGGTCGCCGCCAAGATCTTGTCGCCGGCCCGCACCGCGCCAGTGGCGCTCGAGGCGCCGTCGAGATCGAATACGACGAACGCGTCAGTGCTCGTGAGCTTGTGGATCCGCACGCCCGGCAGGGTAGTGCTCAGCCCTCGGCGATGAGACGGTCGAGCACCAACTCGGGATTGTCGGACTTGAGCCGCTCGAGCCAGTAGGGGCTTTCGAACAGCGCGAGCAGGGCACCGTCGCTGCGTTGCACCACGGTCACGCCCCGCATCGAACGCAGCTTGGGGGTGCTGGCCTCGTCGGTGAGCCGGGCCAGCGAATAGGAGGTCGACGACAGCGTGGCCGGCGCGTTGAACTCGTTCTCGAGTCGCCACATCGCCACGTCGAACTGCATCGGCCCGACCGCCGCGAACATTGGCATCTGATCGCCCATGTCGAGGTCGCGCAGGACCTGGACGACGCCTTCTTCGTCGAGTTGCGTGACGGCCTTGCGGAACTGTTTGAAGCGCTGCGTGTCCTTGACCCGCACGTTCGCGAAGAAGGCCGGAGCGAACGCCGGGAGTCGCGGGAACTCGACCGGTTCGTCGAGAAAGAGGGTGTCGCCGACGCGCACCTCGGTGGCGTTGACGAGTCCGATCACATCGCCGGGGAAGGCCTCGTCGAGTGTGATGCGTTCTTGCCCGAAGACCTGGTGGGCGTACTTGGTGGCGAACGGCTTGCCGGTGCGGCCGTGCGTGAGCACCATGCCCCGTTCGAAGTGACCCGAACACACGCGCAGGAACGCGAGGCGGTCTCGGTGCGCAGGGTTCATGTTCGCCTGGACCTTGAACACGAACCCGCTGAGGGGCGCGTCGAGCGACCGGGGGACATTGTCCACGTCGAGGCGCGGGCTGGGCGGTGGCACGTAGTCGATGACGGCATCGAGCAGCAGCCGCACCCCGAAGTTGGTCAACGCCGAACCGAAGAAGACCGGCGTCATCTCGCCCGCGAGGAACGCCTTGGGATCGAACGGGGGCGTGACGCCCTCGATGAACTGCAACTCCTCTTGCGCGGTCGCCCACACGCCGCCTTCTTCGTCGGCGGCCTGCTGTACGTCGACGATCTCTTCGGGGGCGATCGTGGCACCGCGCGCCGTGCGGGTGAAACGGATGAACTCGCCGCTGCGCCGGTCGATGACCCCTCGGAAATCGCCGGCGATGCCGACCGGCCACGAGATGGGCGAACACACCAGCCCGATCTGCTGCTCGATCTCGTCCATGAGCTCGAGATGCTCACGGCCGGGGCGATCCCACTTGTTGATGAAGGTGATCAGCGGCAGGCCGCGGGCCTTGCACACCTCGAACAGCTTGAGCGTCTGCGGCTCGATGCCCTTGGCGGCGTCGAGCACCATGACCGCGCCGTCGGCGGCGGTGATGACGCGGTAGGTGTCCTCGGAGAAGTCACGGTGCCCTGGGGTGTCGAGCAGGTTGACGACGTGGCCGCTGTAGGGGAACTGCAGCACGGTCGAGGTGATGGAGATGCCGCGCTGTTGCTCGAGCGCCATCCAGTCGGACGTTGCGCTGCGCCGGCCCTCGCGCGCCTTGACCGAACCGGCCTCGACACCGAGCGCGCCTCCATAGAGGAGGAACTTCTCGGTGAGCGTCGTCTTGCCCGCGTCGGGGTGCGAGATGATGGCGAAAGTGCGTCGCCGCGCGGTTTCGGCGACGGGATCGGCAAGGGACGAGCTCACGAGGCTCAAGCCAACCCGATCGTGCCCCCGTTCGCAACGTGCGCCCTACAACTGGCCGCTACAACTCTGGCGCTACAACCCTGGCGCTACGACTCTGCCGCTACAAGAGCGTGGGCGGGTCGGTGCCGTTGCCGAGCTGTTCGAGGTCGGCCACGATGCGGTCGACTTGCGTGCGGGCCGACGCAATGCGGTCACGGCACAGCCGGATAAGCAGGCTGGCCCGTTCGACCCTGCTTGCGAGGACATCGATGTCGATGTTGTCGTCTTCGAGATCGTCGAGGATGGCCTCGAGTTCGGCGAGGGCGTCGGCATAGCCGAGGCCGCTCGTATGGTCGCTGTCGTCGGATGAGGCCACGCTCAATCTTCCCCTGTTACTCGCTCGTCGGCCGGATCGGCGGCGTCTCTCGACGCGAGTTGGTCGACCGCCAAGACCCGGACCCGGGCCGTGCCGTCGGCGAAGGTGGTGAGCAACTCGTCGTCGGGCGCGAGCCCGGCCGTGCTGCGCACGATGGAGCCGTCGGCCCGCCGCGTCACGGTGAACCCGCGGGCGAGCAACCGCGCGGGATCGTGGGCCCGCACCCGGGAGGCGGTGATGTCGACTGCGCGCTCGGCCCGAGCCATGGCGCGCGCTGCTCGCAACGGCAACGCGGTGCCGCGTTGATCGAGGCCGCTCTGCGCTTGCCGTAGCTGGCGGCGCCCGGTGCCGACGGTGGTCGCCCGGTGGCGGTCGAGTCGGGTCTGGGCCCGCGATAGTGCGTGGTTGGTCTCGGCCGCGATGCGCTCGGCGAGATGACGGCTCTGCTGGCGGTGCGCAGTGAGCAGTCGCGTCGTGGCCGACGCGGTGCTCGTGGCGAGTTCGATGGTGGCGCGTTCGTGGTCGTCGAGAATTGCCTGCGCGCGATGGTGGACGTTGGCCCACGCGGTCTCGCAGGCCCGGACATAGCCCTGCGCCAACGCGACGAGCGCCTGCGCGCACGCGGTGGGCGTCTTGTAGCAGGCGTGCGCGACTTCGTCGGCGATCGCTCGATCGGTTTCGTGGCCGATGCCGGTGAAAACCGGGGCCGGTGACGCCGCGATCGCCCGGGCGACGAGCTCACTGTCGAAGGCCATCAGGTCGGTGCGCGAACCGCCGCCGCGCACCATCGCGATGACGTCGACGGAGCGCTGCGCGAACGTGGCGAGTGCAGCGCAGATGGCGGCCTCCGCGCGCACGCCCTGCACCTGTACGTCGATGTGTTGCACCTGCCACGAGATGTTGGAGTTGGTCAGCTCGGTCATGAAGTCGTGATAGGCCGCGGACCCCGCGGCGGTGACGAGGCCGACGCGCAACGGCGCGGCGCTCAACGGGATCGACCGGTTGCACTCGATCAGGCCTTCGGCGGCGAGCTTCTTGAGGACGCGGTCGCGATCGGCGGCCATCGACCCGAGCGTGAACGACGGATCGATGCTCGTCATACGCAGCTGAAGGCGACCCGTCGGCGCGTAGAACGTGACCACGCCCCGAACGCGCACCTGCACGCCGTCTTCCATGCGGATGTTGCCCGTGCGTTTGAGCAACGCGTTGACGACGTCTTTGTTCATCTTGAACAACGCCACCGGCAGCGTCGCCAACGGGGGCTGCCCGGCCTCGACGAGATCACACAAGTCGAAATAGACGTGCCCGTTGCGGCTGCGCTTGAGATTGACGATGACGCCGTGGACCCAGACGTCGTCGGGGAAGCACGTCTCGAGCGCATCGAACACCCGCTGACCGAGCTCGGCCACCGAATACGTGTGGGTCAGCTCGTCGAGCACGACTAAGCAACCGGGGCGTCGATGTTGTCGATGATGTCGTGCGAGCCGTGGTCGCGCACGAGCGTGTTGTAGAGGTCGGCATAGAGACCGCCGGCCGCCCGCAACTCTTCGTGGCGGCCGCGCTCGACGACACGGCCTTCATCGATGACCACGATCTGATCGGCATTGGTGATCGTCGACAGGCGATGCGCGATGACGATGGCGGTGCGATTGGCGAGGGCATTGGCCAGCGCCTGCTGCACCAGTGACTCGTTTTCGCTGTCGAGGTGACTCGTTGCTTCGTCGAGCACGACGATGGCCGGATCTTTGACCAACATGCGGGCGATGGCGAGGCGCTGCTTTTCGCCGCCCGACAGTCGGTAGCCGCGCTCGCCGACAAGGGTGTCGTAGCCATCGGGCAGCGCCGCGATGACGTCATGGATCTGCGCGGCCCGGCAGGCGGCTTGAATCTCGTCGAAGGTCGCGTCGGGGCGGGCGTAGCGGAGATTGGACAACACCGTGTCGTGGAAGAGATGCGGATCTTGCGACACCACACCGATGGCGTCGTGCACGCTCGCCTGTGTCAGATCGCGGACGTCGTGACCGTCGATGCGCACCGCGCCGGATGTGACGTCGTAGAGCCGGGGCACGAGCGATGCAAGGGTGGTCTTGCCCGCGCCCGAAGGGCCGACGAGCGCGACCAGTTGCCCCTGCGCGATGGACAGATTGATATCGCGCAGTACCTCGACGTTTTCGCCGGCGTAGTTGTGCACCGAGCTGAGCTCGAGCGACGGCACCGATGTCTCGTCGGCGCGCGGGTAGCGGAACGTGACATGGTCGAACTCGATCGCACCTTTGACGTCGTCGAGCGTCGTCGCATCGGGCTTGTCGCTGATGGTGTTGGGCGCGTCGAGCACCTCGAAGACTCGCTCGAAGGACACCATGGCGGACATGACGTCGATGCGAGCATTGGTGAGGCTGGTGAGCGGCATGTAGATGCGAGCCACGAGGATGCCCATCGCCGCCAGCGTGCCGGTGGTGAGCGAACCGGAGATCGCCAGCTGCCCGCCGATCCAGTAGATCGCAGCAGTGCCGACGGCACCGACGAGTGTCAGCGCGACCACGACGACGCGGCTGTACATCGCGGAGCTGACACCGATGGCCCGCACGCGATCGGCGCGCCCGGAGAACTCGTCGACCTCGGACTTGGGCCGACCGAACAGCTTGACCAGCAGCGCGCCGGCGACGTTGAACCGCTCGGTCATCTGCGTGTTCATCGCCGCGTTGTGGTTCATCGATTCGCGAGTGATCGTCTGTAGCCGCCTACCGACTCGCTTGGCCGGGAGCAAGAACAGTGGCAGCAGCACGAGGGCCAACAGCGTGAGTTGCCACTGGAGGATGAACAACGTGATGAGCACGGTGGTCAGCGTGATGGAGTTGGAGACGACCGAGCCGAGCGTGCCGGTGACGGCCCGCTGCGCGCCGATCACGTCGTTGTTCATGCGGCTGACCAAGGCGCCGGTCTGGGTGCGCGTGAAGAAGGAAATGGGCATGCGTTGGACGTGGT
The DNA here is from genome assembly GCA_039915945.1 of Acidimicrobiales bacterium. GTDB lineage: Bacteria > Actinomycetota > Acidimicrobiia > Acidimicrobiales > WLNW01 > DATLFA01. The sequence continues at coordinate 30,635 of JBDSMH010000017.1, read as the reverse complement.
CGAACAGCGTCACCCGCAGGTCGTAGATGAGGCCCTCGCCGATGCGCGACGACCAATAGCGCTCGAACAACGAGAGCACCGCCTCGAAGAAGGCGCCTCCCAAGATGAGCGCGGCGAGCAGGTTGAGCTCGGGACGGTCGTGGGAAGGGATGGCGTGGTCGATCATGCGCCGGAAGAGCAGCGCGGGCAGCAGTTGGAGTACCGCCTGGATCACGATGACGACGACGAAGCCGATGAGCATGCCCCGGTAGCGAGTGGTGTAGGCGAGCACTCGGCGCGCCGTGCCGGCTTTGAGCTTGGCGCTGCGAGGGGCATCGGGATCGCCCATCGAATGCATCATCATCATCGGGCCGCCGGGTCTCATGGCGCACAGCCTAGGGGGACCCACTGACAGTCCTTCACGGCGGTCGGGCACGGTGGGTCGCTGCCGCCCTCTGCACCGGCGCTGTCATCGGTCACATAGCGCCGCGCTCGGGGGCCGCCGACGATCGTTCGCTGTTAGACAGAGGTCGGTGACTTCAGGGGGGACGGTCGAGGGACGGCGGCTGACGCTCATCACCATCACGTTGATGGTCGGTGTCGCCGCGACCTCGTTCCCGACGACGGTACTCGTGGCGTCGCTCGAAAAGATCCGCGTCGATATGCACACGGACCTCGCGACGATCTCGTGGGTACAAGTCGCGCCGAGCATCGGCTTCGCGCTCGGCATGCCGTTGTTCGGCAAGCTGGGCGACCTCTACGGGCATCGACGTATCTACGTCATCGGCTTCGGGTTCGCGACCGTCTTCTCCGTGTTGACCGCGCTCGCGTGGAACCCGTTGTCGCTCATTCTCGCCCGCACGGTGAGCCAGATCGGCGGTGGGGCCACGGGTACCGCCGCCATCGCGCTTGTCGCGGCACAACTACCCGCGAGCGAGCGGGCGCGCGCCATCGGCTTGCTCAACGTGGCGGGCGGTCTCGCTCCCGTGCTCGGTGTCGTCATCGGGGGCCCCGCGGTCGACGCGATCGGGTGGCGCGCACTGTTCGTCATACAAGCGGTGCCGGCGTTCATCGCGTGGTGCATGGCGCTACCGCTGTTGAGTGAGACACAACGACGCCCGGATGTCCGCTTCGACACGGCCGGCGCATTCACGCTCGGTGTCGGCGTCACCTCGGCCATGTTCGCCATCAATCGCGTACGGCCGTGGGGCATCGAAAATCCCTTCGTCATCGCAACCATCGTGCTGACGCCGTTGGCGATGGCGAGCTTCATCCGCACCGAGCAACGGGCACGGTTCCCGTTGCTGCCGCTGCACTACTTACGGCGACGATCGTTCAGCGCGTCCGCGACCACGATGTTGTTCATGCAGGCGTCGTTCATCGGCAGCTTCGTGCTCGCGCCGTTGATGCTGCAACGCCTGTTCGGCTATTCGGTGGGCAAGACGTCGCTCTTCTTGATCACTCGACCCTTCGGTTTCGCGTCCGGCGCGTGGGTCGCCGGACACCACCACGACACGCGCAGCGTCAACAAACTTCAGATCTTCGGCAATGCCGCGCTCATCGTCGGATCCGCGTTCATGGTGATCGGTCCCATCGACCGGTCGATCTGGCTCATCGAAGTGGGTTTGGTCGTCACCGGATTCGCCAACGGCTACGCGCGCACCGTCATCTACGCGCTCGTGGCGGACACCGTCGACACCGCGGACATCGGCATCACCACCGGTGTGCTCAACATGTTGAGTCAGATCGGCTCCGCGTCGGGCACCACCATCATGTCTGCGGTCATCGCCGACAGCTACGCGGCGTCGACGATGGGATGGGCCTTCGGGGTCGCGCTGTTCATCGCCCTGCTGACGGTGCCGACGGTGGCGTTCTACAACACGCGCCGCCAACCGGTACCGGTGGCCGTGGCCCCGCCGTAAATCGATTGGTCGTCGAGCGCCGGACGAGCACAATGTCGCGATGAGCACCACCCCCTTACGCATCGGCGCCGTGTTGTTCGCCCGCTTCGAGTTGCTCGACGTGTTCGGTCCACTCGAGATGTTCGGGGTGCTCCCCAATCGCTTCGAGCTCTCGATGCTCGGTCCACAGGCCGGCGCGGTGGTGAGCAACCAAGGCCCGAGTGCCCATGCCGACTACGCCTACGCCGATGCACCCCCGGTGGACATCGTGCTCGTTCCCGGAGGTATCGGTCGTCTGGTGGTGATCGAGGACGGTTCGTTCCTCGACTGGCTCGCCCGCTACTGCGCCACGGCGCTGTTGGCCGCCGCCGGCCTACTCGACGGCTATCGCGCGACGTCCAACAAGCGGTCGTTCGAGTGGGTGCGCGAACAAGGCCCTCGCGTCGAATGGGTGCCCGAAGCGCGCTGGGTCGTCGACCGCAACCGATGGACGTCATCTGGTGTCGCGGCGGGTATCGACATGGCGCTGGCGTTGATCGCCCACCTCCATGGCAGCGATGTCGCGCAGAGTGTCGCCGACAACACCGAGTACGAGTGGCACGTCGATCCTCACTGGGATCCGTTCGCCGCGCTGCACGGCCTCGTGTGAGTGTGATCGCGTGAGCGGGGCTAACGGCGCGCGGTGATGATCCGCGCCGGCACGCCCGCCCGAAAGCCGTCGGTGCGGTTGGCGTAGTAGCGCTCGTTGAGATCGAGGTCGGTCAAGTGTGCGGTGACCGCGAACTCGTGCTTCGCGAGCAACGCGACGAACTCGTCGGGCGCAAATCGGCTTTGGAACGGCTCTCCGCGGGCGGCGACATTGGCCATGTTGTTGCGCAACACCGCTTTTTGCTTGTCGCTGATGGGCACGTCCTTGCAGGGGTAGTTGCACACGAGGATGCTGCCCGGCGCGGTCAGATCGGCGAGGTCGGAGAGAGTCGATTCGATCGCGGCCGGCGTCAGGTAGGGCAGCGTGTTGAGCCAGCTGACCACGGTCGGCCGCGTCGTGTCGTAGGGCGAGGAAAGTAGTTGGGCCGAGAGCAGCGTGACTTCGAAGTCGACCGGTACGAAGTGCGGCAGCAGCGCCACTGCGGGCGCGGCGGCCACCCGTTGCCGCTTGAGCTGTTGCACGTCGGGGTGATCGACTTCGAATGTCGTGAGTCGCCCGGCGAGCTCAGGGTGTCGCAGCGCGAACGTGTCGAAGCCGGCGCCGAGGATGACGTATTGGTCGATGCCCGACTCGACCGCGGCGAGGACGACGTCTTCGGCGAAGAGCAAGCTGCCCACACCGACGCCGGACATCGCCCAGCCGCGCGTGTTCGACAGGAACTCGGCGCGGCCCACGTCGCCCCGCAACGCGTAGCGCTCGTCGTCGGGCAACAAGTGCACGGCCCAGTCGTCGACGAACGCCGGAGGGTCGAGGTGCAGGGTCTGCAAGGCGCGCCATCGGGAGGCGGCTTCGGCAGTTGACATCGTGTCGGGCGAGCTCACTGAGTTGGCTCCACACATTTGCGGCGATAATCCGCCGCTAGCGTACCGTCTCGTCCGAGGGGGGATGAGATGACTGAGCGAACCGCGCTCGTGACGGGCGGGACTCGAGGCATCGGCAAGGCGATCTGTCTCGAGCTGGCCAAGGCCGGCTTCCACGTGGTGATCGGTGGCCGCACGTTGACGAGTGGGCAATCGGTCGATTCGTTCTCCGACGGCGAACCGTTGCCCGGCAGTCTCGAGCAGACGCGCGCCGAGATCGAGTCGTTGGGCGCAACCGCATCGTTCGCGGTCATGGATCTGCTCGACAATGCTTCGGTCGAGTCAGCCGCCGACCGCGCCATCGAAGAGCGAGGCCGCATCGACGTGTTGGTCAACAACGCGATCATGTCGACGGCGCAGAGCTCGACGCTGTTCACGCTCGACTTCTCCATGGAGATGTTCCAGCGCGAGATGCAGGTCAACTTCTTCGGAGCGCTCGCGTTGATCAAGCGCGTGCTGCCGAACATGCTGGCGCACGGGGGCGGACGCGTCGTCAACATGTCGGCGCGATCCTTCTATCGCAACCTCCCCGCGCCGGGCCGCGGCGGACCCCGGTTGTCGTACACCGCAAGCAAGGCCGCGCTCAGTCGCGTGGCCGGCAGTCTCAGAGCGGAGTATGGCCGTCAAGGGATAGTGGCCTTCGATGTCGACCCCGGGCCGTGTCTCACCGAGAAGGCCGATCGGGCGATGACGGCGCTCGGCTACGACCCTTCGATCTTCGCGCCGCTGTCGGCACCGGCGAGTGTGGTCCGGTTCCTCGCCGATGCGCCGGTCGAGGAGCTACCGGCCAACGGATCGCACGTGATGGCCCAGGAGTTCGCCGTCCACCGTGGCCTCCACACACCGTGGCGCGAAGGCATCGAGGCGCCCTCTCGTGTGGACCTCGCGCAGTTCCTTCCCGTCGCCACCGGTGGCATCGACGGTTGAGAGCGCCTCAGCGCGTCGCGACGATGAGGAACTCCATGGCACCGTTGTCGCGTACGTCGGCGACGCCGGCGAACGTGGGGCTAGGGATCTTGTAGTCGGACCACACGATCGGGACCGTCCCGAGCATGCGGATCTCGGTAGCCGATATGAGTTGGTAGGTCACGTCGATCGTGACGCGCTTGGTGACACCGTGGATGGTGAGGTCACCGGTTGCCTTGCCCTTGTTCTCCGCGCCTACCGCGGGAACCGTCGAGAAATCGATGGGCGAGGCCAATTTGAATGTGGCGGTCGGGAACTGGCTCGTGCTGAGGATGCGAGTCTGTACTTGACCGTCACGGCGGCTGCTGTCACTCGTCAGCTTGGTGAGATCGGCACTGGCGTCTACTGCGGTCACCTTGGTGCCGGCCACAGTGACCGTGCCGGTGACTGCGTTGGTGCGTCCGACCGCCACGTTGTTGGCGAGACCACCGACGAGGTCCTCGGTGACGCGATAGCCGACCTGTGACGCGGTGGTGATCTTCCACGTGCCGTCGAGGTTGGACACCGATGCGTTCGCCGAGGACGCTGAGGTCGTGGTCAGGCCACCGGCCGCGGTCGTCGCGGTCGCGTTGTCCGCGGCGGAAACGGGTGCGGTCGACGCCACGCTGTTCAGCGTCAGTGGGGGTGGCGCGTCGGACTTGATGAAGGCGAAGTACACGATGACTATCGCGGCGACGACCGCCACGGCGCCGACACCACCGCCGAGGACCCACTTCTTCTTTCGGGAAAGTTGCATCTCTCTTCTCAATCGTTAGTGGGCCTGAGCAGGGTTGGGCGGTGAGCATTGCATGCCCGCAGTAAGAATTGGGCTCGCGCTCGTTGAGAAGTACGTGAGAAGGCGCTCCGCGGTTCACATCCGCCGGTAACCGCTCGTCTCTGACGCCCTTCTGACCGTGTGGGGAGGGTGCTGACCTCACTCCGTGCGCGCCGTTCTGATCGCCAGTGTGGTGACCCGACCGCACGGGGGGTTGGCTTGCGCCGCGGATAGGCCAACGCCCAAAGCTCTTCGCGTGCCTTTCGTGTCTCCTCGCAAATTTTTGTAGCTCGCGCACACCGTCAACGGTGATGTTGCCGGTCGACGAAGAAGGTCGGACCGCTATGGTTTGGCACACGGCAAGAAAACGAGAGTGTCGCCGCGACAGGTATCGATCGAGGGTGGACCAATGGTGCTCTTGAAGAGGTTTACCGCGCGCAGTCTGCCCCAGCACGACCTCGAGATCTTCGCCAAGAAAGTGCGCGTTGCATTGACGCCGCGTGGTCGGATGCTCACGACGAAATTGTCGAGCGGAGCTGTGGTCTATGGCGCGAATCGCGCGGGGTTCGGCGCCCGCAAAGTCTTCATCTACGGCGACGCGGTGGAGCCCGAGTTCGAGCATCTCGAACGATTCTTGAGTGCGACCGGTGTGTTCGTCGAGATCGGTGCAAATACGGGTAAGTACACGATCAAGGCGGCGAAGCACTACGGCGACAGCGGCGTAGTGCTGGCGGTCGAGCCGTTTCTCGAAATGTTGTCGACACTGAGTCGCAGCGTCGATGCGAATGGCTTCACCAACGTTCGACTACGGAATTTTTGCGTGGCCGATCGCATGTCGATAGGAACGCTCTGGATGAATCGGGGAGAGCCCCACAAGTTCAGTCTTGTCCGCAGCGACGAGACCGCGTCGGGAATCTCTACGTTGACCGTGTCGCTCGATGAACTCTTTCGATGGGAAGGGTTGGATCGTCTCGACTATCTGAAGATCGACGCCGAGGGTGCCGAAGAGCAGGTGTTGTGGGGCGGCCACGAAACAATCGAGAGGCACCGTCCGATCATCCAGGTCGACGTGACGTTGTCTGACGTGTCGGTGGATCTACCGGAGTACTCGGGTTTCCGGGCGCCCGGTAGCGCGGCCAAGTTCTACATGCCGAATGAGCACGAGACGATCGACGTGCCTCGACAACTTGGTTGGCGCGCACTCGTCTGAGTTCGGCGCACGATCGCTCAGGCTCGCACGCCTCGGCGACCGACCGCCCCCCGTAGCCCGACACAACCGATGCAACCGACGCAGTCCACGCAATCGATGCCACGCGATGCAGGCCTCACACCGCCGGCAGCGCACACACGCCAAGGTGGCGATGCAGGCTTTTATGCCGATGCCGAAGAAGGTGAGGATGCTGCCGGCCACACCAGCGCTGCCCGCGGTAGCGACGCTGCCGGCCACGGCGACACTGCCGACGGTCGCGGCGCTGCCGGCTACGGCCGCGCTCGCCGTTGTCGCCGCGCTGCCGGCCACGGCGACACTGCCGGAAGTCGCCACGCTGCCTGCTACCGCCACGCTGCCGGTGGTCTCGGCGAGGGCAAGCTCGCGTGCGGCCTTTCGCGACATGACGTCAGCCTGCCACGACGGGGGAGTCCGATGATGGACTCTTGCGGCGCTTTGCGGCGCGGTGTGACGTCAGTCGATCGGCTCTGGCCGGGCTCACGAACAATCGTGCAATCTGTAGGAGTGCTCCGAAGACTTGCGGCGTCGAGAGTGTGACCGTGGCCGTCTCGGACCGAATCGCCGGTGACCCCACCGACGCATCAGATTTTGTCGCGCAATGGCAGGCACCCGATCGCGTTCGTTTCGGAGAGACAGAACGCGGCCAGAGCGTCATCATCGCCAACAAGTTGTACTCGTCCGACGAAGGCGCGCCCGATCGCTTCCGGCTGACGGTCGTTCGTCGACGGCGGGATCATCGGTCGACCGGTATGCGCACCGGGCACCACGCGGCTGTACCTCTCCGGTGAACACGCCGACGCGGTCGCGCAACTCTGGAGCGGCACCGACTTGGGAGTCCACGTGATGAACGCCGGTGTGGGCGCGGCCTCGGCACTCAAGGGGTGTTACGCCGGTTGGACGAAGGTCAGCGCCGCCCTATTGCTCGCGGTACGCGCGGCAGCCGAAGCCGAAGGGGTCAGTGAGGACCTCATTGCTGAGTGGTCGGTGTCGCAGCGCGATCTGGCGACTCGATCAGAGCAGAGCGCTTCGTCGAATGCCGCGAAGGCGTGGCGCTTCGTGGGCGAGATGCATGAGATCGCAGATCTGTTTGCGAGCAATGGGCTTCCGAACGGATTCGCGTTGGCCGCCGCGGAGGTCTACGACCGAATGGCGCCACTGAAGGATGGCCCATCGGCAGACCTTGCCGACGTCATCGACGTCTTGCGCGGCCAATCTGACGCGTCGTGAGCTGTCGTCTGACGACGCGAGAAAATGTTGTCGAGACGATGTCGATTCGGGCGATCGCGTTCGTGGACATCGCACCGGGTCGCATGGCGACCGGGGCAACAACCCATCTACCCAGGTGCCGAGAATGTTCGCGGCGGCGGGAGTGCCGTACGAGGAACTGGTGGCCCGCTTGATCGACGCGGCCGTGAGAGCGCGGCGTGGCGGAAGGTCCGCCCACTAACGTCGAGCGGCAATGGCCAAATTGATCTACGCATCGAACATGTCCCTCGACGGCTGTACCGAGGACGAACGCGGCGGCCTCGACTGGGCTCCGCCGGACGAAGACGTGTTCGTGGCCATCACCGAAGTGATGCGGTCCGCGGGTACCTACCTCTACGGGCGGCGCATGTACGAGACGATGGCCGTCTGGGAAACCGAGCCTGCACTGGCCGAGCGGTCGGACCTCACGCGCGAGTTCGCGAACGTCTGGCAGGCGCCGGACAAAGTCGTCTACTCCACGACCCTGGCCGCGGTGTCAACCGCCAAAACCCGGCTCGAACGTCATTTCGATGTTGCAGCGGTACGCGACCTGAAGGCCTCGGCCGGCCGTGATCTCCTCGTGGGAGGTCCGACGCTCGCGGCACAGGCGTTCAAGGCCGGGCTGGTCGACGAGTGCCAACTATTCGTCTGGCCCGTCGTTCTCGGTGGCGGTAAGCCGGCCCTGTCGACCGACACGCGCGTCGACCTCGAGCTCCTCGACGAGCGCCGAATCGGCAACGGCGTCGTACACCTCCGCTACCGGGTTGTGTAGGAAGGCCCATCGATTTGTATTGCATCAAACTAAACTGATGTAATAGCTAGGTGGACGCGACACCGCCGCCAGAGATTCTCGGGATGCTCAGCGATCCGCTGCGTTGGCAGTTGATCGTCGAGCTTGGTCACAGCGATCGTCGTGTCGGCGAACTCGTACAGCTCGTCGGGAAGCCACAGAATCTCGTCTCGTACCACTTGAGCGAGCTCCGACGCGCTGGCATCGTCGACGCCCGCCGGAGTTCGGCCGACGGTCGCGACGTCTACTACCGGGCCGATCTGTATCGCTGTCGTGACCTTCTCGGCGAAGCCGGGGTCTCGATTCATCCCGGGATTTCCCTCGCGCCAGCGCCACTAGGCAACGTCGTCGAGGCGCGCCGCGCTCGATCGCGATTGCTGTTCTTGTGCACCGGTAACAGCGCTCGTTCCCAGATCGCCGAAGCCCTCGTCGAGCATCAATCGGCGGGTACCGTCGAAGCACGCAGCGCGGGCAGCCATCCCAAGCCGCTGCACCCGAACGCGGTGCGGGTGATGGCGGAGCGCGGGGTCGACATCTCCGACCGCTCGACGAAGTCGCTGACGCGTTTCGCTCGGAGCCGTTTCGACCGGGTCATCACGCTGTGCGACAAGGTGCGCGAGGTCTGCCCGGAGTTCCCGGGATGGCCGGTGGCCTCGCATTGGAGTATCGGCGACCCCGCCGCCGCTGGCGCCAACGACGAGGCGACGTACCCCGCGTTCCAACACGTTGCCGACGAGATCGACAGCCGCGTGGCGCTGTTGCTTGCTGACCTCAGGACCCGACCATTGGAAAGGACACACCATGCCTGACTCTGAGATTGTGAATGTGCGGTATCTGGTTGACGACGTCGCCGCGTGCGTCGACTTCTACACCCGCCACTTCGGTTTTACCGTCGGCATCTCGTTTCCGCCGTTCGCGGATGTCACTCGCGGGAACCTGCGGCTTCTACTGTCAGGTCCCCAGAGCTCGGCCGGTATGGCGATGACAGATGGGGAACGGCCGGGCCCCGGCGGATGGAACCGCATCCACCTCATCGTCGAGGACCTCGACCGCGAGATCGCCCGCCTCACCGAGGAAGGCGTTCGGTTCCGCAACGAAGTCGTGAGCGGTCCCGGGGGCGCGCAAGTTCTTGCGATCGACCCGTCGGGGAATTTCGTCGAGTTGTTTCAACCGGCCGCCGCAACGTGATGCCGAGCGCAATGACGTTCAGAGCCGCGTAACCAACGGCCGATGCCTCTCGATTTGCCCGACGGCGGCCGGCTCGAGCGTCGTCTCGGCCTCGGCGACGCAGTCGTGATCGGCCTCGGGTCGATGATCGGTGCCGGCGTCTTCATTGCGATCGGCCCCGCCGCCCGCGTCGCCGGCTCCGGCCTTCTGTTCGGGCTCGCCATCGCCGCGTTCGTGGCGTACTGCAACGCCACCTCGTCGGCCGAGCTCGCCGCGCTCTACCCAACATCGGGTGGCACCTACGTGTACGGACGCGAGCGCCTCGGCGCCTTCTGGGGGTACCTCGCCGGATGGGGGTTCGTGGTCGGCAAGACGGCGAGCGGTGCCGGCATGGCGCTCACCGTCGGCGCCTATGTGGCCCCGTCGTGGCAACGCCCCATCGCAGTCGCAGCAGTCGTCGGCATCACCGCGGTCAACTATCACGGCGTCCGCAAGACCGCCGCCCTCACGCGAGTCATCGTCGCCCTGGTGCTCGTCGCACTCGCTCTCGTGGTTGCCGGCACCGCGTTTGGAGGCCGAGCCAGCACCGAGCACTTCGGTGACTTCACCGGTCACGGTCCGTACGGCATCCTCCAATCCGCGGGGCTGTTGTTCTTTGCGTTCGCGGGCTACGCCCGTATCGCCACCCTCGGCGAAGAAGTCGACGACCCTGCCCGCACAATCCCCAAAGCCATCCCACGCGCACTCGGGATCACACTCGCGATCTACGCCCTTGTCGCGATCAGTGCACTTGCCGCAGTCGGACCGGGAGCGCTCGCGCAGTCAGCTACGCCGCTCGCGACCGCTATGCGAGCCGGTCACCTCGACGCGCTCGCGCCCGCCGTACGCGTCGGCGCCGCCATCGCGGCGCTCGGCGTCCTTCTTTCGCTCATCGCGGGCGTCAGCCGCACGGTGTTCGCCATGGCCGCGAACGGCGAGCTTCCACAATGGCTCAACGCGGTCCACCCCCGACACAAGGTCCCTCACCGCGCTGACTTGGTCATCGGAGCTCTGGTCGCCCTTTTGGTCTCGATCACCGACGTCCGCCACGCGATCGGCTTCAGCTCGTTTTGCGTGCTGACCTATTACGCGATCGCGAACGCCGCCGCCTGGACGCTGCCCCCTGAGCAACGACGTTGGCCGCGCGGCCTCGCCGGCGCAGGAATTGTCGGCTGCGTCACGCTTGCCTGCACCTTGCCCGCCCGTAGCGCATTGAGCGGCGGTTGCGTCCTTGCCGCCGGCGCGGTGATCTGGACGATCCGACACCGCGTGCACTGAAGCGCCCATCGGAGGTGGCGCTCCAGAGACGTCAGCAGACGCTGGTGGACTCCGCCGGACACCGGCGGACGGGTGTGGCGGAAGGTGAGGGATTCGAACCCTCGGTGACCCGGAGGCCACAACAATTTTCGAGACTGTCCCATTCGTCCGCTCTGGCAACCTTCCGGCGGCGACTGTAGCGGTGCGGGAGGGGCAACCCAACCACGTTGCTCTAAGGATCGAGCCGGAGTCGCGTGAAGAACTGCGAGACCAGCGCCCCGCACTGCTCGGCCATGAGACCCCCGTCGACCGCGAACTCGTGATTGAGCCGCGCGTCGACGCCGACGTTGTAGAGCGATCCGAGCGCACCGGCCTTGAGGTCGAAGGCGCCGAACACCACCCGGGACAACCGCGCTTGATGCGCCGCTCCCGCGCACATCACGCACGGCTCGATCGTGACCACCAGCGTCGCGCCGTCGAAGCGCCAACCGCCGAGTGCGCTGGCAGCGTCGCGCAACGCCAACACTTCGGCGTGCGCGGTCGGATCTCCGGTGAGTTCACGTTCGTTGTGACGCCGCGCGATGACGCGATCGCCGACCGCGACCACGGCGCCGATCGGTACGTCACCGTGCGCGAGCGCGCCTTGTGCTTCGTCGAGGGCGATCGCCATCAACTCGCGATCGAATTCTGAAAACGTGGGCACCCTCGCAACCTAGCGGTCGCGGCCGACCGGTCGGCTAGGCGCGGCTGCTGGAGACTTCGTGGCAGGTCTCGCCGGCGCGCCACGCTTCATCGGCGTCGCCGTCCGCGCCGGACGAGTACCCCCAATCGGCCGCGAGGCTGAGGAACGCTTCGACGACGACTGCATCGAAGTGGGAACCGGCTCCCGCCTGAATGTGGGCGAGGGCTTCTTCGGGCGCCCATCCGGGTCGGTACGAGCGGTCGGAAGTCAACGCGTCCCATACGTCGGCTACCGCGACGACGCGCGCGATGAACGGAACGGCTGATCCGGAAAGACGATGGGGATAGCCCGTGCCGTCGACGCGCTCATGGTGGTGCAGGATCGCCGTCAGGCTCTCGCGCAGGATCGCGACCGGTGCCACGAGGTCGTGGCCCAACTGCGGATGCGTCTCGATCACCGCGCGCTCGTCGGGCGTCAGTGCGCCGGGTTTGTTGAGGATCTCGTCGGGGATACTGATCTTGCCGACGTCGTGAAGGTACGCGCCGCGCGCGATTGCTCGCAGAGTGTCTTCGTCGACGCCGAGGCGCAATCCGAGTTGCACCGCGACGAGCGCGGTGCGTTGCGAATGCCCGTGCGTGTACGCGTCCTTCTTTTCAACGGCGCGTACGAGCTCCCGCAGTTGCTCGGGATATCCCGCGATGATGTGGACCATCGGGTCCGTTTCGAACGTCGAGGCGAGTACGCGATCGACCGCGCGCGTGCGGCGGTAACGAATCCAAACCGCATAGACCGCGCCGGCAAATCCGGCGAGCAGGAACCCGTGATAGTCCCACCACGAGAGGTGCCACAGTTGCCCGGCGCGCAACGACAGCAGCGCGGCTGCTGCCATCGACGCCGCGAGAAGGAGTGCGTACTGCACCGGATCGCGTCCGAGACGCCAACGACGCCAATGCACCAACGCCGCGACCGCGAGTAGCACGGTGTCGATCCCGGCGACGATCCACAACAGGGTGTTCTCGTGGGCGATCGGTCGCGTGCCATGGAACTGCGTCGGGTCGGCGACGAGCACCGCGGTGAACGCGGCGACGACCGCCATCGCGGTGCCGAGCACGGCCCATGGATGGCGAGCCGCGAGTTGCGACGCGGCTTTCGAGCGCGGCCGGCTGGCGAGCACCAGAGCAACAGCGAAACTCGTGATCGCGAAGTACGGCGTGCGCGCCACCCAGAGGTTCATCGGTCGACCCGAAACGCCGGGTGTCACCAGCCCGTGGCAGAAGAAGAACAGGCCGAGCGTCACGCACCCCGTCGCCAGCCATACCGGCCCCGGATGGTCGGCTTGGGCTGCGGCGCGCGTCGACACCAGGGCAACAATGAGGGCGCACGCGGCGATGCCACTGACGACGATCACGTGGAAGTTGACGTCCTGATAAAAGGGGTCGAGGCCCCCGTACATGCGCAGCACGACGAAGATCAGCGGCGGCCCCAGCAGAGCCAGTGCCAAGCCGACCTGCGAACGGGTACGACTGCCCTCTCTCACGCGTCTCCATCGGCGCGGCGCACGCACAGTTGATGGCTTTCTGACGCGACTTGGGGCCGGAGCGGACCCCAGAACGTATTGGCGGAGAGCGTGGGATTCGAACCCACGGTGAGTTGCCCCACACACGACTTCCAATCGTGCGCCTTAGTCCGCTCGGCCAGCTCTCCGGGTAGCCCTCGCGCGGCGAGGAGAAACCGGATGGTCAGGCTATCGTTCGTGGCCGATGTCGCCTTCGTTTTGGTGTGACGGTCGGGTCCTGTGCAACGAGCGTCCGTGAACCGAGTCAGGGCCGGGAGGCAGCAGCTCTCAGCGGTGCCGCTGGTGTGCCGCAGATCGCCTGGCCGTCACGCCAAAACGAAGGCGACCGGCACACCCCGGTAGGCTCGCCCTCCAATGGAGTACCAGTCCCTCTACCGGCGTTACCGGCCACAGAAGTTCGGCGAGGTCAAAGGCCAGCATCACGTCATCCGCGCGCTGCAAAACGCCGTGCGCGACAACCGTGTCGGCCACGCCTACCTACTGTCGGGGCCCCGCGGCACCGGCAAGACCACGCTCGCCCGCATCCTCGCCAAGGTGCTCAACTGCGAGCAGCCGATCGACGGCGAGCCTTGTGGACAATGTCCGCCCTGCAAGTCGATCGAGGCCGGCACCTCGTTCGATCTGCACGAACTCGACGCAGCCTCCAACAACAAGGTCGACGACATGCGCGACCTGTTGTCCAAGGTCGCCCTGGGTACACCCGGGCGCACCAAGGTCTATCTGCTCGACGAAGTGCACATGTTGTCCTCCGGTGCCGAGAACGCGTTGTTGAAGACGCTCGAAGAACCGCCCGACCACGTGGTCTTCGTGCTGGCCACGACCGAGCCCCACAAGGTCGTCGCGACGATCCGCAGCCGAACACAGCACCTCGAGCTCACGCTGCTCTCCGCCGATGAGATGGCCGAGCATGTGCGCTGGATCTCGGGCGACGCCAGCCTCGGGGTCACCGACGACATGGTCGAATACGTCGTCCGCGTCGGTGGCGGTTCCGCGCGCGACACGTTGTCCGCACTCGATCAGGTCCTCGCGGCCGGCGGTGTCGCCCACGACGATTCGACCGTCAACGAATTGCTGAGCGCACTCGCGGACCACGACGCGGCCCGCGCCATCGCCACTGTCGCCGAAGCCACCCGCATCGGGCGCGACCCCCGCGTCATCGGCGAGTCGTTGATCGATGCACTCCGCTCGGTTTTCCTCGTGGCGATGGGGGCAGCCGCCGCACAGTTGACCGAAACCGAGCGGGCTCGCGCCCAACAGTTCTCGACGCAGCTCTCGCCGGGCGCGCTGACCCACGCGCTCGAGATCGTCGGCACCGCGCTCGTCGACATGCGCCAGGCACCTGATCCCCGCATCGATCTCGAAGTCGCGTTGGTCAAGCTCACTCGCGTTGCATCGGATACCTCGCTCGACGCACTCGTCGCGCGCCTCGAACGACTCGAGCGCCGACTCGAACGGGGCGCCGATGTCACCGACACGGTGCCCGCCGCGGCCGCGCCTCCCCCCAAGCCGCCCCCCGCGCCCCCGACATCGCCCGCCCGTGCGGCTGCCCCCGCGGCGCCAGTGGCGCCGACGACTGCCGCCCCCGCCGCTCCGGCCACCGAGCCACCGGCCGCACCTGCGGCCCCTGCCGCCGCCACGGGCGCTCGTCGACCGGCCGACGAGGCTCGCCAGCAGTTGGGGTCCAATCGCCGTCCCGGCGGCGGCACCGCCCGCAGCGCCCCCGCGACCACCCCGTCTCGTCCTGCGCCTGCGGCACCGACGCGCGCCGCTCCCCCGCGGCCGGTGGCCGTGGCGGATGCGCCCGCGCCCCCTGCGGTCCCGGCATCCGGTGCGGTCGACGGTGATCTCGTATCCCTGTGGACCTCGACGGTGGTCCCCGCATTGTCGGCCAAGACCCGCGCCCTCTTCCTGGGTGTGCCCCTCGCCGCGGACGGCGACAGCGTCACGTTCACCTTCAGCACCGACACGCACCGCGCTCGCTGCGATCAGGTGCGCGCCGACGTCGAGGCGGTGTTCGGGCAGAGTGTGGGCCGTGCCATCGCCGTTCGACTGGTCGACGATCGCCACGGTGACAGCGACGAGCACATCGATCTCACCGAACTCGAAGACGCGCCCGCGGCGGGCTCGCTCATCGACCAATTGACTACTGCCTTCCCCGGCGCCGAGATCATCGAGGAGTGACCCATGCCTGGCGATGAGTTGGTGCCCTACGGTGCCGGTGACGACCCCGACGACCCTGACGAATTGTTCGACCTCGACGAGGACGTCGACGATGGTGCTGGTTTCGCGGGGTTGTTGGGCGGCGATCTCGGCGGGCTGCTCGGCGCGGCGCAACAGGCGATGGCCCGCGCGCAACAAGCGGCCAGCGAGCTCGTCGAAGGCAGCGCGGCCGGCGGTGCCGTGCGCGTGTGGGTCAACGGAGGGTTCGAGTTCTCCAAGTTGACGATTCGGCCCGATGCCGTCGATCCCGACGATGTCGAGATGCTCGAGGACATGATCCTCGCCGCGCTCAACGACGCTTCGACCAAGATCCGTGACGCGCAAGCGCGCATCCAACAGGACATGATGGGCGGGCTCGGCGGCCTGGGAGGACTGGGCGGCCTGCTCGGTGGTGCGTAAGTGGCGTCGCATTACGCACAGCCCGTACAAGATGTCATCGACGAGTTGAGCCGGCTCCCCGGCATCGGGCCCAAATCCGCCCAACGCATCGCCTATCACCTGTTGCGCGCGTCCAAGCCCGAAGCGGCCCGCCTCGCGACGGCAATCACCGACCTCAAAGAGCGCATCGGCTTCTGCGCCCGTTGCTTCAACATCGCCGAGGGCGAACTCTGCCACATCTGCATCGACGAGCGCCGTGACGGCCATGTGGTGTGCGTGGTCGAAGAGCCCAAAGACGTGGTCGCCATCGAACGCACCGGCGAGTTCCGCGGCAAGTACCACGTGTTGCAGGGCGCGATCAGTCCCATCGACCGCGTCGGCCCCAACGAGTTGCGCATCCGTGAGTTGCTGGGGCGCCTCGAGGGCGAAGGCATCACCGAGATCATCATGTGCACCAACTCGACGCTCGAGGGTGACGCCACCGCGACGTATCTCTATCGGCTACTCAAGCCGTTGGGTCTCGTCGTCACCCGCCTCGCCACCGGCTTGCCCGTGGGCGGCGATCTCGAATTCGCGGATGAATTGACGCTCGGTCGGGCATTGCGATCGCGCCGCGACCTCGACGTCGACTGAGCAACGCGCGACGCGTTCTCGACAGCAAAAAGAAATGCGGCGGGTCCGTTGCCTTGGCAAGCAGACCCGGCCGTTGTCTTCGACCCGGGAAGGAGGAGGGGTTACACTCTCTGGCCGAAGTGTTCTCGAAAATCCCGAATGTGCCACCTCGACTAGCCGGGCGCGGGCGGACTCTTGTACCGGCTGGCCGAGGTGACACTTCGGGCGATCGCATCAGGGGTGGGAGGTGGAGCTGCGGTGGCTCCATCCCCCGATCCGAACGTTACGATTACTTTACAACATCGCCGATTCGGCTGGCAAGAGAAATCTTGCGATTTGGTTACGAACGGGCAAAGACCCAGTTCAGGAACTCGAACCTTGCTGGAAAGGCCGCAATGCCTGCCCGACGGCATCGCCCACCATTCGTGACAAAGAGTCACGATCGGCCGGATCGACGGCGGCGTGTTCAGGCTGGGTCACCGGCGCAAACTGGTCGAACTGGGGGCGGGTCGAGCGGGCACTCGGGGCCTGTCCGGACGTGTCGTCGTCGGGCGGGCTGACGAGCGGGCGCTCGGGGGCGCCCCCGACCAACTCGACGGCCGTCTGTACCTCGGCCAGCGCGGCGACGAGACGGTCGTGCACGCGTCGCTCGGTGGTCAGGATCAGATCGAGGCGCTCTTGGGACTGGCTGAGGATCTCGATCGAACGGGCCTGAGCACGCTCCTGCGCGTTGAGTTCTTCTTCCTCCGCGCGCACTTTGGCGCTGTCGACCAATCTCGACGCCGTGGCCTCGGCCTCGGCCACCATCTTGGCGGCGCGCTCCTCGGCATCTCTGACCAATTCTTCGGTGTCCTGCGCGGCCTTGTCGCGCACTTTACGGACAGCTTCGTCGGCCTCGGCCGCGATGCGAGCGGCGCGCTCTTCGGCTTCGGTACGCAAGATGCGAGCGGCTTCGTCGGCCTCGGACCGCACTCGCTTGGCGTAATCGTCGGCCTCGCCCTTGCGCGTGGTCGTCTCGGAGTTGAGACCCTCCCAGAGCTGCTTGATGCGGGCCTGCTCGGCCTCGGCGAAGGACTCGGCGTCGATGTGGGCCTGTTCGGCGCTCGTGCGGTGTTGCGTCGCGAATGCCTCGGCCTCGGACCGGATGCGCTTGGCCTCGGCGCGGGCGTTGGTCAGCTCGACCTCGGCCTGGGTCTTGACGCGTTGGACGTCGCCGCGCTGGGAGCTGACGGTGGCCTCGGCCTCGGCGATGATCTCGGCGGCGCGTGCCCGGGCATTGGCTTCTATCTCGGACGCCGTGCGGTGCGCGCTTTCGAGCACGTTGGCGACTTCGGCCCCCACTTGTGCCAGTTCGGGCCGGGGCTGTTTCGCGAGGTTGACGGCAACCTCGTGGAGGAAACCTCGCACCTCTTCAGGGGCATAGCCCTTGCGGACCGTGCGAAACGCGCGGCTCTCGATATCGCCCGGTGTCATTGCCATTCTGCCCTTACCTCACAATACGCGTCCTAGTATCTCACTCAGCGTGGTCCCAAGGTAAGCCCTGGCGTGGAAATGGGTCCCTGGACCACCCCTAGACTCGCCTATCGCTGCGCCGTGAGGTGGGCACCCAACCCTCGCGGCCGTGCCAACTGCGCCATCGGAGACCACATGCTGCTGACCGAGATCGACCACGTCGCCATCGCTGTCCACGACCTCGCGGCAGCCATCGCCTACTACGAGGCGGCCTTCGGCGCAACGGTGCACCACCGCGAGGTGGTCGAGCGCGACGGCGTCGAAGAGGCGCTGTTGAAGGTGGCCGATTCGTATATCCAGCTGACCACCGCGACGCGGCCGGACTCTCCGATCGCCATCTTCCTCGCCAAGCGGGGCGAAGGCATCCATCACGTCGGCTATCGCGTCGACGACTGCACCAAAGCGCTGGCGTCGGTGATCGCTGCCGGAGGAAAGCCGATCGACCACGCCCCGCGCCCCGGATCGCGCGGCACGACGGTGGCCTTCGTGCACCCCAAGGGCTCGTTCGGCACGCTGATCGAACTCGTGCAAGAACGTGAAGGCACGCAATAGCGAACTCAGCTCAGCGGTCGGGCCACACGGGCGGACGTTTTTCGACGAACGCGTGCATGCCTTCGCGCGCCGCCGGTTGCAGCGCGTTGTCGACCATCACCGAGGTCATTGCCGAGTACGCGGACGGTTCGTCGAGGCCGAGTTGTTCGTAGAACGCCCGTTTGCCGAGCGCGAGCGTGGACGCGCTGAACTGCATGATCTGGGCGGCCAGCGCGACGACTGCGGCATCGAGTTGATCAACCGGGACGACCCGGTTGACGAGGCCCCAGTCGAGCGCGGTCTGCGCGTCGATCGGCTCGCCGGTGAAGAGCATCTCGAGCGCCCGCTTCATACCGATGGCCCGTGAAATCGGCACCATCGGTGTCGAACAGAACAAGCCGATGCGTACGCCCGGTGTGGCGAACCTCGAACGATCGGACGCAACCGCGAGATCGCAGCCGGCTACGAGCTGGCAGCCCGCGGCCGTGGCGATGCCGTCGACCTTGGCGATGACGGGTTGTGGTGCACGACGCAGCGAGTGCATCAGCATCGAACAACGGCTGAACAGCTCGACGTAGTAGCGCTCGTCGCGATCGAGCATCTCGGCGATGTCGTGCCCGGCGGAGAATGCGGGCCCGTCGGCTTCGACTACGAGTACCTGCACCGACGAGTCGGTGGCGAGTTCGTCGATGGCGCGTTCGAGCGAGTGCATGAACTCGAGGCCCATGGCGTTGCGGCGTGGCGCGCGAGAAAGTCGGACGAACGCAATGCCGTCGTCGATGCGAACTTCGATGCCGTCGTCGGCCATGACGCAAGACTACAAGGGCCTCGATGCCGTCCGAGAGGAGCAATCGGTGGGCCGTTCGGATCTTTCGCCCGCCGTGGGCGTCTCGCGGTAAACCTCGGTCCCCGGCGCGCCGTTGAATGTCTTGTGCAGAACATGACGGTGATGGACAAGGGCGTCTGCCGACAGCTCCTCGACTGGTTGATCGAACAGATCGAAATCCTCGATCAGCACATCGAGAGCATGGCCGACGTCGCGGGTGATTCGCGTGAAGTGGTCGACCTGCTCGACATTCAGTTGCGGGAGGCCCGTGAGTGGCTGTGCCAGCAACTCACGGACGCGCTCGAAGCCCGGGGCATCGCGGCATAGCCCCCCAATAGGGCCGCCCCCTAGGCTGCCCGCATGATCGTGCATGTGGTGGATGGCACCTACGAGCTGTTCCGTTACTTCTTCGCGGTGCCGTCGCATCTGACCGAGAAGAATCGCGAGGTGGGCGGCACGAGAGGTGTGGTCGGCTCGATGCTGTCGCTCCTCGAAGGCGGCGCGACGCACGTCGGTATTGCCACTGACCATGTGATCGAATCGTTCCGCAACGATCTGCTCGCCAGCTACAAGACCGGTGCGGGTATCGATCCCGCGCTGCGCCAACAGTTCACGTTGCTCGAAGACACGTTGACGGCAGTGGGGTTCTGCGTGTGGCCGATGGTCGAGTTCGAGGCCGACGACGCGATGGGCGCGGCCGCGAAGGTTGCGGCGACCGATGCACGCGTCGACCGGGTGATGCTCTGCACGCCCGACAAAGATCTCGGGCAGTGCGTCACCGAAGACGGTCGAGTCGTGCAGTTCGACCGTCGCCGGGAAACCCTCATCGACTACGCAGGCGTGATCGCCAAGTTCGGTGTGCCGCCGGCGTCGATTCCCGACTACCTCGCGCTCGTGGGCGACACTGCCGACGGCATCCCGGGCGTGCAGGGTTGGGGAGCGAAGACGACCGGCGCGGTGCTAGCCCGCTATGGGCACATCGAGGACATCCCCCTCGAAGCAGGCAAGTGGGACGTCAACGTGCGCGGCGCGGCAAAGCTGGTGTACGCGCTTGCCAACAACTACGAGGACGCGATGCTCTACCGCCGTCTCGCCACGATCGAAACCGACGCACCGACGATCACGTCGGTCGACGAACTCGAGTGGAAGGGCCCGCGTGACGACTGCGACGCCGCGTTGCACGCGATCGACGCCGACGCATACGTCCATCGCATCGAGCGCATCATGCGCAAGCGGTGAGTTAGCCGAAGATCTGGCTTATTTCGGCGGGCGGTACGACATCGAGTTGCGCGTAGGTACACGACTCCGGCGTGCGATCGAAGCGAAAGCGCACCACCCGCCCGTTGTGGCGGAAGCGTCGATTGAGCAAGCCTTCGTATTCGACTTCGACCACCAAACCCATGTGCAGCGGGACCCACGACATCTCTTTCTTCGCGTTCCAACGCGAGGGAGCGCCCGGCATGCGCGCGCCCGGTTCGAAGTCGGTGTCGAGTTGACGAAGCCAGTCGGCCCACGGGTGGTCTTCGATGCGTTCGAGCGCGAACGGCTTGAGTTCGTCGATCAGTTCGGTGCGGCGCTTGGCGGTGAACGACGCGGCCACGCCGACATGGTGAAGGTCCCCTTCGTCGTCGTACAGCCCGAGTAGCAGCGACCCGACGCCCTGCCCGTCCTTGTGCCACCGAAACCCGGCGACGGCGCAGTCGGCGCTGTGGCGGCGCTTGACCTTGATCTGTACCCGCTTGTCCTGCACGTAGGGCTGGTCGGGCGGCTTGGCCATGACCCCGTCGAAGCCGGCTCCCTCGAAGCGATCGAACCAGTCGCGGGCGGTCTCGATGTCGGTCGTACTGGGCGTGAGGAACACCGGAGCCTCGAATTGATGGGCCAGCGACTCGAGCGCCGCTTTGCGCTCGCGCAGCGTGAGCGAGGTGAGGTCGAGGTCGCCGAGCGCGAGCAGATCGAACGCGACGTACGACGCGGGAGTTTCGGCGGCGAGGCGGTTGACCCGCGAGGCGGCCGGATGGATGCGCTGACCGAGCACGTCGAAATCGAGGCGCCCGTCGACCGCGACGACGACCTCGCCGTCGACGACACAGCGCTGCGGCAGCGAACGTTTGAGGGGTTCGATGAGCTCGGGGAAGTATCTCGTCAGGGGCCGGTCGTTGCGGCTGCCGAGCTCGATCTCGTCGCCGTCGCGAAAGACGATGCAACGGAAGCCGTCCCACTTGGGCTCGAAGACGAAGTCGCCTTCGGGCACCGCGTGGGTGGCTTTGGCCAGCATGGGCAGCACGGGGGGCATGACGGGTAATTGCATGGGCTGAGACTAGAGCGGAGCAGTCGACGGCCCGAGCGGCCCGCGAGCGTGCAGGTAGCCCTTGCGCCACTGCGGGCAGTAGCCGTACCGTTCCTCGCACCTAACTGCTGCCGGGGGGCCGGCAAGGAGGTCGGTGATGAAGCGCTACACGCCTTCGCACATCCGCAACGTGGTGCTTGTCGGCCACAGCAGCGCCGGCAAGACGACCTTGGCCGAAGCCCTGCTGCATCGCGCGGGGGTCACCACTCGCATGGGGCGCGTCGATCAAGGGACGACCGTCTGCGACTACGACCCCGAAGAACAACGGCGCGGGTTGTCGCTGTCGTTGGCGATGGCGCCGTTCGAGTGGAAAGACCACAAGATCAATCTCATCGATACGCCGGGGTACGCCGACTTCGTCGGTGACGTGATCGCCGCGCTGCGCGTGTGCGACCTCGCCATCTTCGTCGTGAGCGCGGTCGAAGGCGTGCAGGTGCAAACCGAAGCCGTGTGGAAGATCGCCAACAAAATGGGCGTGCCCCGCATGGTGTTCGTCAACAAGCTCGATCTCGAGCGGGCCGACTTCCAGTCGACACTCGCGCAGCTCCAAGCGCGCTTCGGTGCCGGCATCGCGCCGCTCGAGTTGCCGATCGGTGAGGGTCTGTCGTTCAAAGGCATCGCCGATCTCCTCACCGATCAGGCGTACCTCTACGACGCGGGCGTCGCCACGCAAGGCGAGATCCCCGCGGAGATGGAATCGCTCGAGCATCAGGTGCACGACAGTCTCGTCGAAGGCATCGTGGTCGCCGACGAAGAGTTGCTCGAGCGCTACCTCGAAGGTGACGTTCCCAGTGTCGAAGAGCTCGAGGCGACGTTGGCCAAGGGTGTCGCCGAAGCGTCGGTGTTCCCGGTGGTGCTCGGCTCAGCGTTGGCCGAGAGCGCCATCGACCGCCTGGCCGACTTCATCTGTGAGATCGGGCCCTCGCCCGTCGACCGGCCGACGCTGGTGCACGCCGGCGCGCAGGAGGTCGAGGTCAAAGCCAACGAAAGTGGCGAACCGCTGGCGTTCGTGTTCAAGTCGATCGCCGATCAATACGTGGGCCAGGTCTCGCTCTTCAAAGTCGTCTCCGGCACGATCAAGCCGGACCTTCACTTGATCAACTCGCGCTCGTCGGCCGACGAGCGTTTGCACGGCTTGTTCGCGCTGCGCGGCAAAGAGCAAGTGCAGATGACCGAACTCGTCGCCGGTGATCTCGGCGCGGTGGCCAAGCTGGGCAGCACCGAGACGAGCGACACGCTGGCGCCCAAGGGCAAGCCCGTCGTGGTACCGCGTATCGATCAGCCCGCGCCTTCGTTGGCGGTGGCGATCGTGCCCCGCACGCAGCCCGACGAAGACAAGCTCGGCAACGTCTTGCATCGCATCCAACACGAAGATCCGGCGATCGTCGTCGAACGCGACGAGGAGACCCACCAGACGCTGCTGCGCGGTACGGGCGAGACGCATCTGTCCGTCACGCTCGAAAAGATCCAACGCAAGTTCGGTGTCAACGTCGATACCGAAGACGTGCGCGTGCGCTATCGCGAAACGGTCGTCGGCACGTCCGACGCCGAAGGCAAGCACAAGAAGCAGAGCGGTGGCCACGGTCAGTTCGCGGTGTGCAACCTCAAGATGGCGCCGCGCGATCGTGGCGCCGGCTTCGAGTTCGTCGACCACATCGTCGGTGGCGCCATCCCCCGGTCGTTCATCCCTGCGGTCGAAAAAGGCATCCTCGAAGCGATGGCGTCCGGTGGCGTGTACGGCTATCCGGTCGTCGACGTCTCGGTGGAGTTGTACGACGGCAAGTTCCACTCGGTCGATTCCAACGAAGCCTCGTTCAAGATGGCGGCGCGGCTCGGCTTCCGTGAAGCGATGGCCAAGGCAAGCCCGGTATTGCTCGAGCCGATTTCACGCGTCGAGGTGACCGTGCCGAGCGACAAGCAGGGCGACGTGATGGGCGACCTCAACACGCGGCGCGGTCGGGTGCAGGGGTCCGAAGCGCTGGGCGACGGCGAACACGTCGTCCTTGCGCTCGTACCGACCAGTGAAACCACGCGCTACGCGATCGACCTTCGTTCGATCACGGGCGGCCGCGGTCGATTCACCGCCGAGCACGCGCACTACGACATCATGCCGGCGCAACTCGTCGACAAGGTCAAGCGCACCGTCAAGGACGACTAGTCGCCGCGGCTACGGGAACTCGTAGCTGCGCAGTTGGTCGAGCGCCTCACACGATGACTCAGAGCGTTGGAACATGAGGCGCGCCGCCGGTTTGACGAAGCCGATGTCGACGCTGGTGTCGATGAACGCCAAGAGCGACGACCAGAACCCGTCATGATCGAGCAGCGTGATGGGTTTGAGCGGCGCGTGCAGCTTCAGCTGATTCCACGTGGCGGCCTCGAACAACTCGTCGAGTGTGCCCAGGCCCCCCGGCAATATCACGAAGCCGTCGGATAGCTCGTACATCAAGCGCTTGCGGTCGTGCATGGTGTCGACAAGATGCAGTTGTGTGAGGTTCTCGTGGGGGACTTCGCGCGAGAAGAGCCCGTTGGGCAGCACCCCGATGGCTTCGCCGCCGTTTTCGAGCACAGAGTCGGCGATCATGCCCATCACACCGACCTTGCCCCCGCCGAAGACGAGGCCGATGCCCTGCTGCGCGAGCGTGGCGCCGAGGTCGCGGGCCAGCGCGTGGATCGCCGGCTGGCTGCCGGCGCTCGATCCGCAGAAAACTCCGACCCTTCGTAGCTCACGCACGGCGAGCAACGTAGCGCGGTCATCGGTCCACCACCCGCTGATTGAGCCCATGGCGACGAGCGGCAAGTAACCTCCACCGGATGGCTACCCATTCGATGAAGGAACGCCTCGACGATCTCGAACGGCGCCGCAACGAAGCACTGCATCCCGCGCCCGAGCGTACGGTTCAGCGCCAGCACGACAAGGGCAAGATGCTCGCCCGCGAGCGCGTCGAGTACCTGCTCGATCCGGGCTCCTTCCAAGAGCTCGACATGTTCGCCCGCCATCGGGCCCATGACTCCGGGATCGAAGAGCGCCCCTACACCGACGGCGTGATCACCGGTATGGGCACGGTCGACGGTCGTCCGGTGTGCATCTTCGCCCAGGACTTCACGTTGTTCGGCGGGGCGTTGGGCGAGGTCTTCGGAGAGAAAATCCACAAGATCATGGACCTCGCGCTGAAACTCGGCGTGCCCATGATCGGCCTCAACGACGGCGCGGGCGCACGCATCCAAGAGGGCGTCGTGTCGCTCGACGCATACGGCGGCATCTTCTACCGCAACGTACAGTCGTCGGGCGTCATCCCGCAGATCAGCGTCATCCTCGGCCCGTGCGCCGGCGGTGCGGTCTACAGCCCGGCGATGACCGACTTCATCTTCATGGTGCGTGAGACGTCGCACATGTTCATCACCGGCCCTGACGTCGTCAAGACGGTGACCGGCGAAGAAGTGAGCCTCGAAGAGTTGGGCGGCGCCGGCAGTCATTCGAGCAAATCGGGCGTGGCGACGTTTGTTTCCGAGGACGAAAAATCCTGTATCGACGATGTCAAGTATCTGTTGTCGTTCTTGCCGGCCAACAACCTCGAAGAGCCCCCGCGTAGCGCGTTCAGCGACGACCCCGAGCGGCGCTGCGAAGAGCTCTACCAATTGATGCCCGAGACGGCCAATGTGCCCTACGACATGAAGAAGCTCATCGAGATCGTCGTCGACGACGGCGACTTCTTCGAGTACTTCCCGCACTGGGCCCGTTCGATCGTGTGTGGCTTCGCTCGCCTCAATGGTCGGCCGATCGGCATCGTCGGCAATCAGCCGCTGGTGCTCGCCGGGGTGCTCGACATCGAGTCGTCCGAAAAGGCCGCCCGCTTCGTCCGCACCTGCGATGCATTCAACATTCCGCTGGTGACCTTCGTCGACGTGCCGGGGTTCTTGCCCGGTGTCGACCAGGAGTACGGCGGCATCATCCGTCACGGCGCCAAGCTGCTCTACGCGTACTGCGAAGCCACCGTGCCGCGCATCCAGGTCATCACGCGCAAGGCCTACGGCGGCGCCTATGTGGTCATGGATTCCAAGTCGGTCGGCTCTGACCTCGCCTTCGCCTGGCCGACCGCCGAGCTCGCCGTCATGGGTCCGCAGGGCGCAGTCGAGATCATCTACCGCCGCGAGTTGCAGGCTGCCGCCGACCCGCCGGCGCGGCGCGCCGAGCTCGTCGAGGAGTACACCGAGCGCTACGCCAACCCCTACATCGCGGCCGAGCGCGGCTACGTCGACGACGTCATCGATCCCGCCGACACGAGGATCAAATTGATCCGCGGCCTCGAGATGTTGCGGTCCAAGCGCGAAGAGCTTCCCAAGCGCAAGCACGGCAACGTGCCGCTGTGACAATGCGCATCGATCCCGTCCCGAGCGACGAAGAGGCCGCCGCGGTCATCGCCGCGATCGAGGCGCTCTGGCCACGACCGGGGAGCGCCGCCAACAGTGCGCGCATCGTGTCGCCGGCGTGGCGATTTTCGGGGCGCTGGTGGGCGGGGACGTCGGTAGTGCGCCAATCGCGGCCCTAGCTTCCCGATCTGAAGGGCCGCTCAGGCCCTGAGTATTGGTCAGTCGCCGGTGGCGACTTCGATGCGGTCTTGTTGCCAGTCGCGCGCCGACGTCAATGCATCGTTCGCTCGTGACAACAGCTCTGACGCACCGAAGGCGTGCGCGGGGTAACACGCGATGCCGGCGCGCAGGGTCAGGTTCTGCGCCTGCTCGTTGAGCGAACGGCGGATGCGTTCGACCGTCCAGATCGCGCCGTTCTCGCTCGTGTCTTCGAGCACCAGAGCGAAGCGCCCGTCGAGCATGCGACAGGCAGTGTCGGCTTCGCGCAACGTCTCGTTGACGGTCGCCGCCACCATCGCGGGATGCGCCGGTTGCGGCTGTTCGGTGCGCAGACCTTCGACGACTTCGAGCATCACGACGCCGACCGGACGCAGATGTCGGCGGGCGGCCGCGATGCGGGCATCGACGGCAACGAGGAAATACTCCTGCGAGAACAAACCGGTCGCGGCATCGGTGAGTGAGTCCCCGCTGCGGTCGGGGACGGGCAAGTTGAGTTGGGTCGGTTTGGCGTTCGACTCGCGCTGCGCCATCGCCAGTTGCTCACCGAGGCTGCGTACCGCTTCTTCGGAGCTGATCCGCGCCTGCACCTGCGCGGCCAGCGCGGCCTCGAGTTCGGTGATATCGCCCTGCAGGCCGGCCGAAGCGGACTGCTGGGTCCGGCCGTGGCGTCCGCTCAACAGCGCGAAGCCTCCCGCGACCAGCGCGGCGACCCCGGCGGCGAGGGCGAAGGCGGGCAGGTCGGCGGCGGCGGCCACGATCCCGGCGGCGAGGCCGGCGACCCCCACGACGGCGCCTGCGGTGCTGTGCTGATCATTCACGAATGCTCCATCGGCGCGCCGCGGCGGCAAATCAAGAGGCTTTCACCCTGTTGTTGTGACTGTGGGGTGGGTTGCGAGGCCTCATGCTACGGCGGGGGCTCAGCGCCATCGGGAGGGAAGTGGCTGTACCAGCGCATTTTCGAGCCGCTTCAAGTACACGGGCCGATCCAGTTCCCGGGCGCCCAGGCTTTCGAGGTGCGGCGTCAGCCATTGCACGTCGAGCAGGCGATTGTCGCCCTCACGGAGCAATTCGACCAGCGCCACGAGCGCCACCTTCGACGCGTCGCGGACGTGATGGAACATGGATTCGCCGGCGAACAATCCACCGATGGCCACGCCGTAGAGACCGCCGACGAGTTGGCCGTCCTCGAACGCTTCGATGGAGTGGACCCAGCCGAGATCGAACAAACGCGTGTAGGCGTCGATGATGCGACTCTCGATCCAACCCTTGGGGCGCGACGGATCGCCGCACGCGCGGATCACCGGGTCGAAGGCAGTGTCGACCCGGATCTCGAAGCGACGCGTCGCCTGGCGCAACGAGCGACTCACGCGGAGGTCGTCGAGGTCGAGCACCGCCCGTGGGTCGGGCGACCACCAACCGATCGGACCGCGCTTGCGAATCGGCATGGGGAAGAGCCCGCGGCGATACGCGGCGAGGATCGTTCCCGGCTCGAGATCGGCGCCCACACCGACGAGGCCGTAGTCATCGGCCGAGTCAATCGGTGGGAACACCCACGGTGTGGGCGGCGGCTCGATCGGCACGAGCGCAGGGTACCGTCCGAAATCGGATACCTTCGCCCGGCAACCCGACGACAGCAGGTGACTTAGATGACCGGACCGCTTGCGCTCATAGGCGGAACCGAGTGGACCGACGGCTGTGACTTCGATGCCGCGCTACTCGAGATGAGTGGCGGCACCGAGGTGACCATGCTTCCGGGTGCCGCGGCGTACGAAAATCCGTCCAAGGCAATCGACCGGGCCGAGCATTGGTTCGCGGGCCTCGGCGCCACGGTGCGAGTCGTGCCGGTCTACCGGCGGGCCGAATCGTCGGACACCGCGGCCATCGACGCGGTGCGCTCGGCCCGCTTCATCTACCTCGCCGACGGCTCGGCCGCGCATCTGCGGTCGATGCTCAAGGACACGCCGCTCGTCGACGCGTTGGTCGCAGCATGGGACGAGGGAGCGGTCCTCGCGGCGTCCGCGCAAGCGGCCACTGCACTTTGCGACGTGATGGTCGACCCGCGCGGTGGTGCGTTCACTGTGGGCCTTGGCGTCATCACCTGGCTCACGGTTATCCCCCGCTATGACGACTGGTCGAAAGAAAAGACGCAGCGCACCATACGAATGGCGCCGTCGACGTTGGTCGTGGCGGGTGTCGACGATCGCACCGCGCTCATTCGTTCACCGAACAACGAATGGTCGGTCGCCGGTGCCGGCAAGGTGACCCTCTTTCGAGACCACAAACTCGTCGGCCTCGACGCGCTGAACTGACTCAGCTGACGGTGATCGTCACCGACTGGATCAAGATCGCTTCGGAGGGCGTGCCCGCGCCGGGGGTACCGGCCGCGTCGAGCGCCTTGAGGGTGGTGTCGGTCCCCGCGGTCACTTGGCCGAACAGCGAGTAGTTCGGGTCGAGGGCGATGCCCTGCGGGCCGCTGATGATGAAGAACTGGCTGCCGTTGGTGTTGGGACCCGAGTTGGCCATGGCCAACGAACAGAGCTTGTACTCCCCGGCCTGCGGAAGTTCGTCCGCGAACTTGTAGCCGGGACCGCCGCTGCCGGTGCCGGCCGGGTCGCCGCACTGCACGACGAAGCCGGGGATGATGCGGTGGCAAGTGATGCCGTCGAAGAACTTGTTGAGCGCCAAGCTGACGAAGTTGTTGACGGTGCCCGGCGCCTTGATCGGATCGAACTGAACGGTCAGGTCGCCCTTGCTGGTCTTGATCAACGCCGTGTAGGTCTTGGTGACGTCGATGCACTGCTTGAACGGCGCGGTGAACGCTCGCTTGGCTTCGGTGGCGCCGGTGATCGGCGGGCATTCGGTGGTGCCGTAGGCGAACACGGTGGTGCCGGTGGGCACGGTCGACCCCGGCACGGTCGTGGTGGTGCTGGCGTTGTCGTCGTCGTCGCCGCCACCCTTGAAGATGACGATGCCGACGACGATCGCCACGATCACGGCGGCATAGATACCGTAGTTGCGCAGGTTGCGATTGCGCTTGGACTTGGCGGCGGCAATCTCTGCCTCGACCCGCCGGCTCTGACGGCCGGCCTTTTGGCGTTCACGTTTGGCGGTACCCACGAGGGCGGAACGCTAGCTGGGGATCTGGCCGATAGCGTGTCCGGCCGTGGCCTTGCTCGTGCAGAAGTTTGGTGGCACCTCGGTAGGCGACCCCGATCGCATCCGTGAAGTTGCCGATCATGTGGCTCGTTGCCGGCGTCGTGGCGACGATGTCGTGCTCGTCATCTCCGCCATGGGCAAGGAGACCGACGAGTTGCTGCGACTCGCGTCCGACGTCTCCAAAACCCGGCCTGGGCGGGAGATGGACATGCTGATCACCGGCGGTGAGCGCAAAGCCTGCGCCCTCGTGGCCATGGCCCTGCACGATCTCGGCGTGCCGGCCGCGTCGTTCACCGGGTCGCAGGCCGGCTTCATCACCGACAACACCCACACGAACGCCAAGATTCTCGAGGTGCGGCCCGAACGCATCCGCGAGGCGATCGATCAGGGCATCGTGCCCGTCGTCGGCGGCGCCCAAGGCGTGTCGGTCGACCGCGATGTCACCTTCCTCGGCCGTGGCGGCTCGGACACCACCGCCGTCGCACTCGCCCACGCGCTCAAGGCGGACGCCTGCGAGCTCTACACCGACGTGTCCGGCGTCTACACGACCGACCCGAGGGTCGTCTCGCAGGCGCGCAAGATCCCGCAGATCTCCTTCGACGAGTTGCTCGAGATGACCGCGTCGGGCTGTCCGAAACCGGCGATGCGGGCGGTCGAGCTCGCGCGTCTCTACAACGTCAAGCTGCATGTGCGTTCGGCCTTCACTTGGGAGCCAGGCACGTGGGTCTTCGAGGAGGATCCCGCAATGGAACAGGCCATGGTCTCTGCGGTCACCCACGACATGGGCGACGCCAAGCTCACGGTCACCGGCGTGCCCGACCGCCCCGGCGTGGCCGCGTTGATCTTCGGACAGTTGGCCGAGCGCGACATCAACGTCGACATGATCGTGCAAAACGTCTCGGCCGAAGGTTCGACCGACATCTCGTTCACCGTGCCGTCCGATCAGATCGACGTCGCTGAGGCGCAACTTCGCGGCCTGGCCGGCGAGATCGGTGCCGGGGGCGTCACTGCCGACCGCGCCATCGCCCGCGTGTCCATCGTCGGCGCCGGCATGAAGACACACCCTGGCGTGGCGGCCAAGATGTTCGAGACGCTGGCGGCGGCCAACATCAACATCGAGATGATTAGCACATCGGCCATTCGACTGACGTGCGTCGTTCGGGAAGATGATGCCGAGCGAGCTGTGATCGCCTTGCATGAGGCGTTCGAACTACAGCTCGGGTGATCCGCTGACCTGCGTCGTCGTCTTTGAGGAGCGCCTGTGAGCGCCTCCTCGGAAGCCTTGCGACTGTCCTAAAACTTACGTGACT
>JBDSMH010000221.1:0-21951 GCA_039915945.1 Acidimicrobiales bacterium | reverse complement strand
TGTTTGGCGTTGATGTCGACTATCACACGACCCATAGCGTCGCGGTGAGAATGCTCCGACGGTCCCCTGGTCTTCGGTGCGGCATCACTCCACCACGACGGCCCGTGACCCAACGATCTAGTGCCGTGTCAGGCAACGTTTGCGCGTTTGACGAGTTCGCGTAGTGAGCGGTCGTTGGCGTTGCGGTTGCGCCAGGCGATGTAGCGGCGGATCATGCGGCTCTGGGCGTGGTGGCTTTCGTGGTCGGTGCCGTCGAGCGCGAAGTAGGGCAGCGCCTGGAACTGTGCTTCGATGCAGTTTAGCCATGACGCGTAGAACGGGACGTAGGCCATCTCGACGTTGTTGGCGGCGGCCCTGTCACCGACACGGGAGTCTTTCTTCGTCGACAGATGGGGACTGAAGTTGTCCAACACGATCGCGATGCGCACCTCCGGTGGGTGCAGCGACCGCAGGTAGCGGCAGAACGCGAGGAACTCGTTGCGTCCCTTGCGGGCTTTGACATGGCCGTAGAGCCGGTCCGTGGACAGGTCATAGCCGGCCAGCAAATGGCGGACACCGTGGGGCCGGTTGAACGTTGCTCGTCTGCGCCGCCGCCGAGGTGCGTCGGTGTCGCCTTTGCCCGCGGCGATCGGAGCCCACTGGCGGCCGGGATGCGGTTGCAAGTTCAGCGGCCCGAACTCGTCGACACAGATGACCACTGTCGGATCACCTCGCTGCGGCGCGGTTTTGCCGTCTGCGATGTCGTAGAGCTCGAGGACCCGGTTCTTCTTCGCCTCGAAGTCCGGGTCGTTCGACGCCTTGAACGTCTTGATCACTTGAAAGGAAACGCCTTCCTCGCGGAGTGAGACCCGCAGGCCCTCGTGGCTGATGTCGTCGACCACCCCCTCAGCCACCAAGAACTCGGCCAGCTTCGACAACGACCACGTCGAAAAGGGCAGATCATGATCCACTGGGCGGCTCAGCGCGACCTTCTTGATCGCACGACGCTGCGGCAACGTGAACGTCGGCGGCCGCCCACCCGCATACTTCGGCGCCAACGAATCGAACCCATCCGCATTGAAATTGTGGATCACCTCCCGGACCCGATCCTCCGACGTGAACGCGATCCTTGCGATCGCCGGCACGTCCATGCGCTGCGCCGACCACAACACGACCTGCGCCCGGCGCCAACGCACCACCGAACCCGAACCCCGCCTCACGATCGACAAAACCTTGCGGCCCTCGTCATTCGTCAGATCACCCACCTGAACACGTTCAGCCATACACAAATCAAAACAGATCGCCCCCAACAAGTGGTGGACGCGACCCCCCAACGTTGCCTGTCACGGCACTAGCGGGGCGAGGCCTAGCTTGCCGAGCAGCGGCCGCACGCTGATGCCCTGGACTATCAGCGAAAAGACGACGACTGCGAAGACCATAGCCGGCGCATTGATCCCTCCGATGTTCGGTTCGGCGAGGCCCAGCGCGAGGGCGATCGGGATGCTGCCTCGAAGACCACCCCAGAACAAGATCGGTCGCCACCTGCGCGGAATAGGGGGACCGAGCCCGAGGGCACGCCGGCGTGGCCGTTGCCTATCCACGAATGGATGCATCAAACCAAACGCAATCACGAGGCGACCGACGAGCATCGCCGCGATCGATACGCCGGTAGCCGCGAGAGTGCGCGACTCGAAGAGATCGTCGAAGCGGAACTCCAATCCGATCAACAGGAACAGGGCGGAGTTGGTCAAGAATGCAATGACTTCCCAGAACTCGAGCATCGTGACGCGCGATGTCGGTGCCATAGAGCGATGCGTGCCGTAGTTGCCGATGAGCAGGCCGGCGACGACCGTGGCCATGACACCCGAACCGTTGATCTGTGTGGCAGCCAGGTATGCGCCGTAGGCGGTGATGAGCGACAGCATGATCTCGACGTGATGGTCGTCGAGAGTGCTCATGAGCCGATGCGCGACTAGGCCTACGACCGCTCCCGCTGCGGCTCCCAGTCCGATCTCGCGCACGAAGTCGCCCGATACACCTATGACTGTTGCGTGTCCTGAGCCGAGAGGAAACGCGATTTCTTCCGCAAGGAGGAACAGCACAATTCCGAGGGCGTCGTTGAACAAGGACTCCGCTTCGAGAAGGACACGTAAGCCCGATGCGACGCCGGAGGTCTTGAAGACCGCGAGCACGCTCACCGGGTCGGTCGGTGCGAGTATCACTGCCAACAGAAAGGCGTATCGAGCGTCGATGCCGGGAAAAAGCGTGAGCGCTCCAGTGAGAACAAGGCTCGCGAGCAGTGTCCCCGGCAACGCAAGGACGAACACCTGCGCACCACGCAACGTCAACTGCTCCAGGTCGAGGTTGATCGCCCCTTCAAAAGTAACGGCGGTAGGAACGTCAGCAGGATCAAGTCCTCTGTGAGCCGAACGCTCGAGAATGCGTCCGAAGCTCCGAGCACCAAGCCGACCAACACGAGTGCAACGGTGTACGGAAGCCGGAGACACCGCGCCACGATTGCGACGACTGCCGCTACAACCATCAGCGCGACGATTGTTGTCTCGGTGATCTCGACGCGCCCCGACGTCTCCGCCAATTCGAGAACCATCGTGTTCACCATCGCGAGCCGAGGCTAGCGAACTGGAGCCCCGACTCTCGTCAGAGGCGTATGTCCAGCCACACCCGGTCACGAAGTTCGATGCCGTCGATGACAACCGGCTCCGGATAGCCGGTGCCGGAACCGAACGCGTCGCGTTCGACGCAGACCATTCGGAATCCGAGACGCTGGTAGAAGCGTAGGTTGCCCACATCGGCAGTTGCCGTTGCAACCCAACCCCACGTGCATCCCAGATGCCGAGCGCGATCGAGCCCGGCCACGACCAACGCTCGACCGATGCCTCGGCCTTGTTGTTGGGGCCGTACCGCCATGTTCTTGATCTCCACCGACTGACCATCATCCGAGGTGATCAATTGAATGTGGCCCACGACCGGTTCGCCGAACAGAGCGATGAACACCTCGCCATCCGTCATGTAACGCTCGAGTTGTGACTTGGAGTCTTCCGCCAACTCGAAGAGGTCGCGAATGTCGTGACGCGAACCCGGGTGCGGTGCAACGACGATGGCCGACGGATTGTCGTCAGCCATTCGTCGGTCCGACGGCCGTCGGCCCATCGAAGTGCTCGCGGTACAACGCCACCATCCGGTCGACGAACTCGGCATCGGGCTCCTCATCGAAGAAGCTCGCGAGATCGATGCGCGCACGTCGCTTGCAATAGCGGTGACCATGCCCAGTGTGGCGGCTCATGCTCGCACCAGATGGTTCATCGCGCGGTGCGCGAGGTCACGGGCGCGCTCAACGGGCACAGGGCTTCGTTCGACCACGGCAGAGTGCAGCGCGGCGTCATACAACAGATGCAGCTGTTCGACGACACGCGCTTCGTCGTCAATGCCCGCGTCGCGCACAATCGGGCCGAACAAGCCGGAGCGAAGCCAGTCCCGATATTCGCGAACTGGTTCCCATACCTTGTGGGTGGGATCGCCGAACTCACTGATCGCATTGGCGAACGGACATCCCCGGTAACCGGACGACTCCACCACCATCTTCAAGCCGGCGAAGATCGCGTCGATTCGTTCGCCCGGTTCGGGGCCCGCGCCGGCCAGCGCGTCGCGCCACAGACCCATCGCCGCGTCGATTCGGCCCCGCAGATAGGCGACGACGATGTCGTCCTTGGTGGCGAAGCGGGCGTACATCGCCGCCTTGGTGACGTTGGCGGTCTTGGCGAGCTCGTTGACGCCGACCGCTTGGATGCCGCGGTCATAAAAGAGCTGGTCTGCGGCGGCGAGTACCCGTTCGCTCACTCCTGCCATGGTCGACGCCTCCTCGGAACAGACCGGTCGGTATAGCTGAACTGACCGGTCTGTCTCGCGAAGCCGGCTGGCGTTACACCTGCAGTCGAGAAATCTCGGCGGAGTCACTGAGCAACCGGCGACGAGCCCTCAAGACCTCGGCTACCGACCAGGCTTGGAACGGGCAGCCGGTGCCCCGGTAGGGCGCGTCACCGTCGGCCGTCTCGGAGATCGAACCGATACCCGCCTCCAGGAGTTGGTCAGCGACATTGTCGAGAACCGTCGTCGGCCGTTCACCCACGCGAAATGCGGCGTCGACGTACGGACCGACGAGCCACGGCCACACCGTGCCCTGGTGGTAGGCACGATCACGGGCGGCCGGATCGCCACGATGGCGACCGACGTACGCGGGGTCCGCAGGGCTGAGCGACCGCAAGCCTCGGTCTGTCAGCAATTCCCGCCGGCACACTTCGACCACCGACGCGGGTCCACCCGCCGCATAAGGCAACGACAGCGCGAGGAGTTGATTGGGTCGGACTTGTCGACTATCGGCGGCATCGATGATCGAATCGCTTTCTGCGAGGTCCAGAAGGCCGTGGCCGTCGTCGCGGACAAAGCCCTTGTGGAATGACGTACGCGCCGTGGCTTCGAGCGCCGAGAACTTGTCCGCCGGGCGTCGTGCGGCGTATGCCAAAGCCGCCGTCGAACCGAGGGCATTGATCCACAGCGCGTTGATGTCGACGGCTTTGCCGCGGCGCGGCGTTACGGGGTGCCCGTCGACCCGGGCGTCCATCCAAGTGAGGGCCCAGCCGTCCTCGCCCTGGCTCAACAACCCGTCCGACGCGTCGACACCGATTCCAAAGCGCGTGCCCACGAGGTGGTGATCGACGATGTCCCCGACCGCCTCTGCCAGCGCGTCGGCAAGGTCGATGTCCCCCGTGACGGCAACGTGTCGCGCTATTGCGTGAACGAACCACAGCGTCGCATCGGAGGTGTTGTACTCGAGCCCTCCGGCATCAGCCGTGTTCGCGAGCATGCCCCGCGACAGAGTCCCCGCTGCCCGCAACAGCAACGCTCGACCTTCGTCCCACCGGCGCGTCTCGAGAAACAACCCTTCATAGGAGGTCATAGTGTCGCGGGACCATTCTCCGAACCAGGGATAGCCGGCAACCACGCTCGGACCGGACGCGGCGGTGACGACGAATTGGTCCGCCGCGAGTACGAGTTGCTGGTCGGTCTCGTCTCCGGCGTTTGCAGATACGAGAACGGCACGCGCCCGGGCACGCGCGGCGTCGATCACCTGCTCTGCCTTGACCGGAAGCGCGCTGGTGAGATCGGCCGTTGCAATGATGCTGACCGACTGGCCGGGCGCCAGCCGCTGCTCGAAGCTGCCTGCGGCCCACAGGTCCTCGACGGCGTTGAGACCACGGGCCGCCTCTTCCGCGAGGTACGCGCCCCGATACCACACTCCCGCAGGCTTCCAACTGGGGCCGGCCACACGGAGGTTTCGTTCGAAGACGAACCCGTCTGCTGTCGCCTCGACGACGGGGTCGCCGGCGGCGAGTCGTTCACCGTGAGCGTCGCGCCACGTACACAACGGAGTTAGCTCGAGGCGCACGTCGCGATCTGCGGCGATCAGGCGATGGTGCACGGCGACCGTCGGTGCACCGTGCACCATCGCAACCTCACGCTCGATCACGATGTCACCGATCGTCCAACGCCACCTGGGCACGCCGTCGATGAGCGAGAAATGGCTCAGATGGCAGTGGCCCTTGGGCTCGATTGCGCCACTCGCCCATTGATGGGTGGCGAGTGCGATGCGACGGTCGCCCACGACCACGACGAAGTCCAGCGAGGCAACCGCAAGAAAGCGGGCACCGGGGTGCTCACGCGTGGTGACGAGGAGGCCGTGGTAGCGGCGAGTCCGCAACCCCGAGACGGTTCCCATCGCGTAACCGCCGAGTCCATCGGCAACGAGCCACTCGCGCGACGTTCCTTCGGCGAGTGTGCTGCAGATTTGGCGGCCAAAATGAAGTGTTGGCATCTCTACCCCTCAGACCATCTGGCCGCGACCGCGGCGAATGATGAGATCAGCGACGAGCCCAGTCCATCCTGTTTGGTGCGATGCACCGAGTCCGGCGCCGGTGTCGCCGTGGAAGTATTCGTTGAACAACAGCTGATCGTGCCATCGACGATCGTTCTGGAACTTGTCGATCGTGCCGAAACTCGCGCGTTGACCGTTGTCGTCGTTGGTGAAGAGTGAAATCAACCGATGGGCGAGCTCGTCGGCGACCTCGGCGAGGGTCATCATCACACCGGAACCCGTCGGGCATTCGACTCTGAAGTCGTCACCGAAGAAGCGGGCGTAGCGGCCGAGCGCTTCGATGACCACGTAGTTGATCGGGAACCAGATCGGGCCGCGCCAATTGGAGTTGCCGCCGAACAGCCCGCTTGTCGACTCGGCCGGTTCGTAGTCGACGGTGTAATTCATGCCGGCGAGTTCGAGCACGAAGGGTTGGTCCTTGTGCTCCGCAGAGACTGACCGAATGCCGTGCGGCGAAAGTAGGCCGCGCTCGTCGAGCACGTGAGACAGCAGTCGCTGCAACTGCTCCGGCGACGCGATGGCCAGCAGGCGCCCCTGTCCCCCGTCACGTGTATGGGTACGGGACGCCTGCATCGCGAGATGCGAGCGATTGTCGAGGAACCATTGCATGTGTTCGCGAAACCACGGCAGTCGTTCGAGAGTCGCGTCACCAAGTGTCGTTGTCGCCGCGATCGGCAATATGCCGACGAGGGATCGCACGCGCAGCGGCATCCGCTCGCCGCTGTCGAGCTGGAGGACGTCGTAGTAGAAGCCGTCTTCGTCGTCCCATAGATAGCGGTCGTACATGGCCGCCGCGATGTAGGAGAAATGTTCGAAGAACTTGGTCGTCATGTCCTCGTAGGCCGGGTCATTGAGCGAGAGGACGATCGAGATCTCCAGCAGATCGAGGCAGTACGCCGCCATCCAGGCGGTGCCATCGGATTGCTCGATGTGACCGCCGACGGGTAGGGACGCCGAGCGATCAATTGGCCCGATGTTGTCGAGCCCGAGGAAGCCGCCCTCGAAGACGTTGTTGCCGTCGTTGTCCTTTCGGTTGACCCACCAGGTGAAGTTGAGCAACAGCTTTTGGAAGATTCGCTCCAGGAACTCGTAGTCGCGTCCGCCGTCGATCTCGAAGACGCGAAGCGCCGCCCAGGCATGTACCGGCGGGTTCACGTCGCCGAAGGCCCATTCATAGGCAGGTAGCTGGCCGTTGGGGTGCATGTACCACTCACGGCACATCAACAGGAGTTGTTCCTTGGCGAACGCGGCATCGACGTGTGCCAGCACGACGCAATGGAACGCGAGATCCCATGCCGCGTACCACGGGTATTCCCACGGGTCGGGCATCGAGATCACGTCGTGATTGTTGAGATGCCGCCACGACGAATTGCGGCCGGTCGAGCGGCTGGCAGGCGGAGTGGGCCCCGCGGGATCGCCGGCGAGCCAGCGTTCGATGTCGTAGTGAAAGAACTGCTTCGACCACAACATCCCCGCGAACGCCTGACGCAACACCAGCGCCTCGTCGGCCGAGGCCCTCGGAGGCGTCACCGATGCGTAGAACTCGTCCGCTTCCGCAACTCGTTTACGCATTGTCGAGGTCCATGTCGAATCGCCCGGTGCACTGCCCTTAGAGGAAAGTCGGAGGGGAATATCGACCTCGGCTCCCGCTGCGACCGTGAGTCGATACCACAATGCGCCCTTGGTGCCGACACGATCGGGATTTACCGACGACGTTCCGTGGATCACGTGATCGCCGATGCCATCTTTGGGAAAGGGGGTCGCGCCATCGACGCCCCAGAGTTTCGCGGCGTTGGACTCGTTTTCGCAGAGCAACGGTGTCGCGTCGCCGGCGCCAACGAGCGTCATCCGCCCGATATCCCAATGCTCGGCGACGAGCGCCCCGTCTTTTTCGACGAGGATCGGCCGGCGATCATCCACGCCCCACGACCAGGTGTTGCGGAACCAAAGCGATGGCAGCACGTCGATGGTGGCTTGTTCGGGCCCGGCGTTGCGGACCGTCACCTTGACGCAGATGTCGTCCACGTCTGCCTTGGCGTAGTCCACGGTGAATTCCCAATACCGATCGTCGTCGAAGAGTCCGGTATCGAGGAGCTCGAACTCCGCATCATGGCGGCCTCGGCGGCGATTTTCGTCGATCAACTGCTCGTAGGGGAAGGCTGCTTGGGGGTAGGCGTAGCGCCAGCGCATCCACGAGTGGGTCGGCGTCGAATCGAGGTACCACCAGTACTCCTTGGCGTCTTCGCCGTGATTGCCTTCGTTCCCGGTGAGTCCGAAGATCCGTTCTTTGAGGATCGGATCACGGCCGTTCCAAAACGCAAACCCGAAGCAGAGACGCTGGGACGTGTCGCAGATCGCGGCCAGCCCATCCTCGCTCCAGCGAAAGGCGCGCGACCGTGCATGATCGTGGGGGAACGATTCCCACGCGGTGCCGCCTTCGCTGTAGTCCTCGCGCACTGTGCCCCAGGCACGTTCGCTGACGTAGGGACCCCAGCGCTTCCAGTCCGCATTCGTGTCGTTCAGCCGTAGTCGTTCTGCGTCACCCATGATGTCCTCGATTTCGCCATCGTTGTCTGCTTGTGTTTGTCAGCGGCGAGCTGTTCGCGTCCGATGTCGAAGAACGACGACACATCGTCTGGCGACAGCAGCTCGCCTCGAAGCCGCGCCGCCCCGAATGACGCATTCCAAAACTGGCCGCTCGGCCTCGTCGAGGTACCGATGTACAGGTAGGGCTCGTCAAAGTGCGCGTCTCCCGGAGACCCGCCTTAGTTGACATCGTCGAGCCGCATCGCGAGATCGAAGTCTTCGGGCCATAGCTGGAAGTCGGGCTTGGGGGATGCGTCCGCGACCAACGCCGTGAGCGCCGTGCCAACCAACGCGTACCATTCGACAAGCACGCGCAGCGAAGCCGGGTTGACCACGAGCGGCTCGTCGAGCGCGAGGTTCGTCTTGGGTCGCCACAACCCGGACGGAACTCCGGGGGCGATCTCCGCGAAGTCAGCAGCCGCGCGCAGCGTCGTGATCGGAGCGGTTCGTCGCTCGTTGTGCGCGGTCATCGAAATGCCATCCGCATCGACGGCGAGAACAATGCGTCGCGGTCCGAGCGGTGGCGTGGCGATGCTGGTTTCGGTCGGCCGAAGGCCGACACGACCGTCGGCAGCGTGGCGTGCCGCGCTCAACACGTATTCGGCGAGTGCGTGCAACGACTCGCGCGTTGCCGAGAACTCTGTGGGCAGTGGACCGAACATGGATGATGCGCCAGTCTTATAGGCGCGAACGCAAGTGATCCGCGACGCGGAGTGCGTTGGCGATGATCGTCAGTGTCGGGTTCACCGCGGAGCTCGATACGAAGAAGCTCGAGTCGACGGCGTACAGGTTCTCGACATCGTGAGCCTTGCAGTTGACGTCGAGTACCGACGCCGTCGGATCCGACCCGAACCGCAGGGTGCCGTTCTGATGAGCAACACCGTTCAGGCCCAGTCGGCCACCCAGGTAGTGCGGATTCTCGCGGACTTCGTCCTCGCATCGCATCGCGTCGAGGAGGTCCTTGAACTTCGCGATGAGTCGCTCGTGCGCCACCAGGTTGGTGGGTTCGTAGTGGAGCTCGATCCGGCCATCGGCAAACGCCACCACTCGGTTGTCTGGTCGAGGCAAGTCTTCGGTCGTCAACCAGAAGTCGAGTGAGTGGCGGGCGAGCTCGGCTGGATCTTCGGCTTGCGGCGCGTCGAGACTCATCGTGAACGCATCGCTCTTTCCCAACATCTGCATGGCGCCGAGGGGATATTGCCAATCGCTGTCGCCGTAGTAGTAGTCGTTGACGCCGAGCGTCTTTTGGAAGCGCGTCGGATTCGGGATCTTGGAGAATGCGATCAGGGACGAGTTGTTGTGCAGCATCAGGTTGCGGCCAACGAGTCCGGAGCTGTTGGCGAGTCCGTTGGGGTGACGCTCGCTGGCTGATCGCAGCAGCATCGCTGCGGAGTTGACTGCGCCGGCCGAAGTCACGACGATGTCAGCGCTATAGCGTTCTTCACCCTCGACCCGTTGTACAACGACCTCTGTGACGACGCGGTCAGTGGGATCAGTGACGAGCCGCTCGACGAACGCGTTGGTCAAAAGCGTGACGTTCGGATATGTGAGCGCGGGCTCGACGCATACGACATGTGCGTCGGCTTTCGCACGCACGAGACACGGGAAACCGTCGCAGTTCTCGCAGCGGATGCAGGCACTGCGCTCTGGTTGCGACTCGTCGATCATGATCCCCATCGGGAGCGCAAACGGTTGCAATCCCTGAGCCTCGAGGTCGGCACGCAGCTGGGCGATGCGGGGCTCATCGGTGATCGGGGGATGCGGGTACGGCGAAGTGGACGGCGGATCGAGGGGGTCGGACTTGCGCTCGCCGTGCACGTGGTAGAGGTGCTCGGCTTGGGTGTAGTACGGCTCGTAGTCCGAGTAGTCGAGCGGCCAGGACGGAGAGATGCCATCCACGTGAGTGACCGCACCGAAATCGCGTTCGCGCATACGGAACAGGACCGCGCCGTAGAACTTGGTGTTGCCTCCGACGTAGTAGTGCTGTTTGGGCAGGAACTCGCGACCGCGGCTGTCGTGCCACTTACCGCTGTTGCGATACCGCAGTTCTCCCCAAACCGCTTGTGAACTCCAGTTCTGGCGTTCTCGCCGGAGGTAGTCCCCTCGTTCGAGAATGAGGATGCGGGCGCCGGTTGGCGCCAGCGCATATGCAAGTGTGCCTCCGCCCGCTCCGGATCCGATGATGATGATGTCGTAGTGATCCATTTCAGTCTCCGCTTCAGATGACGGCGAGTGGTGCCACCCAGGCACCGGTCGCGCCGCGCAATTTGGGGTGCGCCACGATGAACAAGAATTCGGCCACATCAGACCGAGCGATCTCGTCGAGAAAGAGGTTCTCGACAACGATCACGCCGTAACGCACGTTGAGGAACTGCGGCACGGCGAAAGGACGGTCGGGATCTTCGCTCGGGACCGGCCCGAAGCTCCACGTGTCGCAACCGGTGATCGCCACACGATGGTCGGCCAAGTATTCGGCCACCGCCATGCCGGGGCCGGGCTCGCCTTCGGTGTAGCGCGCGGGCGCGTCGTGCCAGTGACGGCCCCAGCCGGTGTGGAACAGCACCGCGTCGCCTGCCTGCAACTGCAGGTGCATTCTGGACAACGTGCGTTCGACGTCATCAACGGTGATCACGTCGCCTAGTTCCAGTGACGTGACGCCCCGGGTCGCTGCGATGTCGAGCAACACGCCGCGCGTGAGCACTTGCGGCAGCGTCTCGACGCCGAGCCTGGTCGTACCGAAGTCCGCGGTGATCTGGCTGATGCGATTGCCGTTGTAGGCGAGGTCATCGACATGGAGGTGGTTGAGCCCGTCCATGTGCGTACCCATCTGGGTAGTGGCTTCAAAGCGCTCGGCGATCCAGTGGACGCGGTTCTCGCCGATGCCGCCGGCGGGCGCCCGCTCGGCGATCCGCTGTGTGAATGTCCGATCTCCGAATGAGGGCACCGATGCATCGAGCACGTGAGCGAGATCGAACACCCGACCTTGCCGTACGAGTCTTGCCGCTCGGGCAGTTGTGGCAGTGGTGATCTCGTTGAGGGCTCCTGCCTGGTCGTCAGTGCCGTAGCGCGACCACTCGAGCGTGTCAGTGGCGCGGGCCGCGCTCATTCGGACGACCACGTGCTACGGAAGTCGGCGTACAGCGTGAGGCCGCCATCGATGAACAGCGTCTGGCCGGTGATGTAGGTCGCTTCGTCGCTGAACAAGAACGCGGCCGCCGCCGCCATTTCCTCAGCGGTGCCGGCCCGACCCATCGGGATGTGCTCGACGACCATCGCCCGCTTCTCCGGATCGTCGACCCACGCGCGATTGATCGGAGTGACGGTCGCACCGGGAGCGATGGCGTTGACTCGAATGCCGCGTCCCGCGTATTCCAGAGCGAAGGTTCGCGTCAGGTTTTGCATCCCGCCTTTGCTGACCGAGTAGCCGATGAACGATGGCTTCGGGATCACCTGGTGAACACTCGACACGTTCACGATCGCGCCGGGCTGATTGCGGTCGATCATGCTGCGCACAGCCTGCTGCGCACACAGGAACGACCCGCGGAGGTTTACACCAATCACGCGGTCGAAGTCGGCCACCGAGTGCAGCTCTGACTCTCGGGCCAACTGGATGCCGGCGTTGTTCACCAAGAAGTCGATCCCGCCGTACGTGTTGATGACTTCTTTGAACATTGCCTCGACCGCGCCTTCATCGCTGACGTCGGCTTCGACGAGTAGTGGACTACTGCCCGCATCTCGCATGGCACACATGCAGGCGTCGACACGAGTCTCGATCGTCTCTTTCGTCGCGATCGCTCCCTCGGGGCGACCGACGTAGTTGATGGCGACGTTGACGCCTTCCTCGGCGAGCCGCACCGCGATTGCCTGACCGATTCCCGAACTCCCACCGGTGACGATCGCCGTCTTGCCTTCGAGTCCCTTCATGGAATGCTCCTCTACTGCCGGAGATCCGCACGACCTCGACGAGCGGCGGATTTGCTGAATGCCGTGTTGTCCCTTCGCCTCACCGATCCGTTACACCCGATTTCCACCAAATCTTCCTGTAACGCGAAACCGTGCAGCGGTGACTGTCCGACCACTGCCGTTCGGAACCCAAGCTGTTCCGAAGCCGAGCTGTTCGGAAGTCGAGGTTCAAATGACGAAGAAGCGATCGAACACGAGCAATGAATTCGATGTGATCGTGATCGGTGCCGGACCGGCGGGCGAGAATTTGGCAGGACGGTGCGCCGATCACGGCCTGTCCACTGTGATCGTCGAGCGTGAGCTCGTCGGCGGTGAATGCTCGTACTGGGGCTGCATGCCGTCGAAGGTCTTGCTCAGA
Source organism: Acidimicrobiales bacterium (assembly GCA_039915945.1). Taxonomy (GTDB): domain Bacteria; phylum Actinomycetota; class Acidimicrobiia; order Acidimicrobiales; family WLNW01; genus DATLFA01. The sequence goes on along the minus strand of JBDSMH010000221.1, from coordinate 9,115 downwards.
CCAGGCGACGTGCTGGCCGCAGCGCACCGCGTTCCTGGCGCAGCAAGTGCCGTCACGGGAATCGTCGATGTCGACGCGACATTGCGCTCACGCGATGCCATCGTGAGTCACCTTCGTGACGAAGGACAATTGCAGTGGCTCGATGACAAGGACGTTGCCCTGCGGCGCGGCGCGGCGCGACTCGCGGGTCACCGACGCGTGCAGGTCGATCACCTCGACGGCAGCACCACGTTGTTGGTGGCCCGCGCGGCGGTGGTGCTCGCGACGGGCACGAGCGCCGCTCTCCCAGCGATTCCCGGTCTCGCCGACGCGCAGCCGTGGACGAATCGCGAAGCGACCGGCGTGAAGGACATTCCGGCTCGGTTGGCCATACTCGGCGGCGGTGCGATCGGCGTCGAGATGGCGCAAGCCTTCCGGCGCCTCGGCGCTCGTGAAGTGACGATCATCGAGGGCGCGCCACGCCTCCTTGCTCGAGAAGAGCCCTTCGCCGGCGAAGAGGTGCGTGCCGCCCTCGAGGCGCAGGGCATCACGGTTATCGTCGACGCAAAGGTTGCGGCCGTCGAGCGGACACACCTCAGCGGTCCGGTCACCATTCGATACGCAACCGCGGCGGAAACGCAGACACGTTCGTTGGCGGCAGACGAATTGCTGGTCGCCGCCGGACGACGCCCGAGCACCGGCGACCTCGGTCTCGAAACTGTCGGCCTCCAGCCGGGCCGATTCGTGCCAGTCGACGATCAGCTGAGGGCGCAGGGAGAAGGCCTCGAATGGCTCTACGCCGTCGGTGACTGCAACGGTCGATCCTTGCTCACGCATATGGGCAAGTATCAGGCTCGTATCGCCGCCGACGTGATTGCCGGACGCTCGATCACGGCACGCGCGGACAACGGCATCGTGCCTCGTGTGACGTTCACTGATCCGCAAGTCGCCGCCGTTGGTGTCACCGAGGCCCAGGCGCGCGACGATGGCATCAACGTACGCGCAGTGTCGTACCCACTGGGCAACGTCGCCGGCGCCGTCACACAGGGACAAGGAGTGAACGGCACCGCGTTCCTCGTCATCGACGACGACAAGAGAACCATTGTCGGCGCGACGTTTACCGGGCCAGCCGTACAAGAGCTTCTGCACTCGGCCACCATTGCCATCGCTACCGCGGCGACGCTCGACGATCTTTGGCATGCCGTGCCGGCGTTCCCGACTGTGAGCGAAGTGTGGTTGCGGCTTCTCGAGGCCTACGGGCTCTGAGGCGCACCGATGCCTGACGTCTCGTTCAGCAGCCTCCTCATCGTGTGCGTAGTCGCCGTCGTCGCGCCGGCGTTACCCGCGGCAATCCGCTGGCTGCGGGTTCCGTCGGTCGTGCTCGAACTGATGCTCGGAATCGCACTCGGCCCGGCCGGCATCGGCTGGGTACACGTCGACATGCCGCTCCAAGTGCTCTCCCTTGTCGGGCTGGCCTTCCTGTTGTTCATTGCCGGCCTCGAAATCGAACTACAAAGTCTGCGGGGCCGGCCGACCCGAATCGCGTTGGCGGGCTATGGAGTCACGCTCGTCATCGGGCTCATAGCAGGCGTTGTCTTGCATCAGGCTGGATGGGTCAACAAGCCGTTGCTGCTCGCGGTTGCGCTTTCGGCAACGTCGCTCGGGCTGGTGATCCCCGTTCTCAAGGACGCCGGCGAGTTGAGCACACCGATGGGCGAGCTCATCGTGGCATCGTCGACCGTCGCTGATTTCGGCGCCATTCTGCTGCTCTCCTTGCTGTTCTCGCAGTCGTCTGGAGGCACGGCAAGTCGGATCTTCGCGATCGGCGCCTTCGCAGCGGTGATCGCGGTCGTCATCGTCAGCTTGTCGCGGGCCGGACGATCCATGCGATTCAACGTTCTCTTCGACAAGCTGCAACACGGATCGAGCGAGATCCGGGTGCGGCTCGCGGTGCTTCTTCTCATCGGCTTCGTGGCATTGGCCTCGCGGATCGGCCTCGAGAGCATCCTCGGCGCGTTCATCGCAGGGGCGGTACTCAATGTGGTCGACCGCGACGCCATGGCGCACCCCGACTTCCGCGCCAAGTTGGCGGCAATCGGCTACGGATTCGTCATTCCCATCTTCTTCGTGACAAGCGGCGCCCGGCTGGACCTACGGGCGCTGTTCCATCAGCCGTCGGCCCTTGCCAGGGTGCCGCTCTTCCTGATTGCACTCGTGGCCGCGCGGGGTTTGCCGGCGCTGATGTATCGGGGCCAACTCGAGAGTCGCCGAGTCGCCGTCGCCGCACTACTGCAGGCGACCTCGTTGCCGTTCCTCGTCACGGCTGCAGAGATCGGCCAGCTGATCGGCGCGCTGTCGCCGGTGAACGCCATCGCCCTCGTCAGCGCCGGCCTCGTTTCCACCATTGCCTTTCCGGCAGCGGCCATCACGATGCTCAGGCGGCAGTCGCCGGCGAGGACGCCCACGACCATGGCGCACCTTGTTGATCCCATCACTACTGAAGCCTGAAGGAGAAACATGTCCCCCACCATCCAGAACATCGATGTACACGTACACCTCGAAGCGTCTGATCTGTCAGTCGCGCTGCGCAACGAGGCATTCGCCGGGCTGACCGCCAAGTCCAAGGAGCTCTCACCCAAGTGGCTCTACGACGAACGTGGGTGTCAGCTTTTCGACGAGATCACTCGCTTGGCGGAGTACTACCCGACTCGCACCGAGCGGTCGATCCTCGACCGTCATGCCGGCGACATCGCGTCGTTGTCCAACGCCGAGACACTGCTCGAACTGGGTTCGGGCACGTCCGACAAAACACGCTTGCTACTCGACGCACTCGACGACCGCGGCACGCTGCGCGACTTCGTCGCCTTGGACGTTGCGCAGACGACGATCGTGGAGGCAGCCGAAAAACTCACGATCGACTATCCCGACGTGTCCATGACTGCGGTAGTCGGCGACTTCGAGCATCACATCGCACGGCTGCCCCGATTCGGACGCCAGCTGATCGCATTCCTTGGTGGCACGATCGGCAACCTCAACCCCGACACGAGGGCCAAGCTTCTGAGCGAGCTTGCCCGAACAATGGAGCCAGGCGACGCGCTGCTCGTCGGCACGGATCTCGTAAAGGACCGTGCGCGACTCGTCGCTGCCTACGACGACGCAGCGGGTGTCACTGCGGCGTTCAACCGCAACGTCCTCGCCGTGCTCAATCGTGAGCTTCGCGGCAACTTCGACCTCGGCCGTTTCGCGCACATGGCGCTGTTCGACGAGGAGAACTCGTGGATCGAGATGCGCCTAAGGTCGATCACCGACCAGCGTGTCCACCTGCAGGCGTTGGGTCTGCACGTCGATTTCGTGGCCGGCGAGGACATCCGTACCGAAATCAGCACTAAGTTCCGGCCGGGTCAGATCGCCCGTGAGCTGACAGCTGCCGGCCTCGATCCGATCCGAACGTTCACCGACGACAACGGTGACTACGCGCTGACCCTCGCCGTGCGCTAACAGAGCAGACTGAACTCCATGACTCGCCCCCTGCCCAGCAATCAGACGCTACCGGCGGACGCGCTCTCGTACCAAGAGGTGCGCGCCCTGACCGAAGCACTCGCGGCACCGTTGACTGCAGAAGACCAAACCATTCAGTCCATGCCCGATGTGAGCCCCACAAAGTGGCATCGAGCGCACACGACATGGTTCTTCGAGACCTTCGTCTTGGAGCCACACCTCGCTGGCTACGAGCCGTACGACCCGGCGTATCGATACTTGTTCAACTCCTACTACAACGCGGTCGGTGACCGGCACCCCCGAAACCAACGCGGCCTCCTGTCACGGCCTGGCGTCACCGAGGTTGCCTCGTACCGCCGTTATGTCGACGAAGCAATGTCTCGACTACTCGCCACGGACGAAGTACAGCCTCTGATTTCCCTGGGGCTGCACCACGAACAGCAACATCAAGAGTTGCTCCTGATGGATATCAAACACGTCCTCGCGCAGAATCCACTCGCTCCCGCGGCATTTCCGATTGCCCCGCCGCGTGCGGTGACTGCAGCGAGCGGCGCATCGCAATGGCTCCCGCACGACGGCGGCATCGTGTCGATCGGCGCGCAGGGCGATGACTTCTGCTTCGACAATGAGTCGCCTCGCCACGCCCTACTGCTGAGACCGTTCGACATCGCAACCCGAGTCGTCAGCTGTGCCGAATGGATCGAGTTCATGGACGACGGTGGATACAGGCGGCCCGAGTTGTGGATGTCGGATGGTTTCGCGACGGCCACCTCCGAAGGATGGCGAGCGCCGCTGTACTGGGAGCAGATCGAGGGCGAGTGGACGATCTTCACGTTGAGCGGCCGTCGCCCCATCACCGGCAACGATCCTGTGTGCCACGTGAGTTGGTACGAGGCCGACGCATACGCGCGTTGGGCTCGCTGTCGGCTGCCGACCGAAGCCGAGTGGGAGGTCTCGGCCCCGGATCCGGGCGAAGAGCGCCACGCGGTACATCCCGACAACGTGGCGCCGAACCGTGACTGGTATGGAGCGGTATGGCAATGGACAGGCAGTCCCTACGTCGCCTACCCCGGATACAAAGCGACAACGGGGGCGATCGGCGAATACAACGGCAAGTTCATGGTCAACCAGATGACGCTGCGCGGCAGCGCGTGTGTGACTCCCCCGGGTCACGCTCGCCGCACCTACCGCAACTTCTTTCCGCCCGCGGCGCGCTGGGCATTCAGCGGTGTGCGGTTGTGCCGCGACGTCAATTGAAAGATCAAGGCTGTAACGGCACGACTCGACGCGGGACTGTTCACGGATGAACTCGTCATTGCAAGGTTCGCACCGAGGCCGCCGGCGCCGTCAGGCGCTTCTCGTCGGCGGGGTCGCCGTCGTGGCAGCCGTCGTCTTCGTTCTCATCTGGTTCCAACCACAGAAACTGTACATCGACGACCATGTCGACGAGGCTGCGCCTGTGGTTGTCGCCGGGCCTTCGACGACCCGAGCACCGAGCGCCGAATCGGGCCCCACGACACCCGAGACGCCTCCCGCCGCCACGGTGGTCAACGGGACCGTTGCGACCGGTTCATTCCGCAGTCTCGAGCACCAGACGACGGGCCGGGCCCTCGTGCTGCTCTTGCCGAGCGGCCAGCGCGTGCTTCGTTTCGAGGATCTCGATACGTCGAATGGCCCGGATTTACGGGCTATTCTGTCGTCGGCTCCGAGCACCGCCGGCGACAAGGAATTCGGCGATGACTATGTCGAACTGGGGAAGCTCAAGGGGAACATCGGCAATCAGAACTATGACATCCCGTCCGGTGTCGATCTGAGTCGATACTCGAGCGCGGTGATGTGGTGTCACCGCTTCAAGGTGGACTTCGGCGTGGCCGGTCTCGAATGATGGCTGTGCGCCTTGATGGCCCCGACTCGAGAGAGCACAGTAGATTGTCGATTGTGTCGGGCAGCGAGGCGAGCACGGAGAGCGACCGATCCGGTCGGCCCGATCCGTCCAGTGACGATGCCCTGCTGATCGATCGGTTGCGACGTGGTGACGAAACCGCTTTCCGGCAACTCGTGATGGCCCATCATCGCGCCCTGATTCACGTAGCGATGCACTACGTGTCGTCGAATGCGGTGGCTGAAGAAGTCGTACAGGAGACTTGGCTCGGCGTCATCAAGGGCATCAGCACCTTCGAGGGACGTTCGTCGCTCAAGACATGGATCTTCCGCATTCTCGAGAACAAAGCGCGAACGCGAGGAGTGCGTGAACAACGCAGCGTCCCGTTTGCGTCGCTCAACACCGAGGGCGATCGACCCGATGTCGATCCCACACGACTGCAATATCCCAGCAATCCGGGCCACTGGAGCCAACCCCCTCGCGCGCTTGGCGATCTACCGGCACAACGAGTCGAAGGCAACGAAGCGCGGGCAGTGATCGAGATGGCGATACGACAGCTGCCGTCCAATCATCAACGTGTCATCTGGTTGCGAGACGTGGAGGGGTGGACCAGCGACGAAGTGTGCGACGCGTTGATGATCAGCGAGGCAAACCAGCGTGTTCTCCTGCACCGGGCCCGCTCCAAAGTACGGGCCGCATACGAGCGCTACCTCGATGGGAGCGACTCGTGACCCACCGTGACCTCGATTGCGTCGAAGTCATCGAGATAGTGACCGACTATCTCGAAGGCCTGCTCAGCGAATTCGATCGCGACAGTCTCGACTACCACCTGACGATTTGCGGCGGGTGCGCCGCGTATCTCGAACAGATGCAGGCGGCGATACGCCTCAGCGGCACGCTACGCCGCGAGGATCTCCCGGCTCCGCTCATGGACGCGCTGCTCCATTCGTTCCGCGGCGAACACGGTCACTGAACCAATTGTGAATCGTCTGTAACAACTGGTTTGCTCGCGGGACTGAAAGGTATGTCCCTAACCGCGCCGAAAGTACTCGCTGTTGTGCTCGCTGGTGGCGAAGGCCGCCGGCTGAATCCCCTCACTCGCAATCGAGCCAAGCCGGACATCCCATTCGGCGGTTCGTATCGACTCATCGATTTCGTTTTGTCGAATTTCGCCAACGCCGGCTACCTGAAAATCCTCGTATTGACGCAATACAAGAGCCACAGCATGGAGCGCCACATCGCGCGCACCTGGGGCACCAACTCACGCTTGGGGCTCTACGTCGTCCCCGTCGGCGCGCAGATGCAGCGCGGCCCGCACTGGTACGCCGGCTCTGCCGATGCCGTGTATCAGAACCTCGATTTGATCGACGACGAGTGTCCCGACATTGTCTGTGTATTCGGCGCCGACCACGTGTATCGCATGGATCCGCGACAACTAGTAGAGGGCCACGTGATGCACGGCGCGGGTGCGACCGTCGCGGCGCTGCGCGTTCCTCGTGACGCGGCATCCGCGTTCGGGGTCATCGAGCCGGGATTGAGCGGGTCGGTAGACGGATTTCTCGAAAAGCCTGCCAGCCCGCCCGCCTCCACCGACGATCCGAACGTGAGCCTCGTGTCGATGGGAAACTACGCGTTCGATCGCAAAGTTCTGGTCGAAGCCATCGAAGAAGACGCCGATAATCCGCAGAGCGCACATGACTTCGGCCGTGACATCCTGCCGCGTCTCGTCGAGCGCGGCATGCTCGGTTACTACGATTTCTGCCGCAACGAGATCGCCGACGAGGGCGGCGCCCAGCGCGGGTATTGGCGCGACGTCGGCACCATCGATGCCTACTACGAAGCGAACATGGACCTACTCGCGCCGATGCCGAGGTTCAATCTCTACCTCGACTCGTGGCCGACGCACAGCCACCAATCCGCATTGCCGCCGGCGAAGTTGGTGACCGGTGCGAGTGGCCGGCGCGGCGAAGCGATCGACAGCCTGCTTTGTCCCGGTTCAATCGTCTCCGGCGGGATCGTGTCGCGGTCGATCCTCGGACCAGGCTGTTACATCGAAGACGGCGCGATCGTCGAGGACTCGGTCCTCTTCGAAGGCACGCGCGTAGCGAAAGGTGCCGTCGTTCGTCACGCCATTCTCGACAAAGGCGTAGCGATGCCGGAGACTGCCCGTGTCGGCGTGGACCCCGAGGAGGATCGCCGACGCTTCACTGTGTCCGATCGTGGGATCGTGGTCGTCAGCTCCGCGGCGTAGGGCAACAAGATGTCGGCAAGGCGCTGCTACGGGCTGTCGCCCAGGAGCGCACCCGGCGCGTCGAGTACCGCGATGACTCGCTGGGCGAGCTCAGCGGGCGCCGAATACAAACCCGCCGCCCGAAACAGTGCGGCGGTGTCATGAAGCGCGGCAATCTCATTCTTCGCCGAATGCAATGGGCCGGAATCAGCAAACCGAAGGGCGACGCGATCGACACGACGCGTCGTGATCGCACGGTCGACTCGACGGGCGCAGCGGCACGCCGCGTGGGGGTTGAGGATGCCACAGTTCGCCATGACGAACGCCCTGAGTCGGGCTCGTACCCTCTCGAGACGTTTTCGATACGCGTCGTGGCTGATCTCGAGTATCGCTGCCGCCTCATCGCCCGGCAGACCGAACACATCACCGAGCACGAACACGACCCGGTCATCGCGATCGAGGCACTGCAACACACCGAGCGTGCGCCCCACCCGGACCTCCTCCGCCAGTAAGTCGGCATCCGGTCGCGTCGAGTCCGACGCCGCAAGCCCGTCGAGCAAATCCGCCCCAAACGTGTCGAAGGTCAGAGCGGAATTCTCGGTCGGCGACCGCCGCCGCCGCAGGTACAGCCGCACCGCGATGCGATGCGCCCACGTCGACAGCGACGCCTCACCACGGAACGTCGCCAGATTTGTCATCACTACGATCAACGCTTCGTGTGTGGCGTCCTCGGCGTCCTCGCGATCCCACAGCATCGATGTCGCCAGCCGGAACAATGGTGTCCGCAACTGCTCCAGTACCGTGCCGAGAGCGTCGCGGTCACCGTCGCGCGCCCGTTGCACCAACTCGAACTCATCCACCAACGCACATCCTCGCGCTCATAGCGGACACGCCACTTCCAGCAACGCCTTCAATGCGACCAACTCGTGACCGACCGCCGCCACCTGTGCGTCGAATACCGCATCCGGCATCCCGGGTGATTGAACCTGTGTGAAGGAGAACCACGAACCCTGTTCCGCGGCGACCGCCCTCGACCACGCCCAGCCCTCAACACCCGGCGCGGGTGACATGACGAAGTCGACGGTACCGGCTGCCGCGTTGACGACGACGCGGGTCGGGACCCGATCGCCTGACCCTGTCGTCACCACCCACTCGTCGCCTCGAGGCTCCACCGACTTCGCAAACCCGATCGCCCATCGGGGAAGGTTCGCACCGTCCCCGACGAACTGCACCACCGCCTCGGTTGCCGCCTGGATCATCACACTTTGCGTATCGGACCGCATCGGACTCCTTCTCATCGTGCCCGCGCACCACGCGCAGACACCTCGGTTAGAGACACGCCACACGAAGACGTGACCAGAAATTGAAGGCACGCCACGATCCCACGATTGACAGCAGCCAAACACTCGGCGTACTTTCCAAATTAGTTAATTACTTGCCCCGGAAATAGTGGGTAATCAGGGGCGATGTATCGCGGTCTAGCGGGTTGGTGTTGGGTACGGTGGCCTCGACCGTAGGACTAGTAC
>JBDSMH010000194.1:0-9623 GCA_039915945.1 Acidimicrobiales bacterium | reverse complement strand
GCACTGCGAGCGTCGTGATCATGTCATCGACGATAGGCGCTACGGGGTGTTTCGCGACGGCGGGTAGGCCGCTAGAGGATGATGAATCGCGCGATGTAGTACGTGGTCGGCAACGTGAAGAGCAGGGCGTCGAAGCGGTCGAGCACGCCACCGTGGCCTTTGAGGATGTTGCCCATGTCCTTGACCCCGAGATCGCGCTTGATCAGCGATTCGACGAGATCTCCGAGGGGTGCCGTCACGGCGATGGCGAGACCGAGGATGGCGGCCTGCGGCATGCCCCCGAACCAGACGCCGTCGTGCTCGGCCGGCACTTCGCCGAACGGAGCGATCTTGAACATGCCCACCGTCACCACGACGACGATGATCGACGTCAACATGCCTCCGATGAGACCCTCGCGGGTCTTGCCCGGGCTCACCGACGTCAGTTTGGTCTTGCCCGCCGAGCGACCCACGAGCAGGGCACCGATGTCGTGACCGACCGTGCCCAGCACCGCCGCGAGAATCATGCCGATGCCGTACTCACCGAACACGCGCAGCATCAATGCGCCGTAGGAACCGAGCACGCCTATGTACGAGACGGTGAGCATCGTGACACCCGCATTGAGTACGGGTGACTCGTCGCCCGCTTTCGACAGGAACCACAGCAATGAGAACGCCGTGCTGATGGCGATGACCACCAACAGCCCGTCGACGCCGCGTTGGTAGACCGCGACCGGGGCCCCGACCGCGGCGACGATTGCCAACAGCGTGGCCGGTTGGTAGCCGGCGCGCCGCAGTGCGTTGGAGAGCTCGATCACACACAGGCCGAGCACCACCGCCGTGAGCGCGACCGTGGCGGCCGGACCGGTGACGAACGCCGCGATGGCGAGGATGCCGAGTACGACGCCGGTGACGACGCGGGCGCGCATGTCGTTGCGCCGACGCGGCGCGGGACGAGCCTCGGCGCGCCCGCCGCTCTTGGTGGCTGACTTCTTGGCCGCGGTCTTCGCGGCGGCGCCGGCACCGGCACGCCCGGCGGCGGTGGTCGCGGCATTGGTGATCGGAATCGGCGCGAGGTCGTCGTCATCGTCGACGGCGGTCTCGTCGTCGCCCATGAACCGCTGGAAGTCGGCGTTGCCTTCGTCGTCGAACTCGAAGAACTCTTCGGCGGCGGCCTCGGAGTCGTAGTCGCCAACGGCCGCGGTGGCCGCGACCTCGGGCTCGTCGTCGTAGTCAGCGGCCGACTCGCGCCAGCGGGGTTGCGAGCCCGTCAACGTCGTCCACGCGTCGGCGTCGCCGCGCTTGGCCGGCGGTGCCTGACCTGTGGGCGGCTCGGTCCAGTGCGGCAACTCGACGTCTTCCTGTTCGTCTTCGTCTTCGTCGTCGTCATAGTCGTCGTCGAATTCGTCTTCCTCGTCGTAGTCAGCGTCGAGGTCGTCGTCGAAGACGGAGCGTCCGGGGCGCACGGCGTCATCGGCCGGACGGCTCCGCAGGAGACGCTCGTCTCCGGCTCGGGGGCGGATGGGTTCGTTCACGACAGGGCCTCCTCGGTCACGACGCTAAGCCAGCGGCGTGAGCAGTGGTACTCACCATCAGACTTCAAGGAGTTCTTCGACTTTCTTGACGCGGGCCGCGTCGACCTGCGTCTCGTGGAGGTGCGTGAGCCGGTCGAGCTCTTTTTCGGCCCGGGCCAAGTCGTTCTCGGTCAGATCGCCGTTCTTTTTCAAGTCGTCGAGCTCTTTGCGGGAGTGGCGGCGCACGTTGCGTATGGCCACTTTGGCCTCTTCGGCCATCTTGTCGACCACGCGGGTCAACTCTTTGCGCCGCTGTTCGGTCGGCGGCGGGAAGTTGAGCCGGATCGCACGGCCGTCATTGCTCGGCGCCAAGCCGAGATCGGCATTGCGAATGACCTTCTCGATCACTCCGAGCGTGGTCGGATCATGGGGTGAGATGACGAGTTGGCGCACTTCGGGAATCGAAAACGAGGCGACGTCCTGCAGCTTCATCTCGGCGCCGTAGACCTCGACCGTCAGCTTCTCCACCAGCGCCGAGCTGGCCCGACCGGTGCGGATCGTGGCGAATTCGGTGCGCGCGTGGCTGACCGCCTTGTGCATCTTTTCCGTCGCATCTTCGAGCACGACGTCAGCGAGTTCGCTCACGCTCACCTCCTCGTTCGCCCAACGCCGCCACTGTCGCGGCGGGTTCTCAACAGACCAGCGTACCGATGGCCTGACCGTTGAGCAGGGACCGCACATTGCCCGCCTTCATCAAGTCGAACACGACGATGGGTAGGCGGTTCTCCATGCACAGCGTGGTAGCCGTGTGATCCATCACCCGGAGGTCACGCTGCAGTACGTCCATGTAGCTGATCTGGTCGAGCTTGGTGGCAGTCGGATCGAGTTTGGGATCGGCCGTGTAGACACCGTCGACCTGTGTGCCCTTCAACACCGCGCCCGCCTCGACCTCGACCGCGCGCAACGCGGCGGTGGTGTCGGTCGTGAAGAAGGGGTTGCCGGTGCCGCCGGCGAAGATCACGACGCGGCCCTTTTCGAAGTGCCGGATGGCCCGGCGCCGGATGTAGGGCTCGGCGATCTGCGCCATGTGCACCGCGGTTTGTACCCGTGTCGGCACACCGAGACGCTCGAGGGTGTCCTGTAGCGCCAGCGCGTTGATGACCGTCGCCAGCATGCCCATGTAGTCGGCCTGCGCGCGGTCCATGCCCTTGCTCGCGCCGGACATGCCGCGCCAGATGTTGCCGCCACCGACCACGACGCCGATGTCGACGTCGAACTCGGCATAGGCCGCGACGATTTCGGCCGCGATCGCCTCGACGACGGGACCGTCGATACCGTAGCTCGCGTCGCCCGCGAAGGCTTCGCCCGAGAGCTTCAGCAGCACACGGTCCCATCGAGCCTTGTTGGTGCCACGAGCGACGGAGAAGATCTCGTTGCCGCGGGCGTCGATCATCGTTCAGCTACCGATGTACGCCTGCGCGAAACGAACGATCGACCCTTGGCCGACCTTTTCGCGCACCGTTTCTTTTTCGCCGAATATGCCTTGATCGAGCAGCACTCGCTCTTTGTACCAAGATGCGATGCGACCGTCGACGATCTTGTCCCAAGCGGCTTCGGGTTTGCCCTCGCTTTTGGTGATCTCGAGCAGCGTGGCTCGCTCGCGCTCGGCGAGATCGTCGGGGACCTCGTCGCGGCTGAGAGCGATCGGCTTGGCGAACGCGATGTGCAGCGCAATGTCGTGCAGCACACCCTGGTCGACGCCGGAGCCCTCGACGATCACGGCGTTGACGCCGCGGCCGTCTTGGATGTGCACGTAGGTGTCGATGGTGTTGCCCTCGGCCGCTTCGAAGCGGACGACTTTACCGACTTCGATGTTTTCCTTGGTGACCAACTTGAGGTCTTCGATCGCGGGCATCAGCACCTCGACCGCACCTTCGCCATCACTGAGCACCGCATCGGCGAGCTTTTGCACCAATGCGAGAAATGCGCCGTTCTTGGCGGTGAAGTCGGTCTCGGACTTGAGCTGGACGAGCGCGGCACGATTTGTGCCGACTGCGGCAGCAACCGCACCTTCGCGGTTTTCGCGGTCGGACCGCTCGGCCGCCTTGGCCAAGCCCTTTTTGCGCAAGGCCTCGACGGCCTTGTCGAAGTCGCCATCGCTCTCGATGAGCGCCTTCTTGCAATCCATCATTCCCGCGCCGGTTGCGTCGCGTAGACGCTTCACTTCTTTCGCGGTGATCTCTGCCATCAGTTCCTCACTGGTCGTCTTCGGTGGGGTGTCCGGCCGCGGCGGCCGCCACCTTGGCCGCGGCGATGCGGGCTTCGCGAGCAGCGGCCTCGGCGGAAGCTTGTGCCCTTGCCTGCGCCTGTTGCTCGGCGATTTCGGCTTCTTCGGTCTCGCTACGGGCGGGCGCAGCCGCGCTCGCACGCTTGGAGGCCATGTAGCGCCCTTCCATCACGGCATCGGAGATGACGCGCGCCATGATCTCGCCGGAGCGGATCGCATCGTCATTGCCGGGGATCAGGTAGTCGATCACGTCGGGGTCGCAGTTGGTGTCGACGACCGCGATGACCGGAATGCCCAGCTTGTTGGACTCGGTGACCGCGATGGTCTCCTTCTTGGTGTCGAGGATGAACACCGCGTCGGGCAGCCGCGTCATGTTGCGCATGCCCCGCAGGTTGCGCGACAGCTTTTCGAGCTCGCGTGTGATCATCAACGCTTCTTTCTTGGGCATGGCCTCGAGCTCGCCCGAGTCGCGCATGCGTTCGTATTCCTTCATCTTCGCGACGCGCTTGGCGATGGTCTCGAAGTTGGTCAGCATGCCGCCGAGCCAACGTTGGTTGATGTACGGCATGTTGCAGCGCTCGGCGTAGGACTCGATGGCGTCCTGTGCCTGCTTCTTGGTTCCGACGAACAACACCGTGCCGCCACCGGCCACGAGATCGCGCACGAACGAGTACGAGGTCTCGATCCGCGTCAGCGTCTGCTTGAGATCGATGATGTAGATGCCGGAACGCTCGCCGTGGATGAATCGCTTCATCTTCGGGTTCCAGCGCCGGGTCTGATGGCCGAAATGGACTCCGGCCTCGAGCAACTGATTCATCGTGACAACGGCCACGGTTTCTCCCTTCCCAACGGTTTGTCACAACCTGTACCCGACGCGCTCGGCAGTGCCGGGCGCGACCGTGGGAGGGCACAGATCGAGGTGAATCACCGAGTCGGACGACGCGGCGGGCCCACCGGGAGGCGAGCCAACCGTGAAGTCTAGCGGGACGGGCCGGACCAATCCGCTCCGAGCGGCCCGGCCGCGGCGACTACGTCCACGGTGATCCGCCCACTGGTACCAGGCGAGCCCGGTGCGGGGCGGCTCGCTCGAACAGGGAGGCCGGATCGATGTAGAGGCCGAACCGGCGGGCGCCGAAGTGCAACCGCACGCCGGCCGTGCCCACGACCTCGCCCTGGGCAACCCGCTGCCCGGTCGTGACATCGATCGTGGCGAGGTACGAGTACGTCGTGCGGATGCCCCCCTCGTGATCGATGCTCACGTAGCGCTCGAAGGCGATGACCCCCGCGAATGCGACGACACCGCTGCTCGACGCCCGCACCGCGGTGCCGGGCGTCGTCGAGTACTCGATGCCGCGGTTGCCCGGGCCATACGGGGTCGTCGGCGGTCGATACGGATCGCTGATCGGCGCGTCGACCGGCGGCACGAAGCGCGAGGCCTGTGCGGCGGCGGGGCCACCCGCGAGCCCGAGTATGGCCGCGGCGACGATCGCGACGGGGACGAATTGTCGAAAACACCAACGGACGGACACGGGAACCCTCACGCGACGAAAGCACTGGCAATGAGGGGAAAGTGAGCGGCACCCTAGCGGGCCGCGGTGACCGTCAGACCGCGGTCTCGCGAACGGCGGCGCTGATGCGCGATCGCAGTTGCAGTACAGCCTTGGTGTGGATCTGACACACGCGGCTCTCGGTAACACCGAGAACCTGACCGATCTCCGCCAGCGTCAGACCTTCGTAGTAGTACAAGGTGAGCACGATCTTTTCGCGTTCGGGCATGCGGTTGATCGAACGGGCGAGGATCTGGCGCATCTCCTCGACTTCGTACGCACCGACCGGACCATCGCCCGTGTCGGCGATGGTGTCACCGAGTGTCAATGTTTCGCCGCGGTCCGCCTTGCCGCCGACGAGCAACTCGTCGAGCGCGACGAGGCCGACGAACGACAGTTGCGACAACAGATTCTGGAGTTGTTCCTCGGTGATACTGAGCTCGTTCGCCAACTCTTCGTCGGTCGGTGCTCGCTTCAACGAACCTTCGAGCTTCGCGTACGACTTCTCGAGTTGACGCGCCTTCGCGCGTACCGAACGGGGAACCCAGTCGATCGAACGCAGCTCGTCGAGAATCGCACCCTTGATGCGGGCGATGGCGTATGTCTCGAACTTGTAGCCGCGACGCGGATCGAATTTTTCGACCGCGTCGATCAATCCAAAAATGCCGTAGCTGACGAGATCTGCTTGCTCGACGTTTTGCGGAAGCCCAATCGCGACGCGGCCCGCGACATACTTCACCAACGGCGAATAATGGAGGATGAGTTGGTCTCGCAGGCTTTGATCCTGCAAGCGCTTGTACTCGTCCCAAAGTGCGTCGAGATCTGCGTCCACGTTCTAGTCCAGGCCCCGGTTCGTACTGCCCGCTCGCCTAAGCCCTGGGATGAGATTCACGATGCACCCGCTGTAACCGCTCGCGGCTCACGTGGGTATAGACCTGTGTCGTACTCAAATCCGCGTGTCCCAGAAGCTCTTGCACAGACCGAAGATCGGCACCTCCATCTAAAAGATGAGTTGCGAAGGTGTGCCGTAGTGCATGAGGATGCGTCGGAGCCACCGAGCGATGATCGAGGATTCGTCGGACATCCCGAGGCGTCAGAGGCCCTCCACGTTGATTGGGAAAGAGCGCTTGGGCCGCATCGCGCCTGGTGGGAACCATTGCCCGCAGTGTCAGCCAGGCGGCCAGGGCTTCGGTCGCAGGCTCGGAAAGCGGGACCACCCGCTCTTTGTCACCCTTTCCGATGACTGTCACCCGGCGGCGATTCAGGTCGATCGACCCAGCGGTGAGCCCGCAGAGCTCGCTCACGCGCAGGCCGCTGCCGTAGAGCAGCTCGACGACGGCCCTATCGCGGGCCGATCGGGCGTCATCGTCGTCCGCGGAACGGACCGACTGGCCCGACAACATCACGTCGAGTTCGTCGGAGGAGAGGATGCGGGGCAGGCGGGCCTCGCCCCGGGGGGCCGACAACCCGCGGGTGGGGTCTCGTTCGATGCGGCCGCCACGGCGCAGCCAGTCGAAATAACGGCGCAGGACCGAGGCTTTGCGGGCAATCGTGCGCCGGGCGAAGCGATCGGCGTCGAGGCGCACCAGGTAGCGCCGCAAGATCCGGCGATCGACCGATTCGGGTTGTGACACACCCGCTTCGATGGACCATTCGACGAACGCCACGAGGTCGCGCCGGTAGAGGTCGGTCGATGACGACGCCAGCGAGGTCAGCGACGCGATGAACGAGTCGATCGACCACGCGTTCGCTGCAGGGGGAAGCGGCTGGGACATGCGACCGCCACGATACGTGGTCGATCGCAGTCCCCGGCGCACCGTCCGTCGTCACGGGCCTTCTCCGGGCCGTCTTCATGGCGAGGACACACGGTCGCGGCTCACGCGCTCGAACCACGAACCTCGCTGTTCGAGCCACCGCGCCCGCACGAGATCGTCGAGCGCGACGGCGAGGTCGCCCAGCGACATCTCGCTGCGATGGGCCAACTGGTCGAAGGTGGCGGGCTGCCAGCCAAGGACGTCGAGCACCTCTTGGCCGAGTGCAGTCGGCGCGATCCGCGCCTCTCGAGCCGAACGCCGCGGCGCGCCCGACAGGCCGAGGGCCATCAACACGTCGTCGAAGTCCGTGAGGGGTATGCAGCCGTCGCGCAGCAAGGCGTTGGATCCCTTGGAGGCCGGCGAAAGAATCGGGCCCGGGACCACCAACGTCGGCTTCGTGCGCTTTGCTTGTTGGCGAGCGGTGATGAGCGAACCACCGCTCACATGCGACTCGACGACGATCAAGATGTCGGACAGTGCGGCGATGATGCGGTTGCGTGCCGGGAATCGCCAACCGTGCGCGGGAGTGCCGAGCGGCGCTTCGCTGAGCACAACACCGCGACGTTCGATGTCGCCCCACAGCTTGCGGTTGACTCGCGGATAGATCACGTCGAGCCCACTGCCGACGACTGCGATAGGTGGACCGGAACCGTGCAACGCTCCCGCGTGTGCCGCGGCGTCGATACCGGTCGCCAAGCCGGATACGACTGCGACACCGGCCTTGGACAACTGCTCGCCCAAGTCGTACGCGACGTCGCGGCCATAGCGCGTGCAAGTGCGCGTGCCCACGATGCCGGCGCGCGGACCGGCAACGACGTCGATCGTGCCGCGATGGAACAACACCGCCGGCGCCGCGATGTCGTCGACCAACCCTGCGGGATATGACGCCGACTCGCGCGTCGCGACACCGACTGCCGCGTCGCAATAGCGTTGCCAGATTGCTGCGGGCGGATCGGCGCGCAGCGCGCTTTGCCATCGCTTGACGACGATGTCGACGCGCTCACTGATCTGGGGCCGTTGTTCGTCGAGGAAATCGTCGACACGATTGCCTTGCAACGCGGCGCGTGCGTGCGAAATCACGTGGCGATCGCCGTCGACGAGGCCTTGCCACAATGTGACCGCGTCGTACCCGCAGAACAACGACGCGAGCGTCGACGGATGCGCATCAGGCATCGACGCCAACGCCGCCGCGTAGGCCTCGGGTGGTATCGCTTCTGCTTGGGCGGCGAACAGGTCAGTAGCCATTGCCCACCTCCGCGAACACGGTTTCGAGCAACGGGGAACGCAACTGCAGTGCCTGTGCGAGGTGCTCTCGCTCGACGCGGTTGGCGCCCACGAGATCGGCAATCGTGAGTGAGACCGCTCGTACCCGCTGATAGCCCCGCGCGCTGAGCTTGCCGGCGCGCAACGCGAACTCGAGTTGATCGACCGCCTCCGGCGCCAGCGCCGCGTATTCGTCGAGAGCGACCGAATCGAGCTCGACGTTGGCCCTGACCCCTCGCTCGCCCGCTCGTCGGCGGGCCTGCAGCACGCGGTCGCGCACCGCCTCGCTCGGCTCACCGTGGCCGCCGTGCAACAACTGATCGGCGTCGGGCCGCTGCACGTCGACGCGGAGATCGAAGCGATCGAGCAGCGGCCCCGATACCCGACGGTGGTAGCGCGCCCGCGCCGCCGAACCGCACCGACACAAGCCGGGGCCGCCCGTGGCTCCGCACGGGCACGGATTCATCGCCGCCACGAGCACAAAGCGCGACGGCAATACGGCCGAGCCGTGCGCGCGGCTGAGCCGGATGACGCCGTCTTCGAGTGGTTGTCGCAACGAGTCGAGGGCAACCGCCGAGAACTCGCCGAGCTCGTCGAGGAAGAGCACACCACAGTGCGGCAACAGTGCTGTATGTCACTTGATAACGGGGAGCACCAATGACCACTATCCAACCGCCAGCGTGGCTCAATCTCGACGCGGTGATATCGCCCGAACTGCGCGACGAGATACCCGCCCTCACCCAATCCGCCCGGCAGTTCGTCGAGCATCTCGCCGAGTTCCTCCGCACCACCGTCCCCGCATGGCGTGCGATGACCGACCAGATCTGCGACGCGATGAGTAACACCACCGTCGACAACCTCGAGGCGTACGTCGAGGAGATGGTCGGCCTCGACGAGATCGACGACATGGTCTGTTTGTCCGAGTGGGCGCTGAGCACGATCTTGCAGAGCATCGTTCCCAACGAGATCGCGCAGACGATCATCGCGAAGCGTCTCACCGGCGCGACGGCGGAGGTGTTCGGCGAGTTCTACGAAGTCGAGCACGAACGCCAGAACCGCGCTGGTGTGCGGTTCGCCGAGTTCGTCGCCGAGCGGGACGCGGAGTGACCGGCTGGGCTGTCGTTGTGGTGGCATGGGTGTTGCTGGCCGTGCTCGTCATCGCCGTCATCTGGACCACCACCGACTGAACTTCTCCCACCTACCCGGAGAAGTTGCGGCC
>JBDSMH010000003.1:0-8851 GCA_039915945.1 Acidimicrobiales bacterium | reverse complement strand
GGTCGGCCCGGTGTCGCACCGTTGCGACGCGTCCTCGATCTCCGGACACCGACACTTGCCGCCGCTGAGAGCGAACTCGAACTCCTGCTCTGGCAAATCCTGCGGCGCCACCGCTTGCCGCTCCCGGAGCGGCAGGTCAAGGTCACGATCGCCGGCCGCAATTATCGGCTCGACCTCGCCTACCGCGCCGAGCGGACCGTCGATGAGTTCGTTACCGCGGCGAAGCCGCCCATCCGTTGCGGCGGAGCCGCACAAGACAGATCGCACCCGCCAGAACAAGCTGGTGGGTGCCGGTTGGGTTCCTTTGCTTTTCACCTGGCAGCGGGCCCGCCAGTCGGAGGCGGACGTTGTCGAGGACGTGCGAACCGCCCTCGCCACGCGGCTATGCTGGCCAACAAGCCGGCCAGGTATCCGGCGTTTGACATAACTCTGTGACCGACAACCCCGTGGCGAGGCGACCTGGCTGTCCCCACCGGTCATAAAGCGGAGTCCTCCTGGAGGGAGACAAAAACAGATGCTGCGGCTGCAACGCCCGCTCCATGAGCGGTACACCGACGCAACCCCCGACGAGTTGGCCGAACGCGTACGCGCGGCCAAGGCGGCCCTGGGTTCACGAGTCTTCATACTCGGACACCACTACCAGCGCGACGAAGTGATCCAGTTCGCCGACGCCCGGGGCGATTCGTATCGCCTCTCGGTGCTCGCGCAACAACATCCCGAGGCCGACTACATCGTCTTTTGCGGTGTGCACTTCATGGCCGAGTCGGCCGACATCCTCACGAGTGCGCACCAGCAGGTGATCCTCCCCGATCTCAACGCCGGTTGTTCGATGGCCGACATGGCCGACATCGACGAGGTCGAAGAAGCGTGGGAGTCGCTCGGCCGAGTGGTCGACGTCGAGCAGTTGGTGCCCATCACGTACATGAACTCGTCGGCCGCGCTAAAGGCCTTCGTCGGTCGTCAGGGGGGCGCCGTGTGCACCTCCACCAACGCCCGCGCCGTCATCCAATGGGCACTGGCCAAGGGGGAGAAGCTGCTGTTCTTCCCCGACCAACACCTCGGCCGCAACACGGGCTTCGGCCTCGGCTACGACGACGCGCACATGCGGGTGTGGGATCCGCGCCGCGACCTCGGCGGGCTCAGCGAAGCCGATTGCAAGGACGCCACCTTCCTACTGTGGAAAGGCCACTGCTCGGTGCATCAGCGGTTCCGGCCCGAGCATGTCGCCGCGTTCCGGGCGCAACACCCGGGCGGCATCGTCGTGGCGCATCCCGAATGCTCACGCGACGTCTGCAAGATCGCCGATCATGTGGGTTCGACCGACTTCATCATCCGGGCCGTCGAAGAGGCTCCCCCGGGCGCGGCCCTCGGCATCGGCACCGAGATCCATCTCGTCAACCGGTTGGCCCGCGAGCATCCCGACAAGACCGTCGTGACCCTCGACCCACTGGTGTGCCCGTGCTCGACCATGTCGCGCATCGACCTGCCGCACCTCGCATGGGTGCTCGACCACCTCGTCGCGGGCAAGGTCGTCAATCAGATCGCGGTCGACGACGAGACCGCCGAATGGGCCCGCGTCGCGCTGCAACGCATGCTCGACATCACCTGATCAGTTCGGCAACTGCCCCGTGAGTGACTGGTAGTCCTCGCGCAACAGTGAGGGCCGGCGACTCAGCCGCGTCAACGAGCGCGACACCTGTCCCGACGTCGCCAGTCGCAAAAGCAATGGCGACAGTGGCTTGTCGGCGAACACATGCACGTTGCCGCCGTTGCTCACGCGTCGACCATGTCGCGCCGCGAGTAGGTCGAGGCCACGCCGCGTGTAGAAGGTGACGTGCTGGCCCGACCCGAGCGAGTAGTACCACCAGTCGTTCGGATGCGGGGCCGGTTCGGGCAGCAACTCGGTTGTCGCGATGAACACCGGCGCCAGCCCGCACAACTTGCCAACTGTGTCATGCGGGTCGGTGAGGTGCTCGAGGACCTCGATCGCGGTGACGAGGTCGTATGTCGCGTCGAGCGAACCCTCGAACGGGCGGGCGAACAGGTTGGTGGCGAACGGGTCGTTCCACGCGAACGCGAAGCCGCGATCGCGCATGAGCCGGACGAGCAGACCGTTGCCGCCCGCATAGTCGAGGAAGCGACTGGCGCCGCGGAAGAACGTCGTGATCACGAGCGAGACGATCTGGCTGAGGTCGATCGCGCGCGCCGCCAGCCCGATGTCGGTCGACGCAATCGCCTCCGTGTACGCCTCGTCGAGCCAATACGGGTCGGGAATGTGGACCGAACCGCAGTTCGCACACCGAACGTATTCGGCTGGGTACTTCTCGAGCACGGTCGCCGAAGCGAACAACGTGCAGTGTCCCAGGCATGCGGGGCACGACGAACTCACGGGCTCACCTCTCGCGGTACCGATCTCTACAGCATTCGCCCTATCGGCCGATAGAGACGACAGAGGAGTGTTGTGATGCCCGAAGTGACGATTTTTGCAACGCCGAAGCGCTTCACCGGCCAATTCGACCGCATTCAACGAAACGCCATCGAGAGTTGGGTCGCGCTGGAACCCGCGGTCGAGGTGATTCTCATCGGCGACGACGACGGGACGGCAGATATGTGTCGCCAGCACGGCCTCCGCCACGTCGCCGAGGTCGCCACGACCGCCACCGGTATACCGCTGCTGTCAAGCCTCTGGGGCATTGGTCAGGAGCACGCACGGTCGCCCATCGCGTGCTTCGTAAACGCCGACATCATCCTCACGGACGACTTTCTCGCGGCCGTGCGACGCGTGTCGAGTGAGATGACCGACTTCCTCATGATCGGTCAGCGATGGGACCTCGAACTGACCCAACGTCTGCGCGAACTCAAGAGTCCCTGGGAGTCCGCCGTACGCGCCGACGTCGCCCGCCGCGGCACCCTAAACTCGCCCCTGTGGGTCGACTACTTCGCGTTTCCCGTGGGCCAGTATCCCGACCTCTTGCCGTGCGTGATCGGGCGGCCCGGCTACGACCACTGGATCGTGTGGGAGACGCTGCAACGCGGCATCCCCGTCGTCGACACCACCGACGCGGTGCTAGCCGTGCATCAACACCATGACTACTCGCATGGCGGCGGCAAGCGCGCCGTCTACAACGGCGCCGACGCCGAGTACAACTACGGCCTCATCGGCGGGCGAGCACATCTGCGCCACATTGGCCACGCGACGAGGCGGCTGACTGCGGATGGACGCATCGTGCGAGCAAGGGGAATGAAGTACACGACGTCCGCGCTCCACTCTCGGTTTGGCGGCGTCATCGGCGCAACGGCGTCAGTTCGGCACCGGCTCGGCCTGAACGCGGAATTGCTACAGCGCTTGTCGCGACCGAAGGTGCCGGTCGACTACGCGGCGACCGACAGCACCATCCCCGCACCACGCCCAGCCACCACGAGCCGCCAATCACACCGTTGATTGCCAGGGCCGCGCCGCGCACGAGAGGTGATGCGGGCGTACCCCGGTTGCCCATCGCATCGACGATCTCCGCGCCGAGCGTGGCGCCGCACACGACGGGCAGCCAGCCCACGAAGTAGACGCACGCCACTGCGCCGCCGGCCACGACCAAGGGCGCCGCGAGCAACGCGACCTGCCGCGTGTTGGGCCGCCACTTCGTCGCCCACATCGCCCCTTTGATAGAGCCGTAGTTGAAGTACTGATGGGCAATCGCCGCTATCGACGTTCGCGGGAGATAGTGGGAAGTCATTTCGGCGTCGTACCACACCACAAAGCCGTGCTTGCGCAGACGTTCGTTGAGTTCGAAGTCCTCGTTCTTTGCAACGGTGTCGTCCCATCCGGCCATGGCGTGAAGGTCGGCAGCACGAAACGCGCCCATCCACACGGTGTCGGTCGCTCCCGATGCGGATCGTCGGCGGTAGCGCGCGAATCCCATCGCGTAGCGATTATTGAGCGCGCGGGCAATCGCACGGTCAACCAACCGGACGCCACGCTCTCGCGCGACCTGTGCGCCACCCACCGCGCCGACATCGGCTCGCCGACCGAGCAAGTCGACACAACGTTCGACGTGGTTCGCACCAACGATGCTGCGGGCATCGACGCGCACGACGAACTGACCCACCGCGGCGGCTAGGCCTACATTCAAACCCGCGCTCTGCAGCTGCAGTGGGTTCGACAACGCCCGCAACGTCAGGCCGTGGTATTCGGCGGCCGCCTGCGCCGTTTCGATCGTCGCATCCGTCGATCCACCATCGACGAGCAGGATCTCTATCTGGTCCGTCGGGTACGTCTGCGCGGCGATCGCCGCAACACATCCCGCGATATCGAGTTCTTCGTTCAGCACCGGCACGATCACCGAGACCGACGCCAACGCCGGCCTCATACGGGCGATCCCACGTTCACGACGCGTTTGTACAGCGAGCGATACGCGCGTGCCGTTGCCGCCCAGCTGAACTGCGCGGCCCGCTTTCGAGCAAATCGAGCGAGCCGCTCTGCGGCGTCGTCATCAGACCAGACGGACACGAGCGCGTCGGCGATCGACTCGCTGCTCATCGGATCGAAATATCGGGCGGCACCCGCGGCCACCTCGACGAGCGGGCCGATTCTCGAGCACACGACCGGCAACCCCACATCGAGCGCCTCGATAATCGGAAGGCCGAATCCCTCGTGCAGCGACGGGAAGACCATGAGCGCTGCGCCCTCGTACATCGCTCGCAGATCATCCGTCGGCACGTGGCCGGGGAAGTGCACGAGGTCCGCCACTCCGGCCTCGACTGCGGCCGCACGTATCGTGGCAACGTTGGATCGCGTGGCTCCGGGGCAAACCACGTCGATGCCCACGCCGCGACCACGCAACAGTTTCAGTGCTCTGACCAAACGCAGGTGGTTCTTGTGGGGCCAACTCTGCGCGGGAAACAGCGCATAGCGCGGCGGCAGTGCGAATCGCTCGCGCCGGCGTCCTGCCTCATCAGGGTCGAGCGCCGGGCGGAGACTCAGCACCGACGCCATCGGCACGACGGCAATGCGCTCGTCGGCGATCCCCCACCGAGTCAAGTCGCGGCGCACCGCGTCGCAATGGACGACGACCATGGCGGCGTCATCGCACAGCGCGCGGTACCAGCGGTCGCGTCGGCTGTACTCAGCGCTCGAAAAGTGTTCGGGAAAGTGCAGGTGCTGCAAGTCCCACGGCTCGTACACCGACGGGTAGCGGGTGATCTCGCCCCGTTGATGCGCGAAGTGGATGACGTCGGGTTCGAATGCTTCGAGCGGGCTGCCATTCGGCGGCCCGTGGTCGGCGCGCGCTCGCATCGTGGCCAAGCTCGGCAGCACGGCTCGCCCGACGGCGTTGCCTCGCAGCAGTCGTGCCGCCCGACCGGCCACAGGCCCGGGGACATGCTCGACGCGCATCCCCGGTCCGCGCGCCGACGGCTCGATCCACGAGTCGAGGCCCGTCCATCCGACCACGACGATCTCGTCGCCGTCTACTTCTCGCGTCTGCGAGAGTCCTGCGACCAAGCCCTGAATCGCTTGTTCGAGGCCGCCGGCTCGTCCCGACTCGAGCCGGGCGTCGAGCACAATCCTACTCACTTGTTGACACCCAGGACAACGGTACGGACAGTGCGCGTCACGATCTTCATGTCGAATAAAAGGCCTTGATGGCGCAAGTAGTAGAACTCGTACTGGAGCTTCTCCATCGCGTCGGCATCGCTCGCGGCGTACGGATACTTGACCTGTGCCCAACCGGTGAGGCCCGGCCGCACGAGATGACGCAGGCTGTAGAAAGGCAGCTTCTGCGACAATTCGCCGACGTAGTGCAATTGTTCGGGGCGAGGTCCGACGAGCGAGAGATCACCGCGCAAGATGTTCAATACCTGTGGCAGCTCGTCGATATGAGTGCGACGCAACACTTTGCCAAACGGCGTGATCCGGGGGTCGTTCACCTCGGTCCATTCACCCGCGCCGTCACTGGCACCGCGCATGGTACGGAACTTGAGGATCGTGATCGGCTGCGCGCCCCGCCCGACACGCTGCTGACGGAACATTAGCGATCCATGATTCGCGATCAGGTTGCCGATCATCACGAACGGCAGGGCGGCCGTCAGCGCCACCAGGCCAACCGTCGCGAAAGCCAGGTCGATCATTCGTTTGAGCCGCCCATAGCGCACGCGGTGCAACTCACCGATGTCGAACATCAGCGATACCCGCTCGAGTTCGGAGATCGGCAGCTTGCCGAGCCACTCTTCGTAGAACAGCGAGAGCGTTCGAATACGGACGCCCTCCGCGTGTAGGACACCCGCTTGTTCGACGATCGATCGATCGAGTTGCGCGACGCGATCGAGGACGACGACTGTGGCGTTGCCCATCCTCGCCATCTCGCATAGCGGAAGCTCCCCCGACAATGTTCGCATCGCCTCTGCCGGTGTCAGCACATCGATGATGCGAGCCGGTCGTTCCGGAGCGCGCTCGAGTTCATCGGACAGCTCCGCCGCGACGGCCCAGTCGCCGATGACGATGGTGCGATCGCGATCGATCGCACGGCTTCGTCCGTCGTCGGATAGCGCTGCGCAGAGCACGTAGAACGGGGCGAGTACCGCTATCGATCCGAAGACGACGAACCGCGGTAACAACGCAGCACCGAGCGTAAGTTGCGCGAGCGACACACCGATCGCGCCGGCGATCGTGGCGACAGTGGCCGCGAACGCGATCGTGCGGCGCCCTACGACAAGGTCGGGAAGTCCCGACGAGAACGCTGCCAGGGACAGCACGGCGGCGAAGAACGCCGTCCACCACAGTCGAGGCGACGCGGTGAAGTCATAGCGGGCCGACGCCGCCTGCGCGGCGTGGAGTTTGGCCATGCCGAACACGACCACGATCGTGCCGCTATAGAGAAGCAACCGGCTGAGACGTCTCATGGCTGTGCGCCCGTCGTGTGGCTGAACCTGGCGCGGACTTGTCCGACGAGATCCCGACGGAAGGTCGACACGAGCGATCGCGGCGTGAGCGAGCGCAGCACCATCCAGAAGACGGGCTGCGTTCGCTTGTCGAGGAAGTTGCCGAAGAGCGCGACGTAGCAGTACGCCGCCAGTGCCGCCCACGCCGCACCGTGACCGCCGTAGCGCGGGATCAAAACCAACAGCAGCGCCACGTTGATCAGAGCGCCGATGATTGCGCGTGTCATATACGAGGTCTGCCGACCCTCGAAGACGAACCACACGCCGGTCGCGACGCTAAGGAAGACGAAAATGTCGGCGATGGCGACGATCGACAACACATTGGCCGCGTGTGAGTACGGCCGGCCGTAGACCACCCGTATCAGTATCGGCGCCGCGATCGCCAGCGACCCACCAATGAGCACACCAAGCAGCCCGAGGAAATTGATCAGGCGTTGCAGCTGCGCGATATAGAGCTCGTGGCTCTCCGTTCGCAGGGCGGCCAGACCTGGAGTCGCCGACGTCATCACCACCATCGGGAGGACGACCGGTGCCATGGCGATCCTCACGGCTGCGGCATAGCGGCCAAGCTCCGCATCGTCGGCCATGAAGCCGAGCACGACTTGATCGAGCAGCATGTACACGGAGATCGAGAGCGCGGAAAGCGCGAGCGGCAACGACCGGCGAGCGAGTTGCCGTACACGGCTCCAGTCGACCCGCAAAGGAAACGCATCGTTCACGCGGCTACGAGCAAAGAGAAACAGGGCGAAAGAGGTAACGATGGCTTGCGCAGTGCCGGCCAGCACAAAACCCGCGACCCCTCCACCGATCGCGATCACCGCCAGCTTCAGGCCCGCGCCAATAACTGAGCTTCCGCCGCGGGCAATCGCGATCTCTCGGCCGAGGGAATCGGCCTGCAACGCGCCTTCGCCGATCGACAGGGCGATGCACGGCAGCGTGGTCGCTCCGAGTATGAGTGCGATCCGTGTCGTGCGCTCGTCCACCGCGACGACTGCGACCACGACGAGCGCGGCAAACAGCAGCGTCGCCAGCACTAGCCCGTACACCAGCGACGCCCCGAGAATGCTCCGACGAGCATCAGGTTCGGCTACGAGGTCATGGACGATCACCTGGTTGTGGGTAGTCACGATCGGCGTGAGCATGGCGCCGATCGCCAGCACGAAGCTCAGCTCGCCCAACCGGGACGGACCGAGCGCCCGTGCCGCCACGATCATGACTGCGGCGGTGACCACGCCCTGAACGGCCTGGTCAGACAGCCGCCAGCCGACGAGGCCGGCCAAACGGGACTGCGCGGGGCGCGCCCGGCCGGCTTGCGCAATGCCGAGAGTCCCCTGTTGTACGGTCACTACCTGGTAATCGGCGTTTTCCTTCGCGGCAAAAGCGCTTTTGCCAACATCGGCTTCAAGAATCGGCCGGTGTGGCTGTGCGGATGCTCGGCAATGGCTTCGGGCGGGCCCTCGGCGATGACGGTGCCCCCGCCGCTGCCGCCTTCGGGGCCGAGATCGATCACCCAATCGGCCGTCTTGATGACGTCGAGGTTGTGCTCGATCACGAGGACCGTGTTGCCCTGCTCGACGAGCCGCGACAGCACCACCAGCAGCTTGCGCACATCTTCGAAATGCAACCCGGTGGTGGGCTCGTCGAGGATGT
The DNA here is from genome assembly GCA_039915945.1 of Acidimicrobiales bacterium. Taxonomy (GTDB): domain Bacteria; phylum Actinomycetota; class Acidimicrobiia; order Acidimicrobiales; family WLNW01; genus DATLFA01. Next base: position 268 of record JBDSMH010000003.1, on the reverse strand, counting down.
AGATGGTGTGGCCGGTCGACCGTTTGGCGAGTTCGCTGGCCAGCTTGACCCGCTGCGCCTCGCCGCCCGACAACGTCGGCGCCGGCTGACCGAGCCGTACGTAGCCGAGGCCCACGTCGACCAGCGTATTCATGTGCCGGGCGATCGGCGGCTGGTTGGCGAAGAACTCGGCCGCCTCTTCGCACGACAGGTCGAGCACCTCGGAGATGTTCTTGCCCTTGAAGGTGATGTCGAGGGTGTCCCGGTTGTACCGCTTGCCCTTGCACAC
>JBDSMH010000163.1:0-16306 GCA_039915945.1 Acidimicrobiales bacterium | reverse complement strand
CGATCGCCGACGCCATGACCGCCAGTGCGGACGTCGCGCAGACGGCCGCCACGACACCACCGGTGCGCGTGCGTTGACGAACGAGACTGCGCGCGGCGAAGCGCCATGGCCCGTGGAGCCGCGCCGCGAGCGGTTCGAGCAAACCGACCAACGCGGGAGCAATCGCGGACGCGCCCAACAGCACACCGATGCTGCCCAACACCGCCATGGCGGTCCAAACGTCACCTTGACCGTCACCGGTCGAGCCGACTACGGCCAACGCCAAGAATCCGAGGCCGCACGCGAAGGCGACGACACCACTCACCGTCAAACGACGCGGCACACGGCCGAGCGGACGACGACCGGCCAAGGCCGCGAGAACGGGAATCCGGCTGGTGGTGCGGGCGGGTATCAGCGCCGCGATCGTCGTGGCGATGATGCCCATCACGACGATCGGTACGAGGTCGATCAAACGATAGACGTAGGCACTCGCGTCGCGATCGAACAGGCGATCGCGGTACCGATCGAGGAACTGCAGCGTCGCGAAGCCGAGGCCAAGGCCGGCGATTGATCCGACGATGCCGGTCCATGTGCCCTGCAGCAGCAGTGTGCGGCGCAGTACCCGAGGGCTGGCGCCGTTGGCGGCGAGTTGACCGAGCGTCGCGAGTTGCCGGCGCGCTCCGGAAGCGAACGCCGAGGTGATGACAATGCCCGCCACGGTGAGCACGAGACCACCGAGGACCCACGTCCACCGTACGGCGGCGTCGGCGCTGCCGGCCGGCGCCTCGATCAGGTTGGGAAACGCGGCGGGCGATTGTGTGAATCCCTTGCCGCGGGAGGCCCGTACCCACGCTTCTCGCTCGGTCTGCGGCATCGACGCCGGCAACTGCAGATAGGTCCTGCTGGCGATGACCTCGGGCGATACGCCCAGGAAGTCGCTTCCCGGCGCGGTGAGCACGAGGCTCTGAGAGCGGTTGGCGGCAAAGTGACCGATGCCGGTGACGACGACGGTGCGGGTGGTCGGTCGTGTGAGCTCGATGGTGTCACCGAGGCGCGCGCCGAGATCACCTGCGGCCGAAGCGGAAAGCAGCACTTCGCCGTCGGTCGTCGGCAACCGTCCGTCGTCGAGCGTGATGATGCCGGCGAGGATCGGGTCATTGACGGCAAGGTCGGACATGTAGGCGCGCGTACGACCGCCATCGGTGGTGCGTATCAGCTGGAAGTAGGCGGCCCGGCCGACCGCTGTCGTCGATCCGGGTGGGATCGTCACTGTGCTCGTGCCCCCGCCCTCGTTTTGCAGGACCGCGTCGGCCTGGCCGTTGTTCAGTTGCCACGAGTCAGCGGCGCTCAGCCGGTCGGATCGGGCGAACACTGCGGCGACGGTCATGCCGGCGACGGGGATGGCGATCAACAACGCGACGAGCAGCGTGCGCCATGGCCGCCGCTGCACTTCACGACGGGCAAGGCGGGCGGAGAGGCCGAAGGCCGGCGGCGCGGTGCTCATGTGCGGGTCGTGCTGAGCACGTGATCGTCGTCGAGCTTTGGTGCGACTGCGATGTCGACGATCTGACCGTCGCGCATCGACACCACGCGATCCGCGAACGACGCGGACCGCGGTTCGTGCGTCACCAACACGATGGCCGTGCCCCGTTCGCTCCCCAGCGACGCGAGGAGCTCGATCACCGAGTCACCGGTGCACGTATCGAGCGATCCGGTCGGCTCGTCGGCGAGCACCAGGCGCCGCGAACCGACGATCGCGCGAGCGATCGCGATTCGTTGTTGCTGTCCTCCGGAGAAGTCGTCGGGATAGCGGTCGAGGTGGTGGTCGAGTCCGACCGACCCGAGCGCCTCGATTGCCTGCACACGGGCGGCGCGCCCACGCATTCCGTCGAGTTCGAGCGGAAGCATCACGTTTTCGACGGCGGTGAGCGCCGGCACGAGATTGAGTCGTTGGAACACGTAGCCGACATCACGGCGCCGCAATTCGGCGCGCGCTGCGGCATCGAGCGTTTCGAGGTCGTTGCCGTCGAAGACCACGCGCCCCGCGCTGGGATCTTCGAGGCCGCCGGCGAGATGCAACAAGGTCGACTTGCCGCATCCGGATGGCCCCCGCACTGCGACAAATTCGCCCGGCGCGAGCGTCAGCGACACGCCGGTGAGCGCGCGCACTTCGAGTGCGCCGCTGCCGTAGCTCTTGACGACGTCATGGAATTCGAGAATCGGTGTCACGCAAGCCCCTCTGCCTGGAGTCGTTCTTCACACAAATCGAGCCAGCGCAGATCGGCTTCAGCCCGCATCACGAGCGCATCGGCGACCAGAAGCGACGCGAGGCTCGGCGGCGTCGCACCCCTGCCGCGTCTCGCGCCGCGTCGCCGTTGCTGCAACAACGTCATCAATGCGTTGCGTTGCCGCGTGATGACCTCGAGCGCGTGCGTGCGCCCGTGGACGACCGCCAGCAACACCTTGAGCATCAACTCATCGCGCGGCGGTGGTTCGTCATCGGGCGTCGCGTCCCACCATGCGCCGAGTTCGCCCACGCCGTCCCCCGTCAATCGATACGACCGTTGTCCGGCGTCGTCGGCCGACGCCACGAATCCGTCGCGCTCGAGCCGTTCGAGCGTCGTATAGACCTGCCCGACATTCAGCGACCAGACACCCCCGGTCGCGGCCTCGAAACCCGTCTTCAGCTGGTAGCCATGCGACGGACCATCCTCGAGCAGCGCCAGTAGACCTTCGCGAACCGCCATCCGAACCTCCGTAGGTATGCATACCAAGTATGCATACCCGATAGGTCCGAGTCAAGGCACCCCGCGTCAGGCCGCGTTCGTCACCAGTCGGACGATCTCGTCCGCATCGGAACGATCGAGGTGCCAGCCCGCGGCCTGAGCGTTGGACGTCGCCTGGCCGGGTCGGGCGATGCCGGCGATCACCGTCGCGACCGCCGGATACGCGAGCAGCCACGAGAACGCCAGCTCGAGCACGCTGTGTCCTCGATCGGTCGCGTATATCTCGAGTGCCTCGAGCCGGGCGAACGTGCGGTCGGAGAGAATCTTGTCGCGTGCCGCCTCGTCGATCTGTTCGACGAGGCGAGTGCCGGCCGGTAGCGGGCGACCGCGACCGTACTTACCGGTGAGAACCCCGTTGGCCAGTGGGTAGTAGGGGATCAACGCCATGCCGAGTTGCTCGCACGCAGGCATGAGATCGTTCAGAGCGCCGCGCGAAAATATGTTCAATGCGGTCTGCAAACTGGCGAATTTCTCGACGCCCAGGTCGGTCGCGACACGGTCGGCCTCTTGCAACTCGGCAATCGAAAGGTTGCTGCAGCCGATCGCGCGAACCTTGCCCGCGCGCACGAGTTCGTTCAGCGCGCCGAGTGTTTCGGCGATCGGAACGGTCGGGTCGGGCACGTGCAGTTGATAGAGATCGATGTAGTCGGTTTGGAGCCGTCGCAGGCTGTCGTCGACCGCTCGCGCGATCCATGCCGCGCTGGCGCCACCGAGTTCGGGTTGGGTCGGTGGCCGCACACCGAACTTCGTCGCGATGACGACGCGGTCGCGCTTGCCGCGTAGTGCCCGGCCGAGGTACTCCTCGGCCACGCCCCACGAAGGATCGGTAGGGTCGAAATAACGCCGGCCGTATTCGTCGGCGATGTCGAAGTAGTCGATGCCGGCGTCGATGGCTTCGTCCACCAGTAACGCCGCGCCCTGCTCGTCGCAGGCGACCCCCAATTGGTTGCAGCCCATGCCCACGACGGATACCGAAAGGCCCTGTATCGAACGATGTTCCACGGGCGCAACCTAGCCGGGTGCTGTCTCGAGGGTTATCCGGCGGCGATTATGGGTACGGGGCCGTATGGCCAAAAACGACGAACGATCCACGACGTCCACTGAGGCAGAGACCGACAAGCCGGGTCTCCGCCAGCGGCTGCATTGGGCCACTGACGATCGCGACGCCGAAGCCAAGGCGCTCGCAGACAGGGCCGGCGAAGAGGTCGACGAGGAGGCCGCCCGTCTCGCGGTGAGTCGTGCTCACGGCGAGGCTCGTGACGGCAAAGAGCCCGAGAAGGAAGACGATGTGGCCACCGCCGACGCGGCCAAAGAGGCCGCGCAAGACGTCGCGACGTCTTAGCCGTCGGCGGCTTGTCTCGTCGCGGTCTTCCATACCGCGAAGTCACGCCAAGGCGACGGTATCCACGACTCGCCGTCCCATTCCATCGCGGTGCCGTCGACAAACGCGTAGTCGCCCACCTTTTCGCCGGCGACTTCGGCGCGCAGGCGCGGTACGGCTTGACCCCCGGGCGTCCATGCGAATACTTCGACCAACTCACCGCGATACGCCATGAGTTCTGCCACGTTGACTCCTCGTGCCCGCGTCGACAGCTTGGCATAGGGCTTGCGCAGTTTGGGTGACCCCTCATGGCCTGCGGGTGCAATACACACCTCTCGTTGTTTCATCGCCATCGATGCTGGGCACTGTCGCTGTCGAACTAACCCGGGCCGCACGCCCAAGGAGGCACGACGATGGACGTCACCAAGGTGCTCGAAGCGGATCATCGCCAAGTTGAAGATCTCTTCGCGAAAATCGAAAAAGCAGAAGGCGCGGAGCGTCAGCCATTCATCGACGAACTCGTCACTTCGTTGCGGGCCCACATGGAACTCGAAGAAAAAGTCGTCTACCCGATCATGGAGCCGATCACCGGTCACGAAGACGTGGAAGAGGGCACTACCGAGCACAAGCTGGCCCGCAAGGGCCTCGATGACGTGGTCAAGCTTGCTCCCGACGAGCCGGGTTTCGGCGCGGCACTGGACTCCGTCAAAGCTGGCATCACCCACCACGTGAAGGAAGAAGAGACCGAGGTCTTCCCCAAGTTGCGTAAGAGCAAGACGGGTGAAAAGGCGCTCGCAGAGATGGCGACGCCGTTCATGAAGAAGCGCCTCGAGCTTGGTCTCCCGATGGGCGCTGACATCCTTTCGGCGGCGTCGTCGAAAGAGGAGTTGCTCGCCGAGGCAAAGTCCGCCGGTGTCGACGGCGCATCGTCGATGACCAAGGCCCAACTCGCCGACGCCCTCGCCGAGGTCATGGCGTAACGGCTTGGGCGAAGCCGGTCAGCCGGCGCCGATGCGACCGCCGTCGCGGATGAAGGAAAGAACGTCGCGCCGACTCAACGGGCCGCGTGGTTGCCACGGCGCGGTCAGTCGTTGCGTGTCGACCAGCGACGCGAACTCGAGCTTTGACGTGGCCAGCTTGTCGGCATCGAGTGCGCAGCGAGTCGCGCTGACGTCGATGCCGAACAGCTTGGCCGCGTTCAATCCAAAGATCTTGCGTTTGACCGTGTCGGTGAGCGCGGGGTAACCGAACCGTTCTTGGAACTCGGGCGTGATCTGAAACGCTCGGAACGCCATGATCTGCGGCTGGGGCGAGCCGTACCAGATGGCGTCGGTGCCCCACAGCACTCGGTCTTCGCCGATGTGTTTGAGCAGCTTGCCGACGCAGTGCGCCGCCTCGCTCGGTTTGCGCATGAGCTCGCGCCACGTCGTGCCGAGGTCGGCCCACACGTTCGAGTTGGCCGGCAATCCGTTGTCGATCATCGCCTTGACGAACGAGTTGACTCCGCGTGCCGCGCTGGACGCGGAGTATGCACCTTCGATCGTTTCTCGCTCGAACGCGCTGTGGTACACGATGAACTGCATGTCGGGATACTGCCGCGCCGCGGCCACGACGTCGGCCGGTCCGTTGAACCGTTGGTCGAACCCTTGGATGGGTAGGCCCTTGTGCGCACAGATGATCTTCACGCCCAGTCGCCTCGCCTGCTCGATGACCGGGAAGCCGATGCGGGGATCGTCGATGGCATAGCCCTGATTGCGCGGGCCCCATGCCGTGTACACCTTGAACGCGGCCACGTTGCCGGTGGCCGCGGTCGCCGACATCTGGTCGAGACGAGCCGCGAAATCACCGAAGTTCGGTGCGATCACGTTGTGCAGCAACACGCGCGAAGCGGGGCCGGCCATCACCAGATCGGCGAGTGCCTTGGTGCGCACGGCTTCGGCCCAGGGCACGGGTGCGTCGTCGGGGCCAGAGTTGGGCACGTCGCTGAGCATCGCGATCGTCGTATCGCTCGCGAGGAAGAAGTCCTGCAGGAACGACACGCGATCGAGGCACTCGAACGGATCCTTCGCGGCGCACCCTTCGGGCACGAGCGGCCGGATCATCGTGGCGATGGTGGGTGCGTTCTGGCGCCAAGGTCCGCTGGGCACGACGTGATGCGCGTGAATGTCGAAGATGAACTCGTCACCGCGATACGCCTCGCTGCAGGCCGCGCGGTCGTTTGGATCGGGCGCTTGGAACGTACCGCCCGGGCCGGTGCTCGACGGCACCGAACTCGACGGCGCGCTCGACGTCGACTCGGGTGTCGACCCGGATGTCGTGCTCGACGAACCGGCCGCGTCGTCAGACGCGCCGCCGGAGCAGCCGGCGAGATTGAACACAGCGAGCGTCGCCGCGATGCCCGATGCGCTGTGCAGCAAGGTGCGGCGATCGACTCGCAGCCGATCGGCGGTGTCGGCGATGCGCCGAAGGATCTCGGTGCCCATCGCACGCTCGTGCGCGGTCGCCGCGCGCGGCACGAACTCGCCGTTCGACGCCTCGGCCGGAAAGATCGGCAGCGATGGATCCATCGGCTTACAGTAGGCCCACCAAACGCCGCAGTCGTCGCAGTCGTAAGTAGTCCGATGCATCCTCGCCGTACGTCTCGTTGTGACGCCACGACTGCGCTCGTCGTCGCGATGGTTCGTGGTCTGGTGTCGCCTCGACCACGTAGCCTCGACCGCCAATGGTGACATTCGAAGACGTGCAGGTCCTCGCGGTGACCCTTCCTCGCAGCGAGCAGGCGTTCGTGCGCGGCCGGATCAAGTTCCGAGTGGGGCGCATCGTCTACTTGGCGTTCTCGAGCGACGAGACGCTGATGGGTTTTGCGTTTCCGAAGGACGAGCGCGATGCGTTGATCGCGTCGGAGCCCGACAAGTTCATGATGCCCAAGCGGTCGGATCAGCGGTACAACTGGGTGGTGGTGCGGCTGGCGACGATCGACGACGATGAGATGCGTGAGATCGTGCTCGATGCATGGCGCATGGTCGTGCCGAAACGAGTGGCGGCCGCGTACGGCGCGATGTGACTAGTCCGAACTCGTTGTCGGAATATTGGGATTTGGTGCCAGGGGGCTGACGAGCGCTCGAATGAATGCACTGCCATACTGCGCTCATGTGGGGGCCGGCAAGGCGCTTCGGCGTGCTCGCGTCGATTGCGATTTTGGTGGTTCGTCGGGTTGACGACGTGGTCGCGGCCGACGGTGCGAGACCGGCCTACAGATCGAAGCGACCGCGGGCTACGCGGGGCTCTATGCGGCCGGGTTGCCGGTGCCGGTTCGCGTCACGGTCCATGCCGATCGCCGGTGGCGGGCACGCGCTACGTCACCGCACAGGGTCTATTGTGCGGCCTCTCGTCCGCGATCGTGACCGGTCCCCAGCCGACGGGCCTTGCTTCATGCCCCCGTGGGGTCACCACCACCAAGTAGCTCGATGATCTCGGTCTGTTCGCAGTACTGCGCCCAGCCAAGTGGGGTCGCGTCGAATTGCTTGTCGCGGATCGTCGGGTCGGCGCCGAGCGCGAGTAGCTCGCGGACGAGGTCGATGTCGTCGCCAGAGGCCGCACGGTGCAATGCGGTCTCCCATGGTTGTTCGATCGGAGTATCAGAGCGGCCGAGCGCGTTGACGTCGAAGCCGAGTTCGATGAGTAGCGCGATCGCCTTCGGTGACTGTGCCGTCGCCCACACGACGAGGCCGGGTCGCCGCTCGCGCGCGTCAGCGAGCGCAGCGGGATGTTCGCCTCGTATCCGTTCAACCGCAGTGCGATCATCGGCCAACGCCGCCGCGATCAGCGCGTCGGGGGCGTCGAGCTCTGGCGGGAGCGCTCCATTGGCTACGAGCAACGCGACGATCGCCGCGTGGCCACTGAGTGCGGCCGCAGTGGTGGGTGTTTGACCGTTGCCGAACGCGGTGACGATGTCCACGCCGTGGTCGATCAGCAGTTGCGTGCGCGCGACCATGCCGTGCGTGACTGCCCATTGCAGTTGGCCTCGCACCATCGCGATGGGCGAGTCGAGCGCATCGTCGAGGCGCTGCTTCCACGGCCCGCCATCGCCGCCGCCGAGCCCGAACTCGAACAACAACTCGAGGTGTTCGTTTTCGGGCGAGAACATCCGGTTGTAGAGCGTCTGGTTGTCGTTGGCGTTCGCACCCGCCTCGAGCAACACCCGTGCGAGCCCGAGCGAGTTCGGATGGCGCGGTTGCCGTTGCGGTCCGAGTTCGCCCTCGCCGAACACGCCGGTGAGTGCGGTGAAGGGGGACGGCAGCCCGAGCCAGAGGTAGCCGGCATCCGGGTCAGCGCCGGCGTTCAGCAACAGCCGCGCGATGTCGATCGCGGCATCGGACGACGCATCGGGGGCGGCTCGCGAGTACGTCAGGTACAGCAGCGGCGGCCACGCGAACGGGCCACCTTCGACGCCGGCGAGTGCGGGGTCGGCGCGCAAGTGGCGGCGCACGTGCTCCACGTCGTTGGCCGCGGCCGCGGCGTGGATGCTCAGCTCGGTGATCTCAGGATGCTCACGCAGAAGTTGACGGGCTTGTACCCACCGGCCAGGGCCATCGTCCGCGTAGTTCAGACCGGAGATACGTAAGAACTCGTCGACCGGATTATCGGCGGGCGGGATCTTGCCCGGTGCCCGCATGAACTCGGCCACGACATCGAGATGCTGCTTCAGTCGCGGCCACGAGGGGAAGCCGTAGCGTCGTGCGATCACGAGCTGCGTTGCGCTCAACGAGAACTTCGCTCGCTCCGACTCTTTCGGCGCGCCCGCGGGGTGGTGTTCCTCGAGCCAGGCGAGAGCGCGAGCCTCACCGCTTCGCACCGCGTCCCGAAGTTCCTTCGCTTGACGGCGAAGCTGCTCGAGATTCGGCTCGTTGGGCAACGGGACAGTAGGCACTGCGCCCTCCTCTCACACACCCGCGATCCGCGTCGTCAGGCCAAAAGGAGGCGCATCGGATGTCGTCTATTACTCGGCTGGGCTCAGCCCTTCCTGCGGACCAGAGGCGCTGCCGTGCGCCCGGCCCGAGAATATCAGGCGGGGGAGCGGCGTTCGACGAGGGCCATGAGGTTCTGCTCGGAGTCGCGAAAAAAGGCCATCCACTCTTCGTCGCCGATCGGCCCGAAGTCACCGGCGTCGTCGCGGTGCACGCGATGCGGTTCCGCGACGAACTCGACGCCGGCGGATTGCAGCGATCGATGGCTGGCGTCGATGTCGTCGACTTCGAAGTAGACGACAACCGATGCCGCGCTGCCTTCGAGCAACAGCCGTGCGTTGCCGAGGTCGAAGAACGCGAGGCCCGGCGGATCGAACCGAGCGATGAGGGGGAGGCCGAGTGTGTCGCGGTAGAACGCGACCGCGCGGTCGAGATCGTCCGCGTGTTGCGCGATCTGGTGAACTCGCTTCAGTGCCGCGGCCATGTCACCATCCGTGGCGAATCCTCGCGCAACCGCGGGGACGTCGCTACGCGGTGACGATGCGAACGCGGCGCAGGCGCAGATAGAGCGCGGTCACGATCGCGGCCACCACACAGAGGCCGCCGATGAAGAAGGGCAGCGGGTCGGTGCGGTTGTCCGGAACGTGCACATCGAGTCGGTAGGCGACGGGCGGCGCGTCACGGGCGATTGCGACACCGGCGACCGCGACGTCGGCAACGGTGGAGCCGACCGCTTCCGCGGGGGGTGAAACGGTCGCCTCGGGCCGTTCGATAGACCGCGACTCACCGATCTGCACCGTGGGCTCGTCCGAGGTCACCGTGGCGGTCGCGCGCTCGATGGCGACCACAGAGAACAGTGCGCTGATCGCGACGAATATCGCACCGAGCCGCGCGCATCGGCGTTGCCAGGATCGATGGGTCGTCACGGGAAGCCTTGGTGGTCGGGGCGCGCGAAGGCGGCCAGCAGTCGTTGTTCCACAGCACATCGGTCGCGCCACCAGGGATTTGAGCGGAACCGTGCGGCGCGAGCGCCACTACGCTCAGGGCATACGGCGTGATCTGCCCCAATGAGGAGGCACCGTGACCTTTGTGTTCTCGTTCGACCACAGGTACGAGAACAATCCGATGAAGCTCAAGGATCTTCTCGGGGGCAAGGGCGCCAATCTGGCCGAGATGACGTCGGTGCTCGAATTGCCGGTGCCGCCCGGGTTCACGATCACGACCGACGCGTGCCGCGCATGGTTGGTCAGTGGCTGGCCCGAGGGACTCGATCGCGAGATCGAACACCACGTCGCCGAGTTGGAGCGGCGCATGGGATTGCGCCTCGGTGATCCGGGGGATCCGTTGCTCGTGAGTGTGCGCTCCGGTGCGAAGTTCTCGATGCCCGGCATGATGGATACCGTCTTGGATCTCGGCTTGAACGATCGGTCAGTCGAAGGATTGGCTGACCGCACCGACCGTCGGTTCGCGTATGACTCGTACCGTCGTTTCCTTTCGCTGTTCGGTTCGGTAGTGCTCGGCGTGCCCCGAGAGCGCTTCGAGGACGAGATCGCGCTGGCCAAGAAGGAATGTGGCGCGGCAACCGATGCCGATCTTCCCGCGGCGGTACTCGAGCAACTGGCGGCGCGATTCGGTGAGGTGATCGAACAAGCGACCGGCTCTCCGTTTCCCGCGGATCCGCGCGCGCAACTGCGTCTCGCCGTCGAAGCCGTCTTCCGTTCGTGGTCCGGCGCGAGAGCAGTCGCGTACCGCACGCGCGAGCACATCCCGCACGATCTCGGCACCGCGGTCAACGTGCAAGTCATGGTCTATGGCAACCGCGACGAGAATTCGGGGACGGGTGTCGGGTTCACCCGCAATCCCACCACCGGCGAGGCGGGTGCGTACGGCGACTTCCTCGTGAACGCGCAGGGCGAGGACGTGGTCTCCGGTACTCGCACCACCCTGCCGATCTCCACGCTCGGCGAACTGTTCCCCGAGATACATGTCGAACTGCTCGACATCTTCCGCCGGCTCGAACTCCACTACCGCGACATGCTCGACACGGAGTTCACAATCGAGCGCGGTCACTTGTGGATGTTGCAGACACGCGCCGGCAAGCGCACCGGTCCGGCGGCGCTGCGCATCGCCGTCGACATGGCGCACGACCCCGCCATCGTGTTGACGCCCGCCGAGGCGGTATCGCTCGTGCGCCCCGAACACCTCGAACAACTCTTGCATCCGCAACTCGATGCGAAGGGCCGCGCCGTGCTGACCCGTGGCCTGTCGGCGTCGCCCGGCGCGGCGGTCGGACAGGTCTGCTTCACCGCCGACGACGCAGTGCGACTGCATCGCGACGGCAAGCGCGTGATCCTCGTTCGCAGCGAGACCTCGCCGGAGGATGTCCACGGCATGCAGGTCGCGGCCGGCATTCTCACTGCACGGGGTGGTCTCGTCAGCCATGCCGCCGTTGTCGCGCGAGGGTGGGGTATTCCGGCCGTGGTTGGCGCCGAAGAGGTGCTCATCACCGCGGACGGCCACAGCTTCATGGTTGGCGACACCATGATCCGCGAAGGCGACACGATTTCGGTCGACGGCACCACCGGCGGCGTGTTTCTCGGCGAGATCCCGGTCGTCGAAGCGTCGACACCACCCGAACTAGAGCAGGTGCTCGCGTGGGCCGACGACGTTCGCCGGGACCTCAACGGCATGCAGGTCTGGACCAACGCGGACACGGGCCCTGATGCCGCGCGGGCTCGCGCGTTCGGTGCGGTCGGCATCGGTCTGTGCCGCACCGAGCACATGTTCCTCGGTGATCGATTGCCGGTGGTGCGGCGAATGATCATCGCGTCGACACCCGACGAAGAGATGGCGGCGCTCGCCGAACTGGTCGAGGTGCAGCGCCAGGACTTCGAAGAGATCTTCGCGGCGATGGATGGCCTGCCGGTGGTGGTGCGCCTGCTCGATCCGCCGCTGCATGAGTTCTTGCCTCGGCTCGAAGAGATCATCCAGCGCGAAGCCGAAGGCGGTCTCGACGACGAGACGCGCGAGTTGTTCGCCGCGGCGCGCAGTTGGCACGAGGAAAATCCGATGCTGGGCACGCGTGGTGTGCGCCTCGGTGTGCTGAAGACAGGGCTGTACGCGATGCAGACCCGTGCCGTGATGCAAGCGGCGGCCAACTGTCAGCGCGCCGGTGGCCATCCGGTCGCCAAGATCATGGTGCCGTTGGTGGTGACCAAAGAAGAGTTCATGCTCGTGCGCGGTTGGATCGACGAAGAGATCTCGGCGATTCAGTCGACGCTCTCGGCGCCGCTCGACGTGGCCGTGGGCACCATGATCGAGACGCCACGCGCCGCACTTCGCGCCGACGACATCGCAGAGGTCGCCGACTTCTTCTCGTTCGGTACCAACGACCTCACGCAGATGACGTTCGGGTTCAGCCGTGACGACATCGAGGGCCGGTTGATGGCCCGCTATCTCGCGAAAGGTCTTCTTGTCCGCAATCCGTTCGAATCGATCGACCAACGCGGCGTCGGCGAGCTCGTGCGCATAGGCGTGCAGCGAGGACGGGCGGTGCGTCCCGGTATGTCGATCGGCGTATGCGGTGAGCACGGCGGTGACCCCGACTCCATCCGCTTCTTCCACGACGCCGGTCTCGACTACGTGTCGTGCTCACCGTTTCGCATCCCGGTCGCGCGTCTCGCCGCGGCACACGCGGCGATTGCGGCGACCTAGCGCGTCGCCTCGGTAACAGTAGTTGCGGGCGCGGTCGTGGTTGCGGGCGCGGCCGTTGTGGAAGGCGCGGCTGTTGCAGGGTCACCGACGATCGTGTGGGCGAGAAGAGTTCCCCGGTCGAAAACACGCGGCTGCGACGGCAGGCCGGGCAGGGGATGCGGATCTGTCCGCCCGTGGAGTGGGTCACCAGGAAAGGGTACGCCGCCCACCCGCCTTGCGTTGATCGTGGTTCGAGCGTCGCGGCCAGTGGCAGGCTGGGGCGACGCGTCGCGGCGACGAGAGTCTCGAGAGGATCACATGAACATCAGCGCGGGTCGGATGGCCGAACTGACGTCGTTCGACTACTACTTCGAGCGGTTACGTGGACGCCTGGTCGGGTTGACCGATGCCGAATACCTGTGGGAACCCGTTACGCCTTGCCTGACTATCCGACCCGGCGCGCGAGGACGGGCGCCTCGCGTTGCTCGCGATGGGACCGCCGAATTCGCGACGATCGCGTGGCGTCTCTGCCACATCGGCGACACCTTGCGCGAAGAGCGCAATTGGCGATAGTTGGGCACGGAACCTCCCCTGCTGGACGCGGACATGTAACAACCACCCACCGCGGACGATGCGGTTCGTTACGTGGAGGAGTCCTTCGCGGCATGGACCGAACTCGTCGCGTCGATTGCCATCGGCGACTGGTGGTTGCCGATGGGGCCTGCCGCGGGTGCGTACGCGTCATGGGACCGCGTGGAGTTCGTCGCGCACATCATGGACGAGTTGATACATCACGGAGCCGAGATAGCAATGCTGCGCGATCTCTATCGCGTGCGCGCGATCAGCGGTAGGTGACCGCGAGGCCGTGTAGCGGCATGCGCGAAAGGGGGATCTCTGCCTGGACCCAAGGAGCGCGCATGTCGACGACCGAAACCACTTCGGCCGACGTCTCGACGAACAGCCAGCGAGAATCGGGACTCCATGACCACGCGGTGGACGACACGACGATGTCCGGACTCTGCCACTGTGTTGCCCCGCTGGAGACTCTGACTATCTCGGCACGTCGCCCGAACGCGGAAGTGCGGCTGATCGCGAGGAGGTCGCCGTCCGGCGAAACCGTTGCGGTACTGGCCTCGTCGAGTAGTACGTCGGACAGAAACGCCCGTTCGCGTCCAGTCTCGATGTCGATCACCGTGAACGTGCAGCTTCGATCCCCGCACGTGCGCCCGAGCAGGTTTGGTCCTGCCGCCGCGAACACCCGCGTTGTCGTCAGGAACTCTCGCTGCCGGGTATTGAGATCGAAGAGTGATGTTCCGTCGGCCGAGACCAACAACACGGCGTGGTCGTTGTAGTGGACCACCGAGAAGTTAGCCTCGAACGGGAGCACATCGAGGATGGTCCCGTCGATGGCTCGCTTTTGCCACCGGCGCGGCGCGTCGTTCGAGAGCACCCAGAGTGTGCGTGCCTCGCGCTCGACGACGGGGTAGACACCCTTGCCCAATTGTTCTGTCGACGTGGCGCCGATTGCCGAAACAACGCTCGATCCGTTGTCGCCATCGAATACGACGACGTTGCGAAACAGTGGGAAGAGTGCAAAGCCACCGCGCACACCGAGCGGCGTTAGTTCGCCCGAATCGAGATCGAGTACCTGGAGCCGGGACTGGTTGTCGAAGCTCCACATGAGCAATCTCGTCGCCTGTGGGCCGAGAATGTTTGGTGGTAACGCCAGGATCTTCGCTGGCTGCACTGGCGATGCCGGCAACGACGTCGGTGCCGGCGTGACTGCGTCGGGGTCGGTGTCGTCCCCGCCGGCAAGGCTCAGTGCGACGACCGCAATCGCGGCGACGGCGATGATGCCCACAATCATGAAGCGGCGACGACGCGGGTCATGAACCCGCGCCGGTTGTGATTCGGCACGACGGTTGCTGTCGCCGCTCGAGGGCGCGATTGGGCGGAGCTCGATCTCGAGCGCGGGCGTCCCCCTATCAGGCTTCACCGCACCAGTACACCAGAAGTCGGGCCGGCGGTTCCTGACTCGTTCAGTTGTGGAGGTCGAGGCGCATGCAGACCCTCGTCGCTGGGCCGAGACCATGGAGTGCTTCGGTTTCGGAAACGTTGCGCAACTCAGCGCCGATCTCGGTCTCGGGCAGCAACCGGAAGCCGAGGTGTTCGTACAGCGGGCGATTCCACGGCACGTCGGCGAACGTGGTCAGCGTGACGGCGAGGCGATTCGTTGCGATGGCCCACTGCCGCACCTGTTCGACGTGGGCACAGTCGTCGACGACGTCGACGAGCACGTAGCCGACGGGGGAGCCGGCGACATCGATGGCCACCCACGAACGGCCATCGAGCGTCACGCGCACAACGGCCGAACCGCTATTGCTCGACCGGGTATGGCACCGTCTTGCAGCCGACGACGAAGGACCACGTGACGATGCGCGTCGCGACCGACGCGCTGATCACCGTGCCGGCGCGGACTACGAGATCGACGGCGGCGAGCAAGGTGTGGTCGGCCCACGCGGATCTGTCGATCGAATGCGCGGTGAGCACCTGTGACAATGGTGCTTCGAGTTGACGGACGAGCGCAACGTGCGGCGCGTGCGGTTGGTTGTCGGCGGGGATGTCTGCGCCTGTCGAATCCCACTCGACGCCTGCCGACGATGCGGCGTTTTGTGCGAGGCCGAGGACTCTCGGACCCGCGTCGTTTACGATGTCGACAAGCACCGGGCTGCCGGGGCTCAAGTCGTCGAGCACCGACCCGGCAACTTGGCGCAACAAGAACGCGCCCGCTGTTGCGGCGGTACCGGCGAGTGCGGTGTCGACGTGCACGCCGTTGCCTGACGCCGAGAACCCGGCAATCACCGCGTCGGTGAGAAGGCCGACCACCCGCAGTGACGGATCCGACGATGACATGGTCGCAGTATGACATTGGCCCAGCACCAGTAGGGTTGCGTCGTGCACGACTCCGTTACGGTCCACATGTCCGCGCCGCCCGAGCCGATCTGGGCGTTGGTGAGCGACGTGACCAAGATCGGGCGCTACAGCCCCGAGACCTTCGAGGCGGAGTGGCTGGACGGAGCGACGGGGCCCGCCGTTGGTGCGCGCTTCCGCGGTCACGTCAAACGCAACGGCAAGGGCCCGACGTATTGGACGACGTGCACGGTGGTCGCCAGCGACCCCGGCCGAGAGTTCGCGTTCGGCGTGGGACCGAGTGACAAGCCGTTGAACGTCTGGCGATACCAACTCGAACCGAGCGGCGACGGTACCGACGTCACCGAATCCTTCACGCTCTCGCCGACCAAGATGCTGCGGCTGTATTGGGCGCTGCTCGGATGGACCCGCGGCCGCACCAACCGCAACGGCATGCGCACGACACTCGAACGCATCAAGGCAGAGGTCGAGTCCAACTAGGGCTATCGCATCATCTACGAAGGGGCGCACCGGCATTGATCGACTGCGCCCCTTCGACTTGTCCGTGCTATCTCCGTGCACTCACCCCGGGCGAGGGTGGCTATGTGCGGCGCCCACTACGCATCGTCGGCGACGGGGCGGCCGCCGCG
>JBDSMH010000162.1:0-42575 GCA_039915945.1 Acidimicrobiales bacterium | reverse complement strand
CCGGCACGTACGTGATGATCGCCGGCGCCGCCGTGTCGGTGCTCGCCGCGCTGACCGGGTTCTGGGACTGGCTGCGTTCGAGCGAAAAGGGGACACAAGCACGCCGCACTGCGAACACTCACGCATGGACGATGAGCACGGTCACGGTGTTGGCCGCTATCGACATCGCGCTACGGCTGAACGTGTATCACACGCGGACCCACCCAACGACGGCGATCCTCGTGCTGTCGATTTTCGTCGCAGCGCTCGTCTCGTTGGGTGCGGCGTTCGGTGGAACGCTCGTCTATGACTACGGCTTCAACGTCGAGTCGGCGAGCGATGGGCCGGTGTGGCACCAATCCGAGACCGACGTGTTGCCGGGGGAACACGTAGGGCAATTCCCGAATCCAAGGAGTAACCGGCGCCGGACTCGGGTAACTCGGTCGCATGGCACGAGCAGTGTGGTCGGGAGCAATCAGCTTTGGTTTGGTAAGCGTGACGGTGAAGGCTTCCACCGCCGTTCGCGACCACGAGGTTCGGTTCCATCAGATCGACAAGAAGTCGGGCGCCCGCGTGCGCTATGAGAAGGTTTCGGAGAAGACCCACCGAAAGCTCGAAGGCGACGACATCGAGATGGGCTACGAGTTGCGCAAGGGCCGCTACATCGCATTCACCAAAGCGGAATTGGCCGACCTGCGCCCCCACTCGACGCGTTCGGTGGAAGTGTCCGACTTCGTACCGCTCGAGGACATCGACCCGATCTACTACGAGCGCACGTATTGGCTGGCGCCCGACGGCCCCGGGGCAGCGCGCGCGTACAGCTTGTTGTGTGCTGCGATGGAAGAGCGCCAGCGCGTCGGGGTCGGTTCCGTAGTGATGCGCAACAAGCAATACCTCGCCGCCATCCGCCCGTTGGAGCATGTGCTGGCGATGTCGACGCTGCGTTTCGCCGACGAGGTAGTCGCTCGATCCGAGATCGACGCGCTACCTTCGCGGCGGTCACGCGCCGACGCCAAAGAATTGCGGCTGGCCACGCAGATCATCGATGCACTCCAGGCCGACTGGAAGCCGAACAAGTATCACGACACCTATACCGAAGAGCTGCGAGAGCTCATCGAGCGGCGAGCGAAAGGTGAGACCGTCACCATCGAAGAAGAGCCGAAGGACAAGGCCGACGTGCTCGACCTCATGGCTGCTCTCAGTGCATCGGTAGCCGCGGCCAAGCGCGGCAGGCGCGGAGCGGCGAAGCAAACAGCGCGCCAGTCTGCCGTGAAGAAATCAGCGCCGCGCAAGGCCGCTCCACGGAAGGCATCCGTTCGCAAGAGCGCCTGAGATCAGCAGCCGGCGACCGCCGGCGGTGAGGGCCTCACGACCGCGGCACCTCGAACCACACGCGTTTGCCCGCATCCTCGAGGTCGATACCCCAGCGCGCCGTGCAGGCGGCGATGATGCCAAGGCCGAAGCCGCCATGTTGATCGGGCTGCGCCTTGCGTGTCGGAGCGACCTGCGAGCCATCGTGCACTTCGCCACGGATGACCCCTTCCGACTCCGAAAGCTCGACTTCGTAAGGCGGCGGCGCGTGCCGTAACGCGTTGCTCACCAGCTCGGCGACGACCAGTTCGATGTCGTCCACGAGTTGGGGTGACAAGTCCCGGCGGGTCGACCAGCTGCGAGCAAAGCGTCGTGCTTGCGCCGCCGCATGTTCATCCGCTGCTAACCGCACGACGGCCACCGTTTCCACGCCGATCATAAAACGCCCTGCGTCGGTACCCGGCAATTACCGGCAGCAAACGAAAACCCTGGAAGTACTCAGCTCGCCCCGCGCAAGCGTTGGATAGGCGCACTGATGATGCAGAACGCACCGTAGATCAATAGACCGACGCCGATCGCGAGCACCATGACGGTGCCCCACGATGTTGCGGCCAGTCGGCGCAACGCACCATCGAGACCCTCTGCCTCGTCGGGTGAGAACTGCACGGCGGCGCGTATCAAGAAGAATCCCAAAAGGGCCATCATGGCGGCCCGAGCGCACCAACCCACTTGCCCGATGCGAACGACTTGATGCGTGCTGATCGGACCCACGCCGACCTCGCGCAACTCTTTGCGAAAGCTTGCTGTAATGCCCTTGTGCAGGAAATAGGCGCCGATGGCGATCAACGACGCGCCCACTGCGCCGACGAGCCAACGCCCGCCGCTGTGGCCCATGAGGTCGCTCGTGAATTGTTCCACCCGCGAGTTCTCGGTCTTGCTCGCACTCGAGCCGCGCGACGCGAACGAGATGGCGCTCCAGGCGAGCGCCGTGTAGGTCACCGCGCTCACGGCGTAGCCGGCGCGGGTGGCCCATGCCTTCGCGCTGTTCTCCGCGGGGAGCAAGATCGACACCACCCGCCACAGTACGTAGAGCGCGAGCCCGATCGCGACGGCCCAGAGCACGGCCGTACCCGCAGAAGACGCTGCGATCTTTGCGATGGCGCCGGATTGACTGGCTTCTTGATCCGCGGTCCCCGCGGCTTCACGAGACTCCCTGGCGATCGGGATTGTGAGGACACCGACGAGCCCGTACACGAGTCCCTTTGCCAACCAACCGGCCCGGGCCACCACGACGAGCGCAGGATGATCACGGGCGAGGTCTTCGATCGCATCGACACCGGATTGCCCGGAAACATGGGCAGTTGCGTGCGGCGTACTCATGACGAAATCCCTTCATGCGTCGGCGACGGAGCCGACGATCGCTTCTCACGTCGCGCCGCTCCGCGGTCTAGCAAATACGGTGCCAGCACGAACTTGTAACCGATGATGACCCATGTCGCCCCGATCACCGTTCCCATGACGACGTCGGTGAAGAAGTGATGCCCGCGGTACATACGCGAGTAGCCGACTTCGGCCGCGAAGAACACGCCAACGATGGTGGCGACGATCACGGCGCGCTTATTCAGCCGGCCGGCGATCAACGTCATGATGAGCAAGGCAAGAGTCGCCCAGAGGCTGATGGCCGAGCCGACGTGGCCCGAGGGGTAACTCGACGTCACGTGGACCTTGCCGACGGTCTCGACCTCCGGGCGGGGGCGATCGACAATCAATGTGGAGATGAAGTAAGAAAGCTTCTCGCCACCGATTGCGATCATGAACAACATCGGCGGGCGCCAATGCCGCAACGCCACGGCGCTGATGACCACGGCCAGTAACCAGAACCCGGCGACGGGTATGGGATCGGCGAAAAACGTACCGATTCCGGTCAGCGTGGTCAGCGTAGGCGTCCGATTGGCGGCGAGAGTGTCCGCCAGCCGGACGTCGAAGCGAACGAGTGCGGAGTTCTCGAGGACATGCGTCAACAAGAGGCCTACCGCGGATGCCACGATCGTGACGGCGATGACGCCTAGGACGAACGGCGGCCCGGCATGGCGGGTCGCGTCGGCGAGGCCGCGACGAAAGCGACCATGCTGCGGCACGGCGGCCGCACGACCGGTACGGTCCGTGCCAGGCGGCGAAGCGAATGTGGGGGTGAGGGATTCGGCGTCTGGATTCACCCACCGCCACTACCCGGTACGCGGGTGAACAAACATGCGAGCGTCCACCCGATCATGCGAGGGCGTTATCGCGGACGTTTGAAGAAACCCTCTGGGGGAATAGATCGAGGTCGCACACTGCGCCGATTGCGGCGCGCAAAAACAAGGAGCGGGTTCATGCCATCGGTCGCCGTTGTAGCGCATCGCGAGAAGCTCACCAAGTCCACGGCCGGGGACCTCAAATCGGCCCTCGCAAAAGCCGGTCTCGGCGACGCGCTTTGGCTCGAAGTCCGCAAAGGATCGGCGGCCGAGGACGCCGCGCGCGACGCAATAACGGAAGGTGCCGACACAATCATCGTCTGTGGCGGCGATGGCACGGTGCGCGCCGCCGGAGCAGCGGTGGCCAACACCGACAGCGCGTTGGCGGTCGTGCCCGCGGGCACCGCCAACCTCTTCGCGACCGGCCTTGGTTTGCCCTCCGAGCCGGAAGAAATCGTCGAGTTGGTCATCCGCGGTGACCGCCGCACCCTCGACACCGCCGTGTGCAACGGGTTGCGCTTTGCCGTGATGGGCGGCACCGGACTCGACGCGGCGATGATCGACCAAGCAGACGATCAGAAAGACGCGCTCGGCACGTGGGCCTATGTCAAGGCCGGCGTGAAGGAGGCACGCAGTAGTACCTCCACCGCCGCGAAGATCACCGTCGACGGCTCACTCTTCTTCGAAGGCGATGTCACCTGCGTCCTTGTCGGCAACCTGGGCCGTCTCAAAGGTGGCTTCGTCGCGTTCCCCGACGCATCACCTACCGACGGCATGCTCGACGTGGCGGTGCTGACGGCGAGCGGGCTACGCGAGTGGGCATCGGTGATGGTCAGCGCCGTGCGTCACAAGCAGGACACCTCGTCGCACGTGCACATCGGCACCGGCGCCAAGATCAAGGTGCGGTTGGCGAAGAAGCAGCTGTTCGAACTCGACGGTGGTTCGAAGGGGCGCACTCGCAAGCTCGACTTCAAAGTCGATCCGGCGTCGCTCGTCATTTGTGCGCCGGCTGCGCCGAGCTGATCTCGGCGCGGGCTTTCGCTTCGGTCGTGTCGTCACCGGGCGCTGCTTCGGCCGCACCGGCACGGACCACCGGGGCCCCCAACACCTGCAGTCGGCCACCGAACAGGACGGCCACGAGCAAGAACCAGCCCCAACCCACGGCCACGCCCGCAATCACGTCGGTGAGCCAGTGCACGCCCAGTAGGGCGCGGCTCGTCGCGACCGCGACCGCGATCAGTGCGGCCCCGGCCGCGAGGCCGGCGCGTGTCCGTCGGTGACGGTCCCGACCGAGAACGAGCGCGACTGCGGCAGCACCCGCGGCAGCGGCAGCTGAGTGGCCCGACGGAAACGAAGAGCCGCTGGCGCTCACGAGGCGGAGAACGTCGGGGCGATCGCGTGTCACGAGCAACTTCAACCCGTTGTTGAGCGCCCACTCACCAAGCCCGACGACCGCGAGAAACAGCAAAGCGTCGCGATTGCGGTGGCGCAAATAGTCGTAGACGCCGACCAGGACGAGGGCGGCCAGCACCACCATCGTGCTGCCCAGATGCGTCACCAATTTCAAGACATCAACGGTGTCCGTACTGGCGTTGTGCGAACCCCACTCGGCCACAGATTTGTCGAGTCGGGCCAAACCCTGGTTCGAGTCGATCATGTCGAGGAGCGCCCCCAACACGAGGGCGACCGCGAAAACGAGAAGGAAACCAATGGTAAGCAGGAAACCGCCTGCGCTCTTTCGGTTGAACCGCTGCCGCATGAATCGGCGGAACCGGGGATGGCGCCAGAACGTGCGAACGAGCGCGCGCTCCTCGGAGCCCGGGTCGATCAGATCCATCTCGATCTTGCGCGAAACGGAGACCGCAAAGGCCGCCACCGCAGCGGCGAGCGCGCACGCGAACACGATGAGAGAGAGCTTCACGCCACACCATCCATTTCGACATCATCCTTCACGCCCCGCCCTGCCGGCGTATGCCACAGGATTGCCGCAGAAATAGCCACTGCAGCGGCACCCAGCACAACGCCCGCCACCACGTCGCTGAGGTAGTGCATGCCTCGATACATCCGCGAAACAGCGACCGTCGCAGTCACCGCCGCGCAGAGCAAGGCCACCAAGGCGCGAGCCCACCGGTTACGCGTGTGCCAGAACACGATCACGGCGAGCGCGCCGTACGCCGCCGCCGCGGCGGTATGACCGGAGGGGAAGCTCGAGTCGACCGGCGAACCCTCGAGGCGAGGCACGTCGGGGCGCGGCCGCTTCACGATCCACGTGATCGTGATGAACGCCGAGGCCTCCAATACCAACGACATGATCAACACCATCGGCTCGAGCCAGCGGCGCCACAGCAACCAAAGGACGAGCGCGCATACCGCCGTTGCGGCGATCTTGATGAACGTGTCGGCGAGGTCCGAACCCCAAACGGTGTACCGGTCCAGATTCGGGGTGCGATGGTCGACGAACCACTCGCTCACGCGGCGATCGGTCCGCACCACCGGCGTGTCGGTGAGCGGCCCTTTCAGCAGCAGCCCGACAGTGGTACCGATACCGACGAGGCCAAGGTAGCTGATCAGCAGGAGCACCCATTGCGGCCGACCCATTGGCCACGTCGAGCCGCAGTGGCGCGCCGCCGGCGGTGGCGAGTCGAACTGAGGCGGGTTTCCCCGCTCGAAAGGGGCCGACGTCGCCGTCTCGTCAAATCTGCTTTTCACGCCGATCGGGTTCCCGCGATGGCCGGGACCGAAACACGCCGTGTGTCAAAGTTGACTGTCGATGACCACCGACAACTCGGGCTCACCGTCATCGGTGGCGCGTGCCTGCTCGACGATCACCCGCGCGAGTCGCCCTTCGAAGGTCGCTCCTCCGAGCACGTTGGCGAAGATTGGGCCGTGCGTCATCTCCCACGACAGTTCGGTATGACGCCGCCGCGTGCCGCGACGTAGTCCTCGCGCGATCCATTTGCCCGTACGTGACAGCGCGAAGCGAATTGCGGCGCGCTCTCGCGGTATCAACGCGTTGCGTATCGGAGAGCTCACGAGTTGATGCACATGACTGGTCACGCCCGCGTGCTCGGGGAAGTGCACGGCGGCGACATAGCTGAAGTGGATATCGCCGGAGAGAATGCTGATCGTGGCCGGCGCGGGGCCATTTTGTCCGCTGCCCAGCTCGGCGATGAGCGCTCCGAACTCGTCGAAGGACCGGATGAACGCCGGCCAGTCTTCGAGATCGAGGCCGCGCCGGAGGCGCTCACCGATCCACGCGCCCGGTCGCCCCCACGCGCCGTCGCAGATCGCTTCGTTCCAGACCTGCAGGTCGTGCAATGCGCCGGTGACGAAGACCGGCAGCGACGTCGCGATCAAGAGGTGATCGACATCACCCCGACAGTGCGCGGCCACCCACGCGGCCTCGTCGGGATCCAGCATCGAACGATGACCGCGCTCGAGCACGCGACCGTTGCGGCAGTCGATGACAACGAGGCGCACGCGCCCGAGGTCGCGGAAATAGCTGAAGCGGTAACCACCGGGTACCGGCGTGAACGCTTCGGATTGCTCGGCCCATTCGCGGAGCAGCTGTCCGCCGTCATCGACGGCCGAGATGGCCTCGAGCATCCCTTCGTCACGGATCTCGGCGGGGCTGAGATTGCCGAGATGTTGATAGACCCAGTACGAGACGAGCCCGCCCACGACGTGCTTGCGCCACCACGGTTCGCGACGGATGTCGCGAACCCACGATGCGGAGATGTTCCAGTCGTCGATCATGTCGTGGTCGTCGAAAATCATGGCGCTCGGGACGACCGAGAAGAGCCAACGCTCGATCTCGGGGCGCCAGGCCTCGTGGTAGAGCCACGTGTACTCCTCGAAGTCGGCAACGCGATCGAGGGGCAAGTCCTGGGGATCATCGGCGCGTCGAACCCGCATACGCTCACGCGCCTCGGGGGACGAATCGTCGGCGTACACCTGATCGCCGAGCAACACCACAAGGTGCGGCCATGCTTCGACGGGCTGTCCCAACATGCGCAGTGCGTGCGCCCGCAACGCGTCGACCCCTCGGCCTCGGGAATCGTGGGCCAGTTCGAGCGACCACGGTGGTTCGTGCGGCGCCGCGGTGCGGCACGAACCGAAGAGAACTCGCAATTCCCCGCCATCGAGTGTGCGGATGACCGACGGCGGCAATGCGCTGCCCGGCGGTGGCCACTGCTGGCTACCGTCGAGATGTACCTCATAGGGCGTCGTGGAACCCGGTGACAATCCTTCGAGCATCACGAGCGCGTAGTGGTGACCCTCTACACAGAACGTGCGGGCCTGGCGGCCCAGGATGGCGACCGTGCAACTGGCGTCGGTCTCCACCCAGATGGTCGCGGACGTCGCGGTGACATGGCGAAGCATCGGTCCGAGGATCAATTGAGACACTCGAACGCCCACCTCCGCTGCCGAGTCCAACCGTGCGACAGCGTCGCACAATCTGGTCAGCCCGCATCAATCGAGCGAGAAATGAAGGCGCAAGGACGTTTGATCCAAGTCCGAGCGGGTACGGCGCGCTGTTATGGAGAACGTCCCTGCCTGTTGGTGTCCCGTAGACGGTCTGCCGTCTCCCCTTTCGACAGATGTCGACGAGATCGCGTCGTACATGCGCGAGGCCCACGCTGCTGCGGCGTCGCGCGGACGCACCGACCCATCGCACGCGAGACAGCACGCTGAATGGCGATGTCACGCTTGATCGCAATGGGCTGAACCCGCACGCGATGTGGGGTTGCTAGCGCGATCGTCCCACATCGAGGGGTCGGTGATTGCCCACGGGCTCGGCGACAAGACCTCGGGGGCGGCCCAACTGCGCAAGATCGATCGCCGCCGTGGTCCGCGTCCCGGGGCGGCCATCACCCTTGTCCTGGCGCTGGCCATCGCGCCATAGCGTGATCGACACGCACGTGGCGAATATCACCAGTGCAACGAACGCGTCGAGCCAGTAGTGGTTGGCGGTGACGATGATCGCCAACAGCGTGAGCGCGGGGTGGGCGACCGCGATCCACCGCCACTTCGTCCGGGCGAACTTCACCGTGCCCCAAGCGACGAGCACCGCCCATCCGAAATGCAACGACGGCATGGCGGCGATCTGATTGCTCACGCCATCGAACGCGCCTTGGTTGCCGTAGGCACGCGGGCCGAACAGTCGTCCGGTATCGATGAAACCGAACTCGGGAAACATTCGTGGCGGCGCCAACGGATAAAAGACGTGGAGCACCATGCCGATCGCCGTCATCCAGATCAACGTGCGACGACAGATGCGGTATGCATCGGGCTTCGTCGCGTACATCCAAACGAGGAACAACGTGATCATCGAGAAGTGAGCCATGACGTAGTACTGATTGAGGAACCGCACGAAGGACGGCCAACGCATCGAGATGCGCGTCAGGTCGACTTCGTTCGGCCCGGGAAGTCCACGCTCGAACTTGATCACATGTCGCGCGTTGTCGAACGCCGCCGTCAATTGATCGCGCGACCAGTAGCGCACCAACTTGTACAACAGCAACAACGCGGCGAGCTGAAGAACTTCGCTCAGAAGATCCGCGCCAAATCTCGACTTCCACCATCGCATCACGCCGTGCGTGTACCCGCGACGAGCGGGCGCTACACCCGCGGGCGCGGCCCAGCGTGCGAGCGGAGGCAATGCACCCACTAGGGGGCCTGGTTTCGCATGCGAGTCACGGTTCTACCTGCAGGACACTTGTCACACCTGTGGTCTCGATCAATCGAACGATGCTGCGCTGCGCGTGACGCAATATCAGCGCTTCGATTTTGACCGCAGCTTGCAGCAAAACGGCGAGACCCGAGCTGTCCATGAACGTCAACTCTCGCACATCGAGCACGAGACGCTGCGGGTTTTCTGCGAGCATCGCGTCGACCGCACTACGCAACTGCGCCGCGTTGGACATATCGACTTCGCCGGCCACGCGTAACACGCATACGCCGGCGTCGTCGCGAAACGGCGCAAACCGCGCAGACGTGGCGTCTTCGTGTACTTCTGCCATCGAATACCCACGATCGCGGTGTCGTCGTCCGCCCGAGTCGCGACATCGCGCATCAGTCGGGACACTACCTCATCGAGGAAAAGATCCTCCGCCGCGCGAACGCGACAACGGGGCACCGTTACCAATGTCACACGTCATCGTTGCGTGTGCGGCGAGCCTCGCGCGCTGCGTGGCGCGGTCGACTGATTGCGTGGCGATCCCCCGAGAACGTGCCGTAGATGCGGCGCGATCTACGAGAGACGCCAACCGAATCGGCGCGCCGGCGCGACAATCGGCACGGGAAGATCGATCGGCAGCACCGTCGCGTCCAATTCGGGTGTAATCACTACCACTGGCAGCGCTACGGCGATCGCCGCCGGACGCCGCAAGCCGATGATGCCGACGGCACCGGCGAGCATCGGGATCCACAGCTGGAAGAGGCGGTAGATCATCAACGCCGCCGCCGCCTGCGGGATCGTGAGCCCGGAACCCGTGAACGAATGCATCATCGTCAACTCGACGACACCGAGGCCCACGGGAACCAGCGCCAACGAACCGGCAACGGTCGCTACCGCGTACATCGACAAGCCCGTCGCGAAGGACACCGACCCGCCGGCGGCGTGAATACCGACGGTCACCAACACCGCACCCGCCAACTTGCCCACGAATGCCCAACAGAGTGCGGGGAGGAACTGCGCTCGACGATCCCATTGTTGGGCAACGCACGCGGTCCACGTCGACGATTCGTCGCATCGATCAGCGGCCTTGCCGCGGCGCAGGCGTGCTCGCGTGCGCAATTCCCAGCGAGCCAAGCGTTCGTGCCGAGAGTGCAGCAACGCGAAGACGCCGACGCGCGCGACGCTGATCGTCGTGTACAACGCGACGAGCAGCACGACCGCCACGGGGGCGATCCCGGAGCGAGTGATGAACGGCATGGTGACGAGCGCGACCACCGTGAGGGCGACACGACCGACCGCCGACGCCGTGAAGAAACCGGCGGCACCGCGGCCGGGCGCATCGGTGCGGCGCTCGGCCTCCCCGGTGAACAACACGATCGACGACAACTTGCCGCCGGGGACCGCGCAGTTGAAGAAGTGGCTTACGAGCGACAGCCGGGTTGCCCGAGCCAGGGGCACGTCGACGCCGGCGGTCCGCAGGCACTCGCGGTAGACGCCGCCGGTCGAGACCGCCAGCACCATCGATGCCAGCAATCCCAAGAGCCAGTCCCGCGGGGGCGCCGCGCCGGCGATGGTCGCCGCGCTGAGTACGTAGTGGCGGTGGTGCACGAGGTACAAGACCCCGACACTGGCCAAAAAGAGCACCGCCGCCCGCCGCATGCCCGCAGGGTACCGGCATCTGTGACGATCGTCATATCAGCGGGGACGAAAGGTCCGAACGCCCCAGGCGCGCGTGCCGGCCGGTTGCTCAGAAGGCCTTCTTCATGTAGCCGCCGTCGACCAGCATCGTCTGGCCGGTGATGAAGTTCGCCTCCTCGGAGCACAGAAACAGCGCCATGTTCGCGAGGTCGTCCATGCGCCCGAGGCGCGGGATCAGCTGGCCGCCCACGAATTGCTCGCCGATGCCTTTGCGCGCCGGGTCGTTCATCCACTCGATCGACGCCTCGGAGTCGACGAGTCCGGGTGCGATGCCATTGACGCGAATGCCATCCGGCGCGAACTCGGTCGCGAGGCCCACCGTCAGCGCGTTCAAACCCAGCTTCGACACGCTGTACGCGTTGCCGCCCATCCACGCCGCCATCGACGAATGATTGATGATCGAACCGCCCCCGCGCACTGCCATCGACTCGCGGCATGACAACGCGCAGATGAGGGCGCCGATCACATTGACATCGATCACCGCGCGCCACTGCGGCAGATCTTCGATCTTGAACGGCACCTGGGCGTGGTGATGATGAATGCCGGCGTTGTTGACGAGAATGTCGATGCCGCCGAAGCGCTCGACGGCCGCTGCGACCATCGACGCAACCGCGACCTCGTCGGTGACATTCATAGTGACGGCAAGCCCTTGACTGCCCTTTGCGGCGAGCTCATCGACCACACGGACACCGGCAGCCGGATCGAGGTCCGCGATGACGACGGATGCCCCTTCGGCGGCGAATCGGTGCGCGTATGTGCGCCCGATGCCTGCTCCCCCGCCGGTGATGACGATGACTTTGTCCTCGAACCGTGCGATGTCGGCCTCCTCGATCAACGGGCGCTGTCAGCCCCCGAGGCGGATCGTAGCGAGCGCATGTGTTCGGCGACGCCGTGTTGCCGCGCGTCGCCGGTAGCCAGGTGTTCTATGACACCATCGACGTCGACCTCTGCACGATTCTGGCTCAACTTCCATTTTGCGTCGATGCGTTCGATGCGCAACTCGACGCCGACGACCGCACGGATCATCGACTCGATGTACTTCGCCGGCGCGTCGGAGATCGCCCATGGTGCGGGGTTCGCGGCCTCGTGTGTCGTGGTCAGTCGCTCGAGAAGTGCGCGCTTCCAGTCGTGATCATCGTGGAGGATCAGTTGGCCGCGGACGTGCACGGTCAGATAGTTCCACGTCGGCACGACACGCTCGTCGTCCGCCTTGGAGGCGTACCACGCGGGCGAAACATAGGCGTCATAGTCGCGGAAGATAGCGAGCGCCTCGGCCGTCGCGTCATACGTCTTCCACTGCGGATTGGCGCGCGCGAAGTGCCCCAACAACGCGCCGTGGTCTCCCGTAGTTTCGTCGAACAGCATCGGAATGCTCGATGCTTCGATGCCATGCCCTGTCCAAGTGATGAGCTCTGCGAGCGCAACGCGACGAATGAGCGCGCGGATCTCTGCGGAGTCGGTTTGGGCGAAATGCGCTGGGCAATACACGCACCTAGATTAACCACGCGTCGCCGCCCAAAACCCGAAGAGGGCGATCACCATGGCCAGCATCATCACCGAGCACGAACAACAACAACTCGACAACGCAAACCAATCGGGCCTCACTCCCGTCGTGTTCATCCACGGCCTCTGGTTGTTGCCGAACAGTTGGGATCGTTGGCGATCAGTCTCCGAGGAAGCGGGGTACACCACGCTTGCCCCCGGTTGGCCCGACGATCCCAACACCGTCGAAGAAGCCAACGCGAACCCCGATGTCCTCGCGCACAAGACCGTCGGGCAGATCGCCGATCACTTCGAAGACGTCGTCGGCAAGCTCACCACGAAACCGGCGCTCATCGGCCATTCGTTCGGCGGATTGTTGGCGCAGATCCTCGCCGGTCGCGGCGTCTCCGATGCCACGGTCGCCATCGATCCCGCACCGTTTCGGGGGGTGTTGCCGTTGCCGTTGTCCGCGCTCAAGTCGGCGTCGCCGGTGCTCGGCAATCCGTTGAATCACGGTCGGGCAATCCCGCTCACCTACGAGCAGTTCCGCTACGCGTTCGCGAACGCGGTCGAAGAAGACGAAGCCAAGGTGCTCTACAACACCTACGCCGTCCCGGGGTCGGGTGTGCCACTGTTCCAAGCGGCCACCGCCAACTTGAACCCGTGGACCGAGGTAAAGGTCAAGTCGAAGAACCCCGATCGCGGGCCGCTACTCATCGTCTCTGGCGAGAAAGACCCACACCGTGCCGTGGGCGATCGCGAATGCGTCGTTCAAGAAGCAACGGCGCAACAAGGGTGTCACCGAGATCGTCGAGATTCCCGGCCGCGGGCACTCCCTCACGATCGACAACGGCTGGCGCGAAGTCGCGGATACTGCGCTCGCCTTCGTTCAGCGATTCGTCAAGGCCTGAGCGCCGACCGCCGGTAGTTCCACGACGACACGGGTGCCGCCGAGCGGCGAATCATCGACGCAGATCGTACCGCGGTGGCGCTCGACGATGCCCTTTGCCAATGCGAGCTCGAGGCCTGCGCCTCCGGCGTCACCCGCGCGCGATTGGTCGAGGCGCGTGAAGCGTTCGAACACGCGATGACGATCGTGCAACGCGATGCCCGGGCCGTCGTCGTCGACCGAGACGCGTACGGTGCGACCATCGCTGCTGAGCGCCAATTCGACCGTGCGGTGAGCAAACCGCGCGGCGTTGTCGAGCAAATTGCCGATCACCCGTGAAAGTTGGTCGGCTCGTCCGAACACGTACAGCGCGTCGCTGGGCAACACCGTGATCGCGATGCGCCGCAATCGCGCCGCTTCGGCGATGGCAACCGCGCTCACGTCGATCGGCGCATCATCGGGCGAAGGACTCTGCTCGTCGACCGATGCCAGCAACAGCAGATCGGCAACGAGCGCCTCGAGTCGATTCTCCTCTTCGAGGAGACCTTGGGCGACCTGCGGCCAGTCCGTCCGGTCGCCCGCGCGTAGCGCAACTTCGAGTTCGGCGCGTATCGCCGCGATCGGGCCGCGCAGTTCATGCGGTCGGTCGACAAGGCGCTCACCGCCCTGTTGTTGGGGCTCGGATCGGTCGCCCTCGTCGTCGGCATCGCGAACGTGATGGTGATTTCGGTACTCGAGCGCCGCAGCGAGATCGGGTTGCGCCGCGCGCTCGGCGCGACCAAAGGCAACGTGCGGGGCCAGTTCCTCGTCGAGTCGGTGTTGCTCTCGTGCGGCGGCGGTCTCGCCGGCGTGGCCATCGGTGCTGCGATCACGGCGGGGTACGCCCGCTCGCGGGATTGGACGTTGAGCATCCCCGTCAGCACGCTCGCCGCCGGTGTCGGCGCGTCGCTCGTCCTCGGTGCCGTCGTCGGTCTCTACCCCGCCGGACGGGCCGCTCGCCTCGCACCCGCCGCCGCCATCAAGCCCACGTAGCTTTCCCTCCGCTACTCGGGCCTGACCCGTTCTCGAGGGGAGGAGCGCATGGGGTGGCAAGATCGGGGCATGCCGCTCCCGTTCGTCCTTGCCGCGAGCGACCTCGTCGATAAGTGGCGCGATGTAGGGCCGGTGCTGTGGTTCGTGGCGGCGGGCGCCGTCGCTCTCTGGATCATGGTGTTGATCGTGTTGGCGCTCCAGTCCGAGCCCCGAAGGGTCTCCGAAGGCCCGCCGACACTCGACCTCGGCGGCGCCGAGCGACCGGCGATCGTCAATCTCGTGACGAGCGATTGGGTGCTCGGTCGGCAATCGGTACCAGCCACATTGCTGGATCTCGCGGCGCGTCGATTTGTTTCGATCGATTGGATCGGCGAACGCACTTTGGTGCGTGTCCGCGAGCACGGACCCGACGATGGGCAACTCGTCGATTACGAACGACTCGTGCTCGAACACATACGCACGCTCTCGCAACAGACCGGCGATGGCTTCGTACCGGCAGACGCGCTCACGACCGGGCCCGAAGACATGTCGACGAGATGGTGGCGCCAATTCGAGAGCTCGGTGGTCCACGATGCCCGAGAGCGCGGGCTCTCGCGCCCGCGATGGGGTGCCCGCGCCCGATCGATTCTCACCGCAATGGCCATCGTCGTCGGACTCAGTGTCGGTGTTGCCGCCACGACGTTGCCCACCGATAGCAAAGACGACGACCCCATCGGTGCCGCCATCGGTTTCGCGGTGCTGAGTGCGGCGGTGCTCATCGCGGTGGCGAGCAAGCTGAGGGGTGAGCGCGACACCACCGACGGACGCGCCGCCTCGACGCGCTGGCTCGGCCTGCGGTCGATGCTCGCCAACGATCCGACCTTCGCGACACAGCCGCCCGCCGCGGTGAACATCTGGGACCGCATCATGAGCTACGGCGCGGCCATGGGCGTCGCCCGCACGGCCGTCGAGACACTCCCCTTCGGCTCGGAGAGCGAGCGCCAGGCGTGGAGCCCTGTCGGCAACCGATGGCGCGTCGTGCGGATCCGCTATCCGCGTCGTATCCCTCCCGGATACGGACGTCACCCTGCGTTCGTCGCGCTGCTCGGTCTCGTCGCGACCGCCGTCGGTGTGTCGATCGCCCCCGCCGCGATTTCGCTCGCCAATGCCATTCTTCGCAGCATCGATGATCTCGCAACGGATCACACCGTGCCCGTCGGCGTGCGTGCCGCGGTTGGCGTCGTGCTCGCGCTCATCGTCACGATCGGCGCGCTACTCGCGGCCTTCGGCGTGGGAATGCTCGTCGCCGGTGTGGGCGATCTGGTGCGCCGGCGCCGCGATATCGAAGGCAGGGTGCTGCGCATCCGCGAACGCGGCGATGACGAGCATCGTTTCTGGCACGTGGCGGTCGACGACGGCACGTCCGACCGCATACGCGCGTGGCGCATGAAGTCCGCACCCGCGTATCAGGGCGCGACGATACGTGCCCGCGTCTCGCCGTGGCTGCGCCACGTCGACGACTTTTCGATGATCCTCGCCGACGACGGCAGGACCGCAGTGACGCCGGCATCCGGTGCAACGACCGGGGCGGCCGCAGTCTCGGCGACCGCGCCACCGCTTCTCGATGCGGCAGCAGTCGGCGCGGCGCTCGGCTGGCCGGTCGATCCCGCACCAACCGCGATCGCCCACCCACTCGCGATCGACGGAGCATCCCGCACGTTTCTCACCCACGACGGCGGTCGCATCATCACCGCGTGGATCGCGCCCGCCCAACTCGACGAGTTTCGCCGCATGCCGGCTGCGGTCGCGACACCGATCACCGGCGTCGGCGAGGAGGCGTTCCATTCAGTGGCAGGCGGTGGCCTCGTCGCCCGGCTTGACGGCCACGTGCTGATGGTCTCGGCCACGTTGCCGTCGCTCGATGATGCACAGCGCGATCGCGTCGTCGTCGTCGTCGCGCAGTCGACGCTGGCGAATGTCCGGTCTCGGTAGTGCGTGTGCGTCGATAACATGGCCGGATGCGTCGGATAGTCGTAGCGATCACCGGGGCGAGCGGCACCATCTACGGCATTCGTGCGCTCGAGGTGCTCTCCAATGCCAGCGAGGTCGAGACGCACCTGATCGTCAGCAAGGGTGCCGCCACGACCGCTCTGCACGAACTCGATCGACCGCTCAGCGATATCACCGCGCTGGCCGATGTGGTTCACGACGACGGTGATCTCGCCGCGTCGATTGCGTCAGGGTCGTTCCGGGTCGACGGCATGGTCGTTGCACCATGCTCGATCAAGACGTTGTCGGGCATCGCGAACTCATACGACGACAACCTCGTGGTGCGCGCCGCGGATGTGCGCCTCAAGGAGCGTCAGCCGCTGGTGTTACTCGTCCGCGAGGCTCCCCTGCACCTCGGTCACCTGCGCTTGATGGTCGCCGCCGCCGAAGCCGGCGCCGTCATATTTCCCCCGGTACCTGCGATGTACAACCGGCCGACGTCGATCGACGATCTCGTCGATCACACCATCATGCGGGTATGCGATCAACTGGGCATCGAAACCGATCTGTCAGAGCGCTGGAGCGGTCTCCACGATTGATCGAGCGCACGCGGCGCGCGCCCACACCGCGAGCAGCAGGCAGGCAACGGCTCCCACGGCGATCGCCCAGCGCACACCCATGGTTTCGGACACGACCCCCGCGACCGCGCCGCCGATGCCCTTGGTGCCGACGAAGAGCACCGAGAACATGGCCATGACCCGCCCGTGATACTCGGGGCTCGCCGTCAACTGGATGACGGTGCTGCTGGCGGTGTTGAAGATGGCGGCCCCGATACCACTGCAGAGCAGCATCACCATCGTGAGCGGGATACCCGGGACGACGGCAACTCCCAACATGGCAAAGCCGACGCCCGCGGCCATCCACACCAGTTGACTCTGCGCCACGCTCTTGCGTGACGCGTTGAAGAGCGCGCCCAACAATGTACCGACGCTCATGGTGGCAAAGAGAACTGTGAACAATCGCTCGCCGCCACCGAGGGTATCGGTGGCGTGCAACGCCAACAGCGTCTCCCAATTCCACGCCGTCGCGCTGACGACACCGACCATCACCAGCGGGATGAGCAACGCAGGCGTGCGCCGCATATAGGCCAACCCTTCACGGACGGTGCCGACTCCCTTCGACCGATTGACCGGTCGGAATTTCGTCGGATCCATGGCCCACAGCGCGACGAGTACGCCGATGTAGGACACCGCGTTGATGACGAAGCACCAACCGACACCCACTGTCGCGATCATGACGCCCGCGAGCAGCGGGCCGATGACCCGCGACGCCGACATCACCGACGAGGTCAGCGACACGGCGTTGAGCAGATCCTCCTCGTTGACGAGTTGGCTGATGAACGCCCGGCGCACCGGGTTGTCGACCGCGTTCGAGATGCCGGCGAGGAACGCCAGCGCGTAGACGACCGACGGCCGCGCCATGTCGGCGAGCGCCAGTACGCCGAGGATGCCTGCGCACAAGCCCCGCAAGGCCTGCGTCACCAGCAGTAGGCGCCGGCGGTCGTACCGATCGGCGAGCTTGCCGCCCCAAAGGCCGAGCGTGAGCACCGGCGCAAACCGCGAGGCCATCACCATGCCGACCGCAATGCCGCTGTCGGTGATGCTGTACACGAGCCAGGTTTCGGCCACCTGGTGGAGCCACGAGCCGATCACCGACACGAGCTGGCCGTAGAAGAAGAGCCGGTAGTTGCGACTCTGTAGCGAAGCGAACGTGCCCCTACCGCGGCGGGCGTGCGTTTGTGTCATCTCACTCGAAGCGTCGGTCGGTGCCGACGTGGAAGTCGCCGGCAGCGAACGCCACATTGGCGAACGGCACACGGGTGAAACGCTCACGCTCGGCGAACGGCACGGTGGCATCGATCCCCATCTTGGTCCGTATGCCTCGATCGGAGACGCGCACGTACTCGTGACCCCGCGCGCCCGGGATCAAGACCAGATCGCGCGACGCTTCGACCCTTGTCGCGACCGCATACTCGACCTCTACCGGATCATGCGGATCGATGTCGTCATCGACGACGATCACCTGATCGAGATCCTTGAGCGCGGCAAAGGCGGCGAGCATCGCATTGCGTTGGAGACCGTCGTGCTGGGCGGTGCGCTTCGCCACCTGAATGACGAGATGAAACCGATACAGGCCTCCCGCAGTGAGATTGACGTCGGTCACGATCGGTACGGAGGTCTTGACGGCGCGCAACGCAGACGCTTCGAGCACGTATTTGCGCAACATGACGGTCTCGCGCCCCGCACCACTGATCGCGTAGTAGATCGGATCGGGGCGATGCGTCACCGCGTCGACCGTCATGATCGGTGCCGCGTCGTCGATCGACGAGTAGCCGACGAACTCGGCAAAGGGCCCTTCGGCCGTCGTCTCGGTCGGCGAAATGCGCGCTTCGAGAACGATCTCGCATTCGGCCGGCACCGGCAGATCGCTGGTGAGCGCGCGAGTGATCGCAAGGGGCGAACCCTGGATACCACCGGCGGCCATGAGCTCGTCGGACTCCTCGGGCATCTGCGAGCCCATGAACGCACCGGCGTACATGAGCGACAGGTTGGTACCGATGCACACGACGATCGGCAGGTCGACACCGAGACGGATGGCGCGTTCGTGCGCAGCGCGGAGGTGGCGGCCGTAGTCGAGCTTGATCGCGGTGCGATTGCCTCCTAGCAACTGCATGCGATGGTACGAGGCGTTGTGCACGCCGGTTTCGGGATCGCGCACGATCACCACGCCCGCGGTGATGAAACGGCCGACGTCACCCGGCGCGTGGCGCAGCGCCGGCAACAGCGACCCGAGGTCGATATCGCGCTCGATGCGAACCGTCTGACAGGGCGCGTCGGCGACCATCTGCGGCGCGATCGGATCGGTGAGCGCGCGCAGCATGGCGGTGCGCACCCCGTAGCGGTCGGTACCGAACGCAGCTTCGACATTGGCGGGGCTCGCCAAGAAGTTGCCCACAATCGGCAGACCTGACCCGATGACGTTTTCGAACAACAGCGCCCGGTCACCGTCGTGGCGCTTCATCAGCCCCGCGACCTCGAGTTCGGTATCGACCTTGCGCGTCACGGTGGCGATGCGATCGGCCGCCGCCATACGGCGCAGCGCGGTACGAAAGCGAAGGTCCAACTCACTCCCTGCTTCCACGGTCCCTGCATGCACGGTCATGGCTTGACCTCGTCCGGCGGCGGAAAGCGGGTTTCGAAGGTGACCGCGCCGCGCTTCGATGTCCACGGACCGTGCTTCATACCCGGTGGACGACAGGCGTACATCCCCTTCGTGAAGGTCTGGCCGAGTGGGATGTCGTGGATCTCGCCCTCGAGGATGAAGACCTCTTCCCAGACGTCGTGGGTGAATGTGCCGTTGACCGTCGTGTCGGCGTTGGGTTCGAACTTCAACAGCCGTGTCACCCAACCCGATTCGTGCGAGCCGGACAAGATGATCTCGGACAATTGACCCGTCTTGTCGCCGTAGACCGGCGTCCACGGAAACCGCTTGTCACCATCGGGATCGAAGAACTCGTACTCGGGCTTGTCGAACTCATTCGCTTTGAAAACCATACGTGTGGTTCCTTTCAGCTCGTACTGGAGAGGCAACGATCGACGAGTTCGGTCGCTCGCTCCCATGCGTAGCCGCCGAACGCTCGCATCTGCACGACCCCGGCCTCACCGGCATAGAACATCTCATATTGCTGGTGGCGTCCCGCGAACTCGGAGCCGATGGCGTCCCACACCAACTTGAGCAACGCCACTCGGTCGCCCGCCCCGACATTCGGCCAACGGATGTAGCGATCGATATCGGCCGCACTCACCGGATCTCGGAACGACGCATACGACGACGGCAGCTGGATCACCGAGCCGCCCGCCATCTCGCGGAGTTGGTAGTTCACCTCGTTCATCAAGGTCGGCTGCAACGTCATTGCGGTGTACAGCATCGCCGGATCGGGCCGGAACACCCCGAACTCGTCGGCGGTCGCGCCGCTCTCGGCCGCCAGCACGAATGCCTCGGGTACCGAACACTTCGCCGCGATCTGGCCCAGGCGCTGCTTGGTCTTGGGGTCGTTGGTGACACCGCTTCCGTCGGCCATCAGCCGGGCCAAACCCGCGAAGAACCGCAGCTTGACCGCGAAGCGAATCTGGGCCTGCGTGTTACCGAGGGAGTGCGCCGCCATACGGTGGAACTGCGCGGCCGTCAACGCGAGGTTGCGATAGACGAAGACGTGCTTCCACGGAACGAAGACATCGTCGAAGACGACCAACGAGTCGGTTTCGTCGAAACGGGTCGACAACGGGTAGTCGTGTCCTTCCGGGTTGCCCGACGCGTAGGACCGTCGCGAATAGACGCGCAACCCCTCCGCAGAGTTGGGCACCACCAACGAGATGGCGTAGTCCTCACTGCCGGCGGACAACGGCAGGATGCAACTGACGAATATGTAGTCGCTCATCACCGAACCCGTGCCGAGCATCTGCGCGCCACGCAGAACGATGCCGTCGTCGCGCTCACGTACGACGCTCACATACAGATTGGGTTCGTACTGTTCGTGCGGTGGCTTGTTGCGATCAACGGTCGGGTGAATGATCGTGTAGCTGAGGTACAAGCTCTCGTCGCGCGCCTTGGCATAGAAGTTGGCGACGTTGTCACCGAACTGTTGCCCTGCCTCGGCGAAGACGCTCGTGGCCGCATCGAAGCCGGCGAAGAACGACGCCACGTGATCGGGACTGCGACCGAGGAAGCCGCACGTCTCTTCGGCCCACGCGCTGATCGCATGGCGCCGCGCCGCGAGATCGTCGACCGAGCGTGGCGTCTGCCACCACCGCTGGACGGGTGCTCCGTCGCGCGGTGACGGGTAGGTGAACAGATCTCGGCGGGCGGGATCGTTGGCGACGTCGTAGAGATGGCCGATCGTCTTGACGACGCCGCGAAAAGCAGGATGCGTCGTGACATCGTCGACCTTCTCGCCGTCGAGTATCACGTTGCGCCCGTCGCGAATCGACTGGACGTAGTCCGACCCGGTGCGCATCTAGACCTCGCTTCGCGATTCGTGCGTCACCGAAGGAGTGAGCGCGTCGATGCGGTAGCTCAAGATGATGCTGCGACCGGTCGCCGCGTCGTGGAGCTCGCCGCGAAACTGCGACGCGGGGCGCACACCACCCTCGACCGGTACGGTGCCGGTCAACATGGCGAATCGCCGAGGACGCTCGAACGGCAAGTTGGCGAGTAGCTCGGGCGGCGACACCAAGGACGAACAAGGGCCCTTCTGATAGAGCACCTCGCCCTCGTCGGTGCCGATGTAGCTGCGCAACTCCAACTCGCTCCAACGACCGTCGATCGACGCAACCGGCCAGGCCTCGCGTGCGCACATCTTGGGACAGATGCCTTTCGACATCCCGATATCGATCGCTTCGGCCGCGCGATCGGTGTGATCCGACGCCAGCGAGACGAACAACTCATCACCGTCCGCGATCAACAACACCTCGGCCTCTCCCGAGGTCTCGGCCCCGACCACCACCATCCGGTCGGCGTTCATCGCGAGCCACGGCGGAAACTTCCAGTACATCGGCACCGTCGGCGGCGGCGGTATACCGATCGCCGCGAGCTCGTCGATGTGGTGCATCACCGCAGCGCGGTCGCGCGCGGTGTAGCCGGCCACGATGACCATCTCGAGGTCGATGTCGCGGATCTGGCCGTCGATCAGGAATTGCATCGAAGTCTCGACTCTCCGCTCTGCCGGGGGCCGCTCGGGCCCGTCACAACACGTACAGTTCGGGCGCGAGCTTGTTCACCGAGCGGGCGCCGGTTTCGGTGATGACGTAGGTGTCACCCAGGAACACGCCCTTGATCACGTCTTGGCTGCAGGGATGGATTTCGACGCACAGGCCCATACCGGGCGCGAGCGTCACGTCTTTGTCAGGTCGATGCGATGTGCCGACGAACGGACCCGCGTCGAGCGGATTGAACACGCCGTGTACGAGTGGCGCAACGACGGTATAGCCACGGTCATGGATGACTTGTCCGGCCTGGCGGATGTCCTTCGCAGTACAACCCGGCTTCAACACGTCGACGATCGCATGGTACGCCTCGAAGCACACGTCGAGCATGTCTCGGTAGTCGGGTGGCGGCTCACCGAAAGTGATCGGTTTGCCCGTCTGCGCCTCATAGCCGTGGCCATCGCGCGCGCCGAGCTCCAACAACAAGATGTCGCCCTTCTCGATCATTCGATCGATCGGCCGCGGTCGCTGGAACGCGCTGTCGGGACGGAACATGTTCTCGGATGCCGCGAGCACCATGCACGGGATCTCCGCGCCCTCGGCCGAGAACACGTCGTAGATGATGTTGAAGAGGTCGATCTCCCGCATGCCCGGCTTCAGCCGTTCCATGATCGCGGAAACCGCCACGTCACCGATGCGGCCGGCCTCGTCGATGCACGCCAACTCTTCGGCCGACATCACGATGCGCTTCAGCCAGAACTCGTCGGAAAACCGGGGGAATTCGGCGTCGGGAAACGCCTCGACGAGCGCCTGATGATGGTCGTGACTGATGTCGATGTAGGGCGCAGGAGTGATGATGCCGATACGGCCCTTGCCCAACCCGAGCTCGTTGATGCGATCGACGATCACTCCCGATGTATTGAGCAGACCGCGCACGTCGGTCACGATCGAGCGGGCGATGCGATCGGGTAGCCGTCCGTTGAGGCCCAACACGGCCAGCATCGGGTCGCCTTCACGCGGGAACACGCAGGTGCAATCGAGCTCCATCGTGCCCATGTAGTTGGTGACCCAGCGGATGTTGGCCCACCCCCGCTCCCAAATGCTGTTGTTGCCCGTGATCAACAGACATTCGAGGTCGTATTCGTCCATGAAGTCGCGAACGATCTGATGCCGCCGCGCGAATTCGGCATCGGAGAATGTCGGCCATTTGTAGCGGCTTCGGTCGATCGGGAATGGATATCGAATGCCCCTCGACGTTGTAGCAACTGTCATCAATACTCCTCAGTAGGCAACCGCAGTAGCCGACCGACGTCGGTCCGCTGCTGCGATGCGGGTGTTGGCGTTTGCCGCCACGATGGTGCAGCTCCCGAATTGATCGTCTTTTTCACCGTCGAGCACTTCGACGTGGTGTCCCTTGGCCGTCAGGGCCGCGCCGTGATCGGCCAACGCAGCCTCGATATAGACCGTGTCGTCGGTTGCGGACGTGCGGGGCATGCCGTGCACCCAACGCGGTCGATCGATGGCGTGCTCGAGATCACTGCCACGGTCGATGATCTCGACGAGCACCTGGAGATTGGTCTGGATCTGACCACGCCCTCCGGGCGTCGCACCGGCGATGACCGTGCCATCGGCGCGCTCCACGAT
This sequence comes from Acidimicrobiales bacterium, assembly GCA_039915945.1. GTDB lineage: Bacteria > Actinomycetota > Acidimicrobiia > Acidimicrobiales > WLNW01 > DATLFA01. Next base: position 18,896 of record JBDSMH010000162.1, on the reverse strand, counting down.
GTAGCTGTGGAGCGTATGCATCGGCCGCTTGCCGCCGACGAGCCCGTTGGGCTGCGCGGCGTCTACGAACAGGTTGGCGAGGCGATCGTTCAAGACGATGCCGGCGCCGGCCACCAACTCGCGCGCGCCGAACTCGTTGAACAACGAATGGATGAACGAGATGGTCGCGCCGTCGGCCCCGGTAACCGCGAGCGTCGTCGTGTCGGCACCGCTCGGTGCGAGCGCCGGGTCGGCGGCGACGTCATCGTGGAGATCGGCGAGAAACCGCTCGTCGAACACGTCGGGGTTGCGCACCACGCGGGGGTCGCCGAGCCGGGGGAACACCCGACCGAAGACGACTTTCTTGATACGGACCATCGCGTCGATCGCGTCGACGGGGTCACCGATGACGCCATCGGGATGCAGCCGTTCGAACAGACGCAACGCCACGAGCAACAACACGCCCATCGAAACGGGCGGCTGCGTATAGATCGTCGCGTCGCGGTACGTGCTCGACATCGGCTCGCACCAATCGGATCGATGGGCGGCGAGGTCGTCGCGTGACAGGGCGCCGCCCCGATCGAGTATGTGCTCGGCGATGCGCGCGCCGATCTCGCCTTCGTAGAAGACGCTGCGGCCCTCGGCCGCGATCGCGGCAAGCGTGTCGGCGAGGTCGGGCTGACGAAAATGCCCATCGGGCGCCGTCAATGATGCGAGCTGGTCGCCACCGTCGATGCGGGGCAGATTGCCCAGCGCACTCGTCAACCGCGGATCGGCGATCCCATCGCGGGCGATGCGACTCGCCGGGCCGAGCAGCACGTTCATCGGCATCTTGCCGAACCGGTCGTGCAATTCGTACCACGCGTCGACGAGCCCCGGTACGCCGGTCGACAGCGGACCGAATCGCGGCACGCGCGCGCCGCTGCCGAGCACGCGGGCGATGTCTTGCGGCGCGCATCCACTGCCGTTGAGTGCGTGCAGCGTGCCGTCGACTTCGCGAATGAGTGCGAACGCGTCGCCCCCGAGACCGCACCACGGCATCTCGACCACGCATTGCACGGCCGAGCCGGCGATGACGGCATCGACGGTGCTGCCGCCGTCGCTGAGCACATCGCGAGCGACCTCTGCCGCGACACGATGACCCGCGGCGACCGCGCCGTTTTGACCTGATTTTCGCTCTGAAGGGGACCGCTCAGGCCCTGATCTCGTGCTAACTGACAACGGCCACCGCCTCGACCTCTACGAGCATGTCGGGGTTCTTCAGTCGGCTCACGAAGAACGACGTGCGAGCGGGCAGTGTGGTGAAGTGACGCTTGTAGGCCTCGTTGACGGGCGCCATGTCGGTGACATCGTCGCGCAGGATCAACGTCACCTTGAGCACGTTGTCCATCGAAGAACCGGCGGTCGCGAGGATCGCGGCGATATTGCGCAACGCCCAGTCCACCTGCTCCCCTACGTCGCCCATCGTCCCGGTCTCTCGGTTGCGCCCGGCTTGGCCCGAGGTGAACACGAATGACCCGTGGCGCGTCGCATGGTGGAATGGCCCGGTGGGCGTCGGGGCCTCGTCACTCGTGATCGGCAGGACGACTGGTGCGCTCACGTTCGGTGTCTCCTCGCTCGTCGTCATCGAGCCCTGAAGCTCTTCGGTAGGCCGTCGAGGTCGCGCCAGAAGTGGCACGCGACCCAGTGGTCCTCGGCGTGTTCGCCTTCGGCCAACTCCAACACCGGCCGCTCTTCGCGACAGCGATCTTGCGCGAAGGGGCAACGCGTGTTGTAGCGGCAGCCGGTGGGCACGTCGTGAAGGCTCGGCACGTCGCCTTTGACGAACTGCTGCGCCTCGTTCAACCGCTCGTGCGCTTCGGTGTCGGTCCGCAAGACCGACGCCAAGAGCCCTTGCGTGTACGGATGCAACGGGCGCGCGAACAATTGGTGCGCCGGGCCTTGCTCGACGATCTGGCCGAGGTACATCACCGCCACGCGGTCCGAAAGGTGCCGGACCACGGCAAGGTTGTGCGCGATGAACAGGTAGCTGACGCCGAGATCGCGTTGCAGGTCTTGCAACAGGTTGATCACCTGCGCCTGCACCGAGAGATCGAGCGCCGAGACCGGTTCGTCGCACACCACGAGTTTTGGACGCGTGATGAGCGCTCGCGCAATGCCGATGCGTTGCTGCTGACCACCCGAGAGTGTCGTCGGGTTGCGATCCAGATACGACGGATCGAGGCCGACCGCGTCGAGCATTTCGATCACCGTGCGCTTGCGATCTGTCTTGACGCCGAGCTGGTGCACGCGCAACGGCTCGTTCACGATCTCACCGACGGTCATCTTCGGATCGAGCGATCCACGCGGATCTTGGAAGATGATCTGCAAGTGGCGGCGCACGGCCCGCAGTGCCCGACCTTCGAGATGGGCGAGCTCGTGCCCGTCGAAGAGGATGCGGCCGCTGTCGGGACGAAGCAAGCGCAGGATCGCCCGCCCCAGCGTCGACTTGCCACAACCGCTCTCCCCCACGAGGCCGAGGGTCTCGCCGGGATAGATCTCGATCGAGACGTCGTCGACGGGCGTGATGGTGTCACCGCTGTCGGTGGCGTAGCGCACGGTCAGATTCTCGATGCGCAAGATCGCCGCCGCGTCGACCGCGGTCGGCACGGCATCGCGCGCGGGGACCTCGACCGCGCTCACCGGCTCGCCCCGGGGGTCAGCGACTGCGCTTCGGCGCGCATCTTGTCGTCGGCCAGCCAGCACAGACTCGAGTGATGACGGCCGACTTCGATCAACGGCGGAGTCTCACGGCACCGGTCGGTCGCGTGCTCGCAGCGCGGCAAGAACCGGCAACCCGTCTGTTCGGTGAGGAATTGCGGCGGCTGCCCGGGTATCGGACGCAGGCGATGGTGGCGCATCGTGTCGAGACGCGGAACGAGACGCAGCAGACCGCGTGTATACGGATGCTCCGCTTCTTCGAGGACCGTGCGCACGGGACCGCGTTCGACGATCACGCCGGCGTACATCACCTGCACGCTGTCGCAGATCGCCGACACGACACCGAGGTCGTGGCTGATCACCATCAGCGCCATACCGAAGTCGCGGCGCAACTGATCGAGCAGCGCGAGTATCTGCGCCTGGATCGTGACGTCGAGCGCGGTCGTCGCTTCATCGGCGATCAACAACTTGGGCTCGCAGGCGATCGCGATCGCGATCATCACGCGTTGGCGCATGCCGCCGCTGAAGCGCACCGGGAGATCGTCGACGCGCCTCTGCGGATCAGGGATTCCCACCCGGCTCAACAAGTCGATGGCGCGCTCACGCGCCGCCTTGCGGGAGAACCCGAGGTGCAGCCGCACCGACTCGGCGATCTGCTCGCCCACCGGGAGGATGGGGTTGAGCGAGGTCAGCGGATCTTGGAACACGATCGAGATCTGACGGCCTCGCACCGCCCGCAGTTCGGCTTCGCTCGCTTGCATCAAGTCACGGCCGTCGAACTCGACGCTCCCCGACAAGCGCACGTTGGAAGTGGGAGGGAACAATCGCACGAGGCTGAGCGCGGTCACGCTCTTGCCGCAGCCCGATTCACCGACGACACCGAGCGCTTGACCCTCGGCAATCGAGAAGCTCACGCCATCGACGGCGCGGACCTCGCCCGACCGCGTGACGAACGAACAGCTGAGATCCGAGACGTCGAGCAACGGTGCCGCAGTTCGAGCGTTGGGTTCGATGGTTGCGCTCATCGACGGGCTTCCGCGAGGTTGGCGTAGCGGCGACCGAGCATGTTGAGCGACAACACGGTGAGCCCGAGGACGATGCCCGGCGTGATCGTCAGCCACCATGACGTTGCGAGATATTGGCGGCCGTCGGCGATCAGGAGGCCCCATGTGATGTCCGGCGGTTGCACTCCGGCGCCGAGGAACGACAGACCGGCCTCCGCGAGGATGACCTGTCCGGTGGAGATGACACCGAGCACAACGATCCGCGACAAGAGATTTGGGCGGAGGTGGTGCCACATGATGCTGCGGCCGGTGCATCCCACTGCGATGGCCGCTTCGATGAACGGTGTTTCGCGCAGTCGCAACGTCTCGGCGCGCACGATGCGCGCGAAGGTGGGCCAGACGAGCGTGGGCAGGATGAGTAGGAGGTTGATCACGTTCGAACCGAGCAAGGTGATCAGCAAGATCGCGACGAGGAACATCGGCATGGCGGTCTGCGCTTCGGCCAGCCGCATGAGCAGCCGATCGACCAGCCCGCCGTAGAACCCCGCCACCATACCGAGGCTGATGCCGATGACCGAGCCGATGAACATCGACACGGTCGCGATGAACACGGTGAGGCGCGCTCCTCTGATGACCTGAGAAAAGAGGTCGCGACCCAACGCGTCGGTACCGAGCAAGTGGAAGCCGGTATCAGTCGTGCTGAATGGCGGCTTGAGCCGATCGAGCAGCGCCTTCTCGATCGGTGGCGTACTCCCCTGCGGCGCAACCTTCGAACCGAAGACCGCGGCAACGAACACGAGGACGAGGAACAACAACCAGATCATCCAGGTGCGCGAGCCGATCGCGCTGACGATTTCGCGCACGCGGCGGGCACGCGGCGCCGCGGTGTGCGTACGTGATTCGATGACGACCGACATCACGCCACCTGCAGACGGCGGTCGACGACGCGGTAGAAGGTGTCGACCACCAGATTGGACAGCACCACGAACAGGCCGGCCACGATGATGCCGGCCTGCAGCACGGGGAAGTCCTGACGGTCGGCCGCGTTGATGACCAACTGCCCGACGCCGGGCCACGCGAAGACCACTTCGACCGCAAACATCGCGCCGCCCCAGAGACGCACGTACTCCCAACCGATGGTCGTGATGATGAGCACGGCGGCGTTGCGGAGAATGTGCTTCCACACAACGACGCGACCCGCGAGTCCTTTGGACCGGGCCACGAGAACGTACGGCTTGTTCAACTCGTCGAAGGTGCCCGACCGGACGAGTTGGAAAATGCGACCACCGTGCTCGATACCGATCGCGGCCGCGGGAAGGATGATGCTCTTCCATCCGACATTGCCCGACGTCGGCACCCAGCCGAGCTGGACCGCGAAAACGACGATGAGCACCATGCCGAGCCAGAACGTGGGCACGGACACGCCGGCCATCGCAATCATGTTGGCGACGCGGTCGAAGATGCCGTTGGGTCGCGTGCCGGCGATCACGCCGCCAACGGTGCCGAGGATGGCCGCCGCGATGATGCCGGCGATCGACAAGTAGATGGTGGCGGGCAACGCTTCACGCACCGGATCGAGCGCGGGGCGCTGTTGCCAGAGCGACTCGCCGAAGTCGCCATGGGCGATACCGCCGAAGTAGTCGACCGCCTGTTCGGCGAGCGGGCGGTCGGTGCCGAGCTGCTCGCGCAACCGCTGGATCTGTTCGGGCGTCGAATCAGCGGGCGCCATCGTTTCGGCAGGGTCGCCCGCGACATACGACAGGACGAACACGACGACGAGCACGAGTAGGAGTACGACGAAGCCATCGCGCAGTCGCGTCACGAGGAATCGCAACGTCGAGACTCGTTGGCCGGTCGTGGTCATGGAAGCGAGTGCCCCTTTCGTGAATACGGAAGAGTGTCACGGCGCCCCTCGCGGAGCGCCGTGACAACGGAACGTAGTGGTGGTTGTCAGGAGGTGAGGAGCATCTCCTTGACGAAGTACTCGTCGTCGAGGCGAGGTTGCCATTCGAGGCGCTTCGTCAAGCCGTAGATCAGGTTCTGTTGCAGCAAGTACACCGTGTACGGGTCGGTGGACATGATCTCGTACACCCGCTCGTACATCGTCTGGCGCTTCGCCTGATCGAGGGTCTTGACCGCGTCGGTCATCAACTGATCGACCTCGGCGTTGCAGTACTTCGAGCTCGTGCCCTTGCAAGTGATGTGGGCCACGAGACGGCTGGCGTCGAACCACTCGTTCGAGTTCCACGCGTACTTCAGGTCGAATGCACCCGGCTTATCGCCGGCGATACGTCCATCCGTCTGGAACTTGGTGAACTCGATGAGATTCACGGTCGCGGTGATGTTCACCTTCTTCAGCATTTCTGCAACGACGGCCGACGTCTCCTCACCCTTCAGGTAACGCTCACGGGGTGTATTGAGCGTCAGTGAGAATCCGTTGGGATAGCCGGCGTCGGCGAGCAACTTCTTCGCGCCTTCCACGTCGTACTTGATCGGCGTGAGCTTCGAATTGAATCCGAGCATGCCCTTCGAGATCATCTGCGCGTTGCTGGGAGTGCCTTCGCCGCCGTAGATGGTCTTCGCGATCAAGTCCTTGTCGATCGCCATGTTGATGGCGAGTCGCACCCGAGGATCTTTGAGCTCGGGCTTGTAGGTGTTGAACGCGATGTAACTGAACTCGGTAGCTGGAACCGACACGGCCTTGGGCGCCAACGACTTCTGCTCGGGCAACAAGTCGAGTACGAGATCGACCTCGCCGGTCTGCAACGCCGACAGCGCCGTTTGCGCGTTGGGAATGATGCGCACGATGAAGTCAGCCGTGGTCGGCTTGGTGCCCCAGTAGCCGTCGAAACGCTTGGCCGTGATCTGGCGACCACGATCCCACGAGACGAACTGGTAAGGACCGGTACCGACGGGCTTTTCGAAGAAACTGGCCTCGGCGGCAGCCTTTGGCGGGACCATCGCGAGCGACGTCATCTGGATCGGCAACACGGCGTTGATGCCATCGGTCGTGATGTCGACCGTGTAGGCGTCGACGACCTTGGCCCCGGTGATACCGGTGATGTACGACGTGCGCAGCGTCTTGTAGTCCTTGCTGATGATGCGGTTCACGCTGTACGCCGCAGCTTCAGCGTTGAAGTCCTCTCCGTTGTGGAACTTCACGCCCTGACGCAATACGAATCGCCACGTGTTGTCGCTGACCGAGGAGTACGAGAGCGCGAGCATCGGGACGATCTTCGCATCGCGATCACGGCTGAGCAGCGTCTCGAAGACGTTGCCGGTGAAGACGCGCGAACTGCGGTCGATCACGGCTTGCGCGTCGATGGTGGCCGGCTCCGTGCCGATCGCAATGACAAGTGGCTTCGCGTTGGCCGCGGCCACCGGTGCCTTGGTCGTCGCGGGACCAGCCGCCGTGGTGGAGACGCCGGGCTCTGCCGGCCCTCCGCCTTCACTGTCGTCGCCACCGCATGCGGCCGCGACGAGACCAAATATTGTGGCGGCGAACAGCAGTCGCCGGCACCGTGTTAGTCGCATCGGACGTAACCTCCTTCGCCTATTGGCATGGTCCGCTAGGTGTTTCCATTTGCGGTCGTCCGGGCGGCAATGGCTTGCACAGCCAACTGCGCCACGAGATCATCTTCGTCTGGTGATCCACCACCGACGCCGACGGCGCCGATGCACGAGTCGCCGTCGAATATCGGATAGCCCCCGGGGTTCAACGTGACCCCGCCGGGAATGACTTCGGTGAGGCTCTGCGCGAACAGCGGGCGGTCGGCCCATTGCTCCAACAGCACGCCAGTGGGTTTGCGAAATGCGGCCGACAGCCGCGCTTTGCCGAACGCGATGTACGGACCGTGCCAGTTCTTGCCTCGAGCAAGCGCCACCGGATGCCCCGCGGCGTCGACCACCGCGACGGTGACCGTGAGCCCGCGCTCCTTGCCGATCGCACGCGCTGTCGCCACGAGCTCCAGTGCGAAGTCGGTGTCCATGTCGCGTCCGCCGCCCATCCGCTACGAGCGCAAACCGCTCACCGAGCCGGCCGGCGGCCGATCGGTGATGTCGTCCCAAGGTGTGGTCTGCAAGCGCAAGAAGCGCGCCGCGTTCTCCCCCATCAGCTTGCGGGTCGCCGGCTCACCGATGACGTCGCGCCACGCAATGACGTGATCGGTCGTGTCGGGGAACATGCACTCGGGGTGCGGGAAGTCCGATTCGTACATCAAGACGTGGTCGCCGAGGATGTCGATGACCGCCTTTGTCATCTGCGGCCCCTCGAAGGGCTCGATCGCACAGAAGATGCGACCCAATTCGACGAACTCGATCGGTGTGTGCTGAAGTTCCGGCGGAACCGTGCCGTTCGAGACGAAGCGAATCTGTTTGTCCAGTCGCAAGATGAAGTTGGGCAACCAACCGTGGCCGGTCTCGACGGTGCCTACGCGCAAGTTCGGATAGCGATCGAGCAAGCCGCTGATCATGACGTAACCGAGCAAACGTTGTGCGCCCCACGGATGGGCCGCAGTGCGGGCGAACGCCGCGTTGCCCCATACGTCTCGATAGCCCGGGAAATACGGAGCTTCGTAGAAGAACGAATGGTGCACGATGGGCAGGTTGGCCTCGTTCATCGCGGCGAAGATCGGGTCGAGATCAGGGTCGTCCACCGGCAGCCCTTCGGGCAACACGATCCACACACCCGAGACCCAGTCTTTCTCCGCCAATTTCGTGATCTCGTGCGCGGCCCACGCAGGGTCACCGGCGTGGGCGAGTATCAAACCCTTGAGCCGTCGCGGGTCGGCACTGGTGTAGTCGTCGAGATAGCGGTGATATGCCTGGTGCATCAACTTCGCGAGTTCGAGTTCGAGCGCCGAGCTTCCGGGCGCCCAGGTGCCGGGGATGATGAAGTTGATGTCCACGCCTTCGACGTCCATGTCGAGCAGCCGTCCCGCGGCGTTGTCGTGCTGGATGTTGTCGTGGACGAGTTTCCTCGCATCGTTGCGAGTGCGACCTTCGAGCGCGCCCCGCGCGCCGGCACCCACGCTGTGGCCTTCGCTCGTGTCGGCGGCGCCCTCTTTGCGGCCGGCCATGCGATCGAACGGATAAGGGTTCACTCTCACCACGCCGTACTCGTGATCAGGATGCCCGCGGCCGGCGACTGGTTTCGTCATGCGCACGTGGGGTTCGATCTCGCTCGCACGACTACGCAGCGCACTGTCCGCGTAGCGCATCAATACCTCGTAGCTCGGTGTCACGTGGGTATCTACGTCGATCACCCTGTAGCCCTGGCGCACAGTCAGCCTCCGTGAGGCGCGCCTTCGGCGCGCGCGACTCTGTCGATCAATACGTTCTGCACTCGATCCAACAACTCGACGGTCGTCTGCACCGCGACATCGATGTCGCGCCGCTCGATCGCATCGAGCACTTTCTGGTGGCCTTCCCAACCCGCGATCGGCGAATGCGAAGACTGAGTCTCGCCACTGAAGACGCGCCAGAAGCTCGGGAGCTTGAAAAACAGGCCCGACGACGAGTCGTACACCTGTGCCAACACCGCGTTCTTGGCCACTGACACGACGCCGAGATGAAACTCGACATCGGCCGCGTGGTATTCCTCGTTGGTCCCGGCGAGTCGCATCGAATCGACTGCTCGTTGCAACGGCTTGAGGTCGTCGTCGGCCCAGCGGAGCGCGGCGAGTTCGACCGCTTTCGTCTCGAGTGCCTTGCGCGTCTCGAACACGTCGGCGACCGAAAGGCGGGCCGCGAGCGAGGCGATGTCGACCTCGTGCTCCGGCAGCAGGGCAGGATCACACACCACGAGCTGGTTGTTGCGCCGCTCGACGAAGCCGGAAGCGATCAATCCGTTCAGCGCTTCGCGAACCGTCGTACGTCCGACGCCGAACGCCTCGCGCAGCGCCCGCTCCGACGGCATGGTGTGACCGGGGCTCAGCCGACCCGAGAGGACCTGCTGGCGCAACTGCGTGGTGAGCCGGTCGACGAGGGTCTCGCGAGTGAGCTTCAGGGGATCCGTCACTTCACTAACCTTTCGCTCGATCGCCCTACGTCAGATGCAGGCAAGCTGCTTGTCAGACAAGCTGCCTGCAAAACGAGGCTAGGGGTCGCTCTGACGCTGGTGCAAGCCGCGAACGCCAATCGCCCGGTTTGTTCACACCGCAGAAACGCGCGAGTCCACTGAGATCTGCGTATCGTGACGAGATGAACGTCTCGCCCCCCGAGGACTTTCGGGCCAACCAGAAGGAACGGACCCGGTCGGCGCTCGTCGATGCCGCGACTGCGCTGCTGCGCAGCGGCACGCCCCCCACTGTTGCCGAGGCCGCCGAAGCGGCAAAGGTCTCGCGGGCCACGGCCTATCGCTACTTCCCCACTCAAGAGGCGTTGCTCCTCGAGATCGCCAGCCTCACACCGCTCGTCGCGCCCGTCGAAGCGGCGTTGGCCAACCTGACGACCGATGATGTCGAGGAACGATTGCTCGTCCTGCTCGACACGCTCAATCCCATCGCATTTTCCGACGAAATCGCCATGCGCACTGCGTTGCGCGTCTACCAGGACACGTGGCTCGAGAACTATGGCAACAACGACGCTGCACCCGTGCGTGAAGGTCGGCGCATGCGGTGGTTGGAACTCGTACTCGAGCCAGTGCGCGCCGACCTGTCCGATCAACAGTGGGATCGCTTGCGCTACGCACTCGCGCTGACGATGAACATCGACGCGCTCGCAGTCATGAAAGATGTCTGCCGCATCGAGGACGACGACGAGGCACTCGAGGTGCTGCGGTGGGCCGCCCGTGCACTGCTACGGGCCGGGCTCGACGAGACCTGACTCCCCTTTGGGGAAGCCCGCGCTGGCGGCCGTCGTCGAACCCGGATTCTCGCCGTTAGTTCAGGTTTTCCCGCACTGCTTGGATTTCGAGCGCGATCTGGATCTTGCGGCCGAGACCGACACCGCCGCCCTCGAGAACTGTGTTGAACGTGATACCGAAGTCGTCGCGGTTGATCTCGGCGGTGGCCGAGAAGCCGACTCGTGTGTCACCAAACGGAGTGGTCTCCTGGAAGCCGGTCACTTCGAGGTGTAGCGGCACCTGCTTGGTCACACCGTGCAGCGAAAGCTCGCCGTCGACGATGAAGTCGTCGCCATTCGCGCGCACACCGGTCGACCGGAACGTGAGCTCGGGATACTGGCCGACATCGAAGAAGTCGGCGGAACGCACGTGTTCGTCACGACCCTCGTTGCCGGTGTCGATCGACGCCAGTGCCACGACCGCCTGGACGCGTGACTCGAGCGGGTTTTCGGCGACCACGATCGTGCCACTGAAGTCGCCGAAGCGGCCCCGCACCTTGCTCACCATGAGGTGCCGAACGCTGAACGCGACCTCGGAATGCACGGGATCGATCTGCCAGGTGCCGGTGAGGTGGGTGGGGAGGGTGCTGGATTCGAGAAGGCTCATGGGGGCTCCTTGTGTCGTTCATTTGAACGTTCAACTATTGAGCACTGTAGCAGATATTATTGAAAGGTCAACTACCTTCGCCACGACGTAAGATTTGGGCCATGAGCGCTGCCCCCACTACCACCGCCTCGCAACCGCGATGGCTCGACGACAACGAGAGCCGGGCGTGGGTCGCCTGGATCCTCTCGACGCGGCTGCTCTGGGACGAACTCGAGCGTGACCTCCAGCGCGACGCGGGGATGCCGTTCAGCTACTACGAAGTGCTCGTGATGCTGTCCGAGACACCCAATCGGTCTCGGCGCATGAGCGAACTCGCCGACGCAACCCAGTCATCGCGCAGCCGGCTGAGCCACGCCGTCACTCGGCTCGAAGAGCTCGGTTGGGTGCGCCGCGAGAGCTGCCCGAGCGATCGCCGCGGCTCATTGGCGGTGCTCACCGACGCCGGATTCGCGGCGCTGCAAGCCGCCGCGCCCGATCATGTGCAGAGCGTACGGACCCACCTCTTCGATCTACTGACTCCCGAGCAGTTGGTGCAGTTGCGCGAGATCAGCGACGCGTTGCTCGATCACCTGTTGCCCATCGTCAGCTCGCGCGACGAATCACACGCGGGACGACTCGAGATGGCTCGGGCGCGGCTCGGGCAAAGCGACCAGAGCAAGGAGGCGCCGGGTCATGGCTGCTGACGATCTACTCGACGAACTGCGCTGCATTCGCATCGTCCATCGCTACGCCACCGCCGTCGATGCCGTCGATCTCGACACTCTGCGCACGTGCTTCTTCGATGATGTGCAGTCGAGCTATGTCGGTCAGCCCTTCACCACCGGTATCGAGCCCATCGTCGAGATGATCGAGCGGCTCGAGCGGCTCAAAGGCACGATCCACAACCTCGGGCCCGTCAGCGCAACAGTCAACGGCACGTCAGCGCACGCGACCGCCGGTTGTCTCGTGCTCGCAGTCAGCGCCGGCGACGAACCCCACGGCGTGATCCGCGGCGTCAAGTACGTGTTCGATCTCGAATCACGCGGCGGCGACTGGCGCATCGTGCGGCTCGAACACCGCGTGATGTGGGCCACGGCCGCACCACAATCCGGCCTCATGGGCGAACCACGAACGTAGGAATTCAGAGCGCTTCGCGGAGTGCCACGGCGGCTTCGTCGATGCCGGCTTGACGCACTTCGGTATCGCCTAGCGCAAAGAATCCGTGCACTGCGGTCGGATAGCGATGCACCGTCGTCGCGACACCCGCCTGCGCGAGGCGCGCCGCGTAGGCCTCCCCCTCGTCGCGCAGCGGGTCGTATCCCGCAGTGAGCACCAGCGCCGGCGGAAGGTCCGCGAGATCGGTGGCGCGAACCGGGGATGCACGCCAGTCCGCGGCGTCCGCTCGATCGGGCAGGTAGTGGGCGCTGAACCAATGCATCAGGCCGAGGCTGAGCCCGTGGCGACCATCGCCGAGCTCAACGTACGACGGCCAGTCGCCGAAGTGGTCGGTCGCCGGATAGACGAGCAGCTGGAACGCAATCGCAGGGCCGCCCCGCTCACGCGCGAGCAAGCAGAGTGCGGCGGCGAGGTTGCCACCGGCGCTGTCCCCCGCCACCGCAATGCGTTTGGGGTCGACACCGAGCTCCTCGCCGTGCTCGGCAACGAATCGCAGCGCGTCGTAGCAATCTTCCAAACCCGCGGGGAACGGAAACTCGGGCGCCAACCGATAGTCGATCGACACGACCACGCACCCCGAACGAGCTGCGAGCGCGCTCGTTGTCGCATCGTGGGTGTCGAGATCGCCCACGACCCATCCGCCGCCGTGAAGGTACACGACCACCGCAAGTGGTGACGCACCCTGCGGACGGTACACGCGGGCACCGATTGGTCCGGCCCGACCGGGAATGACGAAGTCGTCGATGCCCGCGAGGCCGTCGTCGTGTCGCGGCAGCGCGGCAGCCAATCGCTGCGCGCGCGCTTGCTCTGGTGTCACGTTCGTGTAGCTGGATAACGGCTCGGACATCACCCCGACCCTACGCGCTCCGTCGACCACGAGTGCTCAGAGACTCCTCGGCTCACGCGGCACCGGTATCGACAGATCGGACCACCATCGGCGCACCAATGCGACGGCACCCACGAGCGCGCAAATCAGCAGGAGCATCTGGATCCATCCTCGGTCCAACCGTTGACGACCTTGCAGACCCTCGTACGGGTCAGACTTTTCGGTACAGTTCTTGCTGCCTTCGACACCGTTCACTGCGATCGCGAGGCGACAGATTTCCTGCTCGTTGTGGATGTTTTCGGTGAGCTGATCGCGCAGACTTCTCCTGGCCCGACTCGAAAGGCTCCAGCCCAACGGTGCTTCTATGCCGGGCCGCGCCTCCGGGTAGAGGTGGAAGTAGGTCTGGGCGTAGCGCTGTCCCTTGTCCGCTTCTTTTGCGGCACAGGCGCGGGGTGCCGCCACCCGCTCGAGCGCTTGCCGCGCCACGTCGGCCCGTGAGCCACCGGCCGAGCCGAACCCGATCAGCGGCGCAACGAGTTCTCGAGGGCGATCCGTACTGCCGGGAGCGACGCGATCGGTGTAGCCATTGTCGATCTGCAGGACAATCGGTTGGAAGCACAGATTCGATTGCGCAGCTGTCTTCGCCTCGGAGTGCTCCACCATGTCGACAAATCGCGGCACGATCTCGGCGAGCGGACTGGCCGCCGAGCTGTCTACATATCCACCGTCGACCGCGAAGATGTAGTCGGCCTCCTTGTCCACGCATTGCTTCAGTGCACCGGTGGGCGAGACGAACGGGAATCGAGCCGATAGCAGCGCCGCTGTCGCGAGCCGAAGATCCTCACCGGTGCACACGAAATCGGCGACATCCCTCGTCGACGAAAGGGGCTTGGCCGCATTGGAAGGCGTTTCACGATCCAAACTGCGACAGCTCGGCACCCCCTTCTCACCGGAGGCGCCGACACTCGTTGGTGCAAGATCGACGACCGACACGTTGATCCTGCACCCGTCGCCGACCGACGCACTGTTCAACAACAGGATCGGGAGCCTGGGCTTTCCATCCATGAATTGAGAGTCGAACAACGTGTTGTTCTCGAGCGAGCCGAGCTTGTCCTCCCACGCGTCTTCGAGGACCGCGGCCCGGTCGCGCGGACGGCTTCCTGCGTCGCCGTCGTATCGAATCAACGAGTTGGGCGCGTCACCGAACAGCAACTGCGCGATCACCGGATCGAGGAAGCCATCCTCGAACACTCCATCGACATCGACTCCGGTCGACGTTGTTGAACTGAACATTGCCAGACCTACGCTGCCACCCGAAATGCCGCTCGCGAACGCAACCTTGTTCCAAGTGAAGTTCGCGTCGCGACATGATTCGGGGGCAGGTTGATCGCCGCCGAAGGGCTTGTCGTCACTGGTGAAGAGACAGTTGAGGACCAGCGCCGTCCAGTAGGCGGCGCGCGCTCCACCACCCGACGAGGCGATCACGAAGAGGGGCGTCACGCCCGTCGGATTCTGAGCAAGGAACGCTTTCTCGACTACTGCGAGATCGGCCGGACTCCTCGGCGCCGCATTCTCTTCGGAACGCTCGCCGACAATGCGTGCTTCGTGAAAGCCAACCTCGGTGTCGAAGTGTCCGGCGAGCGCGAACACGACGAGGAACGCCGCCAGGACCGGCATCCGACGAAAACCGAGTTGGCCGAGCAGCCCGCGTGGCGTCCGGCGCGCAATCAGACTCACCACCGACATGACCGCGGCGAGCGATACCAACCACGTCGCGACCAGTCCGACGGAACCGACGGCCCAGCAGGCAGTGAGCGGCGCGAAAAGTGCGACGGCCCCCGTGCCGATTGAAATCACTCCGAGCACGATCGCAACGATCAGTGGCACCGGGGCCAAGGGGGCGCGGGCATGTCGGTCACCACGGTCTGGATCGGCGACGCGGCAATCCAACGCAGCAGCAGACAACTGAGGGCGATAGCGACGAGGACGACGGCGGCGGCCCGGACGATCGACCACCCGCCCAAGACCAGATCCGAGTAGCGCAGATATGCAAGTCCGAACGTGTAGATCGGCAGCGCGACGAGCGCGCCGAGAAGTCGCCGAAGATCCTTTGGGTCGCCGGCCGTGTTCTGCGGTTCCGCAATCGCGCGACGCGCGGCTCCACGAAGCGTGCGGTCACCACCGAGCGGCGCGTTGACGATCGGCGAGACGCTGGGGCGCGGGAAGGCGATCAGGATCGACGCCGACACGAACCACATGATGCCGACGATCAACAGTGCCGGCGAGAAGACATCGAACCGCCCCAATCCCAGCGCCACGACGACTATCACCGCCGCAATCTTCAGTTGGAACTTGCCTTGTGCACGGTCGCGCTCGGGTGCCGCGACGCGACGCGGCGGGCGAGAGAGTTCGAGGACCCCAACCGCCCAGATCATGCTCGACAGCGCCAGAGTTGCGGCTGCTGCACACACAAACGACCACGGGTCGTCGTGGAGAGTCCACGTGCGCATCACGTCGGCCACCTGCGGTCGCACGTTGCCGGGAAGCAAGAGCAGCACCGCCCCGTAACCGGCGGCCACTGCAGCCGGCACCTGGAGGCGACTGAGCTGACCACGAAGTGCCGGAACCTGCTTCGGGCGGCGGGGCCACACCAAGAACGAGAACACCACCGGGACTGCGGCGAGCACGATGAAGAAAAGCTTTGCACCACTCGCGATTCGAGTGGCGTGGTGGGACCAACCGAAGTAGATCTCGCTCCCCGTCACCAAGTTCTCCGTCAGATCAGCGATGAGGTAGAGCGCGGCGAAATACGGCACGACCTTCAACCACGCCATCCACGTCCCCCGGTTTGAATGCGTAGCGCCGACGCGCCACGAGGATCAGCAGCAGGGCGAGCAGTGGCGCGAAGAAGAATGAATCGACGGCGAGCCAAATGCCGGCGACCAAACCGGGATTGGTCTTGACTCCCGCCAGACCACTATTCGGGCTCCTGCGATAGTCGTCCCATCGGTCCCACGACTCGATGATGTGCTCGGCCTTGGTGTTGTCGGTGAACGGATTGGCGATCGCCACGATCGAACCCGATACGTCGTCGGGGACGTGCATCTGCCGCAACGTCGTGCCCAGCTGACCCATCACGGCCTGTGGCAAGAGCAGCAGAGCGAAGACGACGGTGATGCAACGGCGCGACGGTCGATCCGCGACCACCCATCGTGTGAACCTTTGCTTCAGCCATTCCATAGGCCGCCCCACAATGGACACTCTCCCCCCGAGCCGCAACTGTCAAGACAAGGTTTGATAAACCAGAAGGTCTCGTGAAGCAGTGGTCTCATGAAGCAGTCGATCGGGTCGAGCTATCGTGGCGGTGCACGAACCGCCGTGGAGCACGATCGCGGAGCTCGTCGACGACGCCGCCCGTCGGTTCCCGACGTCGAAGCGGTCGTCGAAGGGCCCGAACGATGGACCTTTCCCGAGTTGGTCACGCGGGTCCGAGAAGCCCTTCGCGCGCTCATCGCCACCGGTGTCGAGCGCGGCGACCGCGTCAGCATCTGGGCGCCCAACATCCGTGAGTGGGTCGTCGCCGGGCTCGCCGTGCACTGCGCCGGCGCCCCGTTACAAGGTGCCGCGCGCGGTCGAATTCGTCGACGCGTTACCGGTCAACGCGACCGGCAAGGTCTTGAAGTACGAACTGCGAGCTCAGGCCACTGCCCGAACTACGTAGTGATATCGAGGCGTAGCCCGCCGTCGACTCGCGTCACTTCCATCGCGAAGTCGAATGCGTCGACGCGAGTCGCGTAGACGATGTCATCGGGGTCGACATCGCCGTCGCCGAGTTGCAGCGTCTTGATCGCTTCGTCGGAGTTGGCTACGAACGTTGCTGTAGCCGGCGCGTCGAGCGGCGCGCCGATCCTCGCTCGCTCGATGAGCTGTGCGGTGGCGAGATCGTCGTCACCTGATGTCGGGCCGCCGTCAGGAAATCGACCGGTGATGAGATAGGTGGGCGTGCCGGCATCGCTGCGGTTGACCGCACGCGCGGTCGCCGATGCGCAGACGAGACTGGCACACCACAAGCGCGACGCGTTGTGCGCGGCAATGACCCCGCGCGTACCTGCCGACGTGCGTTGCACCATGACGCATCCCGACAGATCGGCGCGCGCGACCGCGACCGGGGAGTTGGAGTAGTCGAATCCCTTCGGCCGCAGCCCGTGGTCTTCGCCCATCGCGAGCGAGCCCGGGTGGCGTTGCTTGAACGCGAGCGCTTCGTCGACGTCCGCAACGAGCCAGATCTCGCGGGCGCCTGCCGCGAATGCATACGCAGCAGTGGTGAATGCGCGGATCACGTCGATCGCAACGACTGTCCCGACCACGTCGCCGATCTCCCATCGCGGCAGGAATCGCGCACCGAGTTTCGGATCGATGGGCTCGCTCATAGTGGAACTGCCGACGTAGTACGCGCGGAACTATTGCGCGGCGCGGAAGGCTTCGGCCATCGCGGTCAAGAAGTCGGTCGCGGCGGACGCACCATCGGGGATGTTCGTGTTGAAGCGAAAGTCAGTGACGCCCGCGGCGACGAGGTCGGGTACGGGTTCCATCGTCCGGTCGAAGTCGACGGCACCGGGTTGATCCTCGACCATCGGAATCACGCCGACGATGTCGAGCGTCGCCGGATCGCGGCCCAACTCGGCCAAGCCCTCACGCATCTGCGCGATACCCGTCTTCACATCGACACGGGCGGGTCCCCACGGGATCCATCCGCTACCGAAGCGGGCGACGCGGCGAATGACGTTCTTGTTCACCGTGCCGCTCACCCAGATCGGCACGCCGCCCGGTTGCATTGGTTTCGGCATCATGTGGATCTTTTCGAAGTGCAGCAGCGGCGAATCGTACGCGGCGCGTGGTTCGCGCCACAGCGTCTGACAGACCTCGAGCGTGTGATCGAGCAGCCGCCCGCGTCCCTCGAACTCGAGTCCGGCGGCTTCGTATTCTTCGCGCTGCCAGCCGACCCCTACGCCGAGATCGACGCGTCCATTGGACAACACGTCGAGCGTCGACAACGTCTTGGCCAACACGACCGGTCGGCGCAACGCGGCAATGAGGATGTTGGTGCCGAGTCGCACGCGGGACGTGATGCCAGCGAGGACCGCCAGCACCGTCAGCGGCTCGAGCCAAAAACCGTCAGGTCCGGTGGGTTGTTGCCCGCCCGCGGCGCCGCCCATCTCGGGCCGGGCGTACTCCTCGAGGCGCTCACCGAACACCACGTGGTCGGGCACGACGAGTCGGTCGAAGCCGGCCGCCTCCGCCGCGCGCGCTCGATCCAGCACGTGCTGCCAGCCGCCGGGATCATGCGCGCTGAACGTCGTCAGATAGAGCGAGAGTTGCGGCAGTCGGGTAGCGGCGTGATCGTCGGTCATGGTGGCGAACCTAGTAGCGAATCCCCCGCCGGCGAGGGTGAGGCGTCCCCGCAGGAACGCTCTTGCTAGCACTAATGCGCAGTAATCGACACAAACAGACCGCAAGCAGTTGGCCGCCCGCGGTGCGACGCGACACGGAATTGTTGGTGTCGCACCACGCGAAAAGCGTCCCCGCGGGGACGCTTTTGCTGTCACTAACGCGCACTAATCGGCACGTTGAACAACAACAGAAATCCTCCAAATACGAGGCGGCCCTCGTCGAGGTAGTCAGCCACGACTCGGCCCACGATCCGGTCGACGGCTTCCCACGAGCAACGCAGCAGCGTCGCGGTCGTCGTCTTGTCGGTCCGCTGGCACATCCACGCGACGAC